>NZ_JBHSJJ010000010.1:0-218613 GCF_042652345.1 Negadavirga shengliensis
CCTTTTATTTACAAATAAATAACTAAACAAATATGGGGAAAAAACTACGCAATTCCTCCAAGGAGGAATTACGCCGTCCTCAAAAACCTGTTTGTCAGCAGGTTAGTCCTTAAGTTAACGGAGGTGGTACAGCTGTCGGGAGCGAGGGTGGGTGGGCTCTGCGGGGAGAAGCTTATTTTTGCCTTGACTTTTTGGGTTCTCTTTTTGTGTCAAAGCCTGCCCCGACCAGCGCAGCATATCGGGGACAAAAAGAACAGAAGAGTAAAAGGATAATAGAAAGCAGGTCCCTGCCCTTATGCCATAGACATCCCTAACCTATCCCTTGACGATCATCTCCAGGAAGAGCCTGCTTTACCGGTTTCGCCGTGGTAACCTCCTACCGATGACGTGTTGTGTAATACACTGTTATTCAGCTGGTTGAGCCTCGAGGTGACGCTAAACGGCTTTTTTAGACATTCTTACTCCGAGCTTACTAATTTATAAACCCACTTCATTTCCCTGAAAATCATAAAGCCTAGTTGACTTTACTCCATTTGGCCTTCTGACCATTCTGCTGGATTGGGAGAGAAATCCGCTTCCGTAATACACTTCGGCAGACCGTGTTTTCCCGGTTTCAAGTTCAAACACTACTTTGCTCACCTGAGGCGGCACCCGGTAATGCCCTGGGTTTTCTCCCGGATGAGCCAAGGCAAACGTGCGCAGAGGACCACGGTTTTGGCTGGCTATATACACCACTCCTTTTGTCTCATGATGCAGGCATACCAACGCTTTTGCATCTCCGGGAACCAGGAAGCCGCTTTCCGCCGAACCCATTGGTAAAAAACCGCCTTTTCCGTCACCCAGCAGCACCCCACCCGTTAAGGCATCCAGTCTCCCAACAAAAATTTCATTGCCATAATCGTTTCCTACCAACAGGACATCCAGATGACCATCACCGTTTATATCATCCACAACCATACCATTAACAGGGGCCATTTGTACCTCTGAAGGAAGGGGGTGTAGCTTGAATTTACCGTTCCCCAGGTTTTCCAGATACGAGGACGAGGGATAATTACCTTCCAGCATCAGTGCTCCATTCCGTTCCTCCTCCGTAAGCAATGTGGCCATTGTTGATCTGGCATAAGATTTATACCGGTCAAATTTTCTCCTAAACAGTGTACTCTGTCCATACAGTTCATTCCAAAAATGTACTGGAAAGGCTTCATAGCTGCCTATATCATTTTTAAAATGGGCAAAGGTCACCGGATCAACGGATCCGTTGTTGTCAAAATCTTTGGCAATAACCGTGACAGGGCGTTCCGGAGAGGGCTTCCATAAATTATTATGGCCCATATTGCCCACGATATAGTCTATATCCCCATCCCCATCAAAATCCCCCGCTACAATACTGTTCCACCAGCCCGTATGATTTTCTATACCTGTTTCGCTGGACTTTTCTAATCGACCGCCCGTGTTTTTGAATGGGGTGATGGGCATATAGTCACCTACGACGATGAGATCTACTTTTCCGTCCCCGTCGAAATCCGTCCAAATGGCGTCGGTCACCATGCCAATATTTCTTAATCCCGGCGCCCATTCATCTGTCACATCCCTGAAAACACCGCCGTCATTTTTTAGCAGATAGCTTTTATCCGGATAAGGATATTGGCCAACGGGAGTCCTACCCCCGACAAACAAATCCAAAAGGCCATCGCCATCTATATCCGCTGCCCGGACCGTTGTCCCACTTGAGGCTATCTCAGGGATTGCATCCGGTGCAAAAGAAAAGTTGCCTTTTCCATCATTGATGTATATCCGGTCTTTGTATTCCGGCGAGCCGGCTTTGAACTCATTGCTACCGCTGACCGCATATAGATCCAGGTCTCCATCATTATCTATGTCCAGAAACAGCAGCCCCATGTCTTCATAAGGCAGTATCTCTTCAGGCTTGAAAGCCAGGTGGTCGCTGAAGCTCCCGTCCTGCTGCTGTAAAAATACCTGGGGGGCATATCCGGCGGCACCCCCTATCATCAAATCATCCAAGCCATCCCCGTTGATATCTCCAACCGCCAAACCGGGTCCAAATTGGGTCAGTTTATGGGGAATGGTTCTCTGCAGATTAAAGTCAATCTTGTTATCTTCCTGATGGGTATAAACCAATCCCATCATCTCAGAAACTTCCTGTAGTAGGTTCCTGGGTGCTATTCCGGAAAAAAGAAACTCCCTGCCTTCCACAGTCTCCTTTGCATCCGAATAATCGATTTCCAACACAGTGTTGATGGGGGGACTGGCTATCTCCTGATATTTACCATCTGGCCAGAGGATTTTGAGTACATTTAACTTTTCCGCTCTACCCAATCCGAAGTGAGCAATCTCCTCCACGGATGACATGTAGCCACGGGCCACATATTGCTCAAGGTACTGGATCCAGCCATCATGATCCTCCAGCACTAATTTGGTGCCAATACCGGCTTTGTTGTGCTGTGGACCATTGAGCTTTATTCTCAAAAAATTAGATTGTTGCTCATTATCATTAAGCCTGTTTCTAAACACAAAAGCCCTGTCATTGATATTGTTCACGACATAATCCAAATCACCATCCCCATCCAAATCCACATATACGGCTCCATTGGAAAAAGAAGGCAGGTTCAGACCCCATTCCTCTCCGGAATCCGTAAAACTCAAATCACCGTTGTTTTTGAAGGCATAATTGGGGATTTTTACAATAGGAATGGAGTCCAATAACTGCTTTATGGTAGCCACATTCCCCACATCGGCCCGGTAATCTGCAAAGTCCTTATCGGTAATGTCACGTGGAAATCCATTGGTCACAATGAGATCTTTAAACCCGTCGTTATCTACGTCCATGAACAGAGGGGACCAGCTCCAGTCTGTCTGATATACCCCGGCCATCATTCCCATCTCACTGAAAGGAACGCCGGATCCATTGTTGAGTTGCAGCATGTTCCTGACATGTTGGTATTCATATCCCCAACGGTCATTGTTGATATACCTTGCGTAGGTCTCCCCTCCTATGGTGGTTTTTTTCCGGTAATTTGTTTCACCCAGCATATCCAGTGTGATGATATCTGTCAAGCCGTCGTTGTTGAAATCCGCGACGTCTACCCCCATGGAAAACATGCTTTGGTGTCTGATCAAATCCTTTATTTGATTTGAAAAAGTGCCGTCACCGTTGTTGATATAAAGAAGGTCGTTAGTGAGGTAATCGTTGCATATATAAATATCCGGCCATCCATCCAGGTTGAAGTCAGCAATGGCCACTCCCAGTCCAAAGCCTTCAATATTGATCCCCGCTTCCTGGGTCACGTTGGTAAACGTGCCGTCACCGTTGTTTCTGTAAAGCTGGTCATTGTTAATGGCGGAGCCATCCGTTATTTTCTCCCGGTAATTTCCCGGCAGAATGTTGCTTTGTTCATTGTTCAATACATATAGGTCCAATAATCCGTCCCGGTCATAGTCGAAAAATGTCGCCGCCATGCTGTTTCCGGCTTCAGCCAGGCCAAAAGCCGCGGCCTGCTCTTCAAAAACGGGGATTCCTTTATCATTCAGTCCCTGATGGACAAAAAGCAAGTTGTTTCTATTTTGGGTGTTCATAGCCGCGCAGACATAGATATCGGGCAGACCATCATCATTGATGTCGACCACCACCACACCCGTACACCATTTATCCGCTACTTCAATGCCGGCCGGTTGGGAAACATCTTCAAACTTCATGCCTCCCAAATTGAGATAAAGTTTATTGGCTACCTGGTTGCCTGTGAAGAAAAGGTCCGGTTTACCATCCAGATTAAAATCCCCAACTGCCACCCCTCCCCCGTTGAAGATGTATTCTTCGGTTAAGATATTAAAGCTATCCGTTTCGGTGATGGCATTGTTAAAATCGATTCCTGTCGCCTCCGGTTCCATTGATTCGAAGAGGGCGGAAGGCGCAGATGGCTTACATCCTATCATCAGAATCACTGAAAAAAACATCCAATATTTGCATTCCATCTTTTTCATACATCCATCTTTTTTCTTTCTGTTTTCAGTGGCTAAAGTAAACATATGGAAAAGAAAAGAGATGGCAAAACCATCTCTTTTCCCATTTTAATTCAAAACATGTTTTTCTAAAAATCAGGATTTTGTATCAATATATCAGAACCTGTCAAGTCGATCTGATCCTGAGGGATAGGCAATAATCTGTATTTTGGTGTGAAATTGGTACCCCCCAAAGCTGCCTGTAATATGGCCCCATCAAAAGCAAGGTAAGCGTTGATCTCATCCACATCAGTGCCCCATCGGACCAGGTCATAAAACCGGTGGCCTTCCATTCCCAGCTCCAGTTTCCTCTCAAAACGTACGGCTCTTCTGGCAAAATCCTGGTCTGTCCATGGATTGTTGTAAAGGCCGATATTGTAATTGGCAGCGGGCGCGCCATTGGCTCTCAACAAAGGGGAATTAATGGCCCGCTGTCTTACCCTGTTCACATAGGTCCTCGCTTGTTCCAAGCTTCCGACTTCCACCTCAGCCTCAGCCGCCATCAACAAGACATCGGCAAAACGGATGATCATAAAATTGATGGCCGTATATCCTGGCGTCCAGGAACTGTTGTCCTGAAACACTCCCTGCTCTTCTCTGGTGTATACATATTTTTTAGGTGCATAAGGTCCACCATTAGCTCTGTTTCTTATCCAGGCATTACCAGGATGGTCCATCCAATCCAGGTAAGGGATTCCTCTTCGTCCCGTGGTGTGATCCAACCGGGGATCAAGCGGGCCATCGTCAGGAGTGAACGGCGCTTCACTTTCAATCCCGAAATCGTTCCTTACCCTGTTCTGAGGGGCATTATAGGAATTATCCAGAAGAGGCAATCCGTTGGCATCCGTTCTAAACGAGTTGACGAAAGTAAAGCTGGGCTGGAAAAAACCACAACAGTTACCCGGTCCATCGGGACCCGTGTTATAAGGGAAATTCAAGTCAAATTCAGGATTGGCGTTATTGACACTTCCGGTACCCGCAGCTGATTGATAGGCCCAGATGCTTTCCTTGTGGTTGTTATTGGCGCCACGGAACATATCATCATAGTACTCCACCAGATCGTAGCGTAGATTATTGCTGGTCACCCCATTGGCAATCACGTCATCAAAAAGTTGCTTTGCCTGTTGGAACTTGTTCTGATACATATAAACCTTAGCCAGATATGATTTTGCCGCCCATGAATTGACCCTGCCTACCTGCTCCTGCGTGGGAGGAAGGTTGTCCACTGCAAACTGAAAGTCGGCTTCTATCAGTGGCCACATGTCCTGGTTGTTCGAAACTTCTTCCAGCCCCGCCTGATAATCCACCGTTTCATCCACATAGGGAACCCTGTTGAAATTCCTGGCCAACTGAAAATAAAAATGTCCTCTCAAGAACCTGGCCTGTGCGGCTAAATGCGCTGCCTGTGCATCGGTAACTTCAGGATCACGGTCATTGAGCAACCTCAACACCATATTGGCACGGGAAACCCCTTCATACAAACCAGCCCAGTTTTCCCTGATGATATCAATGGTAGCATCATTCTCAAACCTTTGAATGGGATTGATGGACTGGAAATCACCGGGGTCCGTACCCTTGTTGGCATCCCCGCCTCTGATACTTCCCCACACCCAGTTGGACGGGGAAGCCATTCTTTGGGCCCGCCCGTTCACCTGGGAATAAGCGGCTATTAAGGCCGCATTCAACCCATCCAGGGTTCTTAACTGCGGCTCTCCGATCTGTCCCGTTGGCGGCACATCCAGAAAATCGTCACAGCTTATGGCAAAGAACATCATACAGGATGTCAGTGCCAGGGTTATCTTTAATTTTATATTTTTCATATCGTTAATCACTAATTAATTATACAATGGAAAACTGGCTTATCAGAAACTGAGGTTGATACCAAATGTGTATCCCCTTGTAAGTGGGATGTTTCCAACATCTATTCCGAATGTCAAATCAGCATTACCACCCACCATTGGATCCAAACCTGAATAACCGGTAATGGTAAACAAGTTGTTGGCAGAAGCAAACACCCTTAACCTTTCCATCCTCCACCTTTCCAATAAGCTGGTCGGCATGGTATAACCAATAGTAAGGTTTTGTAATCTCAGATAGGAGCCATCTTCCACATAAAAAGAAGATCCATTGTTGCTTGTACTGAAATTGGCTGTTTTTTCTACTATAGGAATAGTAGCATCCAAGTTATCCGGAGTCCAGGCATCTTTCAGCCTCTCGGAAATTCCCGCTCCCTCGAATGTCTGGAAGAAATCCGTAAACCATTTGGATTGATTCCATATCTTATTGCCAAGAGAAGTATAGAAATAAGCAGCGAGGTCAAAGTTTTTGTAACCGATGGTGAAATTGGTGCCACCTGTAAACTTAGGCACTGGACTTCCCAGATAGGTCCTGTCTTCTGCATCGATGATACCATCGCCATTTAAATCCCGGAATTTAAATCTTCCCGGAGCAGCACCCTGCTGGTTCGGATGGCTGGCCACATCTTCAGCATCTCTGAACAATCCTTCTACCTGATAGCCGAAGAATGCAGAAAGCGGTCTCCCTACTTGGTTACGGATCGGGAATATCCCCCTAAAACCGGGGTTCACATCAGTGATAAATTCCAGATCACCGGCCAAAGAAGCAATTTCATTCCTAAGGAATCCCCCATTAACGGTCCATTCATAGGTTAAATCACCTGTCAAACGTCCACGGGTCATTACTTGAAAATCCAAACCTCTGTTCAGCATTTCGCCTATATTAACCAATGGGGGGGTAGCATTGAAACCGGCAGTCAAAGGCACTGGCACCCTAAATAACAATTCTCTGGTATCTTTTTGCCACCAATCTACAATCACATCCAGTTTTCCACTCAAGAAAGTACCGTCAAAACCAACATTTTTGGTTACGGCGGTTTCCCACTGAGCATTGGGGTTCCCTAACCTGGACCTCCTGAATCCTATTTGCGCAGAACTGCTGGTACCCGTGATATCGTAGGAAGAAGCTCCGATATCTCCAGCAAATAAACTGAACTGGTTGTCGGGATCCACGTTGTTGGAGTTACCCATCTGGCCCCAGCCACCGCGGATTTTCACATCGTCCATCCAGGTAGCTCCCGCCATAAATGGTTCCGCGGAAATCCTCCATGCTGCGGAGAAGGCTGGAAATACACCAAAACGGGTATTTGCCCCGAACCTAGAGGAACCATCCCTTCTTAGTACGGCACTGACAATATATTTGTCATTGAAAATGTAGTTGGCCCTACCAAAGTATGAGAGGAAGTTCACCCCATTGAAAAGTCCACTGTTTACAATCCGGGTATTCACCGGCACATTGGACATGTTTACAAAATTGATGTCCTCAGAAAACGGGTTTTGCCCTACCATGGTATTGAACCTGCCTTTTCCTGTGTTCAAGGCTTCCTGTCCTACTATTAGGTCCAGATTGTGCAATCCAAATGTTTTCTTGTAAGTCATGGTATTGGTGAATGTCCATCCAAATGTAAATCCGGATCCTTCTCCGTAACCAAATGCGGAGTTGTTTTCGGAGTTTTCATACTGTAACCTCGTATAGTTCCAGTAGTAGTAATTGTTGTACCTGCCTCCAATAGATGATCTAAAGGTAAGGTCTTCAATGAGATCATACTCCAAATACACGTTGCCGAAACCCTCTGCATTAAAGCTGCAATTGTTCAACAAGCCTTCTCTGTTGGCAACAGGGTTTCTTGGATTATTGAATCCCCTGGCAGCAGTACCCGCATATCCACCAAACTCATCATAAATCGGGATAATGGTAGGCATACGGTAAGCGAGGTTGATATCATTTTCACCTGCTGCCACACCTTGTCCACCCGCTCCACCTGACAATCCCAGGACTTGCCTATAGGTTCCCTGGAAGTTTTGGCCTATCCGCAATTTAGGAGTCACGTCAAACTCAGTATTGGCACGAAGAGAATACCTCTTAAAGTCATTCCCAATCATTATACCAGCCTGATCCTGAATTCCTAAGCCAATGTAGAACCTGCTTCCTTCTCCGCCGCCATAGAATCCCAATGAATGTCTGTGGATAGGCGCCCTTCTCGTAATTGCCCCATACCAATCCGTTCCCTCATGGTTTGCTCTCACCAATTGGTGAACCGCACCTTTTCTGGGGTCAATGTTATACAACTGACGCTGCTCTTCAATCTGCTCAGCAGACAAAGGACCTGGCACTCCGGATGCACCTCCTACATTGATATAGTAAGGCAGTACGGGTTGAGGTCCAGAACCAAACTGTGGATGGTCATAAGCTGGATCCCGTCCTTCGAGCATGGCTGTATTTCTTTCTGCCAACCAGGTGTAGTCCGCAAAATCCTGAGGATTCATCATTTGAAGACCTGGGCCGGCATCGGTGAAACCATACATGCCATTGTAATCCACCCTAAGCTTTTGTGCCCCTTTTCTGCCCCTCTTCGTGGTATAGATGATCACGCCATTTGCCGCTCTGGCACCATAAATAGACGCGGCCGCAGCATCTTTCAGCACCGTGGTGGATTCGATATCATCAGGGTTAAGAAAATCGGTCGAACCCACAGGCAATCCGTCCACAATATAAAGTGGTTCGTTACCGCCAAAAGCTCCAAAACCCCTGATCCGTACCTGAGAGGTAGTACCCGGCTGTCCGTTGGTTACCACGTTCACACCGGCAATCCTACCCTGAAGCGTCTGCTCCACGTTACCGGTGGGAATAACCGTAAGATCTTTGGGGTCTACAATGGAAATGGCTCCTGTGGTTTCCCTTCGATCATCGATCGTGTACCCCGTGACCACCAACTCGGTAAGGGTTTGTTCATCCGGGCTCATCGCAACGAGGATCTCACTCCGGTTACCTACCACTTGCTCGATGGTCCTGTATCCCACGAACGAAAACACCAAAACGCTTTCATTGCCGGGCACATCTAAATTGAATTTACCGTCCAAATCGGTAGCCGTACCTGTGGTGGTGCCTTTAACCAGAACGGTTACACCCGGTAAACCGTCACCGAACTCGTCATTGACGGTCCCTGTGACACTCCTTTGCGCCAGCACGGCTGCATTGGAAAGCACCAATAGCAGGAGTACTGCGCATGACATTCTGTAAATTTTAAACATAAACATGGATTTAATTGAAATTGGATTTAATTGAAAATTGATATCTTTTTTGTATAATGTCATATACAAATATAATTCTGTAAACAAGGCAGACTCGTTACCTTCATACAGAACAATCTCGTTGAAATTAAAGAAGTTGAATCTCCCCAATTAGACATTTAGCATCTGAACAAGACCTGCCGGATGTTCAAATTGTCGGTATAAATAAAAGTGGTACCGTTAGGAGTAGGAGCGATACGAGTGTGAGTAGTTTTTTTTCATGACATGAGCAGTTAGGTTTTTTAGGTTTTGTTAATCGACTGGTTCAGGATGTATTATACACCAAAATTATTATTTGGCACACCGCTGATTTCTTATAGTTTTCATTTATAAGAAACAATTATCCCTGAAATATAAGAAAATCTTAGCTAAATCCGCCAAATTTTCAGACAAAAAAATATCTTAAAAAACTTCCACGTAACCGAAAGATGAGATTCCAATTGTTAAAGCAATACCTTTCCGATTGTTTTTAAGTTTTCTGATAAAAAAACCGGGAAATGCTAAAATTTATTTCTGAAAGAGATAGGGAATCAACAATTTTTCACTTATATTCCTTATAAAAATCCGACATCGAAAAGCTTTCCTTTTACTCTATTTGCGTTTTTGAGAACTGATTAACATTACATCGATCATGCGATATGAACACCGTCACATCTCTCTTTTTTCAGCATTGGACTTGGATCGCTCTTTTGATAATGGCAATAACGTCCGTCAATGAAACATTGGCCCAGGATACTGAAAGACTGCTTCATATTCAGACTGCTGACGGGAATACTTATATAGGCACGCTTGTAAGTGAAGATGATGTCAAATTGGTCTTACGCACAGAAAACTTGGGGAGCATTACTATTTTCAAAAGCGATATTTCCAAAAGAAGGGAAATCGATCGGGACAGGTTTGTAAGAGGAGGGCTTTGGTTTGAAAATCCGCAGGCTACCCGGTACTTCTGGAGTCCAAATGGTTATGGACTGAAAAAAGGCGAATGGTATTACCAAAACGTATGGATTTTTTTCAACCAGGTTTCCACCGGCGTCACTGACAACTTTTCCCTGGGAGCAGGCATGGTACCCTTGTTTCTTTTTGCCGGCACCTCTACACCTGTATGGATTACTCCCAAAATTTCGATCCCTGTAATAAAAGATCAGCTCAACCTAGGAACAGGGGCTTTATTGGGCACGGTGGTAGGTTTGGAAAACAGCAGTTTCGGCATCTTGTACGGCATGAGTACCTTTGGCTCCAGGGACCGCAACCTGACCATTGGCTTGGGATGGGGGTTTGCAGGAGGAGAATTAACCAATAGGCCCACCATCAATATCGGAGGCATGATCAGGACGGGAGCCAGGGGCTATATCCTCACCGAAAACTATTATGTCAGCACAGGTGAAGGAGGCGGAGGTTTTTTGTCTATAGGAGGCAGGAGAATTATCAATAAGCTTGGCTTGGATTTTGGGCTCATCGCCCCTATTTGGGACGAAATGGACAGTTTCATTGCTTTTCCCTGGCTAGGGTTAATTATTCCTTTTGGCAATTATTGATTCGCTGGAGAACTTATTCCAAAAAAACCATTTTTGCCTATCTTTGTGCCCTATGGATAAAAAAGCTTTCAAAAGATACACCGTTACTTCAGCCCTTCCCTATGCGAACGGCCCTTTACATATAGGCCATCTGGCAGGATGTTATATACCGTCGGACATTTACGTCAGGTACCTGCGCTCCCAGCAAAGGGATGTGGCATATGTTTGCGGCTCCGATGAGCATGGAGTGGCCATCACCATAAAAGCCAGAAAAGAAGGCGTTACGCCTCAGGAGATTGTCGACCACTACCACCACTCGATGGCAGAAAGCTTTAAGGAATTCGGTATCAGTTTTGATCATTACTCGAGAACCTCCGCTCCCATCCACCATGAAACCGCTTCTGAGCTATTCATGGACCTGTATCGCAAGGGAGAATTCATTGAGCAGACCACAGAACAGTATTATGACGAAGAAGCTCAGCAGTTTCTGGCAGACCGCTATATTGAAGGCACCTGTCCGAAGTGCGGATATGAAAACGCCTATGGGGATCAGTGTGAAAAATGCGGAACTTCCCTCAGCCCCACTGACCTTATCAATCCCAAATCAAAATTAAGCGGCAACACTCCGGTTTTAAAAAACACAAAACATTGGTTTCTTGACCTCGGCAGATATACGGATTTCTTAAAGCATTGGATCCTTGAAGAACACAAAGAAGACTGGAAAAACAACGTACTGGGCCAATGCCGAAGCTGGCTGGAAGCCGGCGAAGGCCTGCAACCCAGATCCATGACCCGTGACATGGAATGGGGAATCCCCGTACCGTTGAAGGAAGCAGAAGGGAAAGTACTTTATGTCTGGTTCGACGCCCCTATCGGGTACATATCCTCGACTAAAGAATGGGCAGAAAGAAAGGGCATTGACTGGGAACCTTATTGGAAGGATAAGAAAACGAAACTGGTCCATTTTATCGGCAAGGACAACATTGTATTCCATTGCATTACTTTTCCAGCCATCCTTAAAACCCACGGCGAGTTCATTCTGCCGGACAACGTACCTGCCAATGAATTCCTGAACCTGGAAGGAGAAAAAATATCCACTTCCAGGAACTGGGCGGTATGGCTGCACGAGTACTTAGAGGAATTTCCCGGCAAACAGGACGTGCTCAGGTATGTACTCACTGCAAATGCCCCGGAAACCAAGGACAACGATTTCACGTGGAAGGATTTTCAGGCCAGAAACAACAATGAATTGGTGGCCATTTTTGGGAATTTTGTTAACAGGGCGGTAGTCCTTACCCATAAATATTTTGACGGAACGGTTCCGGAAAGATACCAATTGGAGGAAATAGACCGGGAAGTAATTGCGCTACTTAAAGATTTCCCGAATAAGATAGCCGGATCGCTTGAAAAATTCAGGTTCCGTGAGGCGCTTGGCTTCATGATGGATTTTGCGAGGATGGGAAACAAATACCTGGCTGATACAGAGCCCTGGAAAACCATCAAAGAAGACAGACAACGCACGGCCACTGTCCTGAATATTGCCCTCAATATTACCGCAAATCTCTGCATACTGTCAGAGCCTTTCCTTCCATTTACGGCAGGAAAACTTAAGGACGTCCTGAAGCTTGATGCATTGCAGTGGACTATGGCGGGCAATGGGGAAATACTCCGACCGGGGACACCCATTGACAAAGCAGGCCTCTTGTTTGACAAAATAGAAGACAAAACTGTAGACGCTCAGGTTGAAAAGCTGTTGGCTACCAAAAAACTGAATGAAGCCGCCAACACGCCTGCGGTTCCTGTGAAGGAACTGGTTCAGTTTGAGGATTTCTCCAAACTTGACCTGCGCGTCGTGACCATCCTTTCCGCTGAAAAAGTGAAAAAATCAAAAAAACTGCTCCAGTTGACGGTGGATACCGGACTTGGGAAAAGAATTGTCCTGAGCGGGGTAGCGGAACAGTTTGCCCCTGATGAATTGGTAGGCAAACAGGTAACCATGCTGATCAACCTCTCCCCTAAAAAAATGGCGGGTATAGATTCCGAAGGAATGATACTGATGGCTGAAGACCGAAACGGGAAGTACAGGCTGCTTCAGCCCAACAGCCCCACGGAACCTGGGTCCCCCATCAGTTAACCCGTACCCGGGCTGGAAGAGATGCCCAGCCCGGATAATTATTTGCCATTCCAATGCTGTGCTGAAGAGTGAATTTTACGGTTGCTTATAATTTTCGATTAATGAGAGTCGAACTAAAGTTATAACAAAGCGTAACGTCAATCGGGCTCAGGTTTATCGTATCGCCCTGATTTTCACAACCTATTTTTACAGTTTCCGTTAATCTTATTACGCTTCACCAACAACCTACTTATGAAATCCATATTTACTTACCTGATTATATCGGCATTATTCTTTTCAAATACTTTTATCACTTTGGATGACTTACAGTGGAAAAAAAGGGTATTGTTATGTTTTGTTTCCCCTACCGATGACACCCCCTTTGTGCTTGATGTCAACGACAGCATTGAGTATGAAATGAAAGAACGGGATTTGGTCTATTTTGTCATAGCGGATACCATTACCACTAATTCAGGATCGGTTTTTAATGAAGAATACGCGGAAGAGATCCGGAAGGTGTATTCCTTGGGTGCCAAATCCCATTGCTGGGTGTTGTTGGGTAAAGACGGGGGACTCAAATTGAGGAAAGAAGGAGAAACTCCCGATTGGCACGAGCTGTTTGCGACCATTGATATCATGCCCACCCGCCAAAAAGAAATAAGAAAAAAACAAGAAGGGGATATTTAAAAACCCTTAACCCTCTCCCTCTTCCAGCTCAATACTCATCATCCCTAAACCAGCCTGTAATACTGATGCGCTCCTTGTGGGTAGGCAAGACCTCATGGGCCATCTCCGCACTGAGAAACACGACCAGCCTGCTCCCAAAGGGATAAAAATCGCGGAAGGTTTCTATGCCATCCTCCCCATTAAAATACATGCGGAGCGCACCCCCAGCGGCCTCTTCCCAATGTTCGTTTAAGTAAAGAATAACCGTCACGATGCGGTACTTGACAGATTGAAACTGGTCCAGATGCCTCAGATAGAAGGAGCCGGGAGGATACATGGCAAAATGCGATTCAAAAGATCTCAATCCCAAAAAACACCGTTGGTTGATTTTTCTTTTTAGATCATCCATCATCTTCCAATAAACCTCCTGAAGTGGCGTAAGCTGTTCTTTGTCCATCCATAAGACCTTATCGCTTCTTATTTCCGGTTTGATGGCAAATGATTCCCCTTTACCTATGCCTGCGTGTCTGAACTGGCCCTTATCAAGCAGTTCCTGCTGCTCCTTTAAAAGCGCTTCCCGAAATTTCGCAGGAACATAATTGTCTATGACTACCCAGCCGTTTTGATAGAGCGCCTCCGCCACCCTTTCGTTTTGTGCATAAGGAAAATCAGCATCCATATCAAGGTAATCCATATTTATGTTTATAATTTTTTTTTGCTTCCGAATTGGATTCGGGAGAACCTTGCATGTTTTATAATCCCGCTGTGTGACATTACCATCATGCCCGGTTTCATCTTTCCAACCACAAATTTATAGGTATTTCATGATACGTTTGATGGAAGGTCTCAATCAATCCCCATTCTCCAAATAATTTTTCCTTTCCTTCGGCCGTTTAAGTCATTGCTATGACGTGTTGCCCTCGCTCTTTAAAACGACAGTATGAGGGAACAAGCCATAATTTATCGATTATATGCTAATTTAGCTTATTGAAATTTATTTAGTCTTTGGTTTAAACCTCAAACGCGCATGCATTTAAAATCTGACGACATCACCAGGCTTGAAATCGATTACATAACCGGTCTTGTGCCTGCCCCATTCAGTCATACTTTTAAGCTTCGTCTCTCATTTGACAAAAACTTTATCAACACCCAGTTCAACATTCACTATACAGAAAGGGAGGGGATGCCTGAAGAAGACATTACGAGTGAGGGCTTTACCCTTTCGGATGACTATAGCTACAAAGGTGAAATTCCTAATATCTGGATTGCGCCTTTTAAAAAGCTCTATTCCGAATCAAAATGGTCCAACCAAAAATCCCTTGGAGAAAACGGAGGATTGAAACTATTTGCCAAGGACATCCATGGAAAAATCACCCGGGACATTCCGCTCAACCAAGAGGACTGGTACCTGTTGTGTCAGGACTTCATTCAAGCCATATATGAAATCAGCGAGAAGGAAAGTCCGCTGTCCATCAGGTTCAAGAGGATAGAAGAGGAGAAAACCACAACAATCGGGTTGCTTTTCCGGTTTTCCGTCCGCAAGATAACACTGACGGTGAATGAAAAAGAAGGGATCCTGGAATGGGAAAAGGGCAGGGCACTGGCTTCCCTTATTTATCTTCCCGATTACGATTACGGAATAGCCAGCACATCCGAACCCACAAAGCCAGGGACCTATATTGATTGCGGAGATGGATATTGGCATGAATTTGGATATGGTATATTTAACCTTGACGAAGCTTTTGATGCAAAAGCCAAAATCCTGGAAGAGTTTGAAAAGCTAAACCAACTATTATTTTTATGAAAACAAGCAGATTAATTTTACCCCTGTTGATTGTTTCCGGCTTGCTAATGGGCTGCGCCAATTGGTCCAATACAGGAAAAGGAGCCGCCATTGGGGCGGGTTCAGGGGGAGCCATTGGAGGTTTGATAGGCAGTAAAAAGGGAAATACCGCCGGAGGCGCCATTATCGGTGCCGCTGTAGGAGGAGCAGCCGGAGCAGCCATTGGCCGGTACATGGACAAGCAGGCAAAAGAACTAGAAGAGATAGAAAACGCGGAAGTGGAAAGAGTCGGCGAGGGTATCAAAATAACTTTCGAGTCCGGAATTCTTTTTGGATTTGATTCCTACGAACTTACTCCAGCATCCCAGGAAAGTGTGATGGAGCTCGCAAGAATACTCAACGAGTACCCCGAGACCAATGTCATGGTGGAGGGACACACGGATAACCGGGGAAGTGCCTCTTATAATCAAGGCCTTTCGGAGAGAAGGGCAAATTCCGTTGCCAACTACCTTAAAATGCAGGGAGTGCTCGGAGAAAGGATTGCTACCAGGGGCTTCGGTTTTGACAATCCGGTCGCTGAAAACGATACAGAGGAAGGCAGGGCGAAAAACCGGAGAGTGGAAATTGCCATCTGGGCAAATGAAGAACTTAAAGAAAAAGCAGAAAGCGGGGAACTTGAGGTGGATTGATAGGTGAATCTGCTTAATGACAGAAGGCTTTCCGTACTACATGGAAGGCCTTCTTATTTTTTAAAGAAAACAGGTTCCGGCATTCGTGAAAATTCCAATAGATTAAATCAGTCTATTTTGTTTTCAAAATCTCCGCCCTAAGATCACGAATCATCTTACCGATCTCTTCCAAGGTGATCGGTGCCGAGTCCTCCTTTGGATCCGGAAACCGGGTACTGATGTAGGCCTTGGCTTCCCATATTTCGAGAACCTCGCTTATAGGCACCTCATAAGGTTTGTAAAGCTCGTTATCCGAAACCAAAAAAAGCCGGCCCCTTTCCTCTATGTAGTTAAAGACCCTTTTATACACCACCCCTTCACTTCGGGTAATCAGCACATAGGTCTTGCCATTCTTGATTTCCAGCCCGCTTTCCACATAACTTCCTATGATCAATGTTCCGGGATGAAGCGGCAACATACTGTCCCCCGTAATCTCAAAGGCCCTGTAGGTTCGGTTATCCGGTAAATTGGGCAGCCGGAAATGAGGCAACTGCCCCATATACTCCGGATCAGCAAATCCGTTCAGATATCCCGCTGAAGCTTTTTGCCCTACCATACCGATCATTTCCTTTTCCTGGGGATCTAAGGAGACGGATAATACCTTCATTTTGTCCCGCTGAAGGTATTTCCTGCCTTCTTTCGGAATGTCCCAAAATAACAGTTCATCCAAGCCAATATCAAACACCTTTGAAAGGATCTCAAGAGAAGGCAATTTAGGGTCGGACCGCCCATCTTCATAAGCAGAAATCATCGTACGCTTTACGCCCAGTTCCTGGGAAAGCTCCTCCTGGGTCATCCCCTTTTGATTTCGAAGAAACCGTAAATTCCTGGATAGATACATAGGGAAATTTATGCCGAATAAAGATAAAACTGATGATCGTCCTGCCACTTCTGCTTAAATGAGAACCGGAGCAAATCCATTTGTGAATTTTCCATCATTTCCAGCCTCCTTCGGATCTCTTCTATAATGTCTTCTTCGGTACTTTCTCCATCGGCTAATAAATAACCGTATCTGACTTTTTTCGCTCCCTGCACGTGAAACTTTATCTGGAGATTTCCTGAGGCCAGCCTCTTACTGGTGAATGATATGCCTATAGTGGTCTTCATGGAGTATATTTTAATGCCGTACGGATTAGGTTGATATAATAAACAAATATAAATATACGTATGTTTATAATATGAACAAATATTCCGTTATTTATTTTCCAGGACCTTTCGTCAATCCTTTCATTATTGTTTAATTTTTAACCTATTTTTCTATATTTTACATAATTAATAATAACATAGGTTATTTTTTGAATTAAAAACAACAGTATATATTTTTTATAATTGAAAATTGGTTTAAATTTAAACCAAATTATTAACCACTATACACAACCACTTATGAAAAACATGAACAGAAGAGCCTGGTTAAAAACCAGTGCCTTGGGACTAGGCTCCATGAGCCTAATCCTTGATCCCTTACGGGCTGCCCCTGTCTCCCCCGGCAAAAAATGGGACAAGGAAAGCACTTTATGGGAAATCAACCCGCTTTACAATGAGGTCAAGATGAAAGCCCGCCTGCTGGCCAATGAAAACCCGTTTGGACCTTCTGCCCAGGTACAAAAAGCCATTTCAGATGCCATCAGCTCAGGAAACAGGTATGGACATGGTGATGCCGCTTATTTGATAAGTATGCTGGCAGAAAAAGAAGGCGTAAAACCAGAAAACATCATGCTTGGACCAGGATCTACGGATCTTCTGGAGAAAACTGCCATCGTTTTATGTAAAAACGGCGGGAATGTGGTATCGGCAGATCCCTCATATATGTCCTTGGTAAACACCGCAAAAGCCATTGGCGGCGAATGGAAGCCAGTACCTTTGAAACCGGATCATTCCCATGATTTACAGGAAATGGATGCTGCGATAGACAGTGACACAAAACTCATCTATGTATGCAACCCCAATAACCCGATGGGGGCCATTACGGAAGCCAAACAACTTGAAAATTTCTGTAAAACTGCCTCAAAGAAAGCCCCTGTTTTCATAGATGAGGCTTATCTGGAGTTTATGGATGACCCTGAAGCCAACACCATGGCACCCCTGGTGGCCCAAGGCCATGATGTGATGATCGCCAGGACCTTTTCCAAAATCCACGGCATGGCCGGACTACGGGTCGGCTATCTGGTAGCCACCGAAGAAAGGATCAATTCCATAACCAGTATGGTAAGGGGAACCATGGGACTGTGTGTAACCTCTCTGAAAGGTGCTATCGCCAGCATTCAAGATAAGGAATTTGTGGATTCATGCAGAAAATGGAACAAGGAGTCAAGGGAATTCACCTCGGAAAAAATAAGAGGTATGGGCTTCAAAGAAGTTCCTTCCCATACCAGTTTTATGATTTTCCCCATTGCCCATGAAGGCAAGAGTTTTGCTAAAAAAATGATGGATCAGGGGGTGGGCATCAGGGTCTACTCCATTGCAGACAGCCCCTGGTGCAGAGTAAGCATGGGAACCATGGATGAAATGAAAACCTTCATTGATGCATTGAAAACCGCAACCGCATAATCATCACCGGCCTTTTGACAGTAAGCCCAATTAACCTGTTTGTATTAGCCACTAATAAACAGATTATTTCCTATGAACTTAGCTGTCCAAAAGACCCTGTCTTTGCTATTGCTATTGGTTATCGGGTTTTTATTGAGGAAAAAACTTAAAGATCCCGCACAACAAAAAGGATTAAAGGTTTTGATCCTGACCGTAGCCTTACCCGCCATCATATTTGTAGCCCTTCTGAAAGCTGAAATAGAAGTAGATTTACTGATATTGCCGATCACGGCCATTGCCTTCAATGTTCTTCTTTATTTTATTCTCAAATATACCTTACCTCTGTTTGGCATTGAGAGGGCAAGCAGCACCTACAGAACTTACCTTTTACTGTTTCCTTCCCTCGCACCGGGGTTGTCCTGTTTCCCTTTTCTGATAGAATATTTGGGGGATGATGCTTTGGCATGGGGTGCTTTGGCAGATATAGGCAACAAGGTCTTTGTTCTCATTATCGCTTATATGATTGCCATCAAATGGTATTTTCAGCTTAACCAACATATCAGGACAGGGAATGGAGAAAAAATAAAATCTCTCATGATCAGCTTGATAAATGAACCTATCAATATCGTTATCATTTTGGCACTTCTTCTCATCAGCCTGGATGTCCATCTGGACACCCTGCCTGAATTTGTTTCATCAGCCATCATCACGCTCAGCAACCTTATGACACCACTTGTGTTGATTTTCATAGGCGTTGGTGTGGTTTTCAATTGGAAACAGATCAGAAAAATAGCAGGCTTGTTGATGGTCAGGTCAGGTCTCACGTTCCTGTTAAGCGGCCTCACCCTGATTTTTGCACCACCGCTGTCCTATCCAGCCATTATGGTGCTGGTGGTTTTTCCACAAAGTGCCATCAGCTTCTGGCCATTTGCACACATGGCTTCCATTACCGTCTTGGAACAAAACCAAGAATCCCGTCACAACAGAAAGACTTTTGATATGGAACTGGCGCTCAATATACTGGCCATATCCCTGCCCTTTTCCATATTGATCATGCTGATTGTATTCTCATTCGGGGAGTTCTTTGCCTCGTCCTCAAGTTTGCTCATTATAGGACTGGCCATGGTAGGGCTGGGGATCATCAAACCATTGTTACAGTGGTTCCATATCATCGACTACAAACCGGTCCTGGAAAAAGAACCGCACCAATAACAGATTATTAAAAGATAATAACCACTGACGACCGATCTATACGTGATCAGATGAACTCCGACAAAGGGAAAGCAGCAATTCGTGTGGGTTGCTGTTTTTTTGTTTTTCTGTTTACACAGTTTACACAAACGACACAATTGGTTCAGCCCGGTTAATCCTAAAAACTCACCTGCTTATTTATAGCAAAAAAAGGCAGCATAACCATATATTGACCATGCTGCCTCTAAGGTTCCTATTTATTCTTATCGGGCTGTCATGTTTTGTTGATTTTATTCCCCGCCACTTGCTTGAAGGCAAGCCCGAATTTTTCGAGGTCTTTCATATGGCCCATGCTCACCCTGCAGTAGTCTTTTCCTGCTATATTCCAGGTCTTGATAGACACCCCCTTGACCAACATTTTCTTTCTGAAATCATCACCATCCATGGCAATGGGAAACAGGATGAAATTGGTATGGGAAGGGAAATAATCATATCCCATTTCAGAAAGCAAATCATATACATACTGTTTGCCTTCGTTGTTTTTCTCCACCGAGTATCTGATAAAATCATAATCGACCAAGCTTGCAGCAGCTGCATTCATTGAAGGCCCGCTGAGGGTGTTTCTAGGGCCTTCTTTGGCCAGCTGCCGGATGATATCGGGCTGGGCAATGCAGTAGCCAACCCGCAGGCCAGCAAACGCATGTACCTTTGAGAAAGTCCTGGCGACAATTACATTTGCTCCTTTTTTTATGCAGGAAGTGACAGTAGAACCTTTTGGATCATCCATATAATCCCAATACGCCTCATCGACAAATACAGGAACTTTAGACGAAACGGTATCACAAAAACTGATGATCTCTTTGCCTTCTATGATTTTGCCTGTGGGGTTATTCGGATTGCACATGTATACCAAAGAAATGTCGCTTTTTACTTTGGATTCCATGGTATCCAAATCGTGGTCAAAGGATTTATCCAACGGAATTTTTACCCACGTGGACCCCATCATTTCCGCAGACCTGATCAGGGAGGTATAGGTGGGATCTGCCGCCAATATCTTGCCGGATTTTCCTCCAAAAACCCTTGCCCCTGCATTCAACAGTTCACTTGATCCAGCGCCTATTAATATATGATCCTCACTCACGCCTTCTTCTTTAGCGATCACAGATATCAGTTCTTTCCTGTACTTTTGGGGGTAAAGAAAAGCATCTTCAACAGCTTCCTTTAAGGCCCTCTTGGCTGCTGAAGACGGTCCAAAGGGGTTTTCATTGGAAGACAGCCTTGCCACGATCTCCTCTTTCCTCCCGTCGCCGGATTTAAATATGCCAATTTTTTTTTCAGCCATCCCGCTGTGAGGATAGCCCAAACTTGCCAAACCGGCGGTCATCGTCATGCCGGTTTTCAGCCAGTTTCTTCTGCTAATTTTTGTCATGGTATTTCTCTTTGTGGTTAAAATGAATATATTCCTTAATCAAAAAGGGATGTTCTGCAAACGGCATCCTCCCCCAGGATTTTCATGAAAACGAAAATTTAAGAGGTCCGGTAAAATACCTTTCACAAAACATCCCGCTTATTATACCTTGGATCTATTTCACCCTCACACTGTGGTATTTTCTAAACGCCACATTATTATGTGTTCCGGCAAATTCAAGCCTGACCTGATTCCCTGAACCCGGAGAATCCAATCCCAGATCAGACCAAGCCTTCTGGAACATGATCTTTCCGGCAGTGTCAGTAACCAAGGCGCCTACCTCTTCCATATGATTGATAAAAACTTTGATTTCCAGCCCGGAAAGCGGGATAGAGTCAATACCTACCTTATGATCCAATATTCCCGTTTTATCCAGTTCCAGAAATGTGCCTACAACCTCAACAGCTGAAGCACCGTCAAATTCGGCTCCCTCTATGATTATCAATACCGGAGCCGCCGCATTGGGCGTAGCCAACTCATCCGCATCCACGCAGCTTAGCAATGACAATGTCATCACCCAAAGACTTATTTTACTTATGATTGTGTTCATGTTTTCATAAAGATCTAAACGTCAACATTATACTTGTTCCAAAAAAGCAGCATCATTATTCCGCCCACCACAGCCTGGTTCTCATATTGTCTCCTCCATTTAATAATTGTATGCCGCCTTCGAGATTAGACATGTTCAAGGAATACTCTGAAGGGGGGTACTCGATTCTGGTAGGCAACACGCCGTTATTCACAAATATGGAACCCGGATGCGGCGCGGGCATCACCGGGAAACCCGTCCTTCGGTATTCCGTCCAAGCCTCTATCCCCTGGCCAAAAAGAGCTATCCATTTCTGGGTCATGATGGTCTCCTTGTCTATCAGCCCCAATCTTGACATATAATCCGAAGGCATGTTCAACCCATGTTGCTGAAAGGAGGCGTTGATGGCATTCTGCAGCAATTCTAAATGATCACCCTGTATATCCCCATCATAGGCAGCTTCCGCAAGGATAAACAGTAGTTCCGAATAAGTCATCAGTATGCTGGGAGCTTCCGGATCGAGAAACTTTTGCCCAATTGTCGATGCGGATATGGTAGAAGCGGCCGCGTCCGTTAAACCATTTGGCAAACCTGCGTAGGTACCATTGGCCAATGGCAGGGCATAAACGCGTATCCTCTCATCATCCAGTTCCAAAAGTTTATTGATCAAAGTAGAACTGATATTCCAGTCAGAACGGGTAGAAAATACATCAAACATCTGATTCCGGCTTCCGATCACATTGACATGCCGGAGCTGTGCGAAATCTTCATTGCCGGTAAAAACAGGATACTGGCCAGGATCTCCCAATATTTCCTGCATGATTGCTCTTGATTCATCAGGTTTTTTGGCGGCCTGCCTGTTTGCCAGTTTCAGCCTCAGTGAGTTTGCAAACTTTTTCCACCTCAATACATCCCCCTCAAACATGATGTCCCCCTCTATTGCCGGTCCTCCTACTACCAGTTTTTCATTGGCAAGCCGGAGGTCGGCCATCAACCCCATGTATATTTCTTCCATGGAATCGTACTTGGGGGAATTGATGGATTCGTCGGCGGTTCCGCGAAGGGCCTCCGAATAAGGCACCGGACCAAAAACATCTGTCAAATAAGAAAAGGTAAAGGCTTTCATGGTCAGCGCTACACCTTCAAAGTTTCTGTTTTCGAAGTCTCCCCCGGGGCCAGCAAGTTGCAGGATGCTTTCCAAATTGATCAGGGAACTGTTGTACAAGTTATCCCAGGTTCCTGAAGAAACCGTAATGGGAATTTCATAGGTATCGCCCTCCGCATTGATATAAATGTTTCTGGCCAGATGCTGTATCCAACACATGGCGGCATCTATATTGAGACGTTGGTAGCGGTTACTGTGACCCCAATACCGGTCCACCGACACCTGTATGGCGTTCGGCAACAACAAAGTCGGCGCGATGGTAACCGGATTGTTGGGGTCAGTGTTGATTTCCTCAAACTCTTCGGTACAGGAACTGGCAACCAGGCCAATTCCTAACAGGAATATAAAATGGAGTAATTTTAAGCTTTTCATAATCAATGATTTACCTATTTGAAATGAATTTTAGAAGGTTACATTGAGGTTAAAACCTACGTTTCTGGTGGAAGGCATTTCGCCGGAGGCAAAGCCTTGGGCATTGCCGCCTTTCATATCCACTTCAGGGTCCATATGGGGATGGTTTCGGAACAGCATGGCCAGGTTTCTTCCTACCAGTGACAACCGCGCTCCCTGGATGAAACTGTTGGACAACAAAGATTGTGGAAGACTGTAACCAAAAGTCACTTCCCGAAGTTTGACAAATGACCCGTCAAAAATCCCTGCCTCATGATAGGTCCTTGGGTTTTGGGCATTCCAAAAGGCCTGGACATCCACTATCACATCGTTCGGAACATAGACGGGGTTTTCGCCAGAGCCTATATTTTTCACACCTTTACCGATCACTCCTTCTTCCCGGCCGATGGCTGTTTCCGCGTACTGCCCGGTCTTTCTGGCAAGTCCGGTGCCCACATCAAAGATGTCCCCGCCCATGCGAACGTCCACGAGGAAACCCAAACTTAGGCCTCTGTAAGCGAACGTATTTGACACACCTCCGATCCAATCCGGCTGGATATTCCCCAAGGCAAAGGTCCCCGGTTCAAGCTGTGGCAAACCGTTGCTGTATACTATTTCGCCTTCGGGAGATCGCAGATACCTTCTGCCATAGAGTGTGCCATACGGCTCGCCCACCCTTGCTTCAGAAGTAAGGCTGTTCTGACTGCCAAGTGTGTAATTTTCCAAACCCTCAGCCAGTTCCACTACCAGGTTTCTGTTCCGGGCAAAATTGAAGGCCATATCCCAGCTGAGTCCACCCTGGTTTTGTAAAGGAGAAGCTGTAAGCATCATTTCAACCCCGCGGTTGGTAATTCTGCCGGCATTGAGTATTTGGCTGTCATAGCCGGATGCCTTGGATATGGCCACGGCCAGGATTTGATTCGTCGTGGATTGATGGTAATAAGTGAAATCCAGACCGATCCTTCCGTTAAGAAAGCGCAAGTCCAGTCCTATTTCCTGGCCAGTAGTTATTTCCGGCTTCAGATTCCTGTTGGCAATTTCACTGGATTCAGCATACGTGGGGGTTGTCCCAGCCCATAGGCCCTGCGAAACAAACACCTGGTTGAGCATGTACGGGTCCGCGTCATTGCCTACCTGGGCCAAGCTGGCCCTGACCTTCGCAAATGAAAGGAAACCGCTCTGGATATCCAGCAAGTCGGTGACCACTGCGCTGAGCGCTACGGACGGATAAAAGAAGGAGTTGGCATCGACTGGTAAGGTGCTTGACCAGTCATTTCTCCCCGTGATGTCCAAAAACAGAGAGTTGTTATATCCTATCTGCGCTGCCCCAAAAACGCTGTTGACCACTTGTTTTGTGATTTCACTTGAGGGTATGACCGGGCTGGCATAATTTCCAAGGTTATAAAGTCCATCTATTGTCAGTTCCCTGACATTGACTTCATTCATCCTGAAATTATTGGTTCTGTTGATACCGCCTCCCTGTACATTAAAAGACAGCCCGTTGTTAAGCGATTTGTTATAACTGAGGATGAAATCACTGTTCGTTTCCTGGCCACTGATCACCGACTCCGTGAAGCCTCCCAGTATTTTCACAAAGTTTTTTGTCCTTTCCACATTGGTCACGTTGGTTCTGGTATCCGTCCAATAGTCGGTACCGGACCTGACCATCAGGCTCAGGTTATCCGTGAATTTATAGGTAGCCGCTATGTTGCCCACCAACCTGTCCTTTTCGTTGGCATTGAAATACCTGTCCTGCAGAAAATAGGGGTTTGAAAAGTATTCATGCTGCCAGTTGGCGTATGGATAATCGTCCCCGGGACGGAAAGTCTGCCGGTGGGTATCATAGTACTGTTGCCAGTTTTTCAGTTTATCAAAGTCAGTATGCCGATGCGCCCAGATAAAATCAGAGCTGGAGGTAAACCTTCTGTTATCTGAACCTGACTTTAGGTATTCGGCACTGACAGTGACATTCAGTTGGGAGGTAAAGTTATAGCCGGCATTCAACTTAAAGTTGTTTCGGTAGTAATTGTTGTTGTACATGATGCTGGTTTGGTCCAGCCTTCCCATGGACAACCTGAAATTACCGTCTTCGTTACCGCCGGAAACGGCGACGTTGTTGGACATCGTTCTGCCCGTTTCCCAAAATTGCTCCCAGTTGTCCGGTTGCGGCAAAAGTGGAGTTCTTTCAGGCGCAGAGTACCACAGCGGCACCATTCTGCCGTCCATAGGCGCCCCCCAGCTTTCATCCACACCGGCTGTCCCCCGTATACCGTCCGCATCGAAGCCGTTCCTGCCATCCACATACCAGGTGCGGTAGCCTATACCTCCACCATAGGTGTTCTGGAAACCCGGCTTGATCAAGGGTCTGTCAAAAGTCATGTTCGAATTGATCTCCACACCTATGCCTTTGGCACCTGATCCGTCTTTGGTGGTCACCATAATCACCCCATTAGCCGCTCTCGACCCGTAGAGGGCGGCCGCAGTGGCTCCTTTGAGCACATTGATCTCTTTGATGTTATCGGGATTGATTTCTGAAAGTCCCCCTCCGTATCTTCTGTCCGCAGTTTGCTCCAAGGGCACGCCGTCCAGTACAATCAACGGCTGGTTATTGCCTGCTACAGAGGAGGAACCCCGAATCACGATATGGGAGCCACTTCCGGGCATAGCATTGCTGTTAATCTGTACTCCGGCGATCCGGCCGGAAAGATTGTTGGCAATGTTGGGTTGGCGGGCATCAGCTATCCGGCTACCCTCGACCGCCTGCGTAGCGTAGCCTAACGCCTTCTTTTCCCGCTCCATCCCAAAAGCGGTCACTACTATCTCTGCCAGTGACGTCTCGTCGGGATCGAGCGTCACCGTGACCGCATTTTGATTGTCTACTTTGATTTCCTTTTTATTGTACCCTATAAAAGAAACTTCGAGGATGTTTTCTGTCCCCGACAGGGTAACTGCAAATTCTCCGTTGACATCGGTGGCCGCTCCCTTAAAAGTCCCTTTCACCAATATACTTGCACCGGGAATGGGCTGCTTGTTTTCATCAATTACCGTTCCTGTTACCGATCGGTCCTGACCAAATAACGGGTTGACAAATAAAGACCCCAAAAGGACCGTCAACCCGAGAAAGAAAGCCCAAAAACGCAGCTTCCCTCCTCCTGAGTGAGTAAATGTGTTCATCATGTTGTGGTTGTTAGAGTGAATAAAATGCGTACCCCGTCAGTGGTAATACAAGGGTCGCAAACGCAGGTTATCCGGGAAAGTCAAAAGGGTTATTTTGGGAAGGAAGTGATCGCAATACCGGAGTAGGCGCCTAAAATTGAACCGGTGATCACCAGCAATTCAATACCAATATAAGACAGGAATTGTAAATACAAAAATTAACAGAAATTTATTTTAAACATTCACATAATGCCGAATATTTAATAATAGTTGGAAAAATATTATTATTTTATAATAAAAATCAATTTTTATACAAATAAGATAATTCAACACATATAAAAATTCCACAAAGTGATAATATGACAAGCACACAAAACAATCATAAAAAACATAAATTATTAAAAACTAAGTTAAATTTTGAACCTTACATAAGATCAAATCAACTATTACTTATAAAGTAGGTTAAAAAATTAACTATACTTCAAAATACTACATATAATTCAAAATAAATAGGTTAATTTTTACACGCAATTAACTCAATTAGAACGGAATCAGAATTTAATTTTGAAGTCCCTAATTAAAGCAAAAGCCACTTTACATTAAAGTGGCTTTTGAATGCTTTCATTCCTATTTATGCAGATGTCATTTCCCAAATTTCTGTTTCAGAAGGGCAAGCTTTTCCGCCATGTCTCCTTCGCCGGATTGCCGTTTCTTTCCGCTTTTTCCCTGTTTCTGACCAGCCTCTTACTGGTGAATGATATGCCTATTGTGGTATTCATGGAGTATATTTTTAATGCCGTACGGATGAGGTTGATATAATAAACAATTATAAACAAAAATCCTCGGTTATTTATTTACCCGGCTTTATCCGCCGACCGCAGATACGGCAGGGAAATGCCTGCACAGGTCGTTGTGCCAACGGTTATTTCCCTGCCCTTTTTTTACATTGGTATCATCCAGATGAGCATTGATAGTCTTCACCGACGTATGGTGACGTTCTAGAAGCTCCTTTCTGACTATGCCGAACATAGATCCAACATCCATTCTTTTAACTCGAAAAAAGGCGGTTGCCGGCAGTCCAAACCATTGAACTGCCGGCCATTTGCGGTAAACCATACCGCTCACAGCGCATTTGCCCATACAGTTGAAATTTCATCGGGCAATACCCGGAACCCTCTTAATGCCTGACAATCAAATGTTTTCTATAAACCCCGTTTTTATCCGAAATTTGTAAGACATATTGCCCAATTGGAAGTTTTGCTGTCGGAACCACTATCTTGTCGCCCATTACGGTAGTCGAATATACCGTTTCAAATGATTGGTTAACAATAACTACTTCCGTCTCAACTGACACTCCTTCCAGTTGGTCGGGGAGATATTCAGAAATTTCAATGGCATCAACAATCACATCGGTTGGAGTTCTAATGGTTGTGGGAATTTGCCCTACCAATAAATTACACCATCCAACCATAATCAAGATTAGTAGCATGTTTTTCATAGCGCTATTGTTAATTGGTTCAAATATTCCTCTGACAATTCATATATAATCTCCACTACATCAAAGGTAGTGGGCCAATACCCCTCCACAACGCTCCAACGGATATCTTGGGGTTGATAAGCATCAAGAAACGGTTGAAACCCGTCCATTTTCATCAATCGAGAAAGGATTGCGGCCGAAGTTGCCAATCCCCACACACTGGATTCTTTCGTATCGCTTCTTTTTGTCTCATAAATTCCTCTAGCAAAAGCGACCAACTCCGTTTTTTCTTTTTCCGAAAGACTCTCAAGGTGGATATATTGGCTCAAAATTATTTCCACGTAATATACTTGGTAAAACAGGTAGTGTCCAATATCAACCGGGTCCCAGTCCGGATCATAACCCAAAGGATCCACCATTTTATATCGCTCCAAGAGTTTCGTCCCCCTGTCCCGTCTGGTTTCTAACTCCCTGGCTCCTAGAAAACGTGAACGGATCAAGGCATCATAGCCGTGTTGTGGACTGTTACTCCCGGCCATTATCAATCGCAAATTGGGGTAGTCCAGCAAAGTTTGGATAAGCCCCTCTGTCGAAATGCAGGAGGCGACATCCTCCGGCAAATCCCAAAACCGGTCTATCTCCTCCCGGGTCATCCCGTGGTTTTCGGGGAGTTCAGGGAACTTATACACCCCATTTTCGAGGTTTCTACAAGCCCGGTCACTTGTACCACCAATAAACTCACACGAGATCAAGGACGACAGGGACATTAAAAGAACTGACACGAATATTTTTTTCATTGATTCAGTGATTAAATTCTTGGTTAACTAAGGAAACAACATATTCCATGGCTTCAATATTATTGGAGTAACCGTATTCAAGCAATATATTGGTAACGGAGTCCTCTTTGATTTTCTGTTTAAGAATCTGATTATCTGAGGATTCTATCAATCTAGCAGCAATCATTCCTGTGTTTGATAAACCATATAGACCGTATCTGTTTATCAGAGATTTTTTCTGATCGAAAACACTTTTTATTTGGATTGCCAAACTTTTTTTTTGTGTCGGCATCCATCTTATTTATTATATTCCTTTGGGCTAAGATCAATTCTATGTGTGTAAACTTAAATGAATAGGCCCCTCTCTCTTTTGATATGATTATTTTGTCAATATCTCCAACATTTATACTGGTGTATACTTCAAGAAGAGTCTCTCCAATATCGTCCCTGTTCTCAAGTTCCCGAAAACCATTGAATATCGAATACACATAAGCATATCCGTGTTGGATATTATTTCTGGTCCTAATCAATCTGTACTCCGGATAATTTAAGCATGTCTCTACCAATCCCCTTGTACTCATATCCCTCAAAACACATCATCGGGAACATTGTAGGCATCTAGCCGGGCTTCATAAGAGTCCAAACTGGCCCATTCATCCGTTCCTGGCCGAATGGGAAAATCATAACTATCGTCATTTTCCTGAGCGATGACAGAAAAAACAATCATAAAAACCAATAACGTGTTGTAGAACTTTTTCATAGCATTAAATTTTATGTGCAAGTAAAATTCCAAAATTACACTATGAATATAGTGAATGTTTTACTAAAAACAAAGTTTTAAATATTTTTTTTGAGATGACAAACATCTACCAGCTATAATTCTACAAACCCGAAAAATAACAGCAAGTCGAGTCAATACAGGCTGTTTATTGGTCAATTTTCAGATAAACCGTTCTCCAATAGAAAGCTGAACAGTTAAAAAATCCTCAAAACGCAACCCAAAACAGGGTTGATTTTGAGGATTTTGCATTCGAAAAGGAACCGGGTTGATTTATGATACAGCCCCTTCTTATTCCTATTTTATCAAGATATCATTTCCCGAATTTCTGTTTCAGAAGGGCAAGCTTTTCTGCCATGTCTCCTTGGCCGGATTGCCGTTTCTTTCCGCTTTTTCCCTGTTGGGGTTTCTGGCCGCCTCTTTTTGGTTGATCGGAAAAGGGATCTGCTTTCATGCTCAGCCCTATGCGCTTGCGGGGTATATCCACTTCCGTGACGGTCACTTCAACTTTTTGGCTTACCGCAACCACCTCATTGGGATCCTTCACAAAACGGTCCGCCAACTGGCTTAAGTGCACCAGGCCGTCCTGATGAACACCAATATCCACAAACGCCCCAAACTGGGTGATATTGGTGATGATCCCGGGAAGCTTCATCCCGACTTTTAGATCTCCTATTTCGTTCACCCCTTCCTGGAACTGGAAAACTTCAAAATTTTCGCGCGGATCCCTTCCTGGTTTGGTCAATTCGTCCAATATATCCCTTAGCGTGGGCATCCCCACTTCATCATCCACGTATTTTTCGAGAGGGATTTTGCCGGAAACCTCTTTGTCCTTCAACAGATCCCCTACATCCAAACCCAAGTCCTGGGCCATGTTGTTTACCAGCCCATAGCGTTCCGGGTGCACCGCACTGGCATCAAGCGGGTTTTCACCGTTCCTTATCCTCAAAAAGCCGGCTGCCTGTTCGAAGGCCTTTCCCCCGAGCCGGGGTACCTTCTTAATTTCTTCCCTGTTTCGAAAGGGCCCGTTTTCATTCCTGTAATTCACGATGTTCTGAGCCAGCGCCGGTCCCAATCCCGACACATAGGTCAGCAGTTGCTTTGAAGCCGTGTTGATTTCCACCCCGACGCCGTTGACACAACTCATGACCGTATCATCCAGAGAATTTTTCAAGGCGTTTTGGTCCACATCGTGCTGGTACTGCCCTACCCCAATGGATTTCGGGTCGATTTTTACCAGTTCAGCCAAGGGGTCCATCAACCTCCTCCCTATCGAGACGGCTCCTCTGACCGTCAGGTCAAAGTCTGGAAACTCTTCTCTGGCAGCCTCAGATGCGGAATAAATCGATGCCCCGCTTTCATTCACCATCACCACCAACACGTCTTTTGGCAGACCTATTCCCTTGACAAAGGCTTCTGTTTCCCTGCTTGCCGTGCCGTTCCCGATTGCTATGGCCTCAATACCATGCCTCTCTACCAGGTATTTTACCAAAGCTGCCGATTCGGCGGTTTTCCGCTGAGGTTCATTGGGATAAATGGCCTCATACTGCAAAAATTGTCCCTGGGGTCCCAGGCAGACCATCTTGCAGCCCGTTCTGAAACCCGGATCAATGGCCATCACGGCCTTCTCCCCCAGTGGTGCGGCCAAAAGCAATTGCCTCAGGTTTTCCGCAAAGACTTTGATCGCCTGCTCATCCGCCTTGCCTTTTGAGTAGAGTCTTACCTCTGTTTCCATAGAAGGTTTGAGCAACCTTTTATAGCCGTCTTTGACGGCCAGCTTAACCTGATCACTGCTGGCATGGTTGCCCTTTACCACCATACTTTCTATGAGTGACAGCGCCTCAGCTTCCCCAGGCCCGGTATCCAACATTAAAAAAAGCTCCTTCTCCCCCCTTCTCATTGCCAACACCCTGTGGGAAGGGGCTGTTTTAATAGGCTCTGACCAATCGAAATAATCTTTATATTTGATCCCTTCCTCTTCTTTCCCGGGAATCACCTTCGAAACGAACTTCCCTTCTTCAATAAACAGTTCCCTTACTTTCTTCCTTACATCCGCATCTTCATTTATCCATTCCGCTATGATATCCCGGGCTCCCTGAAGGGCGTCTTCCAAAGTGGCCACTCCTTTTTCCTCATCCAGGAATTCAGCGGCCCTCTTCTCCAAATCAACTCCCGATTGTTCAAAGATAAGCTGGGCCAAGGGCTCCAGCCCCTTTTCCTTGGCAACTGTTCCTTTGGTCCTCCTTTTGGGTTTATAAGGCAGGTAAATATCCTCCAAGATGGTCATGGTTTCGGCCTCGTGGATTTTATCCTCAAGTTCCGGGGTAAGCTTGCCCTGCTCTTTGATTGACTTAAGAACGGCTTCTTTCCTCTTATCCAAATCTCTCAACTGTTGTACCCTGTCCCTGATGGCAGCAACCTGTACCTCGTCCAGGCTTCCGGTGACTTCTTTCCGGTACCTGGAAATAAAGGGAACCGTCGCCCCCTCATCCAACAGGGCCACTGTGCTTGAAACCTGCTTTACCTGAACTCCTAACTCGCTGGCTATCTTTGAATAATGATTCAAATCAGTCATAAACAAAAATTTATTTATTGGTTTTTTCTGTAATTTAAGGCTGCAATTTAAGATTAAAAATCTTGTCATTTTTAAAAAACGTAAAATCAAAAAATCATAAACCTGGGTTCAATTGCTATATTTACCCCAGAATAACCATCCACTGTATTAATGGAAAATCCAGAAGAAAAGAACAATAAACTATATGACTTGGCCAATCTCGAGGAAATAAGTGCTGGAAGTGACGAATTTATCCAACAGATGATACAAATGTTTATTGATCAGGCCAAAATAACCATAGAAGGACTGAATGACAGTTTTGAGAGGAAGGACTATCAGCAAATCAAGAATTTGGCCCATCAGATAAAACCCAGCATTGATAACATGAAAATAGATACATTGAGTCCGGTAATCCGACAAGTGGAAAGCCTTGTTGAGGAAAATGCGCCTCCACAAGAACTTTCCCCGGTGATTATGCAGACCAATGCGGTGTTGGAGGCGGTGATTGTCCAACTGGAGCACAAACTTGCTAATTGGTAGCCGGTTTAATCGATAATAACATAAAAAGCCTCTACTCTACGGGCTTCCGTTTCCGCTTTTTCTTTTTCTCCCCTTGCTTCAAGGATCATGGCCCTGAGTCCATGGCATAATCTGGCCACATAGGAATCAGGGAAGGATTTGGCAGAAAGGGTCAGTAAGTCATAGGCGCTATCATAGGAGACAGGTCCTCCCAGTTCTGCCAGGTTTTTTCCTTCTTCGTAGTTGGCCTTCCACTCCAATGCTTCCGGCCTCATTCTGTCAGCTTCCTGAAAGACCTCGAAAGCGGGGATTTCAAAAGGGCCTATTTTATCCTTGATAGCGGGAATATCTTCCATTCCAAAAAACCTGTTTAAAGCTTCAAAATAAGCCCTGGCTTCTTTTTTATTATAAGCCCTCCTTTTCAATCTTTTCTCTTCTTTGGGATGGGAGAAAAATGAGGCTTCCCCTATCACGGCGGGGATGCCATAGGTGCTCCTCAGGACATTCGTTCCGGATTTTGGGAAGATGGTAAAATCGGAAACCAAACTTACCGGACTTTGGGCATTAAATAAACGGCGCTTCAGTTCCTTTGCGACCAGCCCACCTAGTTTCACACTTGCTTGGTTTTCCAACGCACTGCCATGAAAATAAATGATGGGGAAATTCACTTGTTTGTCCGCCGTAGCATTGTGGTGGATGGATATGAAAACATCTGCTCCACCGTCTACTGCCAAGCGACTCCTTTCCTCGAGAGGAATAAAAACATCTTCAGTCCTCGTCATCAACACTTTCGCTCCTGCCTCCTCTAACAAGTCCCTCAACAACAAAGCCACCCTGAGATTGATCCACTCTTCCCTTTCACCACCCGGCCCCACCCTGTATTGGTCCGTTTCTGAAGTACCCCCGTGGCCAGGATCTATACAAACAATTTTCCCGGCAACAGGGTAATTTTCTGTTTGGGCGGATAGACTTCCCAAACATACAGCAATAAACAGGAAAGCAACTGAATACTTAATCATAATAAGCGCATTATGTGTCGAAAATAACCATAAAAAAGGAAAGGGAAACCTATATGGCTTCCCTAACTACATTTTCAGCAAAATTATTTACTCACCACCTGTTACTGTCAGTTGTGCCTGCCTGAAATTCACCAGGGAATTGGCGGTTTGTACCTCAAACCTCAGGGTTACAACCGTGGATTGATCCACCTCAGGAGCCGTGTAGTCAAAACTCCCTTCATAAGAATTAAGCAGGTTGTGGTCAGTCACCTGACGGGTGGAAACCGTTGTGGCCTCTTCCCCTATAATTTGTATCAACCTCAGTTCCGTCACGGCCTCATGTTCTGAATAATACCGGTAATTCGCGGTCACCTCTCCTCCCGGCGCCACCGAATTTTGGGATAAGGTAAATACAGGGATAGTGGCCACCCTTCCTATGAGATCATATCCTTCATCATACACTTCAAAACAGGAAGTGAGCCCCGACAGCAGGGCCATACATAGTATCAAATTATATTTTTTTATATCTTTCATATGATTATAATTGTTTTTTATCGGCCATATGGAACCTCGCATGGTTTCCCCGATAGCTATCGGGGCATCTCAGTGTGTGTCGCTTCCGTCATGCTTGGTTTCATAACCTTCTTTTTTAGGATTACAAATCCCAGAATACTTTTGCCAAAGGCGAAGTTTCCGGGATGTTGGCAGAATTGTTGTCTAATTCAGAAGGTGGATACAGGAACCTTCTGGGAAAAACGCCCTGGGTGTTATTACCAGGAGTAGGGGAAAGCTGTGGAATCCCCGGCACGGTACCTGCTGCTCCAGCGGGAATGCTCCTTCTCCAATCTGTCCACGATTCGGTTTGCAAAAACATATCAATGTATTTTTCTGTAAAAATCTTGGTCAGACCGTCTTGCTGAATGCTGGCCTCCGTCTCGCTTGCAAAACGGGCTTCGTATCCGGGATGGGATGCCCCCGTCACCCTTGATATGGAAGCTTTTACCGCTTCATTGAAGGCTTCAGCAGCGGCTTCATATTGTCCCAAACGATAGTTTGTTTCTGCCTCGATAAACTTCACCTCACTGAAAGTGATGATGTTGGTAGGAGCAGAAGGAGAATTCACGTAGGGCCCCAAAATAGACCTGTTGGTAACCGTTGTGCCTCCATTGGGGGTGCCCACATATTCGCCGGCAGCATTTGGACTTACATAAAAGGGCAGTCTGGGGTCATCTATTCCTTCCCCGACCCTGTTTTGAAGCATGTCTATGAATCCCTGCGTAACGGAAATGTTATTCTGTCCAAAGGTTCCCAATAAAAACCCAAACCAGGGTCCCGCAGCATCAGGAGTGGTCCCGAAGACCACTTTCATTTCCTCGGCATTATTTTCAAAAACACCTTCCTGAATGGCCTGCAAAGCATTCTGGGCCGATCCTGTTGGATCTACCTTGCTGAGATGGTTATGATAACGTGCTTTAAAAGCATTGGCGGCTTTGATCCATTTCCCCCTTGAATCCGCCCTCCAACTGCTTTCATTGGCCGCGGGAAATATGAGGTCATTGGAAGAAGGAGAAGTCACACTATTAGCTTCAAGGTCCGCAATACCCTGATCCAGCAGCTGAAATACTTCTTGGTACAAACTTTCACCGGAATCAAAAACCGGTCTGGGGAAATTGTCCAAATCCAGCGCCTGGGAATAGGGAGCGTCTCCCCATAAATCCACCAGGTAGCCTAGCAGTACCGCCATTTGGATATTGGCTACTCCCCTGTAATGCATGGCCCCGCTTTCTGTGGATTTTTCGATCAGCGTCCTCAGGTCTTTCATTGCCCCCGCATAAAAATGGTTATTCCAGGTCGTCTGAAAATTAGCCGGCAGGTATTCATACGTCGTGATATTGAATTGAACGTTTAAGGTTCCTGTCATGTATTGCACAAAAGAACTTGCTGACTGCGAAGAAAAATCACCTATTGCCCATGTCATGTTGGCTTGGGTCGCGGGCAGTATCACATTGATGTCCACATCAGCTACTTCATTGGGATTGATATTGGCCTCTTGGATATCACAGGATCCGTTTGCAGCCAAGGCCAACACCAAAATAACGTTTCTGATAAGATGGGTTGTATTATTTTTCATTTTATCCACGGTTAAGTTAAACAATGCTTAAAAACCGGCTGTCAGGCTCAAACCCATGCTCCGGGTAGTGGGGGTGCCAAACGCGTCCACTCCCATTGAGCTGTTGGGACCTCCGAGGTTGGTTTCCGGATCCACACCTGTATAACCGGTAAAAAGCAGGATATTCCTTCCATAAGCACTGAGGTTAAGCGACTTGAGTTTCAGCCTGTTTACCAAGACATTGGGAAACGCATAGGTAAGGGTCACATCCCTGAGCCTTATCCAGGAGCCATCCTCAATAAATCTCTCTGCGATATCCCGGTTACCGGTATTGGCGTTATAATACCTTTCATCATCGATGATGACGGGAGTGGTATTTACGGAGCCATCCGCTCTGACTCCACGAAAAACCACCATACTTCCCCTGTCCGTAGTAAACTCAGCCACCCCCTGTGCCCTCATCCAATTGGCGGTCACATTGCCGATGTCCCCGCCCTTTCTGATGTCCCATAAAAAGGTCAGCAAAAAGTTTTTATAACTCAGATTGTTTCTGATCCCCAACAAAAAATCGGGAGTCGGATCACCTATTTTCAGTTCACCGGACGGGTTTTCCTCTGAGGGTTGGTTTCTAAGCGGATAGCCATTTTCCCCAATGATGATATTGCCCTGATTGTCTCTCTGAAATGCCGTGCCGTAAAACACACCGAAAGGCTCCCCTTCTTTGACAATTGGCCGGAGGTTACCGAAGCTTTGTAAAGGGATCCTGTCCACAGGAAGTTCCAAAACCGTGTTCCTGTTTCTGGAGAAGTTGGCCACGATGTCCCAGTTGAATTCCCCGCCTGTCACCGGACTGGCATTGGCCACAATTTCCAAGCCCCTGTTCTCGATGGTACCGGCATTGATGATCTGATTTGAAAAGCCTGTGCTGCCCGGCACCGAGACATTGATGATCTGATCAACGGTCCTTTCTCTGTAATAGGTGATATCAAATCCCAACCTGTTCTCAAAAAACCTGAGTTCACCTCCAAACTCCCAGGTTTTGTTCCTTTCAGGCCTCAGGAGAGGATTACCGGCATCATTGGACAACTCGACCGCCCCTATATTGGAGGGCAGCGGAAAGATCAGACCTCCGCCCCAAGCGCCCGAAACGGACGCCCTTGTATAATAGGTCTGATCCCTGAAGGGAGGTGCATCCCTTCCTGCCTCGGAATAGGAGGCCCTCAGTTTTCCAAAGGAAAAGATCCCCTGATCCAAGTCAAAAGCTTCAGAAAAAACGAATCCCGTCCCTATTGAACCGTAAAGGAAACTGTTGTTAGGCGGGAGCAGGGTTGAGGTCCATTCATTTCTTCCGTTCAATTCTACAAACAGATAATTTCTATAATCCACCGCAGCACGGGAAAACACGGCCGCTGTTCTTTTCTGTATCCGTTCCTGGATTTGAACCAAATTGCTCTGTGCATTGGAAATATTGTACAGGCCCGGCACGGCGAGATTTCTCCCGTCGAAGAACTGCCGGTCATTGGCCATGGTAAATACGTTGTTACCAATCATCAGGCTTATGTTAAAATCATCTATTTCCTTGGTCCCCGTAATGACCAAATCAGAATTAAGGATCCTGTCGTTATACGTGTCCTGTTGTACCCTTCCACCGGGCAACGCATCCCCTCCAAAACTGCCCACCGCCCATCGTTGGTTTCTTTTGTCAGAAGACACATCGGTACCTATTCTGTACATTATATTCAGCCATGGTGCCGGATCATAATTGGCCTGGAGAAATCCGATTAGGCGGTTGACTTCATCTGTAAAGGGGTTGTTGTTCACGGTCCAGAAGGGGTTGTCCGGAGAATTGTTCCGGAAAGCACGCTGGGAGCCATTTGGCAGCACATAGCCTGCCGAATTGTCGAAACTGGGAGGTGTCCGGATGGTGCCCTGCACCACATCGGCGAAGTTGTCTCCCCTGCCAAACCTGGCACTTGTACTATAGGTATAAATGGCAGATCCCATAAATCTGAGTTTATCGTTGACAGAGCTTTCGCCGGTTACTTTAAAAGTTCTCCTTTTGTATTCATTGTTGGGAATGATGCCTTTTTGGTGATAATCACCCACGGAGAAAAAATAAGAGCTGTGTCTGTTGCCGGTAGATACGCTGATGTTGTTATCCAGCGTAACGCCGTTTTGGAAAAACACATCCTGATTGTTGACCGGCGTTACCCTTTCACTCTGAATGGCATCCGGATGATTCATGTCCACCAGATTGCCACGGGGGTTGTCCAATGCTTCACCGCCATCATACCTCAATGTGCTTAATGGCGGGCCGAAATGTCCGAAAGTCCCCCTTGTTAACACCCCCCTGTCTCCCTGAGCATACATCATCTGTGCCGGAAAATTTTTCATGATCCGGTCCACCGATGTATTGGAAGAAAAATTAACGGAGACATTTTGGGTTTCCGACCGGGCGCCTTTTTTGGTAGTGATGATTACCACGCCACTGGCTGCCTGGATACCGTACAGGGCAGTAGCGGCAGGTCCCTTCAGCACATTCATTGATTCGATATCATTGGGGTTGATATCGATTGCCCGGTTGGGCACGTCCACTCCCGACGATCTGGTAGTGGTCCGGAAACTATTGTTGATAGGGATTCCATCCACCACGAACAGCGGCTGATTTTCCCCTGAAATCGAGGACATTCCCCTGATCACAATGCTGGATGCGGCGCCTGCGGAGCCCCCTTGGCGGGTTATCTGCACGCCGGCTACCTTGGCATTCAAGGCATCGACCATATTGGGTTCCCTGGATAGAAAAAGTTCCCGGCCTTTAACTTCCTGGGTAGATGAAACCAAGGCTTTTTTCTCCTGCTCAATGCCAAATGCCGTTACCACTACTTCGCTGAGCTGGGCTATGTCCGGAGTAAGCGCCACATTAACGGTATTCCGGTTTCGTACCGGTACCGTCTGCCTGCTGAAACCGATATAACTGAACTCCAATACAGCATTGCCTGAGGGGACATTTATACTGTACCTACCATCCAGGTCGGTGACAGTACCCACCTGGGAGCCCTGAACCAGCACACTCACACCGGGAAGCGGAGCACCGTCTTCCTGGGAATTCACCGTGCCCTCAACCGTTAGCTCCTGAGCCATGCCGTTGCCGGCCAAAAACAGCAGGACGGAAAGACAAATGATTTTTAAACGCGTAAAACATTTCCTCATATGATAATAATTTAGGTTTAGACAATTCTGGGGGTTTTTTATGATCAATGAAAAAAGAGCTAAATTACTCAATACCTGAATCTTAAAGCACTTTTTTATTCAAAAAAGTTATTTAAAATCCAATAGTTATCCTATCGATAAACCGATAAATATAAATTTATATCAAAACATCTATATTCCCAATTTTTTTCACCTATAAATTGAAGAGGAAACAAATGAATAAAAAAAGCCACCGGATGGGGATCCGGTGGCCTGAAAGGTGTTTGTTTTGATTTTTTCTAATTCACATCCATCACTTCTATTGCTTCTTTGGAATCATGGTCCGCGTGCAACACCGTCTCCTGAGGCTCCTGCTGTTTACCTGAAATACCCAAAGGGCTATCCAGTGGAATAAAAGGGGCAATTACGATCGACACAATGGATGTAAGTTTTATCAAAATATTCATGGACGGGCCCGAGGTATCTTTAAAGGGATCTCCCACGGTATCTCCCGTGACTGAAGCCTTATGAGGTTCTGAACCCTTGTAATACATCTCACCATTGATTTCAACTCCCTTTTCAAAGGACTTTTTCGCATTGTCCCAGGCACCTCCGGAATTGTTCTGAAATATCCCCATCAAGACGCCTGAAACGGTCACCCCTGCCAACATGCCGCCTAAGACCTCGTGTCCAAATAAGAAGCCAACGATAATGGGAGAAAGCAGGGCAATGGCGCCGGGAGCTACCATCTCCCTGATGGAAGCCTTCGTACTGATTTCGACACACTTTTCGTAGTCCGGCTTGGTTTCAAATTCCATGATACCCGGCATCTCTTTAAACTGTCTTCTCACTTCATTGACCATGTCCATGGCTGCCCTTCCCACCGCCGCAATGGCCAAAGAAGAAAAAATAAATGGAATCATCCCTCCTACAAACAGCCCCGCCAATACATCAGCTTTATAAATATCAATGGAAGATATGCCTGAAATACCCACATATGCAGCGAACAGGGCCAAAGCCGTTAAAGCCGCCGACGCAATGGCAAATCCCTTACCGGTAGCGGCGGTGGTGTTCCCTACTGCATCAAGGATATCTGTCCGTTCCCGCACTTCCTTGGGCAGTCCTGACATTTCAGCTATACCTCCCGCATTATCTGCGATCGGCCCGAAGGCATCTATGGCCAACTGCATGGCGGTGGTCGCCATCATACCTGCTGCCGCGATGGCCACCCCATAAAGTCCGGCGGCCAAATAAGAACAGAAAATACCTCCTGCCAAAACCAGAATAGGCATAACGGTAGATTGCATGCCCACTGCCAACCCTCCGATGATGTTGGTGGCATGACCTGTAGATGATTGTCTGATGATGGAATTGACAGGTCCCTTGCCCATCGCTGTGTAGTACTCTGTGATGATACTCATCAATGCTCCCACAATCAAACCTATAAACACAGCGGTAAAGACCCCATATTTGGTGAAAGGATTAGACTGATCCCTCAGCATCACCAAATCGCCATCCGGTAACATGTAACTGATGACAAAAAACGAAGCCGCTACCGTTAGGATAATGGATATCCAGTTGCCGCGGTTCAAAGCCGCCTGTACATTGCCTTTTTCATCTTTGATTTTCACGAAGAGGGTTCCTACGATAGAAAATATCAAACCCAGCCCGGCTATAACCAGGGGCAGCAGGACAGGAGCTATCCCTCCCATATTATCATGGGAAACAATCTCCCTGCCCAACACCATGGATGCCAATATGGTGGCTACATACGACCCAAATAAATCAGCCCCCATACCGGCCACATCACCTACGTTGTCCCCCACGTTATCTGCGATGGTAGCGGGATTTCTGACGTCATCCTCCGGAATACCGGCCTCCACCTTGCCTACCAAATCCGCTCCCACATCGGCGGCTTTTGTATATATGCCTCCCCCCACCCTGGCGAACAGGGCGATGGATTCCGCCCCTAGGGAGAATCCGGCAAGAACTTCCAATGCTGTTTCCATTTCGTGGCCGTTTACGTCCCCCCCATGGGCCAGCACAAACATGTTATAAAAAATAATAAATAAGCCACCCATACCCAATACAGCGAGACCGGCCACACCCAATCCCATCACGGAACCCCCGTTAAAAGAAACATTAAGTGCTTTTCTCAAGCTGGTTTTGGCAGCTTCGGTGGTGCGCACATTGGCCTTCGTGGCTATCTTCATTCCAAGATAGCCGGCGAAAGCTGAAAGTACCGCTCCTATCAGAAAAGATACGGCGATGACAGGACTGGAATTCTCCACCAAAGTCCCGGACCATCCCAAAATGATCGCTGCGATAACCACAAAATAAATCATTACTTTCCATTCCGCTTTCAAAAATGACATGGCACCCCTGGCGATATAACTGGCCAGTTCAATCATATTTTGTTCACCAGCAGGTTGTTTATTTACCCAAGCGGATTTCAGGGCCATGACCAACAGACCCACAATTCCCAAAAATGGGACCAAATAAAGAAATAATTGTTCCATATCAGCGATTAAAGAAGATTTAAGTTTTTAATAATTTGACAAATATATTATTATTCCTACCGCGGGCAAGTGAGAAAATGGTAAATGTAACTCTCGAAAGGAGTTTAGCCGGCAAATTATTAGAAAAATAACAAGATACCAGTGGTTTAATGAAAAAATAGAACCGTGGGTAGGTTGTTAAACTATCAATGGATCCTTTGTACTTTAATCTTCCCCTTTCGAAAAACAGCTGTTTGCCCTGCTTTACATCCCCAAATGGCTGCAACCAAAGGGGAATCCTTAGAGACCAGCTGAAATTCAACGCCGTCCAAAACTTCCTTGCCCAAAGCCACGGAAACCCAAATCCATCCCAGCTCCAACTCAATTAACGCCCCTTCCTGTACTTTGTCACTCGCATGTACCGGGATCATTTTGAGTCTTTCATTCATCATTTGATAACTTACCAGTTGTTTTTCCAATATATTCCGGCTTTGGTTAATGACTTCCCTTGCCGTTTCATATTTGTCCCCTGAGGAACTTTTATCTTCAGCCTCGGATGATTGTTGCAGGGCTTCCAATTGTGATTGAATATCCTTGATTTGCTTCCTGATAGTACCGGAAGCCATTTCCGATAGCAGGGCTTTGGTGGATGAGGAGATCCGGCTCATAATGCAATTTTGATGGCAGTCTTCAAAAATCCGACTTTTTAATTAATCCCGGGTAATTTATTAATCATTACTAACACAATCAAATGTCTCAAATAGGAAACCCAAAGAATTCGTCTCCCCATAACCAGTAAACTCAACGAAAGGGAGAATAAAACCAAAGCAGTCATTGGAGTTGTCCCTGCTTATGTCCATAAATACCACATCGTGGCGCCATTTTTGTACCAAAATTTGGTTTTGAACAACAAAACGACCCGGATTATGAAAAAGATTATGACTGTATGTGTTCTCCTTCTTTCTCTCCAATGCATCGCCCAGGATATCCAAAAAGACAGCCGTGCTAAATTTGATGTTGGACTGGAAGGAATGGCTGGAGTGTCTTTCGGCAACAACTTTTATTCATTCAATGTAGGAGGACCCAGTCTAAGACTTCGTTTAAACCAGGATTTGAGTGTCGGTGTAGGCGCATTGCCTTCTTTTTATGTCAGAAACGGCAAAACCGGAGCGAGATTGGGTGTTTCTCCCCGTGTGGATTATAAAAGATGGGTATTGTTTGCCCCTTTTCTCCATATGGACTCCACTGACGAATGGGTTTTTTCTGTGGGTTTCGGATATAAGTTTACCTCACATTAGGCAAACGTATAAAGCTTCAAATTCCTATTAATAATGACAAAAGACAACCCTTATTAAAAAGGCTGTCTTTTGCAACATTACCATGGGTGTTTCGGAGACTTACAGTTGCCCCCTAATTTCCCCTGGCGGGTAATCGTCCGTATGTACATTAACATAAGCATTTCCGGTCCGAATTGCTTCCCTTAAACTCTTGAGATCGCCGCCGGTCATCATTCCCCTGAGATTGGCATCAGTGATTTCTCCTTTGGCATACACACCATTGACAGGCCCATCTACTCTGTCCAACCTGAGATCAACCACAATGGGTCCGCTTACACCCACCTTTGCAATATGGATATGCGCAAACCTTACATTCTCCAATTGGGCAACATTCACTTGAAAAGACAGGCTTGAATTGTCTGAATTGAATTTAAAATTACCGACCCCCCTTGCCTTCGTATCGACTGCCGGTACTTCCTGATCACCGGTAAGCCGGGTGTTGTAATTCCCGTTGTCACTTGGATGCACCATGCTTATCTGCCCCCGGATTTCCCCGCCAGGGAATGCCGTGGTATGTACATTCACATAGGCTCTCCCTTCGTTCAAGGCCATCATCAAAGTATCCAAGTGCCCGTTTAAAAATGGTCCTTTTAAATGGTCCGCAGTAATGATCCCTTCTGCAATAACGCCACTCACCAATGCTGAGGGTGCCTGGCCAGCTATGAGATCCGCCACGACGGGACCATTCACCCCCATGGGAGCCAAATGAATATGTGCCGCCACGATTCCCGTCATATTGGCCACCCGTAGTTCAAATTTAATGGCAGTCTTGCCATCAACCGCTTCGAAAAATGCCGCTCCTGACCCTTGAGAAACTACAGGAGGAACGGCTACTTCTTCTGATGCGATCAGGAATGCACCATAAAAATCGCGATGGCCTTTACGGGCATTAGCATCCACGACATTTTCATCCAGATTCTCTCCTTCGGATATTGGAGAATTTACCGGAACTTCCTCGTGGAAAGCCTGGCAACCAAATAACATCCCTCCTACTAAAAGGCATAAACAAATTACATTCCACTGTTTTTCCATGGTTATTTTGTTTAATTAAAATTGGTTTTTGAACCCACAATAATGTATTAGGTAATTTAAGAAATTACACTTAAAAACCCTCATAAAGTTTTGAAAATCAACCAAAAATAAATAAAACCATCAGGAATGAAGAAAGTTTTAAAGTCCGCGACAAAGGATGTACTTGTGGTGTTTTCTGACATGGTATGGTGATGTGCCCTTCCAATCAAATACAAAGCCCCGATTGACGGGGCTTTGTATTTAAGATTGACGGGATAATTCTTTATATCAGTTCATATAAGCACCTTATTTCTTCAAAAACTGTCGCAATACATAGTGCAGTATTCCTCCATTTTTATAATACTCGATTTCTATTGCAGAATCCAACCGGGCAATTGCATCAAAAGAGACGATGCCTCCATCCTCTTTTTGGGCTTGCACTTTTAACATTTTGAGGGGGGTTAATCCTTCACTGATTCCTTTGATATCAATAACTTCTCTGCCAGTCAAACCGAGAGATTCAGAAGACTGGCCTCCGATGAATTGCAGCGGCAACACGCCCATGCCTACGAGGTTGCTTCTGTGGATCCTTTCGTAACTTTCTGCAATCACAGCCTTGATGCCCAAAAGGGAGGTCCCTTTTGCTGCCCAATCCCTGGACGAACCGCTGCCGTACTCTCTCCCTGCCAGTACAATCAGGGGAATCCCGGCTTCCCTGTACTTAAGGGATGCATCAAACACGGTCATTTCTTCGTTTGATGGAATATGGGTGGTATATCCCCCTTCGCGGGAAGCCAATTGATTTTTTATTCTTACGTTGGCAAATGTCCCTCTGACCATCACCTCATCATTACCTCTGCGCGAACCATAGGAATTGAACATGGGCTGTTCGACGCCTTTTTCCAAAAGATATTTCCCGGCCGGAGAGGAAGGTGGGAAGGACCCGGCTGGAGAAATATGGTCCGTGGTAATGGAGTCCCCCAGCTTTAATAACACATGTGCCCCTTTTATATCCAAGGGATCTGGCACATTTTCAGTTAAACCTTGGAAGAAAGGCACCTCTTTGATGTAGGTGGATTTTTCGGACCATCGGTACACCTTGTCCGTAGGAGCTTCTAAGGCCCTCCATTGCTCATTTCCTTCAAAAATCTCCCCATAATTTTTCGCAAAATCCTGGGGAGAAAGCACGCTGTTGGTCACTTCGAAAATTTCCTCGTTACTGGGCCAGACATCTTTCAGATAAACCGGCTCAAGGTTGGGGTCATATCCAAGCGGTTCTTTATTGAGATCGACGTCTACCCGGCCTGCAAGGGCATAAGCCACCACCAACATGGGTGACATCAGGTAATTCATTTTAACCTGAGGATGCACCCGGGCTTCAAAATTACGGTTTCCTGAAAGTACCGAGGCCACGACCAGGTCATTTTCCTCAACAGCTTGAGAAATGTGCCTAGGCAGAGGTCCCGAATTTCCAATACAGGAGGTACAACCATAACCTACCACATGAAAACGTAGTGCTTCAAGGTCATCCAGTAGGCCCGAATTTCGAAGGTAATCCGTTACCACTTTAGAACCTGGAGCCAAAGAGGTCTTCACCCAGGGCTTTACGTCAAGACCACGCTCCCGGGCTTTTCTGGCGATGAGCCCTGCCCCTATCATCACGCTGGGGTTAGACGTATTGGTACAGGAGGTGATGGCCGCTATGACTATTGAGCCGTCATGCAAGGCAAATTTTTCATTGTGAAGCTTCACCACAACGGTTTTAAGTCCTTTTCTGATTTTGGTCTCGATCTCCACGTCATCACTCCCCTCTGTCTCATGTTCCTCCACAGGCTGATTACCTCCTCCTTCACCGTACCACCTCCCCACATCTCTTTTGTCTATTGGAATATATTCCCTGCCATGTACTTCTTTCAACAGGGATCCAAATTTACTTTTGAATTCTCTCAACAAAATCTTATCCTGAGGCCTTTTGGGACCGGCAACCGTAGGTTCCACGGTTGAAAGATCCAGTTCGACGATGGTGGAATACATGATCTCAGATTCATCCGTCCTCCAGAGCATATTGGACTTTGTATAATCCTCCACCAGTTTTATCTGCTCCCGGGTTCTGTTGGTTTTGGCCATGTAATCCAGGGTTCTGTCGTCAATAGGGAAATAGGTGATAGTACATCCGAATTCAGGCGACATATTGGAAATGGTCGCTCTATCAGGAACGGACAGATTATCAAGTCCCGGGCCGAAGACTTCAACAAACTTGCCTACAACCCCATGACTTCTCAACAGTTCGGTAATGGTCAATACCATATCTGTAGCCGTAGTACCCAAAGGCAGCTGGCCGGTAAGTCTCAATCCAACCACTTCCGGCATGATAAAGTAAATGGGCTGGCCCAATAAAGCCGCTTCTGCCTCAATACCTCCCACGCCCCATCCCACTACGCCTATACCGTTGACCATCGGGGTATGGGAATCTGTACCTACCAAGGTGTCAGGGAATACATTCCCATCCCGGGCAATCACCCCCTGTGCCAAATATTCAAGGTTAACCTGGTGGCAAATACCCATGCCGGGAGGCACGACCGAAAAGTTGTCAAATGACTTTTGCGCCCATTTCAGGAACTCATACCTTTCGCCATTCCGCTCGTATTCGACATCCACATTTTTTTTATAGGAATAATTAGTGCCAAAATAATCTACCTGGACAGAATGGTCCACCACCAAATCCACCGGCACCAAAGGGTTTATTTTCTCCGGATTCTTCCCTTTCCTGACAGCCTCAGCTCTGAGCGAGGCGATGTCCACTACCGCCGGCACTCCCGTAAAATCCTGCATCAAGACTCTCGCAGGCTTGAAAGGGATATCCTTCTCTGAGGGTTCAGGCTTCCAGTTCAACAAAGTCTCTACATTATCCTCGGTGATGGCAAAGTCGTCAAAATTCCTTAAAGCATTTTCCAATAATATCCTTATGGAAAAGGGAAGTTTATCGATTTTGTACCCTTGTTCCTGCAATGCTTTCAAACTCCAATAGGTGTGTTCACCTTGGGATGTTTTTAGCTTTTTAATGATTTTATATGGATCTTTTGGCATAAATTTAGAGGTTTAGTGATTAAAAATAGATTTCATAATTACTTATAATTATCTTCTAATTTAAACTTTTTTTATCAAATACGGCGCATAAAAAAAGCGGACCGAGCCCGCTTTGTATCAATCTTGAGCCGCTGCTTCAGCAGCCTGGTCTCTTTTTCTAAAAGACCTTCTGAAAAGCCAGTGATACCTAAGCGCTTCCATGGTCTCATTAAAAGACGCTGTTCCTGTATCCAGGTTTTCCAATGTGCTTTTCAAATATGCAGCAAACTCCTCATCATTCAACAACATGCCCGCCGTGTTGTCTGTAGACAATAAATTGTCGCTTATTTGCTTCACGTTTTCCGCCGCTGCCTGGGCGTCATCTGTGGTCTTCCCCAAACTTTCCGCAGCGGTTTTAAGGTTGCTGAATACCGTTGTGTCGGTCAGCAGGTCATCCAAAAGCGTGCCTGGCTGGTTAAGTTTGGCGGTTACTTTGTTCAGGTCGTTGCTTAGTCTGGTGCTGTTTATCGCAGTTCTTTCCAGGTTCACCAGGATATTCTTGAAATTTCCAGCCAACGCCGTATCAGTCATCACCGTGCCAACGATGCCCTCACCTTCGGTTATTTTATGGATCAATACCTTAAGGTCCTCCGTTATGGCCACCAGGTTTTGGTTGTTGACCTGCAGGGTCTCCATCATTTTATCGGTGTCCAACGGCATCACCGCCTCGAGTCTGTCTCCCGGCTCAACAGAAGGGGCATCATTGGTACCGCCATAGATAACGATGATCTTGTTTCCTATCAGGCCATCTGAACTGATCGTGGCTTTGGAATTTTTTCTGATGTAATCCTTGGTAGAAGATTCAATGTTCATTTCTATTTCCACCTGAGAATCGCCGTAGAAATTTATTTTTTTCACCGTACCTACTTTCACGCCGGAAAACCAGACGTTGTTCCCCGCCTGCAAACCCGCCACATCATCAAACACCGCGAATACACGAAGGCTCCTCACAAAGGTTTTTTGCTGTGAGCCAAGCGTAAGAATGCCGGCCACCAAAATGATGATCCCTATCAGCACAAAAATGCCGACAATTACCGTTTTTTTATTATCGTCTCTCATTGCTTGATGAAATTATAGTCATAAAATGATTTTATCCTTTGATCAGAGGCATGTTCAAAAACCTCGTCAAACCTGCCAGTTGCGCCAAAGACGCCCTCCAATAGGACGGTCATCCTGTCTCCGGTCTCTTTGGCACAGGTCAGGTCATGGGTAATGATGATGGAAGATGTATGGTATTCTTCATTAACTTGGTTGATAAGGTTATTGATGTCCCTACAGGTAATCGGGTCGAGTCCGGCCGTCGGCTCATCATATAACATGATTTCCGGCTTGAGAATAAGGGTCCGGGCAATACCGATTCTTTTCCTTTGCCCGCCCGAAAGTTCCGAGGGCATCTGATTGATGGTCTGAGCCAGACCTACACCGTCCAATACTTCCTCTACCATTTTGTCTTTTTCTCCCTTGGACAGATTTTTCACGTTCCGGACCAAGGGGAATTCCAGGTTTTCCCTTACCGTCATGCTGTCATACAGCGCGCTTGCCTGAAAGGAAAAACCAATTTTCAACCGTAGCCGGTTCAGCTCCCTTGAATTTAATTCTTTGACCTCATGCCCAAGAACTTTCAGGGTCCCTTCATCCTGAGTGAGCAAGCCTACCATTATTTTAATCAAAACGGATTTTCCGCTGCCCGATTTACCCAGTACGACGAGGTTTTCTCCTTTATACAAATCCATGTTCACCCCTTTAAGCACATCCAGATCACCAAAGGATTTGGTCAGGTTTCTGATTTCTACAACCGTCTTTTCCATATTTACATCTGTCTAAAATAATTGGTGATTTGTAATGACAGCAATTCTTCAATAAAGATCAAAAACATGGCCATTACCACTGCCGAATTTGCCGCCTTTCCAACTCCTTCGGTTCCTTTGGTAGAATTATATCCCTTGTAACATCCTACGATCCCAATTGTAAAACCAAAAACAAGGGACTTTAATAACGAAGAGGTAATGTCAAGAAAACTGATGGCGTCAAATACCTGCACAAAAAAGGTGCTTAAACTCACCAGTTCATTTTGATTCACATTAACAAAAGCACCCATAAGCGCGACAAAGTCCGTATACATGACCAAGACAGGGATCATGAATGTACTGGCCAGAACCCTTGACACCACCAAAAACTTGAAGGGATTGGTGGCGGAGACTTCCATGGCATCTATCTGCTCGGTCACTTTCATGGAACCTATCTCTGCCCCTATACTCGACCCTACCTTTCCTGCAGCTATCAACGCGGTCACCAAGGGCCCCATGGCCCTGACGACTGCAATGGAAATCAACGCGGGTAACCAGGATGTGGCTCCGAATTCAGCCAAGGAAGGTCTGGATTGGTTGGTAAAAACAACCCCCACAATGAAGCCGGTTAAAGATATCAAAGGAAGGGAATTGTATCCTATCTGATAACACTGTCGGATAAATTCCTTGAATTCATACGGAGGAAACCAAACTTCCTGAAAAAATTTTTTGACAAACCTGAATGCACTGGCCAATCCGATAAAAAGTTTGTCTATTCTTCTGCTGATTACCTTGGTGTCTTCTGCTGGTCTTTCCGTCATATTGGTCCTTTTTAAGTTAAAATCCAAATAGAGTACAAAAATCCAATAATCCTGTTAATTGCCCAAGTTAATTACCTAAGAATTCCACGATATTTTCATACCGCAACGGTTTTACCAAAAAGCCCTTAACAATATCATACTCCTGGCTCTTCTCAACATCATCGGGATCAAGGGACGATGTCAGCATTCTGACTTCAATATCGATGTCTTTTTGTTTCATAAGGTTTAAAAAATGCCATCCATCCATTTCCGGCATATTGATGTCGAGCAACAATACATCCCCTTTATTACTGCTAAGCCATTCCAAAGCTTCATAGGGATGCTCAAAAAAAATCAGGTTGAGATGCGGATTGATCTTTAATAATGTCCTCCTGTTGATCATGTGCTGCACCCTGTCATCATCCACAAAAACAATTATTTTTTCTAATCGGCCATCTATGGTCGCTTTGCTTGTCTTTTCCATCAATTTCGCTTCTTTTTAATTTCAGTTTTCAAAGTTGAAGTGAACGCACTTGATACGGACACTCACCGTCCTTTTTCGTTTCATAATTTGAAAAAACAATAATAAAATGAATCACTTATGTTTCCCAACACATTCCTTTAGTGCGCAAAGATGTTGTAACGGAGGTCTTGTGGATAAATAAACGGCTTTTATCCCAGGCACTATAGATCGAATGAAAAGCCTAAATATAAGCATTAAATTCTACAAAAATTAAATTTAGTTGGTTACCGGGCGCAAATATCCGCATATGGGCAGGTTCTGCACTTGTCCAGATCCCCGGTTTGGTTGAAAGCCTGCTGGGGATCAAAAATCTCCTCCAACGTATCCCTCAACGCCGTCTCGTAATCCTCCCGGTAATCAAGGTAATTCTGCACCTCTTGTTTGCTGTTCCGGTCCGGTTTTTCCTGTAGATAGGGATTGAAATCGTCTCTGAAAATTTCCCTTAAATTGAAAATAGCCGGTTTTAAGGGCAGGGTATTATCGGGATAATTGGCTTGGTAGAGTAATCCGTAGAAAAGGGTTTGCATGGCCGCCTTGTTCCTTTTCTTATCCGTCCGGTCAAAAAGACTCGGAATATCCTTGAACTCTTTTGCATCGATGCCGGATTTGTAATCTATAAGTCGAATGGTCTGCTGGAGAAGGTCCACGCGGTCAATGATGCCGCCGAGGGCCACCAGCCGCGGACCTGAGGGCGTATTGATGGTCAGGGAAGCCCTGTATTTCCTTGCGGCCTCAAGAGAAATGATTTCGAAAGGGGCAGTCTTCCGGTCAATCTCCAAAACGGCTTGCAGGTATTTTTGAAGTACATCCCTGGCAATGGTCAATTGCCCTGTCAGCTTTATTTCCCGATCCTCCTCCAGATGGTACTGCTCCCGGATAGCCATTTCCACCGAATGGAATACGTACTTCTCCAGCTCTCCGAAATCAGATTGCTCTATGGACGATCGCCCCTTTCGCTTCACAAAACCCTTGTACAAGTGTTCCAAAGCAAGGTGCGCCAAGTTACCGAAAATTGCCGGATCCACCTCTTCTTTGACTTCGTCCCGCTCCTCCAACCCCGCTATGTACTTCAAATAAAACCGCAGCCTGCAATCAAGCCAGGTGTTTATGGCGGAAGGCGAGAAAGCCACTTGTTTCCCATCCCGGGCCTTATCCGTATACCTCTCCAATTCAAGCAAGATTTCGTCACTCTTGGCGATAACTATCGGCTTGTTCTCTGCCAGACCAACAGGCACATGGACCACCACTTCGCCTTTTCCATAAGCCTTTTCCATCAATTCGATCTGTAGCTGGTGAATATAGCGGCTCTTCTCTCCGGCCTTTCCCTGATCCGAAGCAGTAGTGTACAGAAGGTGCACCTCCTCTGCCTGGTGCAGCAGGCGGTAAAAAGTATAGGCATAAATGGCATCATTTTGTTCCTGGACAGGCAGCCCGAATGCCTTTCTGAGATTGGAAGGAACCATTGAGTTGATGCTGGCTGAAGGGGGAAAATTCCCTTCATTCATATTACACACAATCACACGCTTAAAATCCAGGTTTCGTGACTCCAACACCCCCATGATTTGCAGTCCCTCCAGCGGCTCGCCTTCAAAAGGCAGCCTTATTTCCCTGAAAACATTCCTGAACGTCCTGATAAAAAACTCCAAAGTGATATCCTGCGGGGCTTCATGATTAAAAATCTCTTTCAACCGGTTCATCTGCTTGTGACATTGAAAAAGATAACTCCGCTCCATGCTTTTTTCTCCCAGCCTTGACCATAATCCCATGATAAGCTCCATCATTTCAGGAATAAGGCTGGCCGGAGAAAGCTGACGAAAGACGAGTTTAAAAAGCCCCCCTCCCTCCATCAGCGTTTCCTGAGCCACATATACCTGGTTGGTACTGTTCAGCCGGGCGACGGTCTCTTTTACAAATCCCGGGTTCTCCTCCATCAAATAAGGGGTGCCCATCAATTCCTTTACCGGTTTGTGGTAAAAATATAATTTCCCGTCTTCTACGCGGGAATACCGCTGCAGTTCTAAAACCGCTTCCAAAAAAGCATATACAGGGGTGCTTTTCACCGGATAACCCATGGTGACATTGACGCTTTCCACCCGTTCCGGCAAAACATTCAGCAGGGGAAACAACAGCTGTTCATCCGGAAGAATCACTACCGTTTCGTCCCAGTTCCCCTGCTCTCCGGATGTTTCCAGAATACTGCCCACCGAATTGGCTTGATTTATTTTTAAGGGCACCGTATACGTGGTGACCTCCAGCCCGTTCCGGCTGATCCGGGCCGGCAATGGCTCCGGGAAAGTCGGACCCAAAATGCTGTCTTTCATATACTCCCGAAAAAACAGTCCTGCCTCCTGGTTCTTGTCAGCTATATAATAAGCGTCTACATCCCAATGGATTTCGGCCCCGAATGCCTTGATAAAATGTTTGATGAGTTTCTCTTCCGCCACTGTAAACGCATTGAACCCGACAAAAACATGGTGTTTATCCGGGGCAGGGAGTTTTTCCAGATCCTCCGCAACCTGCCTGTAAATCATGCCCGTATAGGCCAGACCGGATACCTCCAAAGAGGATTTAAATCCTTCATATAGTGGGTTTAAAAGCTCCCAAAATTGGATGAACCTTTCCTGATGCTGTCTCTCTCTTCTCTCGAAGGACTGCCAGAACTCCTTTATCAGCGCTATTTGTTGTTCGCTGAGAAAACTCCAGTCACTTTCCAACATCTTTTGCTCCCTCAGATTTGTAAACAGCCTTTTGGCATCTACCATAAACTGGTCCAGGTCATTAAAATCTTTCAGGATCATTTCACCCCAGAAATAAAACCGCTCGAAGCCATCTTTTGGCCCCCCAAGGCTCTGATAAACCTTATACAGTTCAAAAATTAAAGTAAGGTTATCCGCAGGCCTCTTCTGAGCCAATTCATAAAACATCTCTTCCACGGTGTATACCTCCGGCATCCAAACAGGTTCCGTTGCCAGTTGACCCAGATATTTGGTAAAAAAAAGCCCTGCCCGCCGGTTAGGCAATATCACCCGCACATCCTTCAGATTCATCGGACCATGGAGAATACGGGCAGCGGTATTTTTTAGAAAACTATTCATGGAGCAACTTCGATTATGCTGTTTTTTTCGATATAACAGATGAACCCTTTTATAGGCAATTGGGTAATCTCCTTTACCAAGACCATATATTCCTTCACCTGATGTATATGGTCCTTTCCCTCTTCCCCGGTTTTGAAATCCACTACTTCCACCCTGTCATCAAAAAAGACAATCCTGTCGGGTCTTTTCCGCTCTCCACCAGGCAGCATTATTCCCTGTTCGGTCAGCACTTCGGCTTTATCATCAAACCAGGAACTGAATGTGGGAATAGCGGCCAAAGTGTAAAAATAGCCTTCCAGTTCTTTTTTTTCCTCACCGTCGATCGCACCGTCAAAATACAGAGCGGCCATTTGGGAAAGGATTTGGGCTTTGGTTTTTGCCTTTTCGATAACTGCATGGATCAAAATACCACGGCTTCTCCGGTTGTACCTGTCCTTTGCTTCCATATCACCCACGACGTGCTTTACTTTCAGCACCTGCTGCCATTGCCTATGATCCCATCTCAAGGGCACCTCTATGTTTTCGTGGACATCTGCTTCCGGAGCACCGGCCCACTCTCCCAGTTCGAATAGGTGATTTTCCATATCATAATGTTCGCTTAGAAAGGAACCGTTGTCTGATGCACTTGCATTTTCCAAAGCTTCCAATAAAACCGCCGCCACCGTTCCCAATCCGGTGTTATTCTTATTATTTCTGTCCCTGAAGGGGGAAATCCCAAAAAAAACTTCCTCAGCCCTGGTGAAGGCCACATATAGCAGATTCAGTGTGTCCAGATGCGCCAACAGGGCTTCTTCCAGATAAATGGATTTGAAGGCGGAGTCGTTCAGGTCTTTCCTCAAGGAGATGGGAAAAATGGCCTGTAGCCCCGGTTTTTCCAAATAATAAGGAGCCCATAGGATATTGTCCTTGGAGGTGTCGAATATCTTCCAGTCTAAAAACGGCGCCAAAACCACTTTAAACTGAAGTCCTTTGGATTTGTGTATGGTCAGGATACGGATGGCGTCATGGTCGTCAGGGATCTTTACCGTTCGCTTCTCCCCATTTTGCTTCCACCAATTCAAAAAACTGCTCAGATCTGTCCGGTTATTTTTCATAAAATCATACACTGCTTCTTTGAACCCCGAAAGATATGCCCTCTCTCTTTCTATTTTCTCCAAGCCCAAGACGGCAGTCACGCTTTCCACCAGGTCCAGGAGCGGAAGTTGGAGAAGGACATGCTTCATGGATTCAAATGCATTATGATATGCCTGTATGGTTTCAGGCACGCCCTCCTGCTTAAACAGATCATGGCCAAACTCCCTATTGTGTACCCTGGACCATTGTATCCAAAGGCTTTTAGACGCCACCTGATCCTCCCGATCATTCAGCACCTGAAGGGCGGCAAGCAGACATCTGACGACCGCCGCCCTGTTCAGATACATGGCTTCGTCAGAAAGTACATCATATCTATAGCCATCATCCGGATGTTGCTGCCTGTAGGCCATTAAAGCATCCGCTATTTCCGCCCCTTCACTGTTGTTCCTTACCAAAAAAGCCAGGTCCTTTAGCCGGTATCCCCTATCCTGCATCTCTCTGACCATCCCGGGCAATTTAAGCAAGGCCCGGTCTTTGAACCCCAGGCCATCATCTTCTTCATCCTCAGATTCTTTTAAGAATTCCAGCCTTACCCTTCCTTTAAAAGAGCTCTTCTCTTTGAGAGGAGACAATGCTTGTTTTACATCCGCATAGGCCTTGGCTATCAATTCCGTGTCTTCTATTTGGTAGTCTACAGAAAGCACGCTTTCCATGAGTCCGGGCAATACGTCAAAAAGTGTGTTGTTGAATTCAATTATGTTCGGCAGGCTTCGAAAATTGGTATCCAGCCGTTTCACCTCCACGCCAAAATGACTGGTTTCTTCTTCAACCTTCTCCATCAACAGCCGCATTTCCCCTCCTCGCCAACGGTAAATGGATTGCTTTACGTCTCCCACCAACAAATTTCTGTTGCCCTGGGAAAGTGCATTCAACAACAATGGCCTGAAACTCGCCCACTGGAATCCGGAAGTATCCTGGAATTCATCCAGCAGATAATGCCGAAAACGGGTGCCTACTTTTTCATATATAAAAGGGGCGTCATTTTCGGCGGTGATCTCCCTCAAAAAATCGTTGGCATCAGAAATCAGCAGGATGTTTTCTTCCTCCTTCAAATCTGACAACTCCTCCAATAGATACCTGAATATACCAAAAACATAAAAATTATTCCGTAGCGCCGTTAACGTATTCCATAAAACCGTTAAAGGCTCAAACTGTCCCAGTATCCCGCCCAGTCCCTCTGAGAAAGCTGCCTCAATGGCTGCCACTTTTTTACTGGATTTGGCATACCACAAGGTGCTGTCCCAAGGCATTTTTTTTTGGTTGGGAGTCAAAGAAGGCAGGGGGTTTTTGGGATCACCAAGCTTATCGAATTTACAGGCAAATGACCCTTTTCCTCCTCTAAAATCTTCCCATACAAGACCGTGTTTTTCCCGGATTATATTGGCCTGTTCTCTCAAAGCCGCTGTCTGTTTTAATATTGCCTGTCGTTGTATATGAATATGTTGGTGGAGTATTTTTATGTTTTCAGGATCTTTGAGCAGGGTCTTGATCTCCGATTGGTACCGCTTGAAATTTTCCTGGAAAAGCTGGTTGCCCAAAGCCTTTATGTTTCTTCTCACATCCCAGGATTTTCCGTCCTGAATCTGCTGGGAGGCAAAATCCACCAACCATTTATGAAGGTAACTGTCATCAATGACCCGTAACAGCAGCCGGTCCACAAGCCTGTCCATGACGCTATTCTGGTCCAGTTCAATATCAAACTTCGCCTGCAAATCAATTTCCTTGGCAAAAGCCCGGATCACCCGCTGAAAAAAACTGTCGATCGTGCTGATAGAAAACGCCGAATAATCATGCAGCAACGCTGACAAGGTCTTCTGGGCACGGCTGGAAAGGTCAGCGGGCTCACCACCAAGGTGTTTCAGAAGAACACTGTCCATCTGTTCCCGTCCGTCCACTGAAGCTGTCAACCGGACCATCTCTTTCAGTATCCGCTCCTTCATTTCCCTCGTGGCTTTGTTGGTAAAGGTCACTGCCAAAATATGCCTGAAAGCAGCGGGGTTTTCCAATGCCAGCTTGAGGTACTCGGTGGTAAGGGTATAGGTTTTTCCGGATCCCGCTGAAGATTTATAGATTACAAAAGGTGTATGGAACATCAAAAGAAAACGGTTATGTGGTCGCTCACTTTAAAAGGACGGCCTCCAGGTATTTAAAAAGGTAAGTTAAAAATAATTTTTGAAGGGGATTAATGAAATTAAAGGATATTTTTGCAGAGCAGTGACACCATTTACCCATTCTGTGGGAAACTGCTGGTTTCCAGGGATGCCTGGCGGTCCTCGAATTCTGAAACAAGACGGGGGACAGGTTTACCCGAAAATTGATCCCGTGACATTGCACTTTAAACCGATTTTGTTCGCTTATGTTTTTCTATTTATCACAGTCGTTTAGTTTTCTCATCATGCCGCTGACCATTTGCCTGGTGTTGCTTACGGCAGGTATATTTCTGGGGAAAAAAAAGACAGGCAGAAGACTTTTGATTGCCGGCCTGATACTCCTTTTTTTCTTTACCAACAGTTTCCTGGCCAACTTCGTCATGAATGCTTGGGAACCTCCTTTCCAGGAAATGTCCACTTTGCCTGAATACGAAATAGGCATCGTCCTCACCGGCGTCACCAATCTCAACAAAACCTCGGTAGACCGGACCTTTTTTAACAAAGGCGCTGACAGGGCCACCCACGCCATGCAATTGTATAAAATGGGCAAAATCAGTAAAATCCTCATCACCGGCGGTCAGGGATTCAGCCCGGTCAATGACAATACGGAAGCAGAACTGCTGGCCGATTTTCTGGTGTGGGCGGGGGTAAAGCCCGAAGACATCATCATCGAAAACCAGGCTCAAAATACAAGAGAAAATGCGGCCTTCACAAAAATAAAACTGGCAGAAGAGGGCTATGCACCGGAGGAAACCTGTCTGTTGATTACGTCGGCTTTTCATATAAAAAGAGCCATGGGGTGTTTTGAAAAAGCCGGCATTAATGTGGAGGCTTTTCCTGTGGATTACTATGGCTCTGATTCCCGCCTGACCTTCAAATCGCTTTTCCAACCTGACCCCGGTGCACTGTTGAATTGGCACAAACTTGTGAAGGAATGGACGGGAATTGCTGTATACCGAACCGTAGGCTATATGTAATTAAACCATGCCTTTTTAGGGGAAAGCACACGGTTTTACCTCCAGGTAGATGATTTCAGCTTTGGAATTGCCCTGATGATATCGCTGACACTTATCTGGCCTAACAGTTTTCCTTCCTTTACTACCGGAAAACGCCTGATCTTCAAAGTGAGGAACCTGTTTGCCGCATCAAAAATAGTAATGTCCGGAGAAAGCGTGATCACATCTTTGGTCATATAGCAGGCCACGGGTGAGGGAAATTTCGGCGTATTGTTGTATTGGCCCCGGATTATTTCTTTAAGACAATCCCCCTCGGAAATCATCCCCACCAAGGTTCCTTCGTCGTCGATCACAGGAGCACCGGAAATATGCCTTTTTGTTAACACATGAATCACATGGTCTATGGTATCCTCAGGATGAAAAGTGATCAAATTGGTAGTCATATGATCTTCCACTAGTATGGGCTGCGTTAGTTTAACCGGGGCTTCTCTGACCCCTTGAAAGCTCTTTACCATAATTCTTCGGGTTTGATTGAATTCTTAATATAAGAAATCAATCAAACTAATCCAAACAAAGAATCAACATTAAAGATATAAATGAAATAAAATTAAAATAATAAAATTTATCCAGAATAATAATTCATTAAACACCCATATTAGCAAATAAAGAAAATGATCAATCCAAAAACTGCATGCTCCCCTCTTCCATGCTTTATCACCTGGCTTCTTTTTCTAAATCAGAAAGGATTGCTTTGATTTGCCTGACTTTATCTCTGTCAATGGTAAGAATTTTACCCTCATTTTCAGGAAGAAGGGACAAAAGCAGATGGGCATTAAGGGGAATGCTTTTTGAATCCCGGTAGGTTTTGCAACTGGCATGGATTTCTTTCAGGTATTTGCTTTGGAACAAGACCGGCAGATGGGTTGCTTTTGTGCCTCCGCCCGGCATGACTGTGATCCTGTCACCGCCCTTTTCCATTATTTTAAGAACATTATCAATGCCTTCTCCTACCGAATTTTTTCCCCCCGAGGTTAAAAGCCGTTGAAAGCCGCAGCCGATTATTGTTTCCAAAGCTTCCTCCATTTCCGTGAGGAGATCAAAAGCCCTGTGAAAAGTACATGGCCTGCCATCCGCACTTTCGACCAAGACCTTGCATGCGGCCTCATTCACTTTGCCCTTGTCGCTCAAGACCCCAAAAACAAACCCATCCGCGCCACAATCAGCCAAGATCCGGATATCCTGCTTCATGGCTTCCAATTCCTCATCCAAATAAACAAAGTCTCCCCCCCGGGGACGGATCATCACAAATACTGGTATCCTGATCTTTCTTTTTATCACCGTCAACATGCCCGCGCTGGGTGTGGTACCCCCTTCGGCAAAATCCGCGCACAGTTCCAGGCGGTCCACCCCATACTTCTCAGCATTTAATGCGGCCTCAAGCGTATATACCGGTGCTTCCAACAAAACCTTGCCCATAATTAATATTTACTTTTTGCGTCAATCAAATCTTTGCCCTTTTCCTGGTGCCTGGCATAATTGAAACCTGGATGAATGGAGAAAGCCCCATATTCCCCATCCCTGTTTATCGCCAAAAACCCTATCTGTGTGCTTTCTATGTTCTTACATTTGGATATCGCCCGCCTTACGGCTTCTTCACAGGCCTCCTGAGGGGGCCTGCCCTGACGCATCAGCTCTACAATGAGGAAACTGCCACAAATCCTGATGACCTCTTCGCCGAGACCGGTAGCCGTCGCAGCACCCACCTCATCATCCACATAAAGCCCCGCACCAATAATAGGACTGTCCCCTACCCTTCCGTGCATCTTATAGGCCAAGCCGCTCGTGGTACAGGAGCCTGCCATTTTCCCTTCACTATCCATCCCGATCATGCCGATGGTATCATGATTCTCTATATTGATGATGGGTTTATATTGAGAAGTCTTCTTCCATTTTTGATAGGCTTCTTCTGCTTTGGGACTCAACACTTCCTTTTCCAATGCCATTCCTCTCGCAATAGCAAACTGCCTGGCTCCCTCACCCGCCAATAGCACATGGGGGGTTTCTTCCATTACCTTTCGCGCCAGGGAAATGGGATGTTTGACCTGCCTGACAAAGGCCACCGCCCCACAAGCCCCATCTCCACTCATAATAGAAGCATCCAAAGTGACAATGCCTTCCCTGTCAGGAAGCCCCTGCAGGCCTACTGACAAATTGGAAAGGTCAGCTTCGGTGACCTTCACTCCCTGTTCCACTGCATCAAGAATGCTCTTTTTGTCCTGCAAAACTTCCCATGCTTTGTCATTGGCCGCCATACCGTGATTCCAGGTAGAAAGAATCAACGGCTTGAATTTTTCCCTGTCCCTGTGCTCCTCTATTTCCAAACCGTTGGCGCTGGTCAGCCAGGGGACAAAGGCAAGGGATGACGCAAGGGACCGCTTTAAAAACTTTCTTCTTCCTGTCATATGCAATAGTTTATTTTTTTCAATGATTAAGGTAGTTTGCAACAAACATGATAAAATATTTTCAATAAATCGTTTGGCTTCCTTTATTTTTATGGATAACTTGAAACTTGTAGATTCAGATGTAAGGGGTTCGCAACCACTCTTTCTTTGGGATTTTCTTAATTTGTTTTAAACAAGTCTTTGAACCACAAAATAATTGTATGTTAAGTTTAATTATTTTTTGATTTAAGTTATATATATTTAATTAAAATTTTTTATTAATTTGCATTTAAATTACAAATCATGAACCTAATAGACCCAAAAATAGTCCTTGAGGAAAAAGAAGGAGTAGTAGAAATAAAAAACTACATCAACAAACTTAAAATCATCAAGGAACTGTACACCAGAGGGAGCAATACTGCTTCCAACATCTGTCAGTTGGTGGGCATCAGCCTTCCTACTGTGAACTTGTTGTTGACAGATTTATTGGATGAAAGGATCGTCGTCAAGGAAGGGAGGGGGCAATCCCAGGGGGGCCGAAAACCGGATTTATATGGCTTGGCGCCGGATTCCTTTTACATATTGGGAATCGATTTGAGTAGGTACACCGCCAAAGCGGCCATATATAACACCAAGCACGAGAGGGTCTCCAAGGTCAAAAGCGTAAAGTTGACACTGAACAATGAGCCGAAAACCCTGGATGAAATCTATGATTTTTCCATGGACCTCATTAAATCGTCCGGATTGCCTGAGGAGAAGGTAATTGCTGTCGGCATTACCATGCCCGGTCTGGTGGATGGCGTGGCCGGAGTCAACCACACCTACCTGAAAGTGGGCAAGAAGCCATTAAAAGACCAGCTTGAGGCAAAATTTGGAAGAAGGGTCTTTATCGAAAATGATGCGCGGGCGAAAACCTTGGCGGAGTTTCGGTTTGGCAATAAAAAAAACCACAAAAATGTTCTTGGAATATTTGTGGATTGGGGAATAGGTCTTGGTATCATCATTGACGAAAAACTGTATCGGGGATACTCAGGTTTTGCTGGAGAGTTCAGCCATTCTCCCCTTTTTGATTCCAAGGAAATCAGTTGTACCTGTGGCAAGCGGGGCTGTCTGGAATCCGTAGCCTCGGGTAGTGCTGTGGTCAGATTGGCCAAGGAAGCGCTGGTATTGGACAAGGAGTCCATATTGGCCAGGATGGCAAAGGGCAAGGAAGAAAACCTGGAGCCCTCCGTGGTGGTAGAGGCTGCCATTGCGGGTGATCAAAGGGCCATCAGCATCCTTTCTGATGTGGGGCTGGATCTGGGAAGAGGCATAGCCATACTCATCCAGTTACTTAATCCGGAACTCATCATATTGGGAGGGGCTATCGCAGAAGCCAACCAGTACATCACCACCCCGATACAACAGGCGCTCAACATATACAGTATGGCCAAATTAAGGGAAAAATCTGAAATCGAATTATCCAAATTAGGAAACGAAGTGGGATTGAGGGGTGCTGTCGCTATCGTCAATGAGCATATCTTTGAAGATACAATTAATTCCTATTAGAATCAGGAAATAATTTTAAAAAAAACATAACATGTTAGCTAATTATCCTTTATCAAAAACCGAAGAGGCATTCTTACGGGAATCAGGAATTGAAAAAATCACCACGCGGATTCCTTACCTTACCGTAGATAATTTTCCGAAGCTGGGGCTAATGACTGCCTGTAGATTTTTAGAATGGGTTTCCGATAATCCTGAAGGGGTGATCAGCCTTCCTACCGGGAAGACCCCGGAATATTTTATCAAGTGGACCCAATTTCTGCTGGATAACTGGGACAAGAAAAAAGGATTGGAAATCCGGGAAAAATATGGCTTAAAAGATATTAAAAAACCTGTATTAAAGGACCTGAATTTCGTTCAGATCGACGAATTCTATCCTATAGCCTCGCAGCAAAAAAACAGTTTTTACCATTATGTAAATAAATTTTATCTCGAGGGCTTTGGCCTGGATCCCAAAAAAGCGCTTTTGATCAATTCTGATGAAATAAAACTTGCGGAAGGCAAAAGTTACAGGGAAATATTTCCGGATTTCAGAGTTGACCTTTCCCTTAGATTCAGGGAATACACCAACGAACAAGAAAGGCTGCAGCAACAGTCCATTTACCTGATCGATCAATGGTGTGCTGAGTATGAGGCGAAAATCAGGGAGAAAGGGGGCATAGGCTTTTTCCTCGGCGGTATCGGCCCCGACGGACATATTGCTTTTAATACCCGCGGATCGGATCTTTTCTCCACTACCCGGCTTACGGAAACCAATTTTGAGACCCAAGCTGTGGCTGCGGGTGATCTGGGCGGGATCGAAGTCTCAGCCAACCGCTTGGTGATCACCATTGGTCTGGATACCATTGTGCATAACAGAGATGCCGTAGCGATCATCATCGCCGCAGGGGAAGCAAAAGCACCTATTGTTAAGAGCTCCCTTGAATCTGCCATGACCAACGTGTATCCTGCTACTGTTCTGCAAAAACTGAAAAACGGGCGCTTTTATCTTACCAAAGGGGCGGCTTCCAAATTGGAAGACAGTATCGACCAGTTTTATGCTTCCGGTGAATGGACATGCTTGAAGACAGAAAGGGCAGTCCTGGAACTTTGCAAAAAGCTGCAGAAATATGGCCATAGGCTCACGATGGAGGACCTGAAAAATGACAAATACACGAGGCAGATCCCGGATTTGAACGAGAATACGGTAAATGAAGTCATCCGTAGCATCAGCAGCAAAATAGATAAAGGGCTTGAAGAAGAAAAGAATGAGGTACTGTTGCATACGGGTCCGCACCATGATGATATCTCGCTGGGGATTCTTCCCCATATCACCAAGCAGCTCCATGAAAATTCCAACAAAGCCCATTTTGCGGTATTGACTTCCGGATTTACCGCAGTAACGAATTCATTTGTCATAGATACTTTAAAAAACACCAAAAGGTTTCTGGATACAGGCCGCATTCAAATGGTGAAGTATGAGGATTTCTTCGAAAGTGGCTACAAGCTGAAAATGGACAAGGATGTGTACCACTACCTTACCAACGTGGCTTCCGAAAATGCCGAGGAGAGACTCAGGGGACTGTGCCACAGGGTGGTGCGCGCCATCGTTTTTATCTTCGGGGTCAAATCCTCCCTGGAACTCAGGGACCAGATCAATGAAATCATCACCGTCCTCAAAAACTCCTATGATGGGGAAAAGAACCCAAAAAACATACAGACCCTTAAAGGGATGATCCGTGAGTTTGAAGAAGAACTCGTTTGGGCCCATTTCGGAGTACAGGTAAAAAATGTACACCACCTTCGCTTAGGTTTCTATACAGGGGATATTTTCACCGAACAGCCAGATAAAAAACGGGATGTGGAACCCGTTCTGGATATGCTCAGGGAAATCAGGCCAACCAAACTGAGCCTTACCCTGGATCCCGAAGGCAGTGGCCCGGATACCCACTATAAAGTACTTCAGGCTACGGCCGAAGCGGTAAGACAGTGGAGCAAGGAAGAAGACCTGAGCCACTTCAAAATCATCGGCTACAGAAACGTATGGTTTAAATTTGACGCAGCTGAGTCCAACGTCATCGTCCCTGTATCCCTGGGGGATATGTCTGTGATGGAGGATTCATTCACCAACTGTTACCTCAGTCAGGTCAATGCCTCTTTTCCAAGCTATGCCCACAACGGCAAATTCAGCACATTGGCCAGAATTACCTGGGTAAACCAACTCAGCGATGTGCAATTGCTCCTGGGCAAAAACTATTTCTATCAGCACGATACCGCTAAAGTACGATCCAGTCATGGTTTGATTTTCTTTAGAGAAATGAATGTGGAAGAATTTTTGCGGGAAGCGAGAGAACTGGAGAAATCAACCGAAGGAATGTTATAAGATGATAGTCAAAAACGTGGTAGATTTTGCCATCCATGGGGTTTTCATCCCATGGATCTATTTTTGGAAAACTCCTTCACATAGGTACCTAACATGCGGTAAAACAGGTATCTGAATCTAAAAATTGAGTACTTCTACTACATGGCCACTTCTCTGTAATATGGCTTGTGAACAAAACACTTACCAATGAAAGAAAAAAATTTGGTTTTAGGATTGGATATCGGAGGCACAAAAATCAGCTCCGGACTGAACCATAATGGGCAGATATATGAGAGGAAAGAAACCAAAACCCCTTCCAGTGCGCCGCAGGAGGAAATTTTAGAAGCCATTTCCCAACAGATCGGGGAATACCTTCCTTTCCAATTCAAAGCCATCGGCATCGGAATACCCGGGCTCGTGGACCCCATCAATGGTATCGTCTATAACCTTGCCAACATTCCTTCCTTTCAAAAAGTAAAGCTTAAAGACTGTCTGGAAAAAAGGTTCAAGGTGCCGGTCATCATAAACAACGATGCCAACTGCTTTACGCTGGGGGAATATAAATACGGGCCGGCAAAGTCCCATCGCCACGTGATAGGCATTACCCTCGGAACCGGCATCGGAACCGGCGTCATCGCCAACTCACATTTGTATACAGGTTATATCTGTGGCGCCGGAGAATGGGGGGCGGTCCCTTATTTGGACAGCACTTTTGAGGACTATTGCAGCAGCAAGTTTTTCAAAAGAAAATACAACCAAAACGCCAAAAAACTTGCCAAGAAAGCGGAAGAAAATGATCCCGTTTCTTTACGTATTTTTGAAGAATATGGCCAGCACCTGGGGGCCCTGATCAGCAGAATCTTATTTACATATGCGCCGGAAGCCATAGTGATCGGAGGCTCCATAAGAAAAGCCTTCCCTTACTTTGAAAACGGAATGAGACAAGCCATCTTACAATTTCCCTATAAATCAATTTCAGAAAACCTGAAAATCTATGTATCCCACCTTGAGGATTCGGCAATTTTGGGAGCCATTTCATTGGTAGAAGAAAATAAATACATGATGAACAACGAGAAAATATCCGGCACGGCTTCAATCGCCTAAAGTTTGTCTGTTTTTGTATCGTGGGCCCGTCCCGCGTATTTGAGGTTTGATCAAATTTGAATATATTTGAAAAGCAGGGAGGAAGCATTATGGAGAAGCCTATTAAATCGTTTTGTATCATTTGGTTATCAGCCCTTATCTTTGTGGGGATAAGCGTTCCCATGGACCAGCTTTGGGCCAAAGCGATTGATAAAACCGAAGAAGAAAAAAAAGAATGGTTTCTGGACCACCTGTTTTCCATTACGGAAGTGATGGTCACCGATGTGGCGTCCCCACCGGGAGCCGCCAGATTTTACAGCTATTCCCTTCTGGCAGCTTATATCATCCAATCGGATCTTACCGGAACCCTCCACCAAAGTCCGTTGCTAAAAAACCCCGGCAAACCCGCCCTGTTCTCTTCCCCTGACCACATAGACAAGCACCAGCTCGATAAGGATTTTTGCAGCATTTATGGGATGCTTGAAGTGGGAAAAGGCATCATGCCCTCCGGAAAAAACCTGGCTAAAAGCCAGGAAAAACTTATCAGACAGTTCCGCAAAGCAAAAATATTGGGCAGCAGGGAAATCGATATCAACGTCAGATATGCCCAGGAAATGGCCTCGCAGGTATTGGATTACGCAAAATCTGATGGGTACAACCAACTGAGCACCTTGAAAAGATACATGCCTTCCCCAAAAGAAGGCCGTTGGTACCCCACTCCTCCTGCTTACATGGCGGCGGTCGAACCGGAATGGCGCACCATAAGAACATTTTTTATCGATGAGTTGAAAGACTTTGCACCTCCGGCTCCTGCTGTCTTTACCATGGATGAGGGAAGCCCTTTTCATGATCAGGTATTTGAAGTCTATCATGTCACTGAAAATCTTTCTGACGAGCAGAAGCTCATTGCCAATTTTTGGGACTGTAATCCTTTCAATGTCACTTATAGCGGACACATGGCCATCGGCATCAAGAAAATATCCCCCGGTGGTCACTGGATAGGCATTACAGGCATTGCCTCGCGAAAAGCGGGCTTATCGATGGAGGAAACCATCTACATCCATACGCTGGTCGCCATGGGGCTTCATGATGCCTTCGTAAGTTGTTGGGAAGAAAAATACAAAAGCGACCGCATACGGCCCATAACGGCCATCAATAAGCATATTGACCCGGCATGGCAACCACTGCTCCAAACCCCTCCTTTCCCTGAATACACCAGTGGACACAGCGTAATTTCCAAAACCAGTGCTGTCATCCTCACGGATTATTTTGGAGAGAATTTTGATTTTATAGACACTTCCGAAGTGTACTTCGGACTTCCCGAAAGAGCCTTCGGCTCCTTTTTTCAAGCCGCTGACGAAGCTGCCATTTCCAGGTTATATGGAGGTATCCATTTCAGGGATGCCATAGAAGTCGGCGTAGCGCAAGGGGAAAAAATAGGCCAGTTCATATTGGAGAAAGTCAAATCAGAATCCATCCTATTGGGAAAAAGCAAATCCGACAAATAGTCGCTTGACTGTGAGCGTCAGAGCGGCTAAATGACCGGTCTTGTTTTCGACTAAAGGAACTTACCCCTTCTCTAGACTTTGATATAAATTCTCTTTTTGTCCATCCAGTAACCGATAAGCCAAATCACCAACATAAAGCCCACGGCAAAAAGCAAGGAAGCATTGTTCGGCGCAAAATACGGAACAAAGAAGCGTTCATATAGCCAGGACTTCGAGGCTTGCCCTTCTATTCTTATAACCAACATGGTCTTGACGAACACTCCGGAAAGCACGTATAACATCAGTGGATTTTTTCCAAAGACCTCAAAAAAATACGCCCATTTTTTGAGTTTCATTATTTCGATCACATACATCAGCAAGGCAATGCATACGGTCGAAATTCCGACCGTCACCAAAACAAATGAACTTGTCCATATCTTTTTGTTGATGGGAAACCAAATATCCCACAAGCTTCCCAAAAGGAATAAGCCCGTTCCCACTCCTATCAACAGGGCTATCGTCCGGATCCGGTTACCGGATTTTTGTATAAAATCCCCCACCAGAAAGCCCGCTATTACATTGACCGTAGCAGGAAAAGTGCTTAACAAGCCCTCAGGGTCAAAAGGAATCCCTTCTCCTCTGTATAAATTTTCAGCTCCGATAAGAAATAAATCAAGTCTGCGGGCTGCATTTCCAACTAAACTATAAGGATCTCCCGTTTCTCCATAGATATACATCACCATCCAGTAGCCCACCAAGGCAATGACACTGAAAACAATTGCTCCTCTTTTATTCAAAAAATACAGTACAAAAGCGGAAATGGCATAACAAACCGCTATTCTTTGAAGGACGCCCATGATCCTGATCTTTGTAAAATCAAACGGCACCATCCCGGTATCCCCCATTCTGAAAAAAGGATAAGCGGCCAGCAGGAGTCCTATCAAAAAAATCACAAGGGTTCTTTTCATCACCTTTGACAAGAAAGGTTTTTTATCCTGAACCATCAGATTTTTCATGGAAAAACTCATCGCATTGCCCACAACAAACAAAAAAGAAGGAAAAACGAGGTCGGTGATGGTCCAGCCATGCCAGGGAGCATGGAGAAAAGGAGCATAATTGGTACTCCAACTCCCTGGGGTATTGACTACAATCATCAATGCCACTGTCAACCCTCTGAGCACATCAATGGACAAATACCTTTCGACATTTTTGGTGGTTTTTTCTTTGACGGTTAAAGCAGCCATATGTTTTTTAGTACATGCTATTTTTGGGAAAGATTCTCCAATCTGTCATACATTTTGACAAAAGTCACCCAAGGGTTTTTGGCTTCTTCCTCGGTCAGTTTCTGCCCCGGGTTAGCCATGTATTTATCGAAGCCATCCAGGAACTGATCAGCGCCTGACCAAACCGTCAACATCACGCCTTTGAACCGCTCCTTCATCTGAGGTGTATTGTGTTCACGGAAGACCAACATGTCTTCGACGTGCTTGACCCCTACTTCCGCCTGATTCCAGGAGCAACTGACCACGTCAAATCCCTTCATGGCAAAATAAACAGGGGTTTGCACCGGCCGCACGTAATGCCAGTCCGCAATGATCACATCTTTTGGAATCAAATCAATGGCCCTATGGGTATTGTTCATGCTTGCTTCCCACATGCCTATACCCGTAAGTTTGCCATCGATGAGCCTGTCTCCCCATATCCACAATTTCCTGTCTTTGGTCGCCAGATGGTTCCGGACCTTAGTCACCTCTCCTGCAAACAGCTCAGCCTTGTCCAGCCCTCCACATCTTGGACACTTGTCGTCCCCGATATAAAAAACTTCATCCATACCCGCATGAAAGGCATCCGTCTCGAAGGCGTCGCACAACTCATCTACCAGAGCAAAGACCACACGGTGGACATCGGGATGCAAGGGGCAGTAACTCTTACAGTACAGGCCATCATCATTTGGCCACTTATAGTCCTCCGGCATTTCCACGTGCGGCGTTTCGTCAAATTCGGGATAAACCTTCAGCAGATTGCCGATGGTTCCCGCCCAGGATTGGTGACCGAGTAAGTTGACCTGCGGAATCATTTGGATGCCGTTTCTTTTTCCCGCTTCCACCAATTTTTTGATTTCATCCTTCGTCAAAGGGTTGTCGCTCCGCAACTCAGGATGGGATTCGTATTCGTAATTGAAATCAACCCTCAACACCAAGGTGTTGACTCCTCTTTTGCTCAGTTCCTCGTCCATAAATTTGACGAACCTGTCTACCTGGCCGCTATTAGGTGCGGCTATGGCAAATCCCCTGATGGGTAATTCATCGGCATTAGGCCTGCCCATCGCTTCGATGCTCAAGAGGGTGATCAACACCCCCATCAGTGATGTTAACAGAAAAACATTTTTCATATAATCTGGGTTTTTAGGTTTAATAGCTAACTAAATTTTCAACCTTATCCTTTTCTTTTCCAGTAATCCGGTAATCAGGATAATGATAAGCGCGTACGACAGAGATTTGATGATTCCCACCGCACCTGTCCTCAATACCAACGGTAAGGTTATACCCGTTATGGTAAGCAACCCATAATGAATATAGGGCAACAAATAACAGGTCAAGGTACTTGTTCCGGCAGGTTTTATAATATTAAACCAGTCTTTTTTTCCTTTGAGCTCCACCAGCCATATCAGAAAACAAAAGAAAAGGATACTGATGGCAATACATATAGTCACCCAGGAGGGAGAGGAACCGATCTTATGGATTCCCCATAAAGGCCTGGTCAGAAAGCCAAACAGGAACCCTCCAGCAGCCATGGCGAGCATAATCCCCCAGAATTTCTTCCCTATCTCCTTCTTTAGAAAGGGCTGATAGTATAAGGTGATGATGACTCCCGCCATGGTCAAAGCAGGGGTCGCCCCGTCATCTATCAACCAAACATAAGGTTTGATGATTTTCAGTGGCTCCAGCCAGCCCAGTTTGGCCATACTGCTGAATAGCAAAAATGCCAAAAAGAAGCCCCACATCCATTTGATGTTCCCTTTGAAAACCAGAAACGTCGAAGAACATATCAGGTAAGCCCAACCAATCAACCCCAAAATCCCCCACCAGTAAAACCTTATCCAAGTAGGGTTTTCTACCGTGCCACCTTGATAAACAGCCAGCAAAAACAGCAACAAAAGCCAGCCCAGCACTTGCCCGGTATATTTTTTCCTTTTATCTCCCTCCTTGGGATAGTCCAACCATATGAGGAAAAAGGCAATGGTGGCCAATATCTGCCATACAGGCTTGGGCAAAAGTGCCAGCTCCCTGTTGTAAGATTCCAGGTTTACATGGCAGAGGCCCATGACCAGCAATGCAAAAGATCTGGACAGAATATGGACAAAGATCCCTTTGTTGTCATCTCCTTTTTTCCACCGGTTCTGTATGGCAAAAGGAATGGACAAGCCAACGATCAACAAAAAGGCAGGAAAAACCACATCTGCCAATCCCATTCCGTCTACTTTTGCCGGAACATGGTCCAACCATTTAGGGGTCTCCCTCAGTGACCACAGATCATTGACGAAAATCATCAGCATCATCGTGAGGGCCCGGAATATGTCTATCGCATATGACCGGGCGCTGGGTGTAGGTTTGATAAGCATATTTCTCTAATCTGTCAAATATCAGGCACCCCTTGGCACAAGTACCAGCTCTCTGAGATCCAGTAAAGCTTCTCCCTTAAAATTGTCTCTGGGTTTAAACACCATCTTCTGCTTTCCCTGGTTCAATTGAATGCTCCCGACTTTTTTGGTTTTGAATGTTTCCCAAGAGCCTGACTTTCCCACTTTTTTTGTCAGTTTTTGATCGCCGGCCTCGAATACAAAATATTTTCCGGCCTCTTCATCGGACACAGACCATTCCAAATAAACATCATATTTTCCCGTCTTTGGCACCTCCACCATCCATTCTACCCTGTCCTGGGCGGTAAACCAGCCAAAAGCCTTCCATTCAGGCATGTATTGGATGTCAGGACCTATCCCTTCACCGTTTTCTGCTGTGAGTTTTAAACTCCCGTCTGCATCCGCGACAACCGATTTATCTTCTTGGGCCAATAACCCCTGAGTAATTGCGATCCAAAAAACCAATGTAAGACACGTTAGCTGAGATCGGCGCCATTCAAATCGGCCGATCTCGATTTTCCTGATCTGTTCTGCTGTTTCCATTTTAATAGGTCATTTAATAGGTTATTTAATAGGTTGTCTAATCTAAATTAGTTCTTTTTATAAATTCCAGCAAATCGGCCATTTGTTGATGGTTTATATTGTTCTCCAATCCAGCGGGCATGGCAGATACATCCAGGGCTTGTAGGTTCTTGATGTCTTTTCTGGCAATGGTGACTTCCTGCCCTCCCGCATTGGCCAAATTAATAGCCGAAGGCGTCTCCGAGGAAATTATACCCTGAAAGTTCTCGCCACTGTTCAGTTCCACTGACCACAGATCATACCCATCGGCAATGGACATGTTTGGATCCAGAATGTCTCCCAATATGTTTTCATATCGCCTGTTTCTCAACGATGCCAAATCCGGACCGAAAGCATATCCTAATTTGTCGGTCATTTTGTGGCACACAGCGCAGTTTTCCTGGTAGACCTCCAGACCTTTTCTGGGATCGCCTTTCAGCTCCAAGGCCACCCGATAATCCTCTATTACTTCTTTCCTCTCCCCTTTTTCAAAAGACAGAAGTCTTCTGGACCGGTTTCGGAGGGTTTCATCGCTCTGGTTCATCAACCGCACACTGTTCATCCATCCGACATGGCCCGGCTGTATGGGACCATACTCAATGCCGTCTAACAACAAACCCATCCTTTCACGGCTTACTAGCAAGGTCTGAACAGCTACATTCCTTACTTCGGGGCTAAACATTTGCCAGTTGGCCATGAGATAGGCTGCATATTCAGTGGCAGGCTGACGGCTCAGAATTTTCAATAAGGCCGTTTGGACAGGCACCGGCTCCCCGGGACCCATTAATTTCTTAAGCTCCTCTCTATCCTCTTCCCGCACCGTTGGCAATTCCAAAAAATTCAATGCCACAACCCGCGCTTCAACATCACGCTCCCTGTCCAAGGCCATATCGACAGCCCTCCCGATATCCTTTTCTGCCGATCTGTCTCCCGGCCAGGGTCTGGTCTGCAGGAGCTGGACAGCCGCCCGTCTTACTGTCAGGGAAGGATGGTCGAAAACGGCCTTAACCATCGGATCCATCAATCTCAACCAATCTCCGTTCCCGGAAACACTGCTTTTTAATCCGTCGGCGAACCCCAGAAGCAGCGGGCCTTCCCAGCCATCTACCCTGTCGGCAACCAATATTTTTTCCAACAAAGGCACGGTTTCAGAAAATCCTTTTGCTTGCATTTCCATAGATGCGAGTTTTCTCACCAAAGGATCAAAGGCGGGTCTTTCCGGGTCATATACCTCCAGCACATGAGCTAAGAGATCCCGATGTTGTGCTATCGGTGCCACCAAAGTGCCCACTTGAACCCAATCATCTTCCAGGTCTTTAAGCAACAATTCCCGCCGGACCCCGCTCACTTCATCCCCTCCATATCCTGCCAGGGTAAGCAAAAGTTGATGACGTACCTTGGGGTCCGGATCCCCGTGCATACCGAACAAGGTTCGCTTCCATCGTTTTTTGTATTGGGGGTACAGTTCTGTCAGCATGACTGCCGTCCGCCTGACTCCCGCTTCCGAATCACGCATCGCTTTTTCTATCATTTCAGGTTTCAGTTCTCCCAGCCCATGCAAAGTCCATAAGGCATGAAACCTGCCCACCGCCGGGGACGCGTTGTCCAACAGTTTTTCCAGATAGGCAGTTGCTTCGTCTCCTCCCCTGTCTACCAGGAGGCGTTGGGCATTTCTGCGCCACCAGATATTATCACTGGCCAGCATAGCGACCAGCTTCCCGGTAGAAGAATTCCCCAAATCCATATTCATCGACCAGTCCAGGGGCTGACTGCCTTTGGGGCTTATCCTGTAAATTCTTCCCTTGTCCGTACCGTTATAGAGGGCGCCGGAAGCCACTACTTCATCGTCCATCCATTCCGGATGTTCGATGATCTGGCGGTAATAATCCACCACATACAGGGCACCATCCGGACCGATATACATGTTTACCGGCCGGAACCAAGCATCCCGTGATGCCAGAAATTCTTTATTTTGGAGAAGTCTGCGGGCCACAAAAGTCGCTCCTTGGGGCTCTACGACATCCGCATGGAGCAAGTTGCTCACAGGCTCAGCCGTAAAAATCACTTTGTCGTAGGGTTCCGGAAATATCCCCCCTTGGTAGGCGGTGATCCCGCACGCCGAGGTCATCACGCCGATGTCCGTCAAAAGCTGGTGTTCAGGATTGTCGGTAATGGGATACACCTCTGCTGCGTTTCCATGGTCGGAAATGGATTGGGTGGCATTGGCTACCGGAAAGTAGCGGTTTTGATCCAGGTACCGGGCCGGAATCACTTCATGGATCACATGATTATTGTTGTTTACCAGAAACCTGTCCCCCCAGTTGCTGAATGTGTGCCCAAACTGGGTACGGCTGGCAAGCAGCTCCAGTTCCTGTTTGTCCGGATGGAACCGTATGCTTCTTCCCCCGGCATTTACAGGCAGGACCGGCCCTTCAGGGGCAGCCGGAAAACGGATCTCGCTGCCCTGATCCCCAAACTCCTCGGCATACAACACCGTCGTGACAGCGGGCTCATGGCCCACATAAATCCAATTGTCAAACCCGTACCGCGGGCTGTTGAAGTTATGCTGCGGGTTGGAGCGGGCAAAACCTGTCAGTACCACTTCTTTTTTGTCCGCCCTCCCGTCCCCATTGGTATCTTCAAAATAAAGCACATGAGGGGGGTCCGTAACCAGAATGCCGTTTTTCCATCTAAGGATACCGGTGGGAAGGATCAGACTGTCGGCAAATACCACACTTTTGTCCATGACACCATCCCCATCTGTATCCGACAATAGTTTGATTTTTCCGGTACCGCTCACATCAAGGGGATAGCCATGCATTTCCACCACGTACAGCCTGCCCAATTCGTCGATCTCCATATCCACCGGATCCGCAATCAAAGGCTCCGATGCGATCAGTTCCATTTGAAAGCCCCTTTCCAACTCAAAACCCGGCGGCGCAAGCGCAACATCTTGTGGTAAATGGCTACATGAACACCATAAGGCCAAACTGCCCCCTCCCAAAATTACTTTTAAATTAACATTAAAAGGACGTAACATATGTGCTTAATAGGTCTGATAAGCAAAATAGTTGATAAGCCAATCAAGATCAAACAATATTGAAAAAAATAATTAATTATATCCATTAATGCAATTTTTTTAATTATATAGGAGTTAATAAAATAAATATTTAGGCAAACAGCTTCCCGTGCCCGGAGTTAACTCATGGGAACTTGAGGTTTCGCTTTATCTGTTAAAATCATCCTGCACACGCACAATGTCCTCTTCATCTGAAGGGTTTCCGGGATCGGTATGCATCCAGATTTCTGCCACTACTCCCCAATTCTCCAGACCGACAAGGCGGTGGCGCACACCTTTTTCCAAATGCACCACCTTGCCGGTTTCCATTTCCATCACCTCACCCTCTTCATCTGTATCGCTTCTGACGATTCCCCCCTCACCCGCTACCAACTTCCAGACTTCCGCCCTTCTGTGGTGATATTGCCAGGACAACCGTTTGCCGGGAGCAACCATCAGTATCTTAGGGCTTAATTTGTTTTTCAACTGAAAATCGGAAAAAGCCACTTCCCCAAAAAATTGTTTGCGGAAGGTGTCTATCTGTTTTTCGTCAATCACAAAAAAACCTCCCCATGGTCTGTTGTCATCATGAGCAATAACGGAATACCCGTTAGACGACAACCACTTTCTGATTTCAACAAAAACCTCTTTGTTCGATAAATTCTTTTCTATATTCATATATTTATTTAATTGATGGAATGCACTGACAAGCCGGCAAACCCATGATTATAACTCAGCTACTACTTCAACAATGGCATCCCCGCTTTTGAATAATTCAGGGCGGATCTCAGCCCCCAAGCCGGGAGCCTCCGGTGCCACAACGAACCCGTTTTCAGGGACAGGTACATTATTCAGGAAATAGGGATATTGGTGAGTATATTTCCAATAATTACTTTCCATGATCATAAAATTTGAAAGGGAGGTGGTCAAATGGATGGAAGCCAGCCAAAGCAAGGGGCCGCCCGCTGTATGGGGCGAAGTGGGAATCAAATAAGCTTCTGCCATATCAGATATTTTTTTTGCCTCCGTGATCCCTCCACACCAACTCAGGTCATACATAACCACATCGCAGGCGCTTAACTCAAAAAATTCCCTGTATTCATATCTCGTGGCTAGCGTTTCACTATGACATATAGGAACAGAAGTCTCCTGGGCGAGGGAAGCATAGGCTTTGGCATTGTTCATCAACATGGCGTCTTCCATGTACAATATGTCAAATGGCTCTAATGCCTTCGCAATTCTTTTGGCGCTGGCGAGATCAAACCTACCCCAACAATCCACGCAAATATCCATTTCATTCCCTGCTGTATCACGTATTCCCCTAATCCAGTCCAATCCCTTTTCAATTTCCCTGTTGGTAATATATGAGCCGCTGCTGTTATCAAAGGGATAAATTTTCATTCCGTGAATCCCTTTTTCCATTAAAAATTTCACTATTTCAGCAGTATTACGGCTCATTTTCATATTGTTGATGGCCCAATAGTCGGTTACCGTGTTATAGACTTTTACCCTCTCCCTGCTCTTTCCTCCAAGCAACCGGTAAAGGGGTTGTCCGGTGGCCTTGCCAAGAATATCCATTTGGGCCATGTTTATGGCGCTCAGAATTCTCATATCAGCCCCACCCGCGTTTCGCATGGCCATGTCGTGATAAAACCTGCGCCAAATACCCTCTATATCCCGGGGGTCTTTTCCGATCAGCAACCTGGAATAATCTTTCAAAGCCCCATACTCACCGTTCGAAAAGGGATAAGTTTCTCCCAGTCCTACTATCCCGGAATCTGTATGTAAACGTACCCAAAAAAACTCAGCCCCATCAGCTCCGCCCGAGCCGCCCCCGATTTGGATGCCGTCCTTAAACCGTATCCCCTCAATTTTGGTAATCTTAAGGGTATCTGTCTTATCTGTAGCTGCCAGCAGACTCGATGGAAGCGCCCCTCCACCCATGACGCCCATTGAGGTTAACGCCACATTTTTAATGAATTGTCGTCGATTGAAATCCTGGCTTTTCTTCATTTCTCAACCCCATTTATGTTACCTATGGACCAAAAAGAAATATTCAATCAACAATATGCATCTAATTTTCATAATGCCAAAATCAACGGTTCACCTATAAGCTACCGATAATCACCGCCGTTTCCATAGGCTTGCTGCACCGATCAGCGGAGCTTTTTCCCCCAATCTGCTTACTGTTATTTGTGGGAAAAGCCCATTTTCTTCCAATACACTAACAGTTTCCTTCAAAAACAGTGAAGCCGCATTGCCTATATTTCCTCCAATTATCAGCCGGTCGATGGATTTGCTTTTAATGTAGGGAGCGGCAAATTCCCCCAGGTTCCGCCCAAATGATTTCAGCGCTTCCTTTGTTCGGGATTGGGTGACAGGATTATCCAACAGCTCTTTCAAGCCGCTGACAGGCAAACCCGCTTCTTTTTTGGCCCAGTCAATAAACCAACCCGTGCCCAGATAATCTTCGGCAATTCCATCTTTAAAGCGACTGGACCATAATCCGCCGTCTTCGGCCAACGGCCCGGTCTTAAAAGCGGACCCCAGACCGGTACCGAGCGTCAGCCCCATTAAGCGGTCATTCCCATTTCCGCCACCGACAAAGGCCTCTCCTTGAAGAAAGGCCGCCGCATCATTAAAAAAACAAATGTTGTCTATGGGGAGATCAAGCCTGTAAGCGAGTTCCTTCTTGATATTGACCTGATACAATGCCCGGAATTTACCCTGCTCTTTAATAAAGGATATGCCATTTTCATAGTCAAAAGGCGCAGGCATGGCCATGCCCAACCGGGTATCTGCACCTTGGACAAGCTGTTCCAAACAGGCCGTCCAAGAGCCCAATATTTCTTCCCTGGTGCCAGTTGAATTAACTTTTGACCGTTTTATTTCGGGATCCGGGACCTCCATGGAAAAATCCACATACCCGGCACTGATATGGGATCCCCCAATATCCACTCCAATGATTTTCTTTTCCTGCATTATCTCTTATCTGATCGCGTCTTTAAAACCTACCTTATCATGGTACCTGATAAACTCCATATCTAATGGAGCTCTTTTTCTGAGATAGGCGCTTCGGCTAACAGCCTTCGATAAGTTTTCGTACAAAATGATTTCTTCTCCGTTTCTTGCGGCAATAAGGGCCATCCCATAAAACGGGTAGCCGTTCGAAATATCCAGTATCGCGCTTTCCTCAAACTGGATAAGGGCGTTATAGTAATCTTCGGCTAATAAATTGGCCAGTCCCTGGTTAAACAGGTTGATTTCATTTTTTTCAGCTTTGTTCAGATGAATGACAGCCAGCCGGTAGTCCCCATTATAAATTGAAACAGCACCCAATGCGGCTTCGTGGACTTTTCTGAGTTCATCCAGGCGGGTGATGGCCATGGCCCGGTAAAAAGCATTATAGGCGCTGGCTTTATCGCCCATCATCCAGTACACCAAACCGATATTATAGGCGGCATAGGGATTTTCAAAAAAACCGTTGGATTGATCGAAGGCTTCCGATGCTGAAGCCAACAGCCGGTTTTTTTCTGTCCTGTCCAGGGACCTGTTGGCAAGGTTGAGGTAGACCACTCCCAAATTATTAAATGAAAACGCGCTGGGATGGACCTCACACATCCTCTTCAATAAAACCTCTTTTTCCCCGAGCCCGGGCTCCAAATCCACTGCTGCCGCAAGCTCGGCTTCATTCAACAGCGCTGCCGAAATCTCGCCTTTCCGGATTTGACGGGACAACAAAGCTATTTCCATTTCAGATTTTTCCGTAGTGGCCATGGACACCGCCGCCAATCTGTCAAACCTTGGCAGGACATCCTTTCTCACTTTGTCGTAGTCTTTTAATTCCATAAAAAGAAGATTCTTATGGGAAAAATCCCCCCTTCCCTCTATGACTTTCATATATTCGGATTTTTCAGCAAAACCCAGATTGCTGTAGGCCATAAACAGCCGTTGCAATTCCGTCCACCCGTCTTTATACATGCCATAAGCATCCTGGTCGCCGTATTTGACTGAGAGCCCCATCACGGGGATGCTTTCGTCTATATAATATTGTCCGATTTGGGAAAGCTCCGACGTGGTGATGATTCCTTCCGCCAAAACCTCCTCCCCGGTTTTCAGACTTTTTCCGGTTTTTTGGTGGGTAAGCTGGCCATATGCCATCAGCCGCCCTTTTTCCATGCCATCCCTATACGGCATGGAAAAAGAAGCCTTCGTCTGGGGAGAAACATAGGGACCGATGGAATCGCTGGAAAAACCCAATTTTTTATCAAAAGCATATACCTGACTGCCGTATCTGAAAGAAGGGATCAGTTCGTAGACCGTATTTTTTGGCAGGGTGTTCTGGGGCAATGACACTTTCAATTCAAATTTTACGGAATCCCCGAACCTCTCCAGATAAGTTGGTACCACAGAAATTTTTTGGTTTTCCGCTTTTTTTATAACTTGTTGCAGGTTACAAGACGATAAAACCAAAATGGCAAATATTATTTTAAATTGAAAGCTTTTTTTTACAACATTCATCGGTTAACTGAGTTATAATCAATATGTTGGTTTAATAATTTGAAGTATGGAAAAGTTAAAATTGTTCTTTCAGGAAAGCGCCTTTGGGGTTTGCTCAAAATTAGGGGAAAAACTTAATTTCCCCATAGACAGCATACGTTTGTTTTTCATATACAGTTCATTTATTACCCTGGGATCACCCATCATCGTCTATGTAAGTCTGGCTATGATTATGAAAATCAGAAAATACATGCGGAAAATGAATAATCCCGTGCTTTTCGATTAAGACAAGTCCCTGAAGGATTTTTTACCTCTTAGATAATAATTTATGATGACAGAGAAATTATTTTCCGGTCTGGTGGACAGCTGACAATTGCTTTTGATGTCTTTATTATTCATGCTTTTCGCCCTTTTGATGAAATCCAGGTAGGCCTTAATAATGGCCTTACCATGCCCTGTTCCTTTGCTGTAAGAAATATGGATCATGGCGGCAAAATCAAACAAAAGCCTTAATGCCAACACGGCCATAAACCTGCTCTTTCTGAGGTTCAAATAAAGCATGAAAAGACTGTTTCTAAAATTGAGGTAGGTCTTGAATGGGCTGCTTTGGGACAGCGTCCCACCTCCCAAATGGTAGACTTTAACGCAGGGATTGACGTAGATCCCATAACCGCGGTTCCTCATCCTCAAGCAAAGCTCTATTTCCTCCATATGTGCAAAGAATTCCGGATTGAAGCCATTGAGTAAGTGAAAAACACCTGCCCGAACCACCAGACAAGCCCCCGATGCCCAGTCCACCTCTGCGGGATCATCATACTGTCCATAGTCTTTTTCTATGGTATGAAGAATACGTCCCCTGCAATAAGGATATCCTAACGGGTCCAAATATCCCCCTGCCGCACCGGCATAATCAAATTCGTTTTTATGAATCAACGACAGCATCTTAGGTTGGGCCGCAGCCGCCTTCGGCATTTTGTCCATAAAACTCACCATCCGACTATCCCATTCGGGGGTTGCTTCCACATCGGAGTTCAGTAGAATATAGTATTCATATTTACCTTTCAGCCTTTGTAAGCCCAGATTATATCCTTGACTGTACCCAAAGTTATTCTCCAATTGGACAATAGCCATGCCAGGATAGTTTTCGTTCAAAAAATTTACAGAACCGTCTCTGCTTGCATTGTCAATCACTACGATTTCAAAAGTGCTGTTCGCGAGAATATTGGGCAGGAACCTTTGAAGCATGTTCCTGCCATTAAAATTCAGGATGACAATGGCGGCCTTTTCCATTAAAATATGTTTCCAAAATCCATCCCGGGGATATTGGGCATCATACCGGCCGTGGCGCTGGCCATTTTTTCTTTAATCTTCACATCAATATTTTCAAGGGCTTTATTGGTAGCTGCCACGATCAAATCGCCCAGCATTTCTTTATCTTTTTCGTTGAAAAGGGAATCATCCACTTCTATATCAAGCACGCGCCTTTTACCATTAACAAGCACTTTCACCATGCCGGCACCGGCCTCTCCTTCCGCCTTCAAATCAACAAGCTGCTCCTGGGTCTCCTTTATTTTGACCTGGGCCTCTTTGATCTTATTCATCATCGCCATAATATCCATCATATGCTAGTCGTTTTATCTTTTGTACAAATATAGTTCTTTTTGAGCGGTTTTTTATCCCGCGTATTCAAAATATTATTCCAATAATTCAAATAAAACAATTATTTAATTTTACATATATAATAATTTATAAACAAAATAGAACCTTTCCGGTCAGTTTACGTGTTATTGGTATATTCCCTTCTTCCGTTAAATCCGGCAATTTAATCAAACAATCAAACGCTTAACCGAAATTTATATGAAAACAGTAGAAAAAAAAATCCCGGTTATAGAAAAAGAAAACATTCCCAACCTCACTTTTTCCAGGAGGGAGGTATTAAGTAAGCCAGAGGCAATCAAGCAAAGAATGTACGACCTTTACCGATCCCAGATTCTGGGCAATATTTCCCAGGGAAAGGTGTGGATCACTTTTGAAACTTCCGACAGCTCATTATACAAAGTCAACACCACCATATGGGCTGTGGGCGAAAAATTCATCAACCTAAAGAGAGGGATAGTGGTCCCCATCAATGCCATACACCAAATAGACTAGCCCTTACCAGGCATGCAAGGCATCATATCGATTACAATAATGTTAAAGCGATTATTGAAGTAACGCTATGGCCTTTTCCAAACCCAACGTTTCCTGCTTACCTTCCTTCATACTTTTCAATGTCAATACTTCTTTTTCCATTTCTTCCGAACCGATCACGATGACATAGGGTATGTTTTTCTTATCCGCATAATTGAACTGCTTTTTGATTTTGGTAAGTTCAGGATAGATTTCAGAGGATATACCGGCTTTTCGCAACGCACCCAGTACACGCAGCCCTTCCAGTTTTTCCTTTTCGCCAAAATAAGCGACCATTACCTTGGTCTGAGCCCTGCTCTGCTCCGGAAAGAGCTGTAAAGCTTCCAGCACATCATATATCCTGTCCACACCAAAAGAAAAACCCACTCCGGATACATCGGGCAACCCAAACACACCCGTGAGATTGTCATACCTGCCGCCTCCACTTATCGACCCTATGGATATGCCATGGACCTTTACTTCAAATATCGCTCCGGTATAATAGGAAAGTCCCCGGGCCAAAACAGGATCAAATTGGATATTTTCCTCCTCTCCTCCAAGCTGGCCGAAAAGCGCAAAAACCTCCTCCAACTCAGCCAGTCCCTGCAGGCCGATATCATTCCCTGCCAAAAAGCTTCTGAAAAAATCGAAAAGAAACGCATTGTCCGCCGTCTGGGTTTCGACCACTGGTTCCAGCCGGCTTATAGCCCCACTGCTGAATCCCTTGGAAGCAAGTTCCTCCTTTACTTTTTCCCAACCGATTTTGTCAAGCTTATCGATGGCTACGCAGAGCTCCCCTTCTTTTCCCTGCGCCCCGATGACCTCCGAAATCCCTGTCAGGATCTTCCGGTTGTTGATTTTGGCGGTATAATCCTTTAACCCAAAATCGGCAAACACCTTTTTGATCATCATCAATATCTCTGCTTCACAGACAAGACTGTCCGTTCCCACCACATCCGCGTCACATTGGTAAAACTCCCGGTACCTGCCTTTCTGGGGTCGGTCTGCTCTCCATACCGGCTGCATCTGAAACCTTTTGAAAGGAAATGTGATTTCATTCCGGTGCATGACCACATAGCGGGCAAAAGGGACGGTCAAATCATAACGAAGGCCCTTTTCTGATATTCTCGGGAGTACCTGTCCACTCCCCCCTATCCAGTCCTGCTGATCAATGTTTTTTAGAAAATCACCGCTATTCAACACCTTAAAAAGCAACTGGTCCCCCTCATCCCCGTATTTACCGGTCAATGTCGCAAGGTTTTCCATAGCCGGAGTTTCCAACTGCTGGTAACCGAACAGCTCGAAGGTTTTTTTGATGGTGTCGAAAATATAATTCCTTTTGGCCATTTCCTCCGGACCAAAATCCCTGGTGCCCTTGGGTATGCCTGGTTTTTGTACGTTCATGCCGCTGAATTTTGCCCAAAGTTATAAAAAACTTCATGATTTCGGCATGCAACTGCTTATGCCGGAAACGTTTTTTGAAATTTACCTGACAAAACCCCATGAGTTTTAATATATTGTTTTTATCTTTGCCCCTCATTTCAAAAGACACAAACAAAATCCTGAATACAATGGCTGTTACTACTTTAAAAAGAAAACTAAAAAGAAAAAGACAGGCACAGAATACCAGAACGCTTAAGATTAAGCAATTGAACGCCAAGCCTGTGATTAAGAACGTGGATGTGGAAGAAATCAAAAAAGAATTCGCAAAAAAATAAGGATTTGTTCTGAAGATTCTGACCTGGGCTCCCCCCAGGTTTTTTTATAAACTCCCCCTCCTACCCAGCTCTATTACTTCCAAGCGCTGAATTTTTCCGTTTTCTATCTGAAATTTCAACATGGTCTTTATCAGATGAAAACCCTGATTACCTATTGCCCCCGGGTTCATGTACAAGCAGTTGAGTGTATCATCATATACCACTTTACAAATATGGGAATGGCCGCATACAAACAGATCCGGTTTTAAGGATTTGATTTTTCCTTTGACGCCCCTGGCATATCGCGGAGGGCTCCCTCCTATATGCATCATCAATACCTTTAATCCTTCTATCTCAAATAAAAGTTCTTCTTTAAAAGTGCTTCTGAGTTCGTTATTGTCTATGTTTCCGAAGACCATTCGTTTTTTGGGCTGGGGAGGCAGTCTGTCCAGCACACAAGGATCCCCAATGTCTCCTGCATGCCATATTTCATCCACGTCTTGGATGGCGGCGACAGCGGCATTGTCCAAAAATCCGTGGGTATCTGATATTAAAGCAATTTGAACCATAAAAACACCAAAGAATGCTTCAGACCAGAACGAATGCCCGGTCATAAGTAACACGCAAGGTAATTAAAAAATACAATCAGTCCCATATCCCCTTGGGAGTAGGGAGATCGCTTTTAAGCAGTCGCCCTGTGAGGAACCCTGGAGGGTCCATCTTTTTGGGAAACACAGGCCTACTTTGGCATTTTCGATCACGGCCATTTAACCCCCCGTAGGGCTTTTACCCTAAAAGCGGTTTCCTTGGAGAGCACCGTAATGGATTAAAATAGCGGTATTTTTTTAGATTTTAACCGGTAAAACAATAAACGGTTTATTACAGATTGGCACTTGGTTATTGGAAGATTCCTTTCTATTTTTACGGCGATAGAAAATTTTGCATTTAAATGAAAGAAATACAATTCAGAGAAGCAATCAGGGATGCCATGTCCGAAGAAATGAGACGCGACGAAAGCGTGTTTCTCATGGGGGAAGAAGTAGCGGAATACAATGGTGCCTATAAAGCCAGCCAAGGTATGCTGGATGAGTTTGGCCCGGACCGCATTATTGACACTCCCATTTCAGAACTGGGTTTTGCAGGACTAGGCGTAGGAGCTGCCATGAATGGGCTAAGACCTATCATCGAATTCATGACGTTTAATTTTTCGTTGGTAGCCATGGATCAGATTGTCAATTCAGCAGCCAAAATGCTGGCCATGTCGGGTGGCCAATATAGTGTACCCATTGTTTTCAGAGGCCCTACCGGTAACGCCGGACAATTAGGAGCCACCCATTCATCCAACTTTGAAAATTGGTTTGCCAACACCCCCGGGCTTAAAGTGGTGGTCCCTTCCAATCCGTATGACGCAAAAGGCCTGCTTAAGGCTTCCATCAGGGACAACAACCCTGTGATATTCATGGAATCAGAGTTAATGTACAGCGATAAAGGTGAGGTTCCGGAAAATGAATATCTGCTTCCCATTGGTGTGGCAGACGTCAAAAGAAAAGGCGATGACGTCACACTGGTATCTTTTGGTAAAATGATGAAGGTAGCCTTTGAAGCGGCAGATCAACTGGCCAAAGACGGCATCAATGCTGAAATCATTGACCTCAGAACAGTCCGGCCGATTGATTATGAAACCGTCATCAAATCCGTTAAAAAAACCAACCGGTGTGTGATTGTGGAGGAAGCCAACCCCGTGGCCTCGATTTCTACAGACCTTGCTTTCAACATCCAAAGACATGCATTCGACTATCTTGACGCACCTGTCATGAGGGTGAATTCGATGGATATTCCGTTGAGCTATGCCCCTACCTATATAGAGGCCACGCTTCCGAACGCCAAAAGGACGATTGAAGCTGTAAAAGCCGTTACTTATAAAAAATAGCTTTTATATTCCAAAAAGCCAATACTAAAAAGGAGGGGAGAAATTCCGCCTCCTTTTTTATTGCCCTGCTTTTTAAGAAGGTTTTTGGCCCTCATTTGAAAAATGTCATGGTTTTTGCTTGATTCCGGTTGATTTGACCGGTTGTATGATCACTCAAAACTCTTATGTTATGAAAAGACTATTTCTATTATTTCTATTAGCCCTGTATATGACGGCGTGTTCAGACGGTGATAAAGACAGGTTTGTTTTTGAGGAAGACAGAATTCTTGATGTGGAGACAGGAGATGAGTATTATTTGAATAAAATGGACACCCTCACGGTAGTGGATATTGAAGGAGAAACCAGCGAGATACTGGTTACGGCTGCCCCATTTGCAGATGACCAGGAATTCCGGGAAATGATGGACAGGTACCACGCCTCCATCACGGAAAGAAAGGAAAGGTTGCTTGAGGAACAAAAAAACCTTATCAAGGACCAGAGGATAGAAAGGTATGCCTCTTATGAGGATAAGGAGCTCCTGGAATACTTTAACCGGCTCCACAAGGAAGATGCCCCTTATGAGCAGCAAATGGATGTGATGGCCGAACTTGTTCGTAGGGAAGTCGTCTTGGAAATTGATGCTGCGACCATGCTGGAAGTAGATACCACTTTGCTGGATTTTGACATCGATTATACCCCAACTGAAGAATAGCCATTTCCCAACGGGAAGAAGCTGTTCAAGCCCCCCGAAGGTCTGCAAGTGGAAACGCAACCATCCCAGCGGCGGGGCTTCGTTTCAGATCATTGCTTGAACAGCTTCTTCAATTGAATATTTAATGGCAAAATTTTTCAATTATTATTTTTATTTTCTCCGGACTTTTGGACCCATGGCGCCCAGCGCTTTTTGAGGCCCGCCCATTTTGTTCATCTGCTTCATCATCTTCCGCATATCCGAAAACTGTTTCATCAGGTTATTCACTTCCTGTATGGTCCTGCCGCTTCCGTTGGCGATCCTTTTCCTTCTGCTTCCATCGATGATATTGGGTTCTTCCCTTTCTTTCGGAGTCATACTTCTGATAATCGCCTCGATAGGTTTAAAAGACTCGTCGTCGATATCAAGTCCCCGGATAGCCTTTCCCATTCCGGGAATCATGCCCAATAAATCTTTCAGGTTACCCATTTTTTTGATTTGTTCCAATTGGGAGAGGAAGTCATCAAAATTGAATTGATTTTTCCTGATTTTGGCGTTCAGTCTTTTGGCCTCATCTTCATCGAAAGATTGTTGGGCTCTTTCCACCAATGACACCACGTCTCCCATTCCCAGTATCCTCTGGGCCATACGGTCGGGGTAGAAAAGATCGAGATTTTCCATCTTCTCTCCTGTGGAGATGAATTTAATGGGTTTGTTGACCACATGGCGGATAGAAATCGCCGCTCCTCCACGGCTGTCCCCGTCCAGTTTGGTAAGGACGACTCCGTCAAAGTCCAATCGCTCATCAAAGGTTTTGGCGGTATTGACAGCATCCTGACCGGTCATAGCGTCCACTACAAACAGCGTTTCGGATGGTCCGAGTTTCTCCTTAAGTTCTGAAATCTCATTCATCATGACCTCATCCACCGCTAACCTTCCCGCCGTATCCACGATAACTGTTTTCTTTCCGGACTTCTTTGCAAAAGAGACGGCGTTGTTGGCAATTTCCAAGGCATTTTGGTTGCCTGGCTCAGCATATACCTCCACACCGATCTGGGTTCCCAATGTCTTTAACTGCTCGACAGCGGCTGGCCGGTACACATCGCAGGCCACCAGCAGAACCTGCCTCCCCTGTTTTTTGAGGTAAGTGGCCAACTTACCCGAAAATGTCGTTTTACCGGAACCCTGAAGCCCGGATATCAATATTACAGATGGATCCCCTTTCAGGTTGATTTCCTCTTTGGTCCCGCCCATTAACTTGGTCAACTCTTCCTGAGTTATTTTTACCAAAAGCTGCCCCGGGGACACTGAAATAAGCACATCCCTGCCCAATGCCTCTTCCTTGATCCTGTCGGTAACTTCCTTTGCTACCTTGTAATTCACATCGGCGTCAATCAGGGCCCTTCTTATTTCTTTCACCGTAGTAGCCACATTGATTTCTGTGATCGTACCTGTCCCTTTGAGCGTTCTGAATGCCCTGTCTAATTTATAACTGAGATTATCAAACATGTCCTTTCTACTTTAGGTAGCAAAAATAAAGAAAATATTTAAGCATGTCAGAACACATGGCGAAAACAGTGCCTTCCTTAGGTTTACCCCGTTGATTTAACATCCTTCCATATCCTGATAGGAAGCCGTTTATCTAAAAAATACCAATGCACAAAAAATACCCTGATTTGGGTATTTATTTATTCAAAAATAAATCGTTACTTACACTCACAAATACAATTATTTCTAAAAAACATTTTATTAAAAGCTTTATTTTGTAAAATTTAACCAATAAGAAGATGATTAAAGAGCAAACACCTCTTTTTATACCGTTATTGAGCTTTTCAGATCATTGTAAAAGCTTGAATGGGGAAAATCTAAAACCTTTAAGAGTACTCATCAGGGAAATGGAACTGAAGTTTCTGAAGGCAGAAAAATCACTTGACCATAAAAACGACATGGAGTTTTCCTTTGACATGTTAGGTCTTAGGGGAATCCATGTGCGGCTATTGGACGCTGTTTTGAAACTCAGGTTGGTACCTTTATTTGATTGGCAGGTCTGGATTGATGAAGCCGAAAAATTTTATCAATCCCCCCAACAATTATATACCCTTGATGCCGTGACGCTGGGAAAAATAATGACCGTACTGTTGAGGTCGCAGACCATACACGGGCCTTATTTTCTGGAAAACAAAATCAAGGATAAATTTGTGTTGCATTTATTGAAAGCCTTGGTTTTTGCACTCGAAAACGAAAACACCAACAATTTACCGCCGGATATGCATAACTAATTGAATTCATATACCATCTGTTAAAAGCTACCTTTAATTCAGATTTGACCACCATTTGATTTTTGCTTAATCACCGTTTTTATACCCCCTTATACCTCGCATCTCACGGTAGCTGTATAAAATTAATAATTTGAAAAACATTTTATTTTATTTGAAATACAATTTTTTTGTTATATATTTGCTTTATCAGGATTGGGTAATATTTTTACCGCACTAAAATCTGATTCGTTTGCAATTAGTTTTTCGATTGTTTAACAGCTATAAGAAGTGGGGGTGAATCGTGAAAAGTTTTATCTCAGGTATTAAAAGACCAAATACGTTTTGTGTATCCAGGGGGATGCTCACAGTATTTTTGAAGGTTTGCTTTTACTTGTATGTTCCTTTGTCATCTTTTTCTCAAAGTGGGCCTCAGCTCCAAGCTGAGTACAAGGACGTCACTTGCTCAGGAAATGGACAGATTAAGGCTACCCTTTCCGGAGCAGGGAATTATACCGCCTCTGATTTTTTTCTTTACCTTTTACCTGATGAGGAATCATACCTTGCCAAATCGGATAACGGAAATTTTGAAGGTCTTGAGCCCGGCTCCTATATAATAAAGGTAATTCTGCAAGACAGCAACGGTTCTCTTGAACTATCCGAAGAGATCAGTCTTGTATCCACATTTGAGCACCTGTCTTTTGCCATGCTCTCTTACAACATATGCCAGTCCGATCTCGGAAGCCTTGAGATCGTAGTCAATTCCGGTGCCCCCTCCACCTATCAGATTGACGGTCCCGTAAAAAGACCAGCTCAGGAAAGTCCTGTATTCGAAGATTTACCGGAGGGCTCCTATAGTGTAATGGTCATTGATGAATGCGGAGACCGGCTTTCCCAGACCGTCCAAGTCCAAACTGCCGAATTTGTTATCGACAGCCAATTGAGAGAATTCAAAACGGAACTGGAAGCATGTGGTGAAATTGCCGTAGGTCATTATATTCAAGCTGTGGGGTCAACTATCGGATACCCGTTGCAGATGGTTTTTGAAGTCACCTATCCGGATGGAACCATACAGCAACACGCATCCATGGTCTCCGATGGAGGGAGCACTGAAGGATACGTTTACGGAAAAATACCCTTTTTCCCTGGTCAGGTTTACAGTTATAATCTCACTGTGATAGATAATTGTGGTCAGGAAGCCTCCTTGCAGAACAATGTGGTTGATAGGGATCTTGAAATAGCCGATGACATGTTATGGGGCGCAGGACCGTGTGGAAGAAGAAGGTTATCCATAAGACCTTTACATTTCTTGCCACCATTCAGTATTACTTTCACCAAATACCCCGAAGGCTTTGATCCTGCGGTGTACAATGAGGAATACCCCGGACCTTTTACCGCGGATAATATTTATTTCGGAAACAATGATCTGATTATTCCTGTAGGACAATATGAACTGGAGGTCACGGATGCATGTGGAAGAACAGCTACGGCCTCCACCTATTATTGGGGCGGCATAAGTAGTCCTGTTCCCACCGTGTATAAAGGTTGCGGGGAAACCAACGGCTCCGTGCGGTTGCTCGCCTACGATTATGATTATACCAAAGTGGAACTGATTGAAGGGCCGGCAGAATTTTCAACCGTGTTTCCTGTGGATCTGACCCACAATGTGAGCCAAAATGACCGGAGAAGGTTTTTTATGAATAATCTTCCCGCAGGCGATTATAAATTCAGGGTCAATACAACTTGTGATGAGGAAATCCAATACACCGCAGAAGCCACCATTAAAGGTTCCAAAGTATTCAAAAATGAAATCGAAATAATTCAAAACTGCGGGTCCTTCAACATGTCCCTAAAACATGAAGACAATCTCTCTCCCGATCAAACGGTAAGGTTTGGATTGCAGAAACGTAATCCCGAAACAGGGGGATGGGGACATCCGGTTACTGGAGTGCAATATATAGAAGGTGAGGAAATCAACAGGGACAATGCCGTGCTGGTAACCAACAACGCCATGAATGTCAATTTAAGTTATCATGGCGACCTGCGGGTCGTAAAATCAATACGGGTCTGGAAAAATGGCTCTGAGATTCTCCCCGGTCAGGCCTCACATACTTTTTGTCTCGAAACCTTAAAAACTTTCCAAGTAAAAGAGCGGAGCAGCTTCACCAACATCAACACATTTATATGTTCAGATCAGGAGTTTGAACTCTATGTGGATGCCGAGGGATTCGAACCTTTCCTTTACAGGATTATCAGCAAAGACAGTCAGCCGTTTTTAGTTGAAAACGGGGACGATCCGCTTTTTCGGAAACTGAATGCAGGAAGGTATCAACTGCAGTTAGAGGACAGATGCGGCAACCTTACCAATGCCACCATCAACCTCAGAGGAGAAAACCTTCCCCGGATTATCCCTAATAACCTGTGTGAGGGAGAAAACGGCTCCCTTTATGTAACCAACCTTGACTTCCTCCAATTTGAATGGTACCGGGATGACGACCCCGACAATATCCTGAGTACCAACCCAACGCTGGAGTTCTCTCCGTTCAACCTCAACGCGCATCAAGGCCTCTACAAAGTTCGCTTAAGCACCAATACTCCCGATGCCTGTCTGAATGAAGAACTGGAATTCAAAATTGACGCGTCAATATTAAACCCTGAGCCCGGAACCGGCAAAAGTGTGGAACTTTGTCAGGGAGAGATTGTAGACCTGTTCGATTTTCTGGAAGGCCCCTATAATAATTTCGGCACCTGGGAAGAAATCACCACAAGCGGTGCCTTGATAGGAAATATGTGGTCATCCGTTGACCTGGCTCCCGGAATCTATCAGTTCGTATATACCATTAGCGGGATTTGCTTAGGAGAGGATTCCGCCACCGTGACCATCACGCTCAATGAAAGCCCTCCTCCTCCTTCAGGAGAAACTTTGCAGGAATTTTGCGGGCCAGATCTGCCCACGGTTGCGGATCTGCTGTCGGAAGGAGAAAATATTCGGTGGTACCTTTCTCCCGGAGGTGGCGAGGCGTTGGAACCATCCCATGTTTTAAGGTCCGGCACCACTTACTATGCCACACAAACGGTGGACGGATGCAGCAATACCGAAAGAATGGCTGTGGATGTCATTCTATACCACCCCGTGTCGCAAACAGGGATCCTTTCCGATCAAATTCTTTATCAGATGGAATCACCCGAAATGATTACTGGCGAAGACCCGCAAGGGGGAAGCGGGAATTATATTTACAAATGGCAGAAAAATAACGGAAACGGCTGGGAAGAAATAGAGGGGGCTTACGGCCGGCATTATCAACCGGAACCATTGATGGAAACCACCAGTTTCAGACGTGCCACTATTGACGATGTATGTGGAGCGTATTACAGCAATGAGGTGGTCATTACGATTGAAGTCGCGGAGATCAATGCGGGGGATGACCGTTTTGGGCCGCTAAAAGGTTACCAGGACAATATTCTGGAAAATATCCTTGAAAATGATCGACTCAACGGAGACCCAATAAAAATCAATGAAATCAATATATCCATTGAAAACATCTATGATGAAAAGGGGAATGAAGCAAATCTAACGCTTGAGATGGATGACCGGGGCAATATCCGGCTGCCTGCCGGCATTTCCCCGGGAAACTATAATATCACTTATATCATCTGTCAAAAACTGGTTCCCGGTAACTGCAGTACTGCGACTGTATCCGTTTGGATAGGTCAGATCGATTTGGACATTTCAAAAACCGCGGACAGGACCGAGGTCATAGAAGGGGAAATCGTTACCTATACCATCTCCTTGTTGAATAAAAGCCCTTTTGCTTTGGACATGATCACCGTAAGAGACATTTTACCTAAAGGATTCCTTTTGATCTCGACCACCGTCCCCACCCAGAACAGCTTGGAATGGAAACTGAACACCTTGGAAAAAGGGGCATCTTTTGAGGTGCAAATGGATGTAATGGCCGTTGATGAAGGGGTTTTCACCAATGAACTCAGTGTCCGGACGGGCGACTTAGACAGCCTTATTCGGAGTGACCCCGTATCGGTAAGGTTGAAATCCGTGGATCTTGTGGTCAGTAAAACCTCTTTTGATAAGGAAATTATAGATGGAGATGATTTTGTCTATGAAATAAGAGTGGAGAACCAAGGACTTTTTGCTGCAAACCATGTCCTGATCCAGGATCTCCTCCCTTTTAATCTTTATTATAAAGACATGACCTTTCAAGTCTCTGATCCAGGAATCGTGGTGACTTTTGAGGAAGAGGGGCAGCAGCTGATCTGGAAAGCCAACACCTTGCCGGTCGGGGCATCCATTACCATCACGCTGACCGTTACGGCCGATGAAGAGGGGCAGGTGACCAACAGGGTAATTGTGTCAAGCCATGAAGAAGACGCTGATCCTGCGAACAATATTGCAGCTGACCAGAATACTATTCGGTCCATTTTTATTCCCAATGTCATCAAGCCTGACAACGACGGTAAAAATGACGCTTTCGTATTACGCATATCCCATAAATATGATAAGATAGGGGTGCTGATTTTCAATAGATGGGGGGATGTGGTCTTTACTTCAGACGACTACAAAAATGATTGGTCTGCAGAGGGGCTTAATGGGGGAACATATTATTATCAGATCAAAGGTATCAATCGAATAGGCCGGGAGAAACACTATAAGGGTTGGCTTCAGGTCATAAAGAATTAATCATGGAAATCAGGATGATCAAACAAGTATTTTTAGTTGTCCTAGGACTTTCTCTTATGGCAAGCGCCGCCGGACAACAGCTGCCGCAGTTCAGCCAGTACATCTTTAATTCCCTGCATATTAATCCCGCTTATGCCGGGTACAAGGTGGACCCGTTTGTCCAGGCCACTTATCGAAGCCAATATGTGGGATTCCCAGGAGCGCCTAGGACGTTTTCACTCAATGCCGATATGGGTACCTTGGATGAAAGTATGGGCTTCGGTGTTTCTCTCCTTTCTGACCAGCTTGGCCCCACAAAAATCCAATCAGCTATGCTGACTTACGCTTATAGGGTAAAAACAGGCACCAACTCTTTCCTTGGCTTGGGTATCAGTGCCGGCACATCAGAATATGTATTGGATGGGTCTGTGCTGCAGCCTGATGATCCCACGGATACCACCCTTCCCGAAGGCCGTCTCAACACCTTCACACCCAATCTCAATACAGGTCTTTTTTACCATTCACCGAGATTTTTTACCGGACTCAGCGTCTTCAATCTGATTGGCAAACGCAGGCTCGAGAAGGAGGACATCGCCCTCGCCATGCACAATTATCATTTTTATTTTCAAATGGGAGGCCTAGTGTTCCTGTCCGATGAAGTGGAGTTCAAACCCTCTTTTTTGATAAGAGAAGACTTAAAAAGTCCCACCAATTACGACATCAACGCCATGTTTTTGTTTTATGACCAATTTTCGACAGGACTGTCCTATCGGTCCAGTTTGAACAAAAACCATAACCAACACGATAGTCTCAACCAAATCAACCGGAAAGCACTTGCCGCCATCATGGATATTTTGGTCACCAACAATCTCCGGGTCGGCTATGCCTATGACTTTAACCTCAATAAACAACATAACTACCGAAACAACAGCCATGAAATTTCGGTGGGCTATTACCTCAGCGACAAATGGATCAACGGCACCGGAAACCGGAATTTTTAACAACTTTCATATCAAGTGTAAATTGACGAAAATCCCAACAGTTTTTTTCATTCATTCCTCCTAAAGCAAATTCCCTGAAACCAGTTCCTCGAAACCAATTCGGGACAGGCTGGGGTAGACTGGAACCAGGTATACAACGGATTGACTAAATTTCATGGAAAGAACCATCTAATCGAACGCCTGTTTAAATAAGAATACCCCCTTTTCCCTTCGTGCTAATACCGAATCCCGCTGACAGGGTCCGGGGCAGGCTGTGCAATTCGTGGACATTTTAGAGAACTCATGGAAGTGATCCGAAACGCGACATTCTCCACTGGACATGTTCGACAAGCCGGGCAGGTAGCGATAAAGCCTGTGCCTTCTCTCAGTTGATCCAAAAACGTTAATCCCTCGATATTCCGGTATTTTTTTTAATTTGCAGTTTGTACCAAAAGGGAGAACCTACCCGCTTTATTTTATAACCATCATGCAAATCAATTTCAAAAAAGACATTTTGCCGCATTTTTTGGGGATCTTATCATTTTATCTCATTGTGCTGCTGTACTTTTCCCCCATTGTTTTTGAAGATAAGTTGATGTTTCAGACGGATATCCTGCAATGGGAAGGTTCCGCAAAAGAAATTCTTGACCACAGGGAAACCACCGGAGAACAGGCCTTATGGACAAACAGGATGTTTGGAGGCATGCCCGCATACCTTATCCACCTGCAACCCAAGGGTGACATCACCAATGTATTGACCACCCTTTTTACGCTGGGGCTTCCCCATCCCATCAATGCGCTTTTTTTCGGGATGGCAGCCATGTATGTCCTTCTCATTTCCTTTAAAATAAGGTCTGAAATATCCGTCGCGGGGGCTTGGGTTTTCGCATTCAACACCTTTAATTTTCTAAGTCTGGAAGCTGGCCATAATGCCAAAATATGGGCCATCTGCATCGTTCCGTTGATCATGGCAGGCATTCATCTGACGTTCACTGGAAGAAGGCTGATCGGGATCGCCATCACGGCTTTGGCTGTGATGTTGCAGCTCAAATTCAACCATCTCCAAATCACCTACTATACCCTCATCCTGGTGGCTGTTTATGGTATGGGTCAATTGATCTGTTTTTTCAATGCGAAAAAACTTCCTGAATTTATCAAGATCGCGGCCCTGCTGCTATTGGCTGCGTTCATCGGCACAGCGGGTAATTCGGCCAGGCTGATTTCCGTTCTGGAATACGGTAAATATTCTACACGTGGTGAAAGAAACCTCCAGGATAAGGAGGATAGCCAAGCGGGGCTGGACCGAGACTATGCTTTTCATTGGTCCCAAGGAAAAGTAGAATCGCTTACCTTGTTGATCCCAAATTTCTACGGTGGTGCCTCTGCGCAGGCGCTTCCCGAAAACTCCGAATCGGAAAAGGCATTGCGGGCACAAGGGCTGGAAGCCGGCCAGGTGAATGAATTCATCAGAGGTGCCCCTACTTACTGGGGCGACCAACCTGGAACAGGGGGCCCGATTTATGGTGGCGCCATTATGGTATTTCTGTTTGTCATCGGGATACTGTTTGCCCCATCTGCCTACAGGAATATATTTCTAGCCATGGCCTTGGTTACTTTGGCCCTCTCTTGGGGAAAAAACCTTGCCTGGTTCAATTACACCCTCTTTGATTACCTGCCGGGATACAATAAATTCCGGGCCGCTTCAATGGCCTTAGGCATCACCCTGTTTGCGATCCCCGTATTAGGATGTCTGGGACTTGAAAACCTTATGGCCAATATCAATACCAGAAAATCCAGGCAGTCTTTTTTCACCGCACTTGGCATCACCGTCGGCCTTATCCTGCTTGGCATGCTAATAGCTTCATGGATGGGGTACCGGGGAGCAGCGGAGGAAATGTACCCTGAATGGCTTCGGGAAGCGCTCCGGGCAGACAGAAGAAAAATGCTCCAATCTGACGCCATTAGGAGCCTCTTGTTTATAGCTCTGACCGCGGCACTGATCTTTGCGGTGATGATGCAAAAGACCAAAAACACCTGGGCCTTGATAGGCATATCTTTGCTGCTACTAGTTGATGTATGGGGGGTAAACAGACGTTACTTGGATAAGGACAGTTTTACTTACAATCCAAGCCAACAGTATTTTGCTGCCACTCCGGCCGATCAAAAAATCATGGCCGACCAAAATTATTTCAGGGTTTTGAACCTTCAAAATCCCTTTAATGAAGCCAGAACCAGTTACAGGTTCAACAGCATCGGCGGTTACCACGGTGCAAAAATGGGCAGGTACCAGGACTTGATAGAAAGAGCCATTAACCCCGAAATCAGCCAATTTGTACAAAAAGCCCAGGAAGGCAATTTCGATTATGAAAGCATCCAGGTGCTGAACATGTTGAACACCAAATACGTCATGGCCGGACGCGGTGAAAATGCGGTCTTCGTCAATCCCATGGCAAACGGCCCTGCATGGTTCCCCGCCGAAATTACCACGGTCACTTCAAATGAGGAAGAAATTGCGGCATTGACAGACCTGGATACGAAAACGGAAGCCACCTTTAATTCCCAACAAACCCACATCGCTGTCAACCCCGGAAGTGGCCAGGTGCAAATCGAAAACTATCAGCCCGGCCGGCTGGAATACAATGCAGAAGTACAACAGGCAGGACTTGCCGTTTTTTCGGAGATCTATTACCCTGAAGGCTGGAGAGCATTTATCAACGGAGAAGAAACGGATATACTAAGGGTTAACTATCTCTTACGGGGACTGATGTTGCCGGAAGGAAATACCTCCATCGTTTTGGAATTTTCTCCCAAAGGTTATTTGACTGCCTCCGCTATAATGGTTATTTTTCAGTATATCATCGTTATCTTATTGGGAACAAGTTTATTCCTCACTTTTAAGAAAGGCATTCCATGAAAACAGACAAAGACAGGGTAGCGGGGTTCTATGACGAATTTGCAGCCCAACAAGAAAAAATAGGGGTAAACTCCCGGCACCTGCAGATTTTGGACAAGTTGGTGAAAGCCGGTCTTAAATCCCATCATAAGGTGCTTGAGGTCGGTTGCGGAATAGGCACAGTAAGCCAATTGATCGCCCAAAAAGTCACTAAGGGAAGCGTGCTCGCGGTGGACATCAGCCCGGAAAGCATAGCCAAAGCAAAAAAGATCTGGGAAAGCTTTGACAACCTGGCCTTTGAAGTATCGGATATGAAGGGGTTTTTCAAAGAAGAAACCTATTATGACTTCGTGGTCTTCCCCGATGTACTGGAACACATACCGGTGGAAAACCATTTTTCTTTGTTTCAGACCATCAAAAGACATAGCCATGGGGATACCGTAATTTTCATACACATTCCTGCCCCGAGGTTTTTGGAATGGATGATCAGGAATGAACCGCTCAAGCTTCAGGTAATTGATCAGCCTTTGGACTCGGGAGACCTGGTAAAAAACATTACCGCTAACGGGTTTTTCCTTGAAAAAATGGAAACATACAGCATTTTTTATAAGGAACATGATTACCAGTATTTTATTTTCAAAAGTCAAAAACCCTTAGAAAAAGTTACCCACAGAAACAAATGGGACATCTTTAAAGAAAGGGCTCAAATACGGCTGAAGCACAGAATTATAGGTTAAAATGTTTTTGTTACTCCTTAAAGGTGCCATAGGCAGAGCGATTTAAACCCGCATTCCAACAAACAGACATCCCCAATATGGTTCTTTACATCTATCCCATCGAAACCGCGTTTACCCGAAGGGATATTGAAATGTTGACACCTTATATAAAGGTGAAGCCACTACGCTTTACCAACAATCCGTTTGCCCTGCCTTTCTATTTTGTCATCCAGGTTTTTCAATTAATATGGTTTCTTCCCAAAACATCACATTATTTATGCTTTTTTGGTGGCTATCATACCGTTTTGCCCACAGTGTTCGGGAGAATTTTCAACATCCCTACCTATATACAGAGTGGTGGAATGGATGCCATGAATCTACCGGCCATTGGCTACGGTAATTTTCGCAAAAAATGGCTGAGAAAGGCTACTGTCTTTAGCTTCAGACATTGCAGCCTGATTTTGCCGGTAGCTGAAAGCCTGGTTAAAAATGACTATACCTATGATAAGCAGCATCCTAGAAAGCAGGGGTTACTTAACCTGATACCGGGGTTAAAAACGCCCATACAAGTGGTTGCCAATGGTTTCGATGACAGTTTCTGGACAGATGAAGTCCACGATAAAGAACCTTTTTCCTTTGCGACGGTGGCTACCGGGATTTCGAAAGAAAGCAGAATGCTTATCAAGGGCCTGGATTTAATTATCCGGTTGGCTGAGATTTTCCCCCGCTATAGTTTTCATATCATCGGGGACGAAAACTTTTCCCCGGTGGCTTCCAATGTAAAAATCCATGGGAGACTCAGTGGTCCGGAACTGAAAAAAATCCTGCAGAAAATGCAGTTTTACCTTCAGCTTTCCGCCTCGGAAGGTTTTCCAAACGCTCTGGCAGAAGCCATGCTGTGTGGCTGCATTCCCATAGGATCCGCCGTCGGTGCCATCCCGGAGATTATAGGCGACTCAGGGTTTGTACTTCGGGAAAAAAGCCTAGAGGATTTAAAAAAGATATTCCTAGGCCTTCCAAATCAGGATTTAAAAATATTACGAAAAAAAGCCAGAAGCAGGATTGTTTCCCAATACCATTATCAAAAGCGGCAGCGGGCGCTTCTGCGCTTATTTCAAATCGAAATCCAATAAAAATATCCATGCAGATAATCGCCAGACAAAGTGTTTTGACCACGATATCCTCCTACATCGGCGTAGTAATCGGATATGTGAACTTGTTGTGGCTGTTTCCTTATATGCTATCCCCGCAGCAGATCGGTACTTTCAAAACCATACAGGATATGGGCCTGCTACTGGTGCCTTTCGCCCAGTTAGGACTGGGACACGGCATCACCCGCTTCTATCCCCAAGTAAAAAAGCACCAAAATGCTTTTTTTACTTTAAGCCTGGCTTTTACCCTGTTGGGATTCTCTGTTATTGCTTTCCTTTTTGTCACTTTTAGGCAGCAGATCATTGCAGCCTATGCGACCAATGCTCCCGAACTCATCGATTATCTAAGTATCGTGCTGTTCATTACCCTGTTTGCCACGATAAACTCTGTTTTCGATGCTTTTACAAGGTCTTTTGTTAAAATAGCGGTACCCACATTCCTCAGAGAAGTGCTGTTGCGCCTGCTGATCACCTGCCTGGTTTCCGCTTATTTTTTGGAGTGGCTGTCTTTTATTTGGATGATTTGGGGACTGGCAGGAGCATATCTTTTGACACTCCTACTGACAACAGGATATATGCTGAAGCTAGGCATATTCAAGATAGACATGGCCTGGCGCGTGTTGCCTAAAAAATTCCAAACCGAATTCCTGCGATACAGCCTGATCACGCTTTTGGGCACTGCCGGTGCCATGCTGATCATGAAAATCGATAGCCTTATGGTCAGTTCCATGATAGGCTTGGACGCCAATGCCGTGTATACCATCGGCTTTTCCATAGCAGTGGTCATAGAAATGCCCAGAAGAGCCATTTCACAGGTGGCCATGCCCATTATTTCTGAAAAATTTGCTTCCAACCTGCTTCACGAGATCAATGACCTCTACAAAAAGATAGCTGTCCACCAATCCCTCGTGTGCATACTTATATTTTTATTGATATGGACCAACATCGACAACCTTTATCATTTTGTGCCCAATAGAGAAGTTTACGAAGCAGGAAAATGGGTCGTCTTATTGATCGGCATCGGAAAACTTTCCGATGTGCTTTTTTCTGTAAACGGAGAAATCATCGTATTCTCCAGGTTTTATATATTCAATATCACCGCCACGTTGCTGATGTCCATCGCTGTTATTTTATTGAACCTCTGGCTCATTCCTGTTTTGGGGTTAGAAGGGGCTGCTCTGGCCTCCCTGTTAGCCATGATCATATACAATCTGCTGAAGTATTTTTACATTAAGATCCGGCTCAATTTTTCCCCCTTCAGTTGGGATCTGTTCAAAACCCTTACATTGGGCGTGGCTGTCTTCACATTCAGCCATTATATTCTCCCCAACATCCGCAACGTCTTTTTGGATATAGGTGTCCGGTCTTTGGCCACAGCTGGCCTGTTTACAGCAGGTATATACCTTTTGAAAATTGCCCCCTCCACACAAGAGATGGCCATCAAGAAAATCAAAACCCTTTTTCAGCGAACAAGCTGATCAATGCGCTGTGCCGGATGTACCGGAAATCCCATCCAGGATATCCGCCAGTTGCTTTGTGAGGGTTTTTCTATCATATATCTCCAGTTGTCCCGCCGTCCGGCTTTTTCCAGCGCTCCCTTTCACCGTGGTGAGGAAATGGCTGATTCCCTCAATGTCTTCATGCTTGAAAACGCTTCCCGCATCAGCTTGTCTGATGATTTGGGCGGTATCTCCCGCGGGATCCCCCAAAGCCAAAATATCCCTGCCTGTGGCCAGGTATTCAAACAATTTCCCGGGGATGTTCCCTTGGGCGTTTTTGGTATGGGTAAGGATCAATAAAAGCAGATTTGCCCTTTGGTAATACTCAAAAACCTTCGCATGGCTCACATATCCGGCGAGAAACACATGGGCAGTCAGCCATTTATCCTCTTCGATGTATTGGATAACCGATGTACTGACTTTACCTACAAAGGTCAGCCTTACTTTGCCCTCCCCTTTTTCAAACGATTTTTTCAGCGCCTGCAAAAACGGCAAGGGGTCCCGGATGGAATCTATCACCCCAGAATACACTATTTCAAAAACCGGTGTATTTTCCGGTGCCGGCGGAAATCCCTTGGGCAGGTCTTCCCTGTCAAATCCATTTGTCAGAAGGTATATTTTCCGGTTAGCGATGCGCTCCAATTCCATTTTAAAAGTAGGTGAGATGGTGAGTATGGCATCCGCTTCCTTGAACACGGAAGCTTCCATCTCCCTATGTTTCTTTCTTGCCCGGCCGTTCATAGGCAAAGCATCCAAAAACTCCCAAGTGGACCAGGGGTCCCGAAAATCCGCTATCCAGGGGATATTTTTTTTCCTTTTGATGTTTCTTCCTATCAGGTGCATGCTATGAGGAGGGCCTGTGGTCACGATCGCCTTGAAGTCGTTGGCTTCAAACATCTCAGCAATAAATTTCACCGAAGGCTTCACCCAGTATACTCTGGGATCAGGTAAAATAAAATTGGCCCTGAGCCATATTGCCAATTTATCCAGCAGTGTTTTTTTTCGGTTTTCCAGAATGACGGCAGGATCTTTTATCTTTTCCTTTTTAAACCACCTCAGCAACTGGTAAGGCTCCCATATTGGAAACCTGAGCACCTCGGCTGTTGCGGGCACCTCTTTGACCAACGACGGGTCTTTTAATTCGAAATCAGGATTTTCCGGAGTGAAGACCACGGGCTCCCAGCCAAACTCCGGAAGGTACTTGACGAATTTCAGCCATCTTTGAACCCCGGACCCCGCACTTGGTGGCCAGTAATAGGTGATAATCAAAACCCTCTTAGGTAGGTCCATATAATATTGATGAGGTCAGCCTTTGGGCTTGTATATAAAAACAAAAGGCCACAAGCGAATTTACCCGTGGCCCTGAAAACCGTTCTGTATTTATTCTCCCTGAGCCAGAGAGAACCCACGTTCACCATCAAAGGTGTATAGATTTTCCGTCTTAATGAAATCAAATCCCAACCCCTGTACCTGTTTTAAAACCTCAATTATCTGGGCATGGCTGATGGCGGATTCGTCAGCATTGAAAAACCTTACTCTCCAATGGTCTGAGCAGAAAGTCTCTTTCATGCCCTCGGGATAGACCTTCACACCCCGGTTGGTAATCAGCTGCATTTTCAACCCGTCTGCATCCACCCCGCGCAGTTTGTCCCCTATCACATCGGCGTTTCTTCCCTGCTCCCTCCAATCTATAAACACATCCAGCCCTATCAACTCTTTTTGGGCAGGTGTTCTTTCTTTCAATTTCAGGGCATTTTGGGATGCCTCTCCGTCCACTTCCTTGGCAAAGACGGCAGGTTGCATGACCTCAGGCTTCATGCCCAGCCTTTCTATCACCGCCTGCGCAAATTCCTGGGTGCCTACTTTCTTTTTGCTTATGGCTTCCTGATAGATATCGCCTGTGTGAAACCCATCCTCCAGGGTCTTCATCCAGGCATTGTTTATTTTTTCAGCGATCTCAGGTTGACCGATGTGTACCAACATCATGACCGCGCCGTTTAACAGCCCCGAGGGGTTGGCTATATCCATTCCTGCGATATCAGGAGCCGAACCGTGGATGGCTTCAAACATAGCCACTTCCTCCCCGACGTTCGAGGATCCTCCCAGTCCCACAGAGCCCGTCACCTGTGCCGCCACGTCGGATATGATATCGCCGTAGAGGTTTAAAGTGACGATCACGTCAAACATCTCCGGTCTGTCTGCAATAAGAGCTGTACCGATATCAATGATTTTGTGATCTGTTTCAATCCCGGGATACTCTTTGGCCACCTCATCAAAGACTTTATGAAAAATGCCATCGGCCATCTTCATGATGTTGTCTTTGGTCATACAGGTTACTTTTTTTCTGTTGTATTTTCTGGCATATTCAAAGGCATAGCGGACGATCTTTTCGCTTCCGGGCCTGGAAATCAACTTCAGGCATTGGTACACCTCATCGGTTTGCCGATGCTCAATTCCCGCATACAGGTCCTCCTCATTTTCCCTGATGATCACCAAATCCGTCTTGGGAAAATGGGTCTTAATGAATGGAGCATATGCTTTGCAAGGCCTGACATTGGCATATAGTCCCAGAGACTTTCTGGTGGTCACATTAAGACTTTTAAACCCTCCCCCTTGGGGCGTAGTAATGGGCGCTTTAAGAAAAACCTTGGTTTCTCTCAAAGAATCCCAGGCTCTGGGCTCAATGCCCGCACTGATTCCTTTTAAATATACCTGTTCGCCTATTTCAATGATATCAGTTTCTATCTGTGCACCTGCGGCATATAAGATATCCAGGGTGGCTTTCATGATTTCCGGACCAATACCGTCGCCATACGCTACTGTGATTTTTCTTTTTTTTGGCATAAAAACTGATTTTACTGATTTGAATGTGTTGCTGGTACAAAAATAGGAAATATTGGCACATTTCGTTTCCGAAAAGACATTTTAAACCCTTTCGGGAAACGCTGTATAACTAAAAACACCATCCGATGTACCGAAGAGGTTCTGAAAATCCATTCAAGGTTTTTGGAATGTCAACAAAACACATTCTGCGTAAAAAAAAGACTTTTTATGTATTTAAAATACATTTTTATTTATATATTAACCAAAAATTACTGTAGTCAATTTCATGATTTTTGATAGATTCTTTTGTGATTGATAACCGACCTCGTATATTTGAAACTCAACATTGATTTAATCGAATGGCTGAACAGAAAATCATTATTTCCGAAAACAAAGATGGTATTCTTTACCTTACCATCAGCAGGGAATCAAAGCTTAATGCCTTAAACTTCAATACTTTGGAAGAACTTAAAAATATCTTCAATGAAGTAAATGACAATAAAAATATCAAAGGAGTGATTTTGACGGGTTCAGGGGATAAAGCCTTCGTAGCGGGAGCTGACATCAATGAAATATCCGAACTCAATGAACTCAATGCAAGAAAATTTGCGGAATTTGGACAGGAAGTATTGCAAAACATTGAATCCTGCCACAAACCGGTGATAGCGGTAGTCAATGGCTACGCTTTGGGAGGAGGGTGTGAACTGGCAATTGCCTGCCATATGCGGGTGGCGACTTCCAATGCCAGGTTTGGCCAGCCCGAGGTAAACCTGGGCATCATTCCGGGATATGGAGGCACCCAAAGGCTGACCCATCTTATTGGGCGGACCAAAGCCACGGAACTCCTTATGACCGGAGAAATGATAGATGCCAACGAAGCAAAATCTTTGGGTCTGCTCAATTATATCTCGCCCACAAAAGATGAAGCCATCGCCAAAGCTGAGGAAATACTGAAAAACATCATGAACAAAGCCCCCCTATCCATAGGTATGATTGTGGATTGCGTGAATGCGGTTTATACAAACGATGAAAACGGTTATCAGATCGAGGCCAATAGTTTTGCCCGCTGTGTGAAATCAGAGGATTACCGGGAAGGCACCAAGGCTTTCCTTGAAAAAAGAAAACCCCAGTTTAAAGGGGAATGATCCCCTTTTTTATTTTTAAATGAGCCTGTTAAAACAGTTAGCCGGACAGTCTGCCATCTACGGCATCAGCAGTATACTCGGTAAAACCATCAATTTTTTACTGGTTCCTTTATATACAGGCTACTTGGACAAGGAAGCACTGGGCGCATTTACCATGATCTACGCGCTCATCGCATTCCTTAACGTCATCTTCACCTTCGGCATGGAAACCGCCTATTTCCGTTTTTCCACCGGAAAGGGGCTGGATCCAAAGCATGTCTACCAAAACGCGCAATCCCTGGTGACTGTCGTGGCCTTGTCCTTGGGCACTTTTATTTATTTGTTCGCAGATCCCATAGCCAATGGCTTAAATTACCCTGGCCAGGCTCATTTGTTCAGATGGGTGGCTTTTATCCTTACAATAGACGCCATTTTGGCCATCCCCTTTGCCCGTCTTAGAATGGAGGGCAGAGCTTTGACCTTTGCCTTGGTCAAACTTTCGAATATTTTACTGAATGTGGGCTTCAATGTATTGTTCATTGTGGTCTTTTACCATATTTACAGGGATGAGTTACTCCCTTTTCTGCGCCCCTTAATTTCTGGCTGGTACAGGCCGGATTGGGGCGTGGATTATATATTGCTGGCCAATTTATTGGCCAACTTCCTGGTCATTCCCATACTTTGGTTCTTATTGGGAAAATGGAAATTTGAACTCAAAAAATCCATTTTGCTCCCCATGTGGCACTATGCCATACCCCTGCTTTTCATGGGGCTGGCTGGCGTAACCAATGAGGTATTTTCCAGGGGACTGTTTGAATATGCGCTGCCAGAGGGGTTTTATGCCGGGCTGAGCAAACGGGAGGCCGGTGGGATCTTTGGCGCCAACTTCAAGCTGGCCATCTTCATGAACCTTATTATACAGGCCTTTAAATATGCTGCTGAGCCTTTTTTCTTCCAGCAATCCGGCAATAAAAATACCCCTGAGCTGTTTGCCAAGGTCATGCATTGGTTTATTATTTTCTGTTCTTTTCTGATGGTCCTGGTGGCGGTTAACCTCGACCTGATCGGAAACCTGTTTTTCCGGGCAGAGGGATATGAGATAGGGCTGAGCATGGTGCCCCTCTTGCTTATGGGCTATCTTTTTTTGGGCATTTATTATAATCTCAGCATTTGGTTCAAAATCACTGACAAAACCCACTACAGTTTTTATATCACCGCCATTGGGGCAGTCATCACGGTGGTGGTTATCCTTACCCTGGTCCCCGCTTTGGGATTCATTGGGGGCGCATTCAGCACATTGGCATGTTACCTGGCCATGAGTATCATCTGTTACTATACCGGACAGCGCCACTTTCCCGTTCCTTACAAAACCGAAAAAGGGCTGCTCTATCTTTTTGTTGCCTTTGTATTGAGTTACGGAGGTTTTTTTCTGGACTCCGGCAACGCTTTTATCAATTTTTTCGCCCATAACAGCCTTGTGCTGGTTTATGGAATACTGATTTTCTTAATGGAGAAAAAGGAACTATATTCGTTGCTTCGTTCATTTTTAAAGAAATAAACACCATGCAGGTAAAAGTAGTCAATCAATCAAGACACCCCCTTCCGGCTTACCAAACCCTACAATCGGCAGGCTTGGACCTCCGGGCAAATTTAGAAAACACCGTCGTTCTAAACCCGATGGAACGCAAACTGATAGGCACTGGACTTTACATGGAGTTGCCCGTAGGATATGAGGCGCAGATCCGCCCCAGAAGCGGGCTGGCTTTTAAATATGGTATTACGGTACTTAATACTCCGGGTACGATAGATGCGGACTATAGGGGAGAAATAAAAGTATTGCTTGTCAATCTTTCCCAGGAGCCCTTCACGGTTCAGGACGGTGAACGGATAGCACAGATGGTCGTCGCGCGGCATGAGCAGATCCAGTGGGAAGAAGCGGAAACACTTTCCCAAACTGATAGAGGGGCAGGGGGTTACGGAAGTACCGGCAAAAACTAAATTGTTTATAGCAAAAGGTGGATTTTATATAAACAGGAACCAAAAAGGTATTATTATTGTATCTGTGGTGAGTAATCATCATATATATCAGCTTTTCATGTGACCTGAAAAGATTTATCCTGAAGGACACCTGAAAGAGGCATTTGCACCATGAACATCAGAAACATCAAATTTCCAGTACGGGTGTTGGGTTTATTGCTTTTGGCCTGTTTACTTTTCGTGAACGGCCACGCGCAGGAAAAACCCGGCAAAAAAGAAAAAAAGACCAAAGAAAAAGAAACTTTGGCCAGTCGCCTTTTTATAGAGGGACAAAAATTCCTGATGCTGGAGGAATATGAAAAGGCATATTTTTACTTTGATAAAGCCCTGCAGTATAACCCGGATGAAGGAGCCATCTATTACAAGTTGGCGGAGATGATGCTCAAGGCCAACAACCAGGAAAAAGCCCTGGAATACGGCCACAAAGCATTGGAAAGCGACCCAGATAACAAATATTATCATCTCCTCATCGCGGAAATTTACAGCAAGCAACAAAAAAACAAGGAGGCTGCCGAAGTACTACAGGCTCTGATGGACCGGGATGACGACAGTCCTCAATATATACTGGAACTTGCCTCCCTTTATCTTTCCTCCCAGGAATTTGACAAGGCCTTGGATGCCCTGGATCAGGCGGAGGAACATTATGGGGTAGTGGAGCCGCTCACCGCCCAAAAACAGAGGATTTACCTTCGGAAAAACGACTTGGAAAGTGCTATCCGGGAAGGGAAAAAGCTGATAGAAGCCCACCCCGGAAACTCCCAGTACGTACTGGCATTGGTCGAAATCCTTTTTAATAACAACAGGTTGGACGATGCACTCGACCTTGTCCACAGCTCTCTTGAGGCTTACCCAAATCAGCCCGAACTCCAAATGGCTGCCTATACCCTGTACAAGCAAAAGGGTGATATAGAGCAATCAAGAAAGTACATTGTGGAAGCTTTTGAAAATCCGGATCTTAATCCGGACATGAAGGCCAGGGGTTTTGCTGAGGTTTTGCAGGAGATGAGAACAAGCGCAAGAGACAGCCTGTTGGATCGGCTTTCCGGTTCCATGGCCAGGCTGCATCCCAATGATCCGGACGTTTTGGCGGCGTTGGGGGACCATGAACTCTCCGATAACAATAAAGGAAAAGCGTTGGAATATTATCTGAAGTCCATCGATCTGCAGCCCAAAAACGAGCCCGTCCTGCAAAGCTCCATAACCCTGTCCTTTGAACTTCAAAAACCCTATGGGGAAATTGAAACCCTTACATCTCTCGCATTGGATGAGTTTCCAAAGAAAACAGAATTCTGGTTTTTTGATGGAACAAGTAAGTTAGGACAAAAAAAGTACGAAGAAGCCAAAAACTCCCTTGAAAAGGCACTTGAACTGAACGGAGGTAAAAACAAGCATCTTGAAATGATGATTTACGGCCAGCTGGGGGACACCTACCACTATCTGGACAAAAAAGAAGATGCCTATGAAGCTTATGAGAAAGTCCTTGCTTACAATCCCAACAATGAGCATATTTTAAATAATTATGCCTACTTTCTCTCGTTGGAGAAAAAGGATTTGGAAAAAGCCAAAAGAATGTCTGAAAGATTGGTGAGGAAATACCCTGAAAACGCCACTTACCTTGATACGCACGCGTGGGTTTTGTTTCAGATGGAGAATTTCAACGACGCAAGGGAATACATGGAAAAAGCCCTCGCGTACCAAACCACACCTAGCGGCGTAATGTATGAACACTACGGGGACATTCTTTACAAACTGGGGGAAAAAGATGAAGCCTTAAAATACTGGAATAAAGCAAAAGACTTAGAAGATACTTCTGAATTTTTAACCTTAAAAATCAAGAACAAGAGATATTATGAATAAGCAGTTTTTAGTGGCCGTCATCTTGGTGATTTTTTTCTTATGGGGCTGTGCCAGGAAACCCATGCTCTTCACTTCCGATAAAGTAATGGAAGAGTTTGACCCTCATTACCTGGATTTCAGTTACCTTACCGCTAGAGGCAGGGTAGTTCTGGAAGAGCAAAACGGCAAAATCACCAAAGGCACCTTAAACATCCGTGCAAAAAAGGACAGTGTGATCTGGTTTAACATGTCCCCCGGCTTGGGCATTGAAGCGGTAAGGGGACTTGTCACCACGGATCATATTAAAATCCGTGACCGGATCAATCACCAGATCATTGACATGAGTTACAGTGAATTCAGCGATAAGTATGGCGTTCCTCTTTCATTTTCCGTCTTCCAAAATTTACTTTTTGCCAATTTACCACACGAATTCAGTTTAAGAGACCGTTTGGTAAGGGTAGGCAGAACATTCGAACTGAATCAGGAAAGGGATAACATCGTATACAAATCAGTAGTAAGTGCTACACATGGCAAGGTGACACAACTCGAGAGCGAGGCCATGAGAAACCGTTCAGGCAGTCTTTCTGCCAGTTATATGGAATTCAAAGATGTGGAAAGCCAACCCTTTCCCTATAAAGCGCTGATAAAAATGGTACTGAGCCTACCGCAGAAACCCAAAACACAATTTTCTTTGAATGCAGAAATGGTCAAAGTAGATCTAACGAATGAACCTCTCTCTTTTCCATACAACTTTTGATGTCAATTTTAAAAACAAGTCGGTCATTCTGTTTGTGCTGACCGGAGTGTTATTGTTTTTTTTCTGCCCGGCGGAAGCCCAGGTCACCAAATCCAGGGCCCAGCTGGAAAAAGAGAAGGAAGCGATCCAAAAACGCCTCAGGGAATATGACAACATACTTAAACAAACCACTACCCTGAAAAGAAACACTTTGGGCGAGCTTAAGGCCGTCAACCAAAAACTGGATACCCGCATTGCTTATATCAATACCCTGAACAGGGAAGTCAATCTGATTAACAGGGAAATCAACGAAACCGAAGAGCGGATCAAAACATTGGAAGAAGAATTGGACCAGCTGAAGGAGGAATACGCCCAAATGATATATACTTCTTATAAGCTGAACCAGGGTGTAAATGTAATCACCTTTATCTTCAGCTCTTCCACGTTCAAGCAGTTCTATATGAGGCTGAGGTACTTAAAACAGTACAGCGATGCCCGTAAAAAGCAAGTGGCCCATATGGAAAAAGTGAACCGGGATCTGGGACAGCAGCGCCTGGTTTTGGAAGGAAAACGGCAGGAAAAACAACTGGTATTGGAGCAGGAAAGAGAGGAGAAAAGACAACTTGATGTGCTGAAAAACGAGCAGCAAGGGATATTCAATACTTTGACGCAAAAAGAACAGGAGTTAAAAAAAGAAATAGAAGCCACCAAAAAGCAACAGGAAGAGCTTAACAGGCTGATCAAACGGGTCATAGAGGAAGAAATCCGGTTGGCGAGAGAAGCTTCCAGGAAAAAGGATTCAAAGGCCAGTACCAGACCCGGCAGCAGTATCCCGATGACTCCGGAAGTAGCCGCATTGTCCTCCTCCTTCGCAGGAAACCGGGGAAATATCCCTTGGCCGGTAGAAAGCGGTTTCATCTCAAAAAGATATGGCACATTTCCCCACCCTACGCTGAAAGGGATTACAGAAACCAATGACGGGGTAGACATTCAGACCAACACCAATGAGCCGGTCCGGTCGGTGTTCGACGGGGTTGTCACAAAAATAACCACCGTCCCCGGAATGGGAGGAACGGTCATTATCCGGCACGGAGAATTTTACACGATGTACAGCAGGTTAAAAACCATTTCGGTAAAATCCGGCCAGGAAGTGAAGGCCAGATCCATAATAGGAACAGTTTATACCGACAGAAACGGCGTATCGGAACTTCATTTTCAAACATGGAAGGGATTGGAAGTAATGGACCCAAGTATTTGGCTTTCTAAGAAATAATCCTTAAATTTTACCATATATAAAAAAAACAAAACAACAAGCTTTATTTCCTTTGCGTTAGTAAAGCACAGTTATATATTTGTAACTAATTTGAAACCAAAATAAGTAAAAGATGAATACATTGGGTTTTATTCAAAATATCGGAGGGGGATCTTTGGTGATCATCATTCTGGTAATCATACTCCTCTTCGGTGCCAAAAGAATACCTGAACTGGCGAGAGGATTGGGAAGAGGCATCAGGGAATTCAAGGACGCTACCAAAGAAATCCAAGAAGATTTGGAGGAAGGTCTTAAAGACAAGAAAACTAAAGACTAACAAGCTGACAAGTTGGAAAAAATTCGTTCATTCGATGAAATAAAAAAATCGCTTGAAAATAAGGAGACTGATTGTAAAGCGATTGTCAATCATTACCTCACTAACATTGAAACGAAGGCGCATCTCAACGCCTTCGTTGAAGTTTATAGCCAATCCGCTCTAAAGCAGGCAGAGCAAGTTGACGCCAAAATCTCCTCCGGAACCGCCGGCAAACTGGCGGGAATGGTTATAGGGATTAAGGATGTCTTATGCTATAAGGACCATATCATCAACGCATCAAGCAAGATATTGGAAGGTTTTGAGTCCCAGTTTACCGCCACCGCAGTGCAGCGTCTTATTGATGAAGATGCCATCATCATTGGCAGGATAAACTGTGATGAATTTGGTATGGGCTCTTCCAATGAGAACTCAGTACACGGCAAGGTGCTGAATGCGATTGATGAATCAAGAGTACCGGGAGGATCCTCAGGTGGGTCCGCAGTGGCTGTTCAGGCAAATTTATGTACAGTGGCATTGGGCACCGACACAGGTGGATCTGTGAGACAGCCTGCGGCATTTACCGGGGTTATTGGCCTCAAACCCACCTATTCACGGGTCTCAAGGTTCGGCTTGATTGCGTATGCTTCCTCATTCGATACCATTGGTGTGTTTTCCACCAATGTCAAAGACAATGCCCTGGTGCTGGAAACCATGGCTGGTGCGGATTCCTTTGACAGTACGGCATCCAGAAAACCTGTTCCTAAATACAGCGAACTGCTGCATTTTGATAAACCCGCCAAAATTGCTTACCTGAAAGAAACGGTGTTTTCGGATGCATTGCAGCCTGAAATCAGGAAAGAAACCCTCAAAACGCTCGAGAAACTGAAAAATGAAGGACACCAGGTAGAGGAAGTGAATTTTCCTTTATTGGATTATGTCCTCCCCACCTATTATATCCTCACAACCGCTGAGGCCAGCTCCAATTTATCCAGGTTTGACGGGGTAAAATACGGTTACCGTACTCCAAACGCCCATAACCTGGAAAGCATGTACAAGCTCACCCGATCAGAAGGTTTCGGGGAAGAGGTGAAAAGAAGGATTATGCTGGGTACATTTGTATTGAGCGCCAGCTATTATGACGCTTACTTCACCAAAGCCCAGAAGGTAAGAAGATTAATCAAAGATTTCACTGAAGATTTATTGAATAAATTTGATTATATTGTGTTGCCGACCACCCCGAGCACGGCGTTTAGATTCGGAGAGCATTCCAATGACCCGGTAGCCATGTATCTGGAAGATTTGTTTACTGTACAGGCATCCGTATCAGGGGTTCCGGCAATATCCATACCTAACGGAAAGGATGAAAAAGGTCTGCCTATAGGGTTACAGATTATGGCCAATTCCTTTAAGGAAGCCGAACTGTATGCTTTTGCTGATCATCTTACTGCGTCTTAACTTAGATTTTAATGGCCCCATGAAGTTTCACGTTTTCCACAGAAAGTTTTTTTTGATCTTCCTTATCGGTGGTCTTCATCTACAGCACACCTCCGGTCAGGAGTTATCTGATTTCATGAACTTGGGTTTAAGGGATAAGGTGGAAACCGTGGAACCTTATTATGATTACGAATATATTCCGGATTTCACTTACAATGAGGTAGAGAAACGTGTCAAAGGGATGAAAACGGATATGCCCTTTGAATTAAATGAAACCATTTTTGCTTTTGTCAACTACTTCACTGTACGGAACAGGGAGTATACCAGGATGGTCCTTGCCAGGAAAGAAATTTATTTCCCCCTGTTTGAGGAAGCTCTGAAAGACCACAATATGCCCGAGGATATTAAGTTCCTCTCCATCATTGAATCGGGGCTTAACCCGAGGGCCCGCTCCCGTGTAGGCGCCATGGGGCTGTGGCAGTTTATGCCCGGCACAGGCCGGGAATATAAGTTATATGTCAACGAATATATAGATGACCGGATGGACCCGGAAATGTCGACTGAAGCAGCGTTATTATACCTAAAAGCGCTTTATCGACGGTTTGGAGATTGGGAACTGGCATTGGCGGCATACAATTGCGGCCCAGGCAATGTGAATAAAGCGATCCGCCGTTCAGGAGGGAAAAAGACATTTTGGGAAATTTATAATTACTTGCCCAGAGAAACAAGAAGCTACATTCCTCAGTTTCAGGCCATCATGTATGTACTAAGGCATCCTGAACTCCACAATTTCGTCCTGGAAGAACCTACCTATCCTATCCCGTTCGAAAAAATAACCTTAAATGAAGGTTATGACCTGGAGAATTTTGCCAAGATAACAGACATCTGTATCGAGGACCTGGAACATCTGAACCCTTCAATTCTAAACCGGCAAATACCCGGTTTCAAAAAGAATATGGCCCTAAGGATTCCAAGAAACAAGATTTCATATATTACGGAAAATCAGGAGTGGATAATTGATTCCCTTCGTTTGGAAGCTGAAAGATTTCTTGCCGAAAACAAGCCCGCTCCAAGACAAGAGGACATATCCCAACCTATGCATACTTTGACTTATCGGGTAAAACCCGGTGATGTCCTGGGGAAAATCGCCCAGCAATACAATGTGCCGTTGACCCAACTTAAAAGCTGGAACAATCTGTCTTCCAATATGATCCGGGTGGGTCAGGTACTGCATATCTACCAGGACAATGCTTCCTTCGAGAAAAATCTCGCCAACAATACCCGTTCCAACAATTCTGTTTCCGAGAGCGGCGACAACAAAACATATACTGTCCAGCCAGGAGATTCCCTGTGGTTAATATCCAAAAAACTTAATGGTGTCACCATTGAGCAGCTAAAAAAACTCAACAACCTCAATAACAACCAGATCAAACCCGGTCAAAAATTGATCATTGGATAAACCAAAAACAAACTATTTTTTTAATTTAATTTTATCTCCTTCCAAAATTTCCCTAAATTGGGATTGGGCAAACCAAAAGTACACAAACATGAATTTAAAAATCTCAAATATTATCCTGTTTATATTTATTCTGTTGGGCTGTTTGACGGGTTGTGAAGAAGGTAGCGGCGGGGAAAGCACCGGCAACAAGCCCAGGGCCAGAGGCTCTTTGGGGGAGATTCTTCTGGTCATCGATTCCGCAAAGTATGCGGGTCCCGTCGGAAATGCCCTGAGGGAGGTCTTCCAGGAGGACATCAAAGGAATTATCCGGGAAGAATCTCTTTTTTACATCCGCAGAGTAGACCCCAGAAGCCTGACCAGAATTCTTAAAATGGCCCATAACATGGTTTATGTGACGACATTTGACGACAAATATCCTGGCAGTAGGGTAATCAACAACCAATTTACTCCTGAATCCAAGGAAATGGCCAAAGAAGACCCCTCCCTTTTTATGCTTAGAAACAAAGATGAGTTTGCGGTTGGACAGGAAGTCCTTTATCTTTTTGGCAACAATGAACAGGAATTGATCAGAAACCTTAGGGAGAACAAATCCAAAATCCAAAACCTTTTCATTACCAAAGAACGGGAAAAGTTGGGCACGGCACTGTTCAGTAGAAAAAACAGCGCTGCAACAGTCCTTGCCCGGGAAAAGATGGGCATCAAACTCAACCTCCCCGCCTCCTATCAGTTTGTATTGGAAGAGGAGAATTTTCTGTGGTACAGACAACCTACCCCCAGGTCAGATAAAGCCGACATCAGCCTGTTCTTTTACCAGACAGACTACATTTCCGAAGAACAGGCCTTTCCCGAAAACATCATTAAAATGCGGAATGACGTAACCAAAAGACATATTTTTGGTGATCCGGCAAACAGAGAATCTTATCTGGTTATCGAAACGATAGAACCACCCGTTTTCAGCAACACGCAAATAGATGGCAAATATGCTATAGAAATGAGGGGTGCGTGGAAAACCAATAACCTGAGCATGGGAGGATCATTTGTTTCTTATACCGTAGTGGACGACGAGCGGGGTAAATTGCTGTATATGGAAGGTTTTGTATATTACCCCAATGAAGCCCACCGGGCTGCTTTGAGAGAAATAGAAACCATACTCATGGCCACAGAATTATCCGTCCAAACCAACCCATAATCCGAAAAAAAGAAATCCAGCCCAAATGGCAATAAAAATCAGAAAAGAAGACGCGCTCCATTACCACCACTCTCCCAAACCGGGAAAAATAGAAGTCATTCCTTCCAAACCATTATCCAGCCAGTTGGACCTTGCCTTGGCATATTCTCCCGGAGTGGCCGAACCCTGTAAGGAAATCCAGGCGAATCCGGACAAAGTTTATCAATATACCTCTAAGGGCAATCTCGTTGCGGTGATTTCTAACGGCACCGCCGTACTGGGCCTGGGAAACATCGGACCGGAAGCATCCAAACCGGTGATGGAAGGTAAAGGTGTACTTTTCAAAAAATTTGCGGGAATAGATGTTTTTGACTTGGAAATCAATGAAAAGGAGCCCGACAAACTGATCCAGATCATTAAGTCCTTAGAGCCCACCTTCGGTGGAATCAACCTTGAGGACATTAAAGCCCCCGAATGCTTCATTATCGAAAAAAGTCTGAAAGATGCCATGAACATCCCCGTAATGCATGATGACCAGCATGGCACGGCCATCATTTCGGGAGCGGCTTTATTGAATGCATTGGAGTTGATCGGGAAAAAAATCGAGGATATCCGGCTTGTGGTGAGTGGTGCCGGAGCGGCAGCCATTTCCTGCACCCGGTTTTATATCGGCTTGGGTGTGAAACTGGAAAATGTGGTCATGTGCGATATTGACGGGGTAATCCGTAAAGACCGGGCCGGACTTGATGAGGTAAGAATGATGTTTGCCACTGACAAGGACATCCATCATATCAGTGAAGCGCTGGAAGGAGCCGATGTGTTCCTGGGACTGTCCGCAGGTAATATTATTTCCCAAGACCAAATCCGGTCCATGGCTGACAATCCCATTGTCTTTGCGTTGGCCAACCCTGATCCGGAGATAAGCTATGAGTTGGCCACCTCAGCCCGGGAAGACGTCATCATGGCGACAGGCCGGTCTGATTTCCCTAATCAGGTAAACAATGTGATCGGCTTTCCTTATATTTTCCGTGGAGCCCTGGACGTAAGGGCTACCAGTATCAATGAAGAGATGAAACTGGCAGCTGCCCATGCCATTGCCAGGCTGGCAAAGGAGCCTGTGCCGGACATCGTCAACAAGGCCTATGGAGAAAACAACCTGGTTTATGGCAAACAATACCTCATCCCCAAACCGCTGGACCCCAGGCTCATTACGACCATTGCCCCGGCGATAGCTAAGGCTGCCATGACCTCAGGGGTGGCCCGCCTGTCCATCGATGATTGGGAAGCTTACGAACTGGAATTACAGGAAAGAATAGGCATTGATCAAAGGCTTATGTCACGGGTCATCTCAAGGGCCAAGAAGGACCCCAAAAAGGTGGTGTTTGCGGAGGCGGACAACCGGAAAATCCTCAAATCAGCCCAACTGATCAAAGATGAGAAAATTGGAATCCCGATTTTGTTAGGCAATAGAGAAAAAATCCATAGACTTATTGAGGAAAACAGTCTGGACCTGGGGGATGTTACCATCATTGACCCTTATGAGGAAAATGACAGCATAGAAACCTATGGCATGAGGCTGTACGATAAACGCAAGAGAAAGGGACTTACTCCCTATGAGGCCAAAAAACTGATGCGCGACCGCAATTATTTTGGCGCCATGATGGTAGAACTTGGAGAGGCCGATGCGCTGATTTCAGGACTTACCAAAGACTATCCCAGAACCATCCTGCCGGCACTGCATATCATCGGCGTCAAAAAAGGAGTTGACCGCGTGGCAGGTATGTACATTATGAATTCTGACAAAGGCCCCTTCTTTTTTGCGGACACTACTGTCAACGAGAATCCCACAGCGGACCAGCTTGTGGAAATCATTGGTCTCACCGCCAATGGTGTGCGGTTCTTTGATATCGAGCCCAAAATCGCTGTGCTCTCCTACTCCAACTTTGGCTCAGCAAAAGGCGATGTCCCGTCCAAAACCTCCCTGGCCACCATGAAGGCAAAAGCCCGCTTCCCCGAGCTGGTCATCGAAGGTGAGATGCAGGCCAATGTGGCCTTGGATGAAAAAATACAGAGGGAAAATTACCCTTTCAGCACATTGATCAACAACAAAGCCAACACACTGATTTTTCCAGATCTTGCTTCAGGAAACATTGCCTATAAATTGCTTGCCGAAATCGGCAACTCCGAGGCCATCGGCCCCATTTTGCTGGGAATGAACAAATCGGTACATGTTCTCCAGCTTGGCAGTTCGATACGTGAAATCATCAACATGGTAGCTATAGCAGTGGTGGATGCTCAAACCATCAATTCAAAATGATTGCTTATCTAAAAGGAAAGTTAGCGCACAAAGATCCTACATTTGTCATCATTGATATACAGGGAGTGGGATATCAGGTCAAAATATCCCTGAATACCTTCTCCAAAATCAAAGATGAAGAAAATATCATTTTACATACTTATCTTCATGTCAAAGAAGATTCACATACACTGTATGGTTTTAGGGAAGAGGATGAAAAAAGACTATTTTTGGAACTCATTTCGATTAATGGTGTGGGACCGAACACAGGGTTAATGATCCTTTCTTCCTTGAATGTGGAAGAATTGGAAAGTGCGATTTTACACGGTGACCACACCATCATCCAAAGGGTCAAGGGCATAGGTATGAAGACTGCCCAAAGAATCGTTCTTGAACTTAAAGACAAGATCAAAAAAGAAATTTTCCAAGACGGAACGCTGGCTCAACCCGGGTTTATCCAGAACAGCAATAAATTAAAACAGGAAGCGTTACAAGCCTTGGTAACCCTTGGATTTTCAAAAGCAATAGCTGAAAAAAATATCGCGGCTGTATTGAAAAAAAACGGACCTGATATTTCTTTGGAAGCATTAATTAAAGCATCTTTAAAGTCATCTTAACGTGCATTAGCATTGACCTTTACATTCTCAAATACTTTTTCGAGGATAAAGTCAACACATCATTTGCTAACCAGAAAAATTTGGTTGTGTCTTGTGCTGTGCATTATAGGTATGTCTCATTTACAAGCTTTTCAGGAACCTGCCGGCAGCACCGCGGACACGGTTCCCAGTAGGCTTGATTCTCTGCAAAAAAGGAAAAGCCTTCCTTCATTTTTGCTTTGGGACAACCTGAATACCAGTCCCCTTTACCCCTATCAAAACCCTTTTCTACGGGGGTCATCGCCCTTTCTGCTACCCCCTCCCACCGAACAAAGGATAGAGGTAGAAGTAGACACCGCTTTTAGATATAAAATACTGGAAGACCTGGATTCAGGAGAGGTGGAATCCGGCTATACCCTGGATTTCGACGATTTTTCAAAAATGCAGGAATTAAGGTTGAGGCAGGAATATTGGAGAAACCGATCCCGGGGGATGGATGGGGAAAGCGCCGTGGGAGGCAGGGGCCTGATCCCTCCCATTACCATGAGCCCGACTTTTGACAGGATTTTTGGAGGCAATGAAATCAATATCATACCCACGGGAAACGTAAACCTGGACTTCGGCGGTATTTTCAGAAGAATTGACAACCCCTCTATCCCCATCCGGCAGCAGCGAAACGGAGGCTTTAACTTTAACCAGCAAATCCAAATGAGCGTAAACGGTCTCCTCGGACAAAAAGTACGGATAGGGGCCAATTTCGATAGCAATAATTCCTTCGATTTTGAAAACCAGCTGAAAGTCGAGTATACGGGGTTTGAAGAGGATATTTTGAAAAGTGTGGAAATAGGGAATGTGAGTATGCCTGTTCAAAACAGTCTGATACAGGGAGCCCAAAACCTTTTCGGTGTAAAAACCCAGATGCAGTTCGGGAAGCTTTTTATGACCACAGTAGCTTCCACCCAAAGAGGCAGGAGAGATGAAATCATCATCGAAGGAGGAAATCAGGGAAGGCCATTTGAAATCAGGGCTTCGGAGTATGACGAAAACCGGCACTTCTTCCTCGGCCATTTTTTCCGCAACAACTATGAAAACTGGCTGCGTGGATTACCTCAGGTTTTGTCAGGGGTGCAGATCACCCGGCTTGAAGTATACATTATGAACCGGGCCAACAACACCCAAACCCTGCGTAATTTTGCTGCCTTTTTGGATCTCGGGGAGGGACAGGTCATATACCGGCCGGACAATCCCAATATCGGTTCGGGAAATCCGCAGTCACCAGCCGCCAACGGCGCCAACGACTTGTTTGCAAGTCTTCGTGCCAACCCCTCCTTCAGAAATTCCCAGCAGTCCGCCAGCGCCATAGGCAACCAACTGGGACTGGAAAGAGGAACTGACTTCGAACAGATCAACGGTGCCAGAAAACTTGCGGAGAACGAATACACTTTTCACCGTGAACTGGGTTATTTTAGTCTTTCCAGGAAGCTACAAAATGACGAAGTTATCGCTGTTTCATATGAATACACTTATAATGGACAGAGTTATAAAGTAGGGGAACTATCAGAGGATTACCAAAACAGGCCGGAAAATGAAGTCCTTTTTCTAAAAATGCTCCGTCCGGCAAGGATCAACACCCGGATCCCTACCTGGGACCTGATGATGAAAAACGTATACAACCTGAACGCTAACCAGATCCAGCGCGAGGGGTTTCAGCTCCAGATCATCTACAGGGACGATAGAACGGGATTGGACAACCCAAGCCTTTTGGAAGGGCAAAATGTAAAAGACATCCCGTTGATCCGTCTTTTGCAGTTGGATAACCTCAATCCTCAAAATGATCCTCAGCCCGACGGCAATTTCGACTTTGTGCAGGGCATTACCATCCGTCCCGAACAGGGGCTGGTCGTCTTTCCTGTTTTGGAACCTTTTGGAAAGACGCTTGAAAACCATTTTCTCCCTTCCGAAGCGAGTCTCAAAGATAAATTTGTTTACGACACGCTGTATAGAACGACACTGGCAGATGCAGAACTGGTCACACGACTGAACAAGTACTTTCTAAAAGGCAGCTTTACAGCAGGATCAGCCTCTGAAATCCAGCTCCCCGGACTCAATATTTCGGAAGGTTCTGTTTTGGTGACTGCCGGAAACATTCCTCTTACAGAAGGAGTGGACTATACCGTTGACTACAATACAGGACGGCTGGTGATCATCAATGAAGGTATTCTCCAGTCCGGTAAAAGGATAAGTATCAGCTTTGAAAAGGCGGATTTGGTTTCCTTTCAGACCAGAAGTCTGCTGGGTACCCGGTTTGATTATCTTTTTAGTGAAAATTTCAACATTGGAGGTACGTTTCTGTATCTCAACGAAAGACCCAACATATCCAGGATAAGTACCGGAAATGAAACGTTGAGAAACAGCTTGTGGGGGCTCGACATGAACTACAGCGATGAATCGCTGTTTCTGACAAAACTGGCAGATGCGCTTCCCTTTACGGAAACCAAGGAGACTTCCCTCATTCAGTTCTCCGGGGAGTTTGCACACCTCATCCCGGGCACTTCCAACAAAGTGGACGGAGAGGGGGCTTCTTACATCGATGATTTTGAGACGGCCATCATCCCATTTAACCTGGGCTCTTCCCCACAAACCTGGAAGCTAGGAGCCACACCTGCCACCGATGACAACCGTTTTGACCAAAGCCAGCTGAGTGAAGACCGTCTGGGCAACGCCTATAGGAGAGCCAGGCTGGCGTGGTATACTATAGACAACGTTTTCTATAGGGAATCCGGTCCCGGCGTCCCATCCAATATTGACCGGGAGGACAGAAGGAATCATTACGTAAGAAGGGTAATTCCGCAGGAAATCTACCAGGGGAGAATCCGGGATGTAATCATTACCCCCGAACCTCTCTTTGAAATGGCCTATTTCCCCCACGAGCGAGGCATGTACAACTACAATACTTCGCTCACTGGCAACGGATTATTGCCCAATCCAAGGCAAAACTATGGAGGGATCACCAGGGCCATCACCTCTGAGGTGGATTTTGACCGGACCAACATCGAATACATAGAATTCTGGCTGATGGATCCTTTTTTGCCCGGACCGAATGGAAGGGTTCTCGATGGGGTTTTCAACGAAAATAATACCACCGGGGGAAAACTTGTATTCAACCTGGGCGAAATATCCGAAGATGTCATGGTAGATGGCAGACATGCTTTTGAAAACGGCTTGTCTCCGGATGGATCCACTGAAAGGACTGCGGAAAATGAATGGGGAAGGGTGACCAATCAGCAGTTTTTGACCCCGGCATTTGACAATTCGGCTGAAGCAAGGCAAAACCAGGACGTAGGCTTGGACGGGCTGAGCAATGAAGATGAAGTCGCTTTTTACCAGAGTCGTTACCTTGACAGGCTAAACGTAGCACCAGAAGCCATGCAGGAGATCCTAAACGACCCTTCGGCCGACGATTTTCAATATTATCTTGACCCTGAATTTGACCAAGGCAACATCAAAATACTGGAACGGTATAAAAAATTCAACGGGATGGAGGGCAACACCCCCATTACCTCCAATACAAACCTTCCTTATACCCCCTCAGGCTCCAACGTCCCCGACAATGAAGACCTTAACAACGACAACACCATCAATGAGTTGGAAAGCTACTATGAATACGAAATCGACCTGAGACCCAATCAGCTCCGTGTAGGAGAAAACAATATTGTGGATAGGATAACCCACGTCGAAAATGGCGAGGAGGTAAACTGGTATCTTTTCCGTATTCCTGTAAGACAACCACACGGATCGTATGGTGGCATTTCCGGATTCAAGTCAATCCGTTTCATGAGGACTTATCTTACCGATTTTCAACAGCCGGTGGTATTGAGGATGGGGAACTTCAGGCTCGTGGGCAGCCAATGGCGGATTTTTCAGGAATCTTTGTTCGAGAGAGGGTTTTCGGAGATCCCTGAACCCGACAATTCCAACTTTACGGTTGGGGTGGTAAACATCGAAGAACACGGACAGGGCAGTGAAGACCAACCTCCCTACGTATTGCCGCCGGGGATTTTCAGAGACCGTGACAATACGTCAACCGTGGAAAGACAGCTTAATGAACAATCCCTGAGCCTTTGTGTTGAAAATTTACAAAGCAGAGATTCCAGAGCGGTTTTTAAAAATGTTGACCAAGACTTGGTTCAATATGGCAGGTTAAAAATGTTTTTCCATGCTCACAGTCGGGACGCCCAGAACGGGGAACTGACCGCTTATTTACGACTGGGAACAGATTACACCGACAACTATTATGAGATTGAGGTGCCTTTGATGATCACCCCTCACAATACACGTGATCCCAGGCAAATATGGCCTTTGGAAAACGAGATAGACATCGCCATCAATGAAATAGTAGGCGTCAAGGCGGAAAGGGACAACAACCAAAGACCCCAAAACCTGGCTTATTCTGCCCAAATACGTCAATATAAAGTCACTGTAGTCGGCCGGCCTGAATTGAGCTTTATTCAGGGGATGATGATAGGCATCAGGAACCCGGGCCATACAGGAGGAGCCAGCAAATCGGTTTGTGTATGGGCCAATGAGCTCCGCGCTACCGACTTCAACAAGTCCTCCGGATGGGCTGCCAACGCCCGGCTGAACGCACAAATTGCCGATGTGGCGGTGATCTCTTCCTCCATCCGTCACAACAGCTTTGGTTTTGGCAGCTTAGAAACCAGGCTTTCTGAAAGGGCCAGGGAATCCACCACCCAGTATGATATTTCAGCAAACGTAAATGTGGACAAAATCCTTCCCCAAGGACTTGGGCTGAGTATTCCCATGTATGTCAGCTTGGAAAACTCGACCACCAAACCTGAATTTGACCCGTTGAACCCGGACGTTCCCTTTGAGATTGCCCTTCAGAAATTCAGGACGGATGAAGAAAGGGATACTTATAGGAACCTTGTCCTGGACCAATCCAAACGAAGGAATTTCAGTTTGAACAACGTAAGGAAAGTCAGGGATCCTGAAAAGGAAACCAACAGAATCTATGATTTGGAAAACTTCTCCTTTTCTTATGCCTTTGGTTCGGTGCGACAAAGCAATATACAAATGGAAAGTTATGAGTTTGAAACTTACCGGGGCAGCATCGCCTATAATTTCCAGCCCAACCCGCTTATCGTAGAACCTTTCAAGAACTTCGGGTTTTTAGACAGCAACCATCTGCAACTTCTACAGGACATCAATTTTAATTTTTCCCCTTCTTTGGTATCCGCCAGATTGGATGTGGACAGAAGGTTCATGAGAACCCAAAACAGGAATGACCAGCTGTCGACTACCGGCGTGGATCCCTTGTTCCAAAAAAGCTTTTTCATTAACCGTTTTTACAGCCTGAATTGGGATTTTACCAAAAACCTTTCCTTTGATTACAATTCAAGTATCAATGCCGTTGTGGACGAGCCTGAAGGTGATCTGGACACGGAAGCGAAGCTGGATTCCCTTAGGGCCAATATCAGACGGCTGGGCCGTACGACCAATTACACCCACCAGGCAGTGGTCAATTATACCGTACCCTTGGATAAATCCCCCCTTACGGACTGGATCAGAACGGATCTCAGGTACGAGGCTACCTACAGTTGGGTAACCGGTGCGCTGGGACAAAGGGACAGCTTGGGGAACGTGATCCAAAATTCCAGGGACAGGTCGATCACCGGTAAACTTGATCTTGTACAACTCTACAACAAAAGCAAAAAGCTGAATGCCTTAAACGCACCGAAAAGACCCTCTATCCCGGGCCGGCAGACAGAAGAGGACCAACCTTCAACAGGTGGAAAGGGTGATGACCTGTTGAAATTTTTGATGATGATAAAGGAAGTCAATTTCAGGTATCAAATCACCGAAGGCACTTTCCTTCCCGGCTATCTGGAAAACACAGGCCTCCTCGGTATGGACAGGAGTTTTATGAACCCCGGTTTGGGATTCATATTCGGCAGTCAAAACAGCAATGTCCGGTTTGACCTTGCCAACAACGGCGTATTGGCACCGAGTACCGCCCTTACCCAAACTTTCCGGCAAAACGAAACAAAAAATCTCCAGATATCCTCTCTTGTAGAGCCCATCAGAGATTTCCGGATCACCTTGGACCTGCGCAAAAGGGAAACGGGAGACTATACCGAAATTTTCAGAAGGTCCAGTCCGGGAAGCGACAGCTATACCTCCGTGAATCCCAACAGAATGGGGGCGTATAGCATCAGCTACAATATCATCAAAACAGTTTTTGCACGGGATGATGCCCAAAATAACTCTCCTCTCTTTCAGGATTTTGAAAATTACAGGGCCATTATTCAAAGCCGCTTGGAAGCAGAAAATCCGGGAGGCACCTATAATATCAATGGGCAGAGTGTGCTTGTGCCTTCATTTTTGGCGGCTTATTCCGGCAAATCCCCGGAAGAAGTTTCTTTGAATCCGTTCCCTAAAATCCCTTTGCCCAATTGGAGGATAGAGTACCGGGGATTGGCCAGATTGCCGGCTTTTAGTGAATATTTTTCATCCATTAACTTAACCCACAGCTATGCTTCTGCCTATGAAGTAAGCAACTTTTCCAACTCATTGCTTTACCAAGAAGGCCTGGAGCTTTACAATGCCCTGCAAAATATTCCCCAAGCAACACTTACGGATGAGTTTGGGGCATTTATTCCCATCTTTGTACTTAACGATGTGGTGATTTGGGAAAGGTTTGCCCCTTTGATAGGGGTTGACCTGCTTACCAAAGACAGGATGAACATCAGTTTTGAATACAATTCGGAAAGAAATATCGGTTTGAATTTCTCCAATGCTCAAATAAGGGAACAAAAGAGTCAGGACTTCAGGTTTGACCTTGGGTATACCAAGGCTGGGGTGAAAGTCCCCTTCAAAATCCAAGGTCAGCAGGAAGTGCTCAGCAACGACCTCACCGTGAGAATATCCACCCGGGTGATGGATACCCGAACCGTTCAAAGAAAAATAGAGGAAGTAAGCACCCTTACCGACGGAAACCTGAATATCCAATTGAGGCCGAGCATCGGCTATGTGGTCAACCAAAAACTTAATGTACAATTTTACTTTGACCGGACCATCAACGACCCAAAAGTCTCCACCGCCTTTAGAAGAAGCTCTACCGCATTTGGGGGGCAGTTGACATTTAATTTGAGCCAATGATTTTGACATTGAATGAATCCTTGTATTTTTGGACAACTAATTGACAGCATATGAATTTTCCTAAAGAACTCAAGTACACCAAAGACCACGAATGGATAAAAGCCGAAGGTGAAACAGCCACAATCGGCATCACTGAATTTGCCCAAAAGGAACTGGGGGATATTGTATATGTGGATGTAGAAACTGTGGGTGAAACAGTTGATACCGGTGAGGTTTTTGGTACCGTAGAAGCAGTTAAAACTGTTTCGGATCTTTTTATGCCCGTTGCCGGAGAAATAATTGAATTCAATCAAGAACTTGAAGCGGCGCCTGAACTGGTGAATGAAGATCCTTATGGGAAAGGGTGGATGATAAAAGTAAAGATCAATGGTGAATTGCCCGCTGACCTCTTATCTTCGGAGGATTATAAGCAGTTGGTGGGACAATAAGGAAAAGATTGAAAAAAAGACTGATACCGGCGCTGATCTGGACCATAGGGGTGCTGTATGCCATATTTTCTCCTGGCAGTAACGTGCCAAAAATTCCAAAGTTCTTTGGATCGGATAAGCTTATCCATTTTATGCTCTTTTTTGGCCTGGTATTCCTATGGAACAGGGTAATCAATGAAAAGCCTCATCCGATAGAAAAGAAAAACAGATATTTTTTTACTAATTATTTAGTTTTTTGGATATTATTTGCTATCTTTACTGAGTACATGCAGAGATACGTTCCGGGACGGTCTTTTGATGGCTGGGATATAGTGGCCAATGCATTGGGGGGAACTATAGGTACAGTTGTTTTTGTTTATTTAAATAAGAGAAAAAGTGCTCTTGTATAAATAAAAATAAATTGTTACAATTGTTAATCGAAAGAAAAAACTGAAATCAAAAAAATAAAAGGAGTTTTAACATGGAAGCCAAAAAAACACCAAAAGCTGACTTGACCAAAAAGACAGGTATGTTCCTGAATTTAGGGTTAATGATCAGTGTAGGTCTGGTCCTGTTTGCCTTTGAATACAAATCATTCGATGATGGTTTGCTCAAAGATCTGGGATCGATCGACGATGACTTTGAAGAACTGTTGGATATACCCATCACCGAGCAGCCACCACCACCTCCACCACCCATCGAACAGCCTGAAATCAAGGAGATTCCCGATGAGGTAGAGATTGAGGAGAAAATCGAGGTTAACTTTGACGTGGATGTTAAGGAAGAAACCGTGATAAAGGAAGTCGTGATAGAAGAAGCCCCTGTAGAAGAGAAGGCGGATGAGATCTTCGACGTCGTAGAAAACATGCCTACTCCTCCGGGAGGAATGGAAGGATGGAACAAATACCTTCAGAAAAACCTAAAATACCCTACACAAGCCAGAAGGATGGGGATTGAAGGAACGGTTTATGTCGTGTTTGTGGTGAACACAGACGGGTCTATTCAAGATGTCGATATTTTGAGAGGTATCGGCGGAGGATGTGACGAAGAGGCCATGAGGGTAGTTAGAGAAGCCCCAGCCTGGGAGCCTGGAAGACAGAGAGGTAGACCGGTAAGGGTAAAAATGAGATTGCCTATCAGGTTTAAATTGAGCTAATAAGCTTAAGCCATAAAATAAAAATGCCATGGAGAAATCTATGGCATTTTTTTGTTACATAACTGAATCGGGTTTATTCTTATCATCATAATATCTGTTACACGCGAATGAAAACCAATGTATTTGGAGAACCTTTGCAGCCCTGCAGCATGGCTCCTAAAACGGGATTTTACCGGGATGGATGTTGTAATACAGCGGAAGAGGATACCGGAGTCCATACGGTATGTGCCATTATGACGGAAGAATTTCTGAGTTTCAGTAAAGAAATGGGGAATGACCTCAGTACTCCCCGGCCGCAATGGGGCTTTCCGGGTTTAAATTCCGGTGATCGCTGGTGCATTTGCCTTAGCAGATGGTTGGAAGCCTATCATGCAGGAAAGGCTCCAAAAGTGGTCTTGGAAGCCACCCATGAGAAAAGCCTGTCAGAAATTCCTTTGGAGGAATTGATAAAATTTGCTGAGAAATAAAATGCCGTTATAAAATGTTCAAAGCCTGTTCTTTAATTTTTTCCAGTTCATCTTTCATATTGATGACCAGCCTCTGAATTTCAGCATCGTTTGCTTTGGACCCGATGGTGTTGATCTCCCTGCCGATTTCCTGGCTGATGAACCCTAGTTTCTTACCTTGAGAGTTGTTTGCCTCTAACACATCGGAAAATAGATCCAAATGGGTGTGCAGTCTCGTTATTTCCTCAGAAACATCCAGTTTTTCAAAATAATAGATCAACTCCTGTTCAAACCGGTTCTCATCAAAAGACTGGTCTTCCATCCATTCCGAAAAATTTTGCCGGATCTTGCTTACCAGCTTTTCCTTTCTTCTGGGCAATTCCGTTTTTATTTTTTCCAGGCTGTCAGCAATCGCCGTGAGGTTTTCCCTGAATTTTCCCAATAATGCCTCTCCCTCCTGTTTCCTGAAACCGTCACATCGAACCGATGCCTTTGTCAACACTTCTTTTAAGGTTTCCCATTCGAGACTCCCCTCCGGTTTCTCCGTATTCGCTACACACACATTGGGCGATTGCAATGCCAGTTTGAATATATCAGACGGCCTTTCTCCTACGGTGGCCGCCATTTCCCTGTATTTGGAATAATAAGTTCTGAATAAAGCCTCGTTGATAACAATCGGAAGTTCATCCTCCTTTTTTGAAGCAAACTCAATGGTGATGCTGACTTTGCCTCTCTCCAATATGCCGGCGATAATGTTTCTTATTTCCAATTCACGATCAGAAAACTGCTTCGGCGATTTGATACTAAGGTCCAGAAACTTGGAATTCAGGGTTTTGATTTCAACCTGAACGACAAATTCCTCATTTTCTAAATTGGCCAGGCCATAGCCGGTCATTGATTTTATCATAGATATAAAATAAATTGAAAAAAACATGTTAAAAATTATACCCCAAAGTTACATAAAATCTGGTTTTCTCTGTGGTATAATTCCTTATCGGTCTGGCAGCGTCAAATTTCACATAATAATTCAACAAAACCGTTCTAATCCCTGCCCCGTAGCTTTGAAGCCATGGATTATTAAAATTGTTCAAGGTGATGACAAAAGGAGACCCCTCCGTATTGATTATTTCTGTATTTTGGTCATTTACCCTTTCCCAGGGAGCTGCATTTGACCAGGAAGACCCCGCATCGTAAAAGCCCACCAATTGGAAATTCCTGATGAAATTAGAAGTGATGTTTCCCCGGGACAAATAGGAAAACAAAGGGATGCGCAGCTCGGAGCTAAAGGTAATCACATTGTTACCCCTGATCTCATCATAATCATACCCCCTTAAGTCCACAAACTCGGCAAAAAGAATATTGGAATTTTCAACTCCTGAAACATTTCTGACCGGAGAAACCTCAGGGCGGTTAGTGGGTGGCTGATAAAATTGGTTAAACAGCCAATTGTCCATCCCACCTACAAGGTATTTCTGGGGGTTTTGGCCAAAGAAACTCCCCGCAAACAACCGTGTGGCCAGGGTAATGTTTTTATGGACCTTTTGATAATTCCTCAAATCCAAATACAGGTTACTGAAAGAACGTTCGGGCAAATTCAGTCCCTGATAATGTGTTAAGCCGACTTTTCCTTTAAAGCCCTGTTCCATATAGAGTCCCAACAGCTTTGTTTTGTCAATCACAAGTTCGGCCCTGCCACCGACGTAGTTGACGTCCAGCCTGTTTTGCTCTCCTTCTGAGCCCCGCAATACGGAATCCGGATTCAGGTTGAAATATTGGGTTTTCGCCACAAATGGCGTAACGCTAACCCGGGTACTCACCGACAAGGGATAGGCGATCCCGATTTCCGACTTGGTAAGCACGTATTTTTGAAAGGTGAGGTCACCTTCACTCCTCTGGATAGCCCTGCGGTCAAAGCGTCCCCTGATATCAAATCTGTATTTCAGGTACTCATATTCAAAAAACACGTCACTGCCTGACCTGAAATCAAGCGCCGCCATGATCCCCCCCCGGATGGAGTGGTTATCCAACAAGTCGGTCATCCTACCGGTAAGATTTATTCCAAACCCTCTTAAAGGGTCGACGACAAAGGATGTATTTAAGCTGGTTGTTATAAATTGCGGAATGTATCTTCTCGGACCCTGGACCCTTTTCACCATGGCCTGCTGCCTGAACGCATCAAGAATATTACTTCTTCTATCCGCCGTCATACCTCGTTGTGGCTGTTGCTGTTGCTGCTGAAGCATCTCCGGTTCAGTCAGGTCGGGGATGGTATCGAAGGTGTAATTGTCCGTATCCAGCCCGCCTTCTCTTTCAAATCTCAAACGGTCTAAGTTGATGGCCCCTGTTTGTGGGACAGTATCCGCCGCCGCATTCCTGTCTTCTTCAACCGATGGAACCTCTACCGGTTCTCCCATCATCAATGATTCGAGATCTACGCCGGTGATGGTGGTGTCTGCCTCCACGGGCGGCTTAGATTCGGTGGCGGCATCTTCCGCATCCCCATCCATCATCAGGTCTTCCAACCGGATGTCCAATTCACCATCCGAAAGCTGTTTTGCCTCCTCTTCAGGAATGGGGTCAGCTGACGGATCGTCTTCTTTTTCACCGTCCCGGTCTTCCTCCTCCTGTTCCCTGTTAATTCGCCTGCTGGAAATTCTCTCATTCAGCGCCCTTGCCTGCTCAAATTGAACCCTGGGTGTGCTTGGGGTGAACTGGTCCATATTGGGAAAATTTTCCAGAACCAGTTTACTTTGGCGGCCATCTCTCACCGAATAAGCCCATTTGTTGGAAGCCAGGTTGTAATCAAATGTCTCAAGGCTTTTGTCGAAAGCAGAAACCTGACTGGATATGTTGCTTCCCAACCCAACCCGCATGATGTTCATGATACCGCTTTGTTCACTCAAATGAAGGATGGTGGTATTGTTAAGTTTCCTGGGTTGCAGGTTAATGTGATTGACATTTGTCAGCCTGGTATCTACGATGGAATCACCTATTTCCATCATGTACAGGTTAAAATAATCCGGCAGGTTGTGTACATCTACATTCCCCGTTAAAAGGCTATCCGGGAGATCCGCTTTATTGGAAGCATAAATAATTGTAGAGTCATTGAGAAAAAGCGGGGTCTTATTGTCAAATATATCATTGGTAAGCCTCCTTCCCTGGCCTCTCATGTTCAAGGTATAGATATCTGTACGGCCGTTATTGATGGCAGAGAGCACCATGGTCCTCCCATTGGGTGCAAAATTAAGATCAAGTATCTGGGTGATGTTTCGGAGAAAAATTTTATCCTGACTGCTGCCGTCAATGGCCCGCATTCTCAACGTGGTCACCCCCCTTTTGAAAGTCCCTATTACCAGGTTTAAGGTATCTTTCCAGGCAATCGCCGGGGAAGAATAATTTGCCTCCTGATCAAAGGAAGCATAGCCTCCTTTAAAAATTACCCTTTCCCTGTTGTTGGAAAGATCCCGGACCTTCACCTTATGCCTGCCTTCCGTGTTGATCACATAGGCCAGGTGTTTTCCGTCCGGACTGAAGCGAATACTGGTGATAGCCCCAAATTTGTTTCTGGATGTTTCCGCAATGACGTTATTCCTATTAATATCTTTGAAGGTGTCCAATACCTGTTTGTTCAATCCGGTATAAAAAGTCTGCCATTCCGTTTTAAAATCCCTGAAGCGTCTGCCCAATGTATTGGCTATACTGTTTTCCTCATTCCTGTTGATGCGGCTCAGGTTCAGGATGCTTGATATGTATCTTCGCCCATATTTTTCCACTATATAGTTCCATATAGACTGTCCCACCAAAGCAGCTTCCTCATTTTGCAGTTTGAAAAGTTTGGGATTGTCGTTGTCTTTAAGGTAATGTCTTACAAAATCATCCATTTCCAAACTCCACCCGTGCGCCAGGTACATCGCAGCCCCATCAATGAACCAATCAGGGAAGTTATTGATCAAATTGGCTTGAAAGGCATCAGAAATACTGGAGCCATACAACATTTCCTCTATGATGATTTTGGAGGTATTATAAACCAGTTCCTTCTTAAAGGATTCCCAGGAACCGGTATAAGGCACTTCGGCCAAAAGTTTGCTGAAAAATGTCTGTCCGTCTACTGTAAAATTATTGTTGTTAAGGCTAAGGTTACTTTGTAACAACTCCTGCCTGGAATTGTAGATAAATATTTTCGGCTTGGTATAGGCTACGTAACCTATGGATTGCGTCAGTTTGTCGAACTCCCCTTCCAGAAAATCAATGGCCATCCTAGCATTCGCCCGGCCTCCATCATAGTAATAGACCTCAAAGTTATTGGAATTAAAAAAATGCCATTCTTTGTTTTTGTGCTGGATTCTGTTTTTGCCAAATCTTTCCTGATCAAACTGCGCCCATCCTGGCACAGCCCCATAAAGACAGCACATAAACCATATAAGTGATAGAAATCTAATTTTCATATGCTCACCTCACATGTGTTGATTCTAATGTTTTAAATATACTTAAAAAAACGATTTATGTTTACTTCTTTTTGAGGTTCCTTATTCAAAATTAATAAATTTATCATCTCTTCACTAAAATACGGAGCCAGAGAAACCCCCTTCGTGCCCAAGCCACTGAAAACATAAACGTTTTTGTATTCAGGATGTTTTCCCAAAAAGGGCCTTCGGTCAATTGTCGCAGGTCTTATTCCCGCTTTTTGCCCCAGAATGCGCTTCACAGGGATATTAAAAAGCTCGTTCAATTTCCCCAGAATCTCTTTCCTGGCCTTCTCCGTGGGAACAACGGTAAGTTCCCCTTTTTCATAGTTGGAACCCACTTTTGCCACACCCTTACCCAGATCTATCCTGAAGACACCCCTGTTGATGATTTCTCTTGCTTCAAAATCCTGGGCTATCGTCAGCACTTCCCCTTTCACCGGCGCAAAAGGCAGCCATTTGAAGTATCTGCTTTCACTTGCCCCCAACCCATTTGTATAAACAATCCCCTTAGCCTTAATCCCGTGATAAGCCATTGTCCGGCCGGTAATTTTCAGGTCGTCTTCCACAAACTCTCCTCTGGTGATAGCCCCCTGCTTTTCCAGCCAACCCGCATATTTCGACAAGAACACCGGTATGTCCAGATAACCTGATCTAGCCAGCGCTACCCCTCCATACGGGTCATTTAACCCGCGGTATCTCGAACGGGTGGCTATTTCCCTGACGAATGGCGCATATTGTGGATCGGCGCTTTTCGCCATCCATTCGTTCTGTTCTTCTACCGAGAGAAATGGCCTGTAAATGGCTACGGGATGGAGTATTTTTTCCCCAATAACCTTTTCTATTTTTTTGTAAAACGGTTCCAATTCGGAAAAAAGTGTATCTACCTGCCATGTTTTCACCATTTTCCTCCCGGTAACCGGGTTATAAAGACCCGCAGCAACTTTACTGCTCGTATTGTCTTCATCCCTGTCTATTAAATGCACCTTCAGGCCCGCTTCCAAAAGCCTGTAGGATAAAACACTGCCGGCCAATCCCTGGCCTATAAGTAAAAAATCCACTTCCATGCCCAAAAGTAAATCATTCTTTGTTATTTTGAAGAGTCAAACACCAAGCAATAAACAAAATGTTAAATATAAAGTCCTTTACTTTTAATCCTTTTATGGAAAACACCTATGTGCTGTATGACGAATCAAAAGAGGCCGTCATCATTGACCCTGGGTGTTATGAGAAGCGGGAAAAGGCCATGCTGTTCGATTTCATCAAAATGGAGGGTCTTACCCCTGTGAAACTGCTTAATACCCATTGTCATATAGATCATGTATTAGGCAATGCATTTGTCAAAAACACCTATGACATTCCGCTTTGGTTTCATGAGGATGAAAGCCAAATTTTAAAGGCCGTTCCCGCTTATGCCCCAAACTACGGATTCCCGCAGTACCAGGAAAGTAAAGCGGACCATTATATCAGGGAAGGGGAATGGATTAATTTCGGCCAAAGCAGGCTCTTGTCCATCCTGGTACCCGGACATTCACCCGGTCATTTGGTTTTTTACCACGAACCTACCCTGGAATGTATCGGCGGCGATACCCTCTTTCAGGGAAGCATCGGCCGTACCGACCTGCCGGGAGGAGATCATGACACCTTATTGGACGCCATAAAAACAAAACTTTTTTTCTTGCCAGACGAGGTAACCGTCTATCCCGGCCATGGTCCAGCCACTCAAATTGGGGAAGAGAAAACCAACAATCCATTTGTGGGCAAATACGCACGGTTTTGAACATAAAACAGCATATTCCAAACTTTCTGACCTGCCTGAACCTTGTGTCTGGGATGTTGGGCATTTATTTTGTTTTCGAAAGCGGTGTTTCCGTGGGAGCGTATTTTATATTCGCCGCGGCGTTATTTGACTTTCTTGACGGCCTTGCCGCACGGGTATTAAAAGTACACAGCGAGATAGGGAAACAACTTGACTCTCTGGCAGACCTGGTCACATTCGGTGTCCTGCCTTCTTTTATCGTGTTTTTTCTGGTTTTAGACGCAGATCCGGAAGTAATTCTTCTTCCTTTTCTGGCCTTTTTCATAGGGATCCAATCCGCGCTGAGATTAGCTAAATTCAATATTGACGAAAGACAGTCGGACCAGTTTATAGGGCTTCCTACCCCCGCCAATGCCCTGTTTTTCTCCACCTTGCCTTTTTTGGCGGACTCGCAGGAATGGGCGGCTGCGTTGATCGGAAACATTTATTTTCTACTGGGACTAACCGTCGTTTTTTCCCTACTATTGACTGCTGAATTACCCTTACTGGCGTTAAAATTTAAAAAATTCGGTCTATCGGACAATAAATGGCGGTACTTAACCATTTTGATGTCATGCTTGAGTATTTTGATATGGGGAATCGGGGGAATACCCTTTGCCATTCTTTCCTATATTTGCATATCGGTGATCAGCTACGCTACGGAAAAAAATGTGGGCCAGACATGAGATAAAAGGGTTTTTGGGCTTGCTGTCCATGATGCTCCCATTACAATGGGTTATGGGGCAGGAATATAAATTTCCCATCACGCAGGAAGGTGTCTATAAAATCACGGCACAGCAGGCCAGGCAGTGGGGCGCCGGCAGTGTGGATGAAATAAGTATTTATGGTTTTGGGGGGATGCTACCACAGAAACTTGACAGCAGCATCTTTACATCCGGAGAAATTCCTGTTCAGAAGATAGGCGAAGACCTTTACTTTTATTTGTCTGCTGCCCATCGCATTTTCCTGGAGGAATCCCATGTAAGCTTCGAACCCCATCTATACACGGACACCCTGCATTATATATTAAATGTCGGGAAACCCTCTACTTCCGAAATAAAAGACAAAGGCGGACATTCTTTGGCAACGGAGGACCATCTGTCAACCGGTGTGCTGTATCAAATCCAATCCTATAAAAAGGAAGAAGTGAACATCCTCAATTCCGGCAGAAAATGGTATGGAGACCGCATGTTTAACGGCAATAGAATCCGAATTCCTTTCAAAAGACCAGAGGGAACCGCTGATCAACCTGTGTGGCTATCTGTATCCGTGATGGCCCAGTCGCATGCAGCAAGCCATTTCGAGCTGAATGTGGACAATCAGAACGTGGGGGCACTGCAGGTAGCTTCCGTCCCCAACAGTACTTATGCAGTGAAGGGAAGAGAAGAAGCGTTTAATGGCTTAACGGCACACGGTTCGCAGGATGAGCTGGCGTTCTCCTGTAGCTTTCAAACAGGCAATCCCAATGGCCTGGGCTATTTGGATTACGTGTTGGTCGGATTTCCCTTTGCCTCTGACGCGCTTCCCGAGGGTGTCTATTACAACCTTGAGGGCAAAAATATAGACCTGGGTACTGCTGCTGCCCAAAAAATCTGGGACGTCACCCGTTTTCACCAAATAGAGGAACTGGGTGAAGAAAGGGAAATTTCTTCTGATATCAGCAAATTTGTAGTATTTGATCCATCCAATGTCCCTGCGATAAATCAGGTTAAAGCGATCAATGGAACATTAAAAACAGATGATGCTTTTCCGGAATTGCTCATCATTACTTCCGGAGAACTACAGGGACAAGCCAAGAGGTTGTCGGAACATAAAAACAATACCGGTGTTTCGGCTAAAACTGTCCTCTTGGAGGATATTTATGATCATTTCGGATATGGCAATCCGGACATCGTTGCCATCCGGAATTTTCTGGCTTACCAATTTCACATTGGAGGCGCATTGAAAAACACCCTTTTCTTCGGCAAGGGTACATTTGATTATAAAAACAAACTTGGTGGGAGGCCCAACCTTGTACCCACCTACAGCTCCAGAAGCAGCCTAAATCCCCTTACCACCTACTCTTCGGATGATTTTTTCGGTTTTTTACAGATGGGAGAAGGCGAATGGGAAGAATCCCAACAAGGTGACCACCAACTCGACATTGGTACAGGAAGGGTCCCGGCTATCAACGTCAGGGAGGCTGCCATCGCGGTAAACAAAATCATTCAATACTCAAGTCTTGAGACGGGAGCAGGGGACTGGAAGAGGAAGGTACTTTTCCTTGCAGATGACGGGGACAATAACATCCATCTCCACGATTCCGAAAGCCATGCTGCCTACCTCCATGAAAACAACCCGGAATTTTCCCTTCAAAAACTCTATTTGGACAGTTATGAACAGGTACAGGCAGGTTCTTCCCAGCGCTCCCCCCAAGCAAAAGAAACGCTCACGGATTACATTGACCGGGGAGTCCTGCTGATCAATTATATCGGTCACGGTAATGAGACCACCCTGGCCGCAGAAGAACTTTTCACAATCGGTGACATTCGGAATTGGCCCGAAAATGACAAGCTCCCTGTTTTTGTAACGGCCACTTGTGAATTTGGGCGGCACGACAGTCCATTTATCCGCTCAGGAGCAGAAGAGCTCCTGTTTGCTGAAAAAAAGGGTGCAATAGCCTTACTGACAACAGGCAGGCCTGTTTTCAGCAGCATTAATTTTTCTCTCAACAAAGCCTTTATCGAAACAGTATTCATAAGAGAGGGGGGAGAATATATCAGCTTGGGAGAAATTTTTAAATACACAAAAAACAACAGTCTCAACGGGGCCTTAAACAGAAACTTTTCACTACTGGGAGACCCTTCTTTAAAACTTAAGTTGCCTGATTATTGGGGGGAAACTGCGGAATTTTGGGACATTGATGTGGAAACCTCTGTGGATACCTTGGGAGCGCTGCAAAGGGTCCGGTATAAAGGCGCTATTCAGGACCCGCTTACAGGAGCCCAGGCCAATGGTTTTAACGGCAGTTTCGAAATCGCACTGTATGATAAGGCCCTAATGATGAAAACACTTGGGGACGAAAGTCCTGAAACCCATTACAAGGAATATAACAATGCGGTTTTCAGAGGAACAGGGACAGTGGAAGGCGGTGTCTTTGAGGGGGAAATGGTCATCGGTCAACCTATCAAAGATGAGTTCGACCTCGGTGTGGTGAGGGTTTTCGCCCGAAATCCACATGACAAGAGGGAGGCGATGGGGGCCAACAAGATCATGGTAGGAGGCATTTCGGATAACCTGCAAAACGACAGCGAGGGGCCTTCTATAAAAATAAACATCCTGGACAGTCTTCAATCTGCTAAAAAAATCAATACAAGCCAGGCTCCCATCTGGATTTTTTTAAAGGATAAATCCGGCATCAACATCTCAGAAAACAACATTGACCAACAGATCAGCCTCACATTAAATGATCAAATGCCTCGGTTCCTCAACAGAGATTACCGGAGCCTCCACAGCAGCTATCAAGAAGGATATATCAAAACGACATTAAAAGGTCTCCGTGAAGGCATCAACACCTTGACTGTCCGGGTTTTTGACAACTTGGGGAATATGTCGGAAAAAACCATGGAAATAGAAGTTTATGGCATCCACAAGCTCAAAATATACGAGGCGGTCAGTTATCCCAATCCGGCCCGTGAAGCCAGTTTTTTCAGGATTAATCACAATCGGCCCGGAGAAAACCTCAGTCTCCAACTGAGGATTTTTTCTTTGCTGGGTCATGAAATATTTTCCATGACAAAGCGTTTTCCAAGAGCTAATCCCGGGATCGATGGGATAGACTGGATTTTTTTGCATGACAAAACGAAATATCCGGTAAAAGGAACTTATCTTTACGAAATAGCACTTACGTCTGAAGAAGATGGTACTTCGGACAGAAAAGGCGGAAAAATTATTATTCAATGAAAGTAACAAAAACCATTCTTCTATCATCTCCAATTTTTCTTTTATTTTCCCTCTTGGGGCAGCAACTTCTGGCACAGAATTCTGTGGCGCTTTCCCGGCAGGACCCCAACCGAAGGGTTATTACTACTGCCGTGCCGTTTCTGAATTTTGCACCGGACAGCCGGCACTCTGCTATGGGGGATGCGGGAGTCGCCACCACACCGGATGCGAATTCGGCGCATTGGAATGCAGGTAAGCTGGCTTTCATTCAGGACGACATCGGTTTCTCTCTTTCTTACTCCCCCTGGTTGGGCAGACTGGTCCCTGACATGTCCCTTAACTATCTTACAGGGTATAAAAGAATAGACAATGTATCTGCCTTTGGTATAGACCTTCGTTATTTCAACATGGGTGACATTCAGCTCACGGATCAAAACGGCAATCCTTTGGGAGATTTTAACCCCCGGGACATCGCGATAGGGGGCACCTATTCCAGAAAGTTATCCGATAATCTTTCTTTGGGAATTTCAGCCCGTTTTATCCATTCCAACCTGTCAGGCAATATCAGTTCCGCCGGCGGCAACGAAAGCAGACCGGGTGTCAGTGTAGGAACAGATGTGGGGATGTATTATACCCAGGAAGTATTGATGTCCGGAAAGGAAGCCGAATGGTCCTTGGGAGCCAACATCTCCAACATCGGACCCAAAATCACCTATAACAGCGCGGATGATCTGGATTATTTGCCTACCAATTTTCGTATCGGTACCGCCCTGGCCATTCCCATGGATGATTTTAACAAAATCACTTTTGCGCTGGATTTCAATAAACTGATGGTTCCCACGCCTCCGCTTTATAGGGAAGACGAGAATGGCCAATTCATCCCCGGGCCCGATGGAAGACCTATGATTGACAGGGGACTGGACCCCTCCAGGCCCTTATTAAATGGCATGTTCACCTCCTTTTGGGATGCTCCCGGAGGGTTCAGGGAAGAGATGCAGGAAGTGATGATCTCTTTTGGGGCAGAGTATTCCTATGATGATAAATTTGCGATTAGAACCGGATACTTTTACGAAAACCAGCGAAAAGGAGGCAGGAGGTATTTTACCATGGGTGTTGGGTTCAAATACCAGCGAATAGGTTTTGATTTCTCTTATCTGGTACCTCAGGTACAAAACCACCCTTTGGCAGAAACCCTGAGGTTTACACTATTATACAATGTCCAGAAATGATTTTAGACCGTAGTCAGGCACCACCCTTCAAGGTTCCGGAAAAAATTGACCTTGTCCCCCCAAAAACATGGACTCTCAAAAACGGAGTCCCTTTGTATTTTATACCTACCCCGCAAATCGAAGCTGTGAAGCTGGAAATCATATTTCCCATAGATTACCGCAAATTGGATAACGGGCAGACCTTAGTCCCTTTTTTCAGTCTGCACATGGCTCTGGAAGGTACCGGGGATATGAATTCAGAGCAAATAGATGACTTTTTCGATTATCATGCCTCTGAAGTGGAAATTCACACGGGATACGAAAAACATGGCTTGGAGCTTCTGACCACCACCAGACACTTCAGCCAGGTACTGCCTGTATTCCGCTCCTTACTGACAGAAGCCGTTTTTCCTGACAAAGAACTGAATAAAAGAAAGTCTCAGAAAAAACTTACCATTTCCCTGCAAAAGGAACAAACCGGCACAAGGGCCAATCAGCTCATACGAAGAGCTTTATTTGGAAACGACCATCCTTTTGGGTACATCGCAGAGGAAGATGAGGTGGATCGAATTGACAGGGACATATTAAACCGGTATTATCATGAGAATTTCCGGGTTACACCCGAAATCTTCGTTACAGGCAATCTTTCCGATGCCGATCTCAAAGAAGTAGAAGGGGCATTTGGGGATCTTCCTTACTCGGGAGAACCTATTTACGGAAACCCTTATCAAAGCCTTCCAGACCGCAGACTGACTGAATACAAACCCCAAGCGGTCCAAAGCAGCATTCGCCTGGGAAAGACCCTCATATCCAAATCACATCCCGATTATCATGCCGTCACTGTTTTCAATACGTTTCTTGGCGGGTATTTTGGCAGCAGGCTGATCAAAAACATAAGGGAAGAAAAGGGTTATACCTATGGAATCCATAGTTTTTTAGGAAGCCTGAAGAGCGCGGATTACTTGCTGGTACTGGCCGATGTAAAAGAAGGGCATGCTGATCAGGTCATTGAAGAAGTCTACAAAGAGCTGTCCGTGCTTTCTCAGGAGCCCCTCCCGCCCGATGAACTGGAGATTGTTCGAAACTATATGATAGGCCATTTATTGGCTCAATTCAGCAGTCCGTTTGATTTAATGACCCATTTCAAAAAAGTCCATCATGCAGGAATGGATTTTGGCTTCTATCAGGAACAACTCCGGTATATCAAAAATTTCACTCTTGAAGAGATGATGGCCATTGGCCAACAATACTTTCGGCCGGGAACCTTCAAGGAGGTGGTCGTCGGCGCAAAATAGACATGGCCGGTGCAAGGAGAATGACGCGATAGTCTTTGAAACATTTACCGGTTAAGGCCCTTCCGAACATGCTGCCATTTTCTATAAAGGGCGGACAAATCCATTCCTGTCCTTTTCCACATTCGGTACAACCGATAAGTAAATCCGCTGATTTCCAAATCGGCGGCCAGCCCTAAAAACTTCTCCGCTGTTTCAAAGTTAGCAGAAGCCAAGGCATGCTTGGTTTCATGCATTACCCGGTGTTTTAAGGCTTCCTTTTCCTCCGGCGTCTTATTCATGGCCTGGATTTTCCTGCAAATCCTGTAAGTAGAAGGCAGCATCACTGAATTTCTGGCCAAATACTGTTGGGCGGAATAAGATTTTTTTAAAATCCGTTTGGTGATCCCGATATGCTCATGAAACACAAAATCATGTTTGCGGGACAGGCGAACGATAATATCAAAATCCTCGTAAGAAAGCCGTTCATCATATCCGCCTTCCTCTTTCAAACAGCCTGCATCAAAAACCAAAGTGGCAGTGCATAAGATATACTTGCGTACCAGCAAAGCATAAATATCCCCCTGCGGCACCTTCTGACGAAGGTTTCCCCTTTTATCCAAGCTATAGAAAGCCTGGGTCCTCCCCTTTTCATCCATAAGCAAAGCATTGGAAAAATAGGCAGCCGCATTTGATCCCTGCAACGTATCCACCGCCGTCCTGATATGGCCGGGATGTAAAAAATCATCTGCGGCCAGGTCCACTACATATTTTCCTCTGCTTTTAAAAAGTGCCTGGTTAAATGCCCAACAATAGTTCTGAGAATCCCGGTAATAAAACGTGCCGATTTCTAATTCTTCTTTGTGTTTTTGCACCCATTTTTCTATTGATTTTGAGGAGTCATCCTGACTGCCATTGTCTATGACAAACAATTCAAGGTTAGGATATTGCTGCAAAAGGATGCTGTTCAGTGCATCGGACACGTATTTCCCCTGGTTAAAACAGGTACATATGACAGAGACCAAAGGGGGATCACTCATCTTTCTTTGTTTTATTACTTCACCAAGTATATTATCTTAGCCTTGAAAAGTCCTTTTGCTGCTAATATAATTATAAAAATGAAAGACACCTTTCTGACCTTGGGAGAAGAGTCCACCGGCATATACAAAGAAAAAGGCAGCCGGTTCCTGTCCTTCGCGTCGCGTGTGGATGAAGAAGCCACGGTTCAGGAAAAACTAGGGGCTTTCAAAAGAACCTACCATGATGCCCGGCACCATTGTTATGCCTATGTACTTGGCAGAGACGACCTTCAACATTATCGGACAAGCGACGACGGAGAGCCCCATCATTCGGCTGGAGATCCCATCTTAGGACAGATAAGGTCTTTTGGGCTAACGAATGTCCTGGTGGTAGTGGTCCGTTATTTTGGGGGCACCAAACTGGGGGTGGGAGGTCTGGTGCAGGCATATAAAACCGCTGCAGCTGAGGCCATTCTGGCGAATAAAATCGTAGAAGAAACCATCATGCAGGAAATAACCCTTAATTTCCCCTATCCCGCCATGAACGAGGTCATGAAACTGATCAATGTTAACGGGATGAAAATTCTCTCACAGGCATATGACCACCAGTGCCGGATAAAACTGCAGTGCAGGGAAATGCTACTGGAAAAAGCAACGGAACAGTTTAGAGCCATCCCGTCTGTGGAATGCCTTACATAGAAAAAACCCCGTCCAAATATCCGTGTTTATAAAGTTTAAGGAAGATTTCCAGACAGGCCCATGCATCTGTCGCTGCATATAACAGCTGTTTTTCTGTTAATGCCTGTGCCTCCCAGTTTGAAACCTGTTCTGATTTGGATATCCGGATGCCCAGCACCATGGCACTGAGGTTGCGCACACCTACATTCAAAAAGCCAACCTTTCTCAATTCCTCATTCAGATCAAAAAAAGATTTGGGTTCGAATGCAGGATTTAGTTTTTTGAGGCCTTTCAGGTCATCCCTCACCGCCGCGCCGATTTTGATGATGTTCGGGTCTTCCAGAATTTTCTTTACTTCACTCCTAAAGCCTACTTCGTTTAGACGCACCAGATAAGCGGTCTCCTGGGTAGAAAACTGAAGCAATGAGACATCATGGCTCACCCCTCTTCTGAAAGCCGGTCTGGTTTCTGTATCAAAACCAATGAATTTATGAGACGAAAGATCTTCTAACATCTGCCGAAAATCTTCCTCTTCATTGACAAGGATTATCTCTCCCAGAAAGGCTCCCAAATCCAGCTGATTTACTTCTTCTTTGGTTATTTTTAAAGGTATCATACCAGTATTTCTTCTTCCATTTCTTCGATTTCTTTTTTAGTGTAATAATTGATCCCCCAATTAAAATATCCAAACAATACCGTCATAAAAGGGGTGATGATATTGAAAAAACAATAAGGTGCATAGGTCAGTGTGGCTACTCCCAGTACGGATGCCTGAGTGGCTCCACAGGTGTTCCATGGAATCAGCACTGAGGTCACAGTAGCGCTGTCTTCGAGGGTACGGCTGAGGTTTTCTCCCTTCAGCCCCCTCTTTTTATAAATATCAGCATACATCCGTCCCGGTACCAGGATGGCCAGGTATTGGTCAGAGGTAGTGATATTAAAGAAAACACACGTACCGGCGGTGGAGGCTATCAGCGAACCCACCGAATTGACTTTGCTGATCACTGTTTCTGCTATGACTTTCAACATGCCGCTTTCCTCCATGATCCCCCCAAATACCATGGCACATATGATCAGCCAAACAGTGTTCAGCATACCGGCCATGCCTCCGGTCACCAAAAGTTCATTGACCACTTCATTGGAAGTAACGACGCTTACTTCTCCATAAAGAGACCTCATCACCACCTCAAAAGCCTGCACGACATAACCACCGGTCACTGTGGCCAGTTCCCGGATCATCTCGGGCTGAAATACCACTGCAAACACCCCGCCTAGCAAAGCCCCGGTCAACAGACTCGGTATGGCGGGAACTTTCGTTATGATAAGGCCCAATACCACCAGGGGCACAATAAAAAGCCATCCGCTGATCTCAAACCGCTGGCTGATTACTTCAGATATTTCCTGTACCTGACCTACGGCCCCATGGGGCTCACCTACAAAACCTATGATGCCAAAAACAATCAATGTAAGCAGTATGGATGGCACGGTGGTCTTGGTCATGTGGCGGATATGGGTGAAAAGATCGGTCCCGGCCATCGCCGGCGCCAGATTGGTGGTGTCGGACAATGGCGACATCTTGTCTCCAAAATATGCCCCGGAAATGATCGCGCCGGCAATCATACCCTCGCCAAAACCCAATGCCTTCCCTATCCCCAACAAGGCCACCCCCACCGTGGCCACTGTGGTCCAGCTGCTTCCCGTGGCCACAGAAACAATAGCGCTTACGACACAGGCGGCCAATAGAAAAATGGTGGGATTCAATACCTGCAACCCATAATAGATCATGGCCGGAACAATCCCGCTAAGCATCCATGTCCCTGCCAAAGCACCGATAAGTAAAAGTATCAATATGGAGGACATGGCAGAAGATATGCTGTGGACCATGCCTTCCTGCAGATCGTTCCATTTCACACCTAGCCGGAAAACGGACATGAGACCGGCAACAGCGGATGATATTATCAGGACAAGCTGATTGGATCCCGAAAGTCCTTCCGTACCAAATATATTGATATTCACTATCAATAAGACTATAAGGAACAAAATAGGAAACAACGCTTCTGTGACGGAAGGCTTCTTTTTAACTGCTGGCATTGATCAATAACATAATCCCATGAGAAATTTAAAATTAAAAAAAATTATGAATTATTTACTTTTTATTCTTTAAGACTTTGCACTTTAAACGGTTTTCTTAAAAATAAAAAATATTATTTTAATCGGAATAAATTGCTCCTAATTTAGGATTAATTTTATTAATTTGATCCTGTTATAGAAACCCTTTCTTAAACCCCATAGCCATGAGAAAGATTGATCAATTATTAGCAGAGTATGGGTTAAGTCACCAAAATCCTACCAACAAAACCATTCATTGGATATGTGTGCCGGCCATCTTCTTCAGCATAGTGGGACTTATTTACAGCATTCCACCAGGTCCCATGGCTAATCTACAATTTCTGCTGGGAAATTTTGCCAATTGGGCTACACTCGTTTTGGTGATTGTGCTGTTTTATTATTTGGCCCTATCGCCGCCCCTGGCCTTGGGAATGTTTTTATTTTCAGCACTTTGTCTGGCGTTAGCCAACTTATTGACCATTATATCCCCTATCCCGCTCTGGCTCTTGAGCCTGATCATCTTTGCCGTCGCGTGGGTCTTTCAATTCTACGGGCATAAAATAGAGGGGAAAAAACCGTCTTTTTTTAAAGATGTGCAGTTCTTATTGATCGGACCGGCCTGGTTGATGCACTTTATTTACAAAAGGTTTGGATTTGCCTATTGAATGCCTCAGCATTTATTGGGAGTAAAACCCGGCTCAAAAGCCAAAATTGCCGAGGTTGAAAAACGAAATACAAGGAAAAACAAGAAAACATTAAATCCCTATTTATCCGAAGCCAGGAACCTCTCCTGCCTGCACATGTGATTCCTTATGTGGCTTTCATGCTCTTTTCCAAAAACTTGTTGTATTTTTAATCCCGTAAACATCCCCCTTTCGAATACACTTGTGTATGGACCAACTGATACTTGCTGCCGTAGAACTGCCCCTGCTCTCGGATATCGTCGTGATTTTTGGGCTGGCCACACTGGTCATCCTGTTGTTTATGCGTCTGAAACTGCCGACCATCATTGGATATCTGCTTACAGGTGCCATTGCAGGACCTTACGGACTTTCATTGGTGGACGCCTCCACCGCAGTGGAAGTCTTGTCAGAAATAGGTGTCATACTCCTGCTTTTTGTGATCGGGATGGAGTTTTCTTTAAAAAACCTGATGGCAATAAAAAAAGCCGTTTTTATCGGAGGCAGCCTGCAAGTAATCCTTACCATCGGTGTTACCACCCTGATCACCTATGCCTTTGGATTTGATTGGAATATCGCCGTGTTTTTCGGGTTTTTGTTTGCCCTCAGCAGTACCGCCATTGTGCTGAAGCTGTTACAGGAAACCGGGCAGATCAACACCCTCTCTGGCCGAACCACATTGGCCGTGCTGATTTTTCAGGACATCATCATCGTGCCCTTTGTGCTTTTCACTCCCATGCTGGCAGGGGAAACGGAAAACATACTCCTGTCCCTGGCTTTTATGGCCCTCAAAGGCGGGCTGGTGGTCTTGCTGACCATTTTAAGTGCCAAATACCTTATTCCTCAGTTGCTGTACAGAATTGCCAAGACGAGAAACGAGGAACTCTTTTTGTTGAGTATCATTGTAACCTGTTTTGCAGTAGCTTATGCTACCTCCCTGCTGGGGCTTTCGCTTGGACTGGGGGCCTTTTTGGCGGGATTGATCATCAGCGAATCGGAATACAGCCATCATGCTACCGGAAAAATCCTGCCCTTCCGCGAAATCTTTCTGAGTTTCTTTTTTGTATCTGTGGGAATGCTTTTTGATGTCAGCTTCCTGTTTGAGCACATTTTTATCATATTATTGCTGGTGACACTGACCATCGTTGTCAAATTCATCATCACAGCGTTGGCGGTGAAATCGATCAGAAGCACCTTTAAAGAAGCCTTCATTGTGGGTTTTTCTATCTTCCAGATCGGTGAGTTCTCCCTCCTGTTGGCCAAAGAAGGGCTTAAATACGAGCTTTTGGATGCCATTACCTATCAATATTTTCTGGCCATTTCCGTGATGACTATGGCGCTTACGCCTTTTATCCTGAAAAAAAGGGAAGATCTGGCTTGCCGGGTACTCAATATCCCCGTACCTGCCCCGATCAAGGCCCGGTTTGGCGATAGGGAAGACATTCCTACAGTTGAACTTACGGATGAAATGCTCACAGATCATTTGATCATCGTAGGTTATGGATTGAATGGAAGGAACCTGGCCCGCGCTGCCAAAAGAGCTTCAATTCCTTATGTGATCATAGAGATGAATCCTGAGACGGTAAGGAAGGAAGCAGCAAAGGGAGAGCCCATTATCTATGGGGATGCCGCAAACGCCGTGGTGCTGGAACATGTCCATGTGCACCGGGCAAGGGTGGTGGTGATCGCCATCTCCAACCATGACGCTACCCAAGGCATCATTGTAAATATACGCCATCATTCACAAAATGCTTTTGTTATCGTAAGAACACGGTACGTCAACGAAATAGAAGCCATGCTCGAATTGGGGGCAGACGAGGTAATACCCGAGGAATTCGAAACCTCTATAGAAATATTTACCCGGGTTTTGAACAAATACCTGGTGCCCAGAGGAGAAATAGAAGACTTTACCCATGATGTGCGGGTGCGCAACTATGAAATGTTCAGAGCCATTTCAAATGATCAACCGAGCGGCATTCGTCTTGATCTTCCTGAAATCAATTTTGCCGGCTTGAAAATAGAAAAGGATTCGGGGAGCTTTATCGGCCGGCCCATCAAGGACATCAATTTGAGGGAGAGGACCGGAATCAATGTGGTGGCGATAAAGAGAGACGGAAAAACCAAAACAGACATTACAGGTGACACCAAACTTAAATTGGGCGATGTGGTCTACGTCGTAGGGAAACCTGAAGCATTGGAGCGGTTTGAGGAAGAAGTGGGGATCAACTAAAAACCGGAAGATTCCCCGAATAGCTCCGACAACCTTTTCAAAGACTTCTGGTTTTGAAAACTTTGTATATTGTCCAGTATTGATCTTTTTTCTTTGGCTGTCAGCCTCCAGTTCAGGGACGCCCTTTCTATTTCCAGTTCCTCCTGCCGGGATTCACCCCTGCTCTCAAAAAGAAGACTCCTCTGCCGGACAAAATCCTTGGTAGCGTATTCAAATTCCACTCGTTCAAGGGGAAACGGCATGGTTTCCCGCATAAAATTAAACAGGGTTTCATTATTTAAGGTTTGTACATTGTCCCAATTGGTATAAATGTTCTTGAGCGGAATGACCAACTTCTCCAAAATACTGGGTGTACTTTTATGCTCGATTTCCATGAGTTTTTCAGAATCCCGGATGGTCAACAATAACACTCCCGAGGTATTTTCCCTGATCCAATGCCGGAACACGTGCATAAACCTGAAAGCATCCCGTATCCCGAAATTATCAGACAGCCCCGTATCCATGGTCTCCATCCGAGGAGAGGAAGGCAACTGGACATTTGGAGTGATAAAAGGAAACGTAGCGCCCATCCTAAGCGCACTGATAAACCTGAGATTTTCCGCATCCTGATCCCTGAAAAACCGGATGAAATCGATCCCTTGACTCTTTTCCCTTTCTTCCGCGATCCTATGCTGAGAGATGGCCATGTAACTCATAGAATGCGGAGCTATATATAATTTCCGCGCGTCATTGATCACCAGAGGGGTGATGGGCATCAGAGGGATGATTCCTTCAAATTCCGGTATTCTGTAGGCGGAAATAGGCTTATCCAGAACCCCGAGGGTATTTTTGTTCAATTGGTTTTCAAAAGCACCGCCTCTGTCTCTCAGGTATCTTCTCCCGTCATATTCGAAGTACTGGTTGCGGATAAACAGGTCATTGACCAACAAGGTAAAAATAATGGGGTTGAGATTGTCGGAAGCAAGTTGCTTCTGATACTCCTGGGACGTCAGATCCATAAGGGGATCCGAAAGAGAGCGCAGATACAACTCTCTAAAAAATGCAGCTCCCACCATCCCACCGGATGCACCCGAGATCAGCTTACAATGCCGGAACAGATGACCATCAGTGACTTTATGGACTTCCTGCAAGACGTTAAGGGTCCACAAGGCCGCCCGTTGCCCTCCCCCACTGGTAGTGATGATCACCATCCTGGGTTTTTCCTCACCCAGACCTTTTTTCCAATTCTCCAACATGCTGATGGTATGCTGCTTGTCTTTGGCGACCGTATCGTCATGAAGCAACTGGTTCAGCCTTTCCAAATTATAGGGGGCCGGATCTGTTTCATAATCCAGTCCATAGACTGTATGAGGACGGTTAAAAAATTCTGTTTTTGAAAACACGTTAAATACGACAACCAGGGCAATCAAAACAAAAGTCGTCCAGCTTCTCAACCAAAAACTGATCGCTCCGATCAACATCATCAGGATAGCCAAAAGCAGCGTGGCACTCAAAGCGGCGGGAAGCTGTAACCACTCCCGGTCCATAAAAATCCCCATCAATAGCACAAAACCCACCAACACCAGCTGTATAATCAACATGTTAAGATGGTTCTGATCAAAAACCCTCAGAAGCTTTTTCCGGTCAAATCTTGCCAGATCGGGCCTGGCCATTCTGATGCTGAAATCTGTCCCCAAATAGGTCTCCACCTGGCCTTCCAGTTTCAGTCCCTCCTTGTACCGCTGCATTACATTGGCCCTGGGTATCCGGGTCTTTTTCAGCCTCTTGTCCACACTGTCTGCAAACAGTACAAAAAAATCTTTGTTGGTAAATTTAAAATAGGTGAAAAGGAGCATGTAGGTGATCAGGGAGCCCGCCGAAAAACCTATGAAAAAGCGCAGGACTATCCATTCGTTTTCCAATTCATTGTTTAACTGAAAATTGACAAAAGCGACAATATAGATAATATAAAAAACCAGGGGAAACACCAGGTTGTTGAAACAGTAATGAAGGAAAGGCTTGTTCACCACTGCCAAAAATTTAAACCGGCTGCCGTCAATAATATAAGTGGTCATATGAAAAGCCATGGTAAAAACGGCTATCCCCACGCCCATCATAAAAAATCCCACCCATGAGACCTCGTTAAGGTATTCGGGATCCAGAAACAGATAGGGGATACCGAGAACTTTGCCAAAGTTTCCCAGTGCAATCCAGATCATAAGAAACCATAAGCCCACAAAAAGAAGGTTTTTTCGAAGGTGGAGGATGAAGAGCTGAATGGGAAAACTGTAAAAAAACCTGTGCCACATGGTCATTGAATTGTTGAATTTAATATACGGCATAAAAGCCCCAATAAACAAGCCTGAAAGTAAAATATTGGGGACACCGGATATAAAAACCCGCAGCCGGGACTTCCTTTCTGCAAAAGGTCAAAAAATATTTAAATAAAATATATTCGGATATTTTTATCCTTTAATATTTTTTGATATATTTGTCCCATACAACTCAAGGAAATGTTTTCAAAAGCCTGCAAATACGCCATCAACGCCATGATCTATCTAGCCAGCTTGCCCAATGAGCAGCAAAGGGCCGGCCTAAAGGATATTTCGAAAGCCATCAATTCACCGGAGGCTTTTACAGCAAAAATTCTACAAAACCTTGTAAAGGATGAGCTGCTCCTTTCTGTAAAAGGCCCTCACGGAGGTTTTATGGTCAACGGCAACGCCCAGAAAATCTATTTGGCCCAAATCGTGGAATCGATAGACGGCAACATGATCTTTACGGGCTGTGCTTTGGGACTAAAAAAATGTTCCGAAGAGCATCCATGCCCTGTCCATCATAAGTTCAAGGCCATTAAGGATCACCTTACCGGCATGCTGGTCACCACCAATTTAAAGGACGTTGCAGACGGCGTGAATAATGGCATCAGCTTTCTTCGGTACTAATTTAAGATAAAAAGACCCTTTTATAAATTTAAAGCTTGTAAAAATGAACATCACGCAAAAAAAAGTCGGCGGCATCGTAGCAGAGAACTTCAGAACCGCCAAAGTATTTACAGAATACGGTATTGATTTCTGCTGCAAAGGCGGCATCAGCCTGGAAGCCGCCTGTGAAAAAAACGGCGTGTCCATGGAGGATATCCTGAAAGATCTGGAACAGGCGGTACAAACCCCCGAAGACGTAACTTATACCGATTTCGGGTTCAGTCAACTTATAGACCATATCGTCAATACGCACCATAAATACGTAGAGGATACCGTGCCGGCTTTGAAAGCCTATCTTCAGAAGCTTTCAATGGTACATGGAAGCCGACATCCTGAACTACACGAGATTAAGGATCTGTTTATGGAATCCGCTGACGCATTGACCATACATATGAAAAAAGAGGAGTTTGTACTCTTCCCTTACATTAAAGCCATGGAAGAGGCCAGAAACAATCATTTCTCCCTTTCAGAACCTCATTTTGGACACATTGACAATCCCATTCACATGATGGAGGACGAACACGATGCCGAAGGGGAAAGATTCCGCAGGATCTCCGAACTCAGCGACGGCTATACACCTCCATCTGACGGGTGTCAGACTTACCGGGTAGCCTTCGCCATGCTCAGGGAATTTGAGGAAGATCTCCATACCCATATCCATTTGGAAAACAACATCCTCTTTCCTAAAGCTACCAAGCTGTTTAACCAAATGAACGCCTGATATCATGAAACCCGCCCGTCTGCCGAACGATCTATTCCAAGCCGGCTCCCCCATAGGCAGCCAATTGTCCAGACCATGGATGCGTTGGGCGGTTTTCTTTTTCCTTGTGGCCTCCTTGTTTGGCTTGCTGATGCGCTACTATTTTGTAGGCGGGGCAAGTATATTGGAATACAAACATGTGCTCCATGCCCATTCCCACTCCGCTTTACTGGGGTGGGGTTTTTTATTGGTCTCGGGGGTCTTGGTGTTTACTTTTGTGAAAGATCCTTTCAGAAAAAAAACCTACCGCATCCTGCTGCTCCTCTTGGCGTTGGCCAATATAGGGATGATGTCCAGCTTCCCGTTTCAAGGGTATGGCTTGTACAGCATAATGTTTTCCACACTTCATTTAGTGGCAGGATATGTTTTTGCTTATCATTTTCTAAAGGATTTGTCCAAAAACAAAAGCAGTACGGCGACAAGGCTGGTTAGATGCAGCATCTGTTGGATGCTCCTCTCCAGTATGGGTCTTTGGGCGATTGCCCCCATCGGGACCATGTTGGGTAAGTTACACCCTTTATATTACTTAAGTGTACAGTGGTTTCTCCACTTTCAGATAAACGGATGGTTTGTATATTCCATGTTGGGCATTCTTGCTTATTATCTGGAAATACAAGGTAAAGCCATTCCCCTCTCTCCGCGCAAAGAAATGACATTGCACGTATCCCTGTTTCTGACTTACGCATTGGTGGTCTTTTGGAGTACAGGAAAGCAGGAGATGCTTTACTTCAATTCTATGGGGGTTCTATTACAGGCAGTGGCTTATTACTGGTTTTTAAGACCGGTTCAAATTCATCTGTTTCCCCGTAAAAAAACCGAGTGGACAGATAAAATCCTGCTGTTGGGTGTACTCAGCCTGGTCGCCAAGGGCATTATCCAAATCGCCCTGGTCATACCGGAAGTGGCCACTGTTTCCCTTTCCATCAGGATGTATGTCATCGGTTTTATCCATCTGGTGATGATGGGCGCCGTCACCTTTGGCATGGGGGCATATGCGCTGAAGCAGCGGTGGCTGGAAACGGGAAAGTTTTCGGTAATGGGCTGGAACATTTTGGCTGTGGCATTCATTCTCACCGAAGTATTGCTTTTGGGCCAGGGTACTTTGCTGTGGGGGAAGATGGGTTTCATCCCCTATTACCACCTCTTCCTTTTCCTTTCATCTATCCTGTTTCCCATCGCCTTGTTGCTGATATTGGTGGAGTTAGCCCACAGAAAGCACCATGTCAAAAATCTTCTAAACATACGAGTACCTAAAACACAAATTCAAACAAACACACTATGAAAAGTTCAATGCTATTGTCTTTGGGGGTTGCCATCCTGTTAATGACCGGCTGTGGTGGCGAAAGCAGCCGTGAAAACCAAGGAAGCTACACCCCTCCCAGTGCCGAAAAAGCCAAATCTTCCGCCGACCCAAAAGGGATAGGTGAGGTCAGAAGTGTAGAGCTGGGGGAAAATGTAGATGAAGTCATGGCTACAGAAGGCAAGGCTGTCGTGGACATGAAATGTACTGCCTGTCATCAGTTAAATGACAAACGGGTAGTGGGTCCAGGTTTTGAAGGCGTCACCAATAGAAGACGTCCGGAGTGGATCATGAACATGATCACCAATGTGGATGTCATGTTGGATGAGGATCCGGTCGCACAGCAATTATTGGAGGAATGCCTCACGCGTATGCCTAACCAAAACATATCCGTGGCGGAAGCGCGGAATATCCTGGAATTTTTCCGAAAAAATGACGAAGAAAGGACCGGTACCAAAGATGATGCCTTAAACTAATTATACCGTTAACCCCAATTAAGATGAAAACAAAAATCTGGTTATCAACCTTTGCGGTCGTGATGGCGGCAATGGTAATCGGCTGCAAGCCAAAGGGTGCGCAAAGTACCCTGGCGGGAGATGCCGCGAATAAAGTTTATGTTCCTCCTGGGCAGCATGACGAGTTTTACAACCTCGTATCCGGCGGTTTCAACGGCCAAATGAGCGTAGTCGGACTTCCTTCCGGGAGAACTTTGAAAATCCTTCCTGTATTTTCAGTACATCCCGAAAATGGGTGGGGGTATTCGGAAGAAAGCAAACCCATGCTCAATACGGCCAACGGCTTTGTGCCATGGGATGATTTGCACCATATCTCTGTCTCCACCACGAACGCTGAACATGATGGACGGTGGGCCTTTGCCAATGGCAACAACACCCCCAGAATTGCGAGGGTGGATCTGACCACTTTCAAAACAGTTGAAATCATCGAAATCCCAAACTCCGCAGGAAACCACTCCTCTCCCTACATCACAGAAAATACGGAATATGTGGTAGCGGGAACGAGGTTCAGTGTACCCACAGGAGAAGACAGGGATGTTTCCATTGATTCTTACAAAGACAATTTCAAAGGGACCATCAGTTTTTTGAGTGTGGACAAAAACTCCGGCCATATGGATATCGCTTTTCAGATCGAAGCTCCTCCGTTTAATTTTGACCTCGCCAGGGCGGGGAAGAAGAAGTCACATGGCTGGTTCTTCTTTTCCACGTACAACACCGAAATGGCCCATACGCTGCTGGAAGTAAACGCCTCGCAAAGGGACAAGGATTATATCATGGCAGTCAACTGGAAAAGAGCGGAGGAATACATTAAAGAGGGGAAAGGCAAAAAGATAAAAGCGCCATATGCTCATAACGTATGGGATGAGGAAACCCATATGGCCACTTCCACCATCAAGGAGAATATTCTCTCCCTTGATCCCACTGAATTAAAGGACATTCTGTATTTTATACCTTGTCCCAAATCCCCTCACGGTACTGACACCGATCCTACCGGGGAGTATATCATTGGGAGTGGCAAATTGGCGGCGATAATCCCTGTCTTTTCATTTACCAAGATGTTGGAAGCCATTGAAAATGAAGATTTTGAAGGGACTATCGGCGGCATGCCCGTGCTGAATTATGAATCGGTCCTTCATGGTGAAGTGGAAAAGCCAGGTCTCGGCCCATTGCACACGGAATTCGACGGCAGAGGCAATGCCTACACTTCCATGTTCGTGTCTTCTGAAGTAGTCAAGTGGAACATCGAAACCCTGGAAGTGCTGGACCGTGTTCCCACTTACTATTCTGTGGGCCACTTGATGATCCCTGGTGGGCCCACCGGAAACCCTCATGGCAAATATATGGTAGCATACAACAAAATCACCAAAGACCGCTACCTGCCCACTGGGCCGGAATTGGCACACTCAGCTCAGCTCTATGATATTTCCGGCGATAAGATGCAGCTGCTGCTGGATTTCCCCACTATCGGTGAACCCCATTATGCAGAGGCCTTCCCTGCTTCCTTGATCAAAGACAAGCAGGTTAAGTTTTATCCGATGGAACATAATAACCATCCCCGGGCACTTAAAGGCATCAATGATGCCAGGGTGGAAAGAGACGGCAACAATGTCCATGTTTACATGACTTCCATCCGATCCAACTTCAGACCGGACAATATCGAAGGGGTAAGGCTAGGAGATGAAGTATATTTCCATGTCACCAACCTGGAGCAGGATTGGGATGTCCCCCATGGGTTTGCCATTAAGGGAGCCAATACGGCTGAAATCCTGATCATGCCGGGAGAAACCGCTACTTTAAAATGGGTGCCCGACAGGGTCGGGGTATTCCCCTTCTATTGTACGGATTTCTGTTCTGCTCTACACCAGGAAATGCAGGGCTATATAAGGGTTTCATCTGCTGACAGCAACGTCCCCATCAAATACCTCACAGGCGAGGCAGAATAATCACTTGAAATTTCACCGCCAGCGTGGCTGGCGGTGAATTATCCTATAAAACAATGAAAAACATCAGCTTGGTCAGTAGAATAATAATTTTCCTGGCAGCAACTTTAATGATCAGCGCCTATTTTACACCGCTTTGGCAGATCAGTCTTTGGGCGCCACAATACCCTGAAGGCTTAAATATGAAAATCTGGATCGACCATCTGAGCGGGGATATCGATATCATCAACGGCGTTAATCATTACATCGGCATGAAACACATCGGCGAAGAAATGTTCCCTGAATTTTCCTATCTCAAATACATCATAGGGGCCATCATCGCTTTTGGTTTTTTTGCCGCTTACAATGCAAAAAAATGGTCAGCGGTTGCATTTTTTTGCATGATCGCCTCACTGGGTCTGGGAGTGCTGGTAGACATGTACCTCTGGGGTTATGACTATGGTCACAACCTAAGTCCAACTGCCGCCATCAAAGTACCGGGAATGTCCTATCAGCCTCCACTGATCGGATACAAAGAACTACTTAATTTCCTTGCCTATTCCGGTCCGGATACGGGAGGATGGCTAATGGGATCCTCAGCGCTATTGGCTGGCCTGGCCATGGCCAAGGAGCTGATAGGATATAAAAAACCTAGAAATCAAGAAGAAAAACCATTTATCCGCCATGCAACTTAACAGGAAAAGGAAAACATGTTGGTTTATACTTTTGCTTATAGGCGTAATAGCCTGCGAAGTTAAACCCAGGGCCATCAACTATGGGGAAGACGCCTGCCATCACTGTAAAATGAAGTTGATGGATCCCTATTTTGGGGCGGAAGCCCTGACCAAAAAAGGAAAGGTTTATATTTTCGATGATGTAAACTGCCTCATGAACTGGAAAGAAGAGGAAAAGATAAGCGAAGAGGACCTGGCAGAAGTATTGGTGACGGATTACAATCAGCCAGAAACCCTTATTGATGCTACCACCGCATTTTATTTAAAATCGCCTGACTTCAAAACCCCCATGGCAAGTGAGGTGGCGGCATTTGCCGATTATGAGGCTCTGAAGGCATATAAAAACAAAAACGGGGGCATCTATCTGGCTTGGGGAGAACTGGTAACCCAATTCAAATAAACAATCTGGCCATGTTCAATAGGGAATAATTAGGCCGGAATTAAACCATAAAACACATTCAACGATGAGGCTTACAGGAATTTGCTTGGTTATGGCCTTGCTTTTTACACCTAACGCTCTCAAGGGAAAAACCATTCCCATACGGGAGGGACAGTCCATTCAGGAAGCAGTGGACAATGCTGCGGAAAAAGACACCTTGCTTCTTGCCGCCGGCTTATACCAAGAACATGACATTATCATCACCAAAGCCCTTACCATTCTGGGTCACAATTATCCCATTATCGACGGCAGGGGGCAAGGCACTCTCTTTACTGTGGCGGCAGATCATGTCCATATACATGGTTTGAAAATGACAAATACCGGCAAATCGAATATAGATGATTCAGCAGCAATAAAATTTTATGATTCGAAATACTGCTCTGTCGATGATAACATCCTGATGGATACTTTTTTCGGACTGCATTTTTCCAATTCTTCACGGCTTACCATTACCAATAACCGGCTACATGCTGCTGCCGAGAAAGAATACCACAGCGGAAACGGCATTCACCTGTGGAAATGTAAGGATTCCCTGATTGAAGGCAACCACATTGAAGGCCATAGAGACGGTGTGTACCTGGAGTTTGTTACAAACACCACCGTCCAAAACAACTTGGTGGCAGGCAACAAGCGGTATGGGCTGCATTTCATGTTCTCCCATGACAACAGTTACCTCAAAAACACCTTCCGTAAAAACGGCGCCGGAGTAGCGGTAATGTATACCAAGAATGTCAGGATGATCGAAAATATCTTCGAGGAAAACTGGGGCGCCAGCGCGTATGGCATCCTTTTGAAAGACATTTCAGACAGTGAGGTGATCGGGAATACCTTCCGGAAAAATACCGTGGGCATCTACATGGAAGGAAGCAGCCGCAACAATTTCCGCCATAATACCTTCCGCGAAAACGGCTGGGCTTTAAAACTCATGGCCAGCTGTGACCAAAACTCATTTGCAGCCAATAATTTTACGGGAAACACCTTCGATATCAGCACAAATGGAAGCTTGGTGCTCAATACCTTAAAAGAAAACTATTGGGATAAATACGAGGGTTATGATCTGGACAAGGACCGGTTCGGGGATATTCCCTACCGTCCGATAAACCTTTACAGCGTCATTGTAGAAAAAATTCCCGCCGCAGTAATACTATGGAGAAGCTTCTTGGTGGGCCTGCTGGACCGAATGGAAAAAGTGATCCCCTCCATCACGCCGGAAAACATGATTGATGAATCCCCTAAAATGCAACCCTATGATTTCAGTAAAGCATCTCTATAAAAAATTCGGAAAACTGGAGGTCCTCAGGGACTTCAATCTGGAATTTGAAGCCGGGAGCAGCTATGCCCTGATGGGACCTAATGGTTCAGGAAAAACGACCTTGATCAAAACCATTTTGGGAATGGTAATTCCTGATACAGGCGAAATCATGGTGCAGGGGGAATCCATTAAGGGAAATTTCAAATACAGGTCCGATATCGGCTATATGCCCCAAATCGGCCGTTACCCCGGAAACATCAAAATCGGACAGCTTTTTACCATGATGCAGGACATTAGGCCAGAGATAAGCGAGTATGACATGGAATTGGTCGAAGCCTTTGGATTGGACACCATGATGGACAAAGCCATGCATACCCTCAGCGGCGGCACCCGTCAAAAAGTAAGTGCTGCACTCGCTTTTATGTTCGACCCTGATATCCTGATCCTGGATGAACCCACGGCGGGACTTGATCCGATGGCAGTAGAAGTACTCAAAAGAAAGATCAAAAAAGAAAGACAAAAAGGGAAACTCATTTTGATCACTTCCCATATACTGAGCGAACTCGATGAACTGACCAACCATGCCATATACATCTTTGAGGGAAAAGTCTTCTTTAATGATAGTGTGGAAAGCCTGAAGGAAATTACAGGTGAAAAAAGGTTTTCTACCGCCATCGCCCGGCTGATGGAATGGAGCATAAAAAAAAATCCACCCCAAATTAAAATAAGCCATGTTTAAACTGCTTAAATATTCTCTGTACGACATCGTTAAATCCCGGTTTGCGATACTTTATACCCTGTTTATGGTCTTGGTAGCCATATCCATCTATCAAGTCAGTGAGGACATGGCAAAAGTGTCCTTAAGCCTGTTGAACATTATGCTCATGATTGTGCCGTTGATTGCGGCGGTATTTGCTACCACCCATTTTTTCAATAACCTGGAGTTTACTGAACTCATGTTGGCCCAGCCGGTTAAAAGAAGGGATGTGTTTTTAAGCCAGGTTCTGGCAGTTGTAGCCGTCCTTAGTGCGGCCCTTTTGGTTGGTTTTGGCGTCCCCATGTTACTGTGGGGGGCGGACAGCAGTGTCCTGATATTGCTGGCTGTCGGTATAAGTTTAAGTGCGGTCTTTGCCGGGTTGGCCTTTTTGGCCTCGGTCCTCACCCGTGATAAAGCCAAGGCCATAGGTATAAGTCTTTCTTTTTGGATTTATTTTTCACTGGTATACGATGGGTTTGTGCTGTACCTGATCTATAGCCTTGCAGATTATCCCTTGGAAAAGACCACACTGGGACTGGTGCTTTTCAACCCTGTTGATCTGGGAAGAATCATCATGTTGATGCAGCTGGATATCTCAGCGCTTATGGGATATACCGGTGCTTTTTTCCAGCAATTTTTTGGAAGCGCCCAGGGATTGGTTTTATCCGGTTCTGTATTGCTCGTCTGGATACTCTGGCCTATTCTGGTTTCCCAACGTATCTTTCAGAAAAAAGACTTTTAAAGGAGTCTTCTTTCCGGCACTTGCTCAAACCAAATAAAATACCACTACTGCCCTTGATAAAGGTCAAGTCCGTATTTTTACTTGTTCCTTCATCAATATCATGAAATAAACAAAAAAGCATTACAATAAAAACCCGTATAAAATTTCGATTTACATAAAATTTTAAGATTTTTGATATACGATTTACGTGGCAAAGCAGATGACCATGGCTTGAAGCCTTGGGCTTTTGGGATGTGGCTTACATGAAAGCCGTAAAAAGGAGTTGCTGCCTGCCAAATCAATCCTCTAGATAAATGCAGGGACGACCAACTACGTCACGCTGTAATCATATCATCCCAACATCGTATCATCAAATCATCCTTACTTCCCTGCATCCCAGCCTGCATCTAATCATTAGATCATCGCATCATCAGACCATCAATCCTGCCATCCCCCCCCGAGGCTGCGATACAGTTCCACCTTGGCCAAGGCGAGCAGCATTTGCAACTGCACCCGATCCAGGTTGGTCTGGAGGAAATCCTCTTGGGCGTTGATGACTTCCAGGTAGTTGGCAAAACCGCTTTGGAAAAGCAAGCCGGCGTTGCCCAAACCCTGGGTAGTGATGCCAAGTCGTTCTTCTACAATCTCATATTCTTCCTGTAGCTTTTCGATATTGACCAGGGCATTGGATACTTCCGTTACTGCGGTGGTGATAGTTTCTTTGAAGTCCAGCTCCGCTATTTCCTTTTCCTTGATGGCGATGCGGTGATTGGTTTTCAACCTTCGATTTTGGAAAATGGGTTGGAATAGTGCGCCGTTGAGAATGGCAAAGCTCGAGGATACCGGGTCGATAAGATTATCCAGTCTCATGGAATTGAAGCCGGTACTGGCTCCGATGGTCAGGGCAGGGTACTTCATCGCCTGGGTGATGCCTACCCGGGCATTGCTAGCGATGAGGTTATACTCGGCCGCCGCTACGTCAGGGCGGTTTTGGACGAGTTCGATGGGTACTCCTGCGCTGTATTGCTGACTGAAGTCGATCTGCTCAAGAAAGTGTATGGACTCTATGGCTTGTGGTGCCCTTCCAAGAAGGTTGTTGAGCCGATTTTCCTGGGAAATATAGGCCTTTTCGAGTTGGGGGATAAGTGCCTTGGCCCTTAGCATTTGGGACTCGGTCTGCTGTATCGCCAGGGCAGTTGTCTCTCCCGCTTCATATTGGAGGCGGACGATACGGAGGGTGTTTTGACTTAGTTCATAGTTTCTCTCGGCTACTGTCATCTGGGACTTGAGCATCAGCATGCTGAAGTAAGTAGAGGCTATATCGGAGATCAAAGCAGTCTGAAGGGCTTTTTGGAATTCTTGAGTTTCCATAAACTCGGCAAGTTGTGCCTCTTTTTGCCAGCGGAATTTCCCCCAGATATCCAGTTCCCAGCTCGTTTGCAGGGAAATGGCGTGGACGAGGTTTTCTGTATAAAAGGAAGTAGGTATATTGTCCGGCCCGTGATTTCGACGGGATCGGTTTGAGCCGTGGTTGTTGAAGTTTCCTCCATAGTATTCCCGAATATATCGAAAGGGATCAGCTCCCAGCCTGGGGTAGAGATTGGCCTTGGATTGCTTGACCATCTCCATTCCGATCTCTACTTCCTTTGCTATTTTTTGCACGTCAAAGTTGTTTTCCAGTGCCGTGTCAATCAGGGCGATCAAGATGGTGTCATTGAAAAACTCCCGCCAGTTGATCGTGGCGATGCGATCCCCACCTACGAAGAGGCTGTCCTGGAGCTTGTCACTTCCATAGAATTTGTCAGGAAGGGGATACTCGGGACCTTGGTATGTCTCACCTACCTTGCAGCTGGCAATGGTCAGCACGATCAAAGCAAGTGGCAAAAATCTTTTTAAGTGGTTCATTGCTTCGTGTTTTCTTCGACGGTTTTTAAAGAGTATTTGTCGTTGAGTTGAAGTAATATATAGGTTAATACCGGGATGATGACAATCCCGAGACCTACGTTAAACAACATTCCCCCTGCGGTACCAATACTCACCGATTTGTTGCCTATCGCCGAGGAGCCACTGGCAAACATTAAAGGGGTAAGTCCTGCGGTAAAAGCCAAGGAGGTCATGACAATGGCTCGTATACGCAAGCCGCAGGCTTCCACTACCGCATCCAGTACCTCAAGGCCCGCCCGGCGTTTTTGAGCTGCAAATTCCACGATAAGGATGGCATTCTTGGCCAAGAGTCCTAGGAGCATTAATATCCCCACTTGTACGTATATGTTATTGTCTATTCCGGCAAGGTTGATGAATACAAAGACCCCAAGGATCCCGGTAGGCAAGGAAAGCATCACCGCTAAGGGCAACCAAAAACTCTCATACTGAGCGGACAAGATAAAATAGACCAATACGATACTAATGATAAATACGATCATGGCGTCGTTACCGGATTTTTTTTCTTCCAAACTCATACTGGTCCATTCATATCCAAGGCTGGCCGGCAACTTGGTTTCGCCCAGTTCTTCGATTTTAGCCATTACATCTCCGGTACTATACCCTCTGGCAGGGGTGATATTCACCTTGGCTGCATTGTATAGGTTGTATCGGGTTACAGTTTCAGGGCCAAAATCAGGTTCCAGACTTACAAAGGTATTGATGGGGACATTTTCACCGTCTTTGCCTCTTACGAAAATGGAATTGAAGGTCTCGGGACTTTCCGTAAACTGGGTGTCTCCTTGAAGATAGGTTTTGTACTGACGGGTGAAAAGGCTGAAATCGCCCACTCTTTGGCGTCCAAAGGTAGATTGCAGGGTAAACATCATCTCCTTTACGCTTACCCCCAAGGCGTTGGCTTTTTCAAAATCGATATTGAGCTTAAATTGGGGGAAATTGGGATTGAAGGAGGTAAAGGCGCTTTCTATTTCCTTTTGGCCGCTCAGTTCAATGATAAACTCATTCACCGATTGGCTAAACTCTCCCATGCCTTCATCAGCCCGGTCTTGCAGCACGATCTGTACCCCGTCAAAATCACCAAACCCTTGCACAGTAGGCCGCGGATAGATGTTTAGACTGCTCAATTCTGTGACTACACTGCTTAGTTTTCCGGTGAAGTGGTTGACCACATCCTCTATGTTTTTTATCTTTCCCCTTTTGCCTTTTTCTTTTAGCATGATGTAAAGCAGCCCGGAAGAAGGGGTTTCGGAACCATCGACAATGTTGTATCCGGAGACCGTGTTTACGGATTCTACCGCCTCTTCTTGCTCTAAGATCGCTGCCATATCGTCCAAGACTTGATTGGTACGGTTTAGCGCAGCTCCTTCGGGAAGGGCGATGGAACCAATAAGAAAATTGTCGTCCTCAGTAGGGATAAAGCCACTGGGGGTAATCCTAGCCAATACTACCAACGAGAGTATGATAATACCTAGTCCAGCTAAGCTTACCCATTTATACTGAATGGCCTTTTTTACCAGGCCAAGGTACCTGTTCGTAAACTTATCAAAAAGCACATCAAACCTCCTAAACCCTTTTTCTTTCAGTATATTGACCTTACGGAAGTTCTTAGACCGCTTATAAAAAGCTGACAAGCGTTTTTTCCCTTGTTTTTTATCCTTCTTTTTATAGAACAAGATAAAGAGGGTGGGCCCCATGGTAAGGGCTACTACTGCAGAAAGCAATACCGAAATGGTAATGGTGTAGGCAAATTCCTGGTAAAATACCCCTACCGGACCTTGAAGAAAGCCCACAGGAAGGAATACGGCAGCAATCACGATGGTAATGGAGATAACTGCCCCGGTGATTTCGTCAAGGGCTGAATTTACCGCCTGCACCGCCGTCATTTTATAGTGTTCCATTTTTTCGTAGATGGCCTCGACGACTACAATGGCATCATCTACCACTATACCGATCGCAAGCACCATAGAGAACATACTGAGCACGTTCATACTCACCCCGATAATACTGAGGAAAAAGAAGGTGCCCACTAGTGAAATAGGGATGGTGATCGCGGTGATCAACGTAATTTTAACATCCTGTAAAAATAGGAAGACCACCAGGAACACCAGGATAAAAGCCTCTATAAGCGTCTGTTGCACGTGGTGCATGGATTCATCGACTGCATCACGCACGCTAAAAGGGATTTCATAGTCCATTCCCTCGGGGAACAGTTTGGCCTGAGCCTCCATTACTTCCCGTACTGCTTTGTCTATTTCCATGGCATTGGCGCCATTTTGCTGTACGATATCCATGGTGATAGCCGGTTTATTGTCAAAGCGGTTTTTGCTCGCATAATTACTGGCTCCCAATTCTATACGGGCAATGTCCTTCAGCTTAAGTTGCAAGCCATCCTGCTCCGTTTTTATCACGATGTTTTCGTACTGCTCTTCTTCATAAAAACGCCCCTCATGCTTAATAACAATCTCAAAAGCTTCTTCGGAGTTTTGCCCAAATTTGCCCGGGCCTGCCTCAAAACTTTGATCCCTCATCTGGTTATAGACATCCCTGGGGGTTAGGTTATACATAGCCAGTTTTTCAGGATTGAGCCAGATCCGCATGGCATAGTCCCGTCTAAGCAAAATAGTCGCTTCCGCCAGCCCTTCAATCCGTTTAAGTTCCCGGTTGATGTTTCTTCGGGTATAAGAGCTTATGAACGTTTCGTCGTAAGTGCCGTCGCTGAATACGTTTACGGTCATCAAGGTTCCCTTCATCCGCTTCATTACCTGTATCCCTTCTTGTATTACTTCGGGGGGCAGGTCAGCGGTGACTCCGGAGATCCGGTTTTGGATTTCCACCGCTCCCTGGTCAGGATTGGAACCCGGCTTAAAGTACACCGTCACCCTCCCCACACCGGCGTTGGTAGCGGTAGAGTTGATGTATTCCATGTTCTCAGTGCCATTAATGGCTTCCTCGATGGGTAGTAATACCGCCTGGGCCAAGGTTTCGGAGTTGGCTCCGGGATAGCTTACCCCTACCGATACACTGGGGGGGGCAATCTCAGGAAAACGCTCTACGGGAAGTAGGGATATGCTGAAGGCACCGGCCAGTACTAATACGATGGATATGACAAACGTGAGTACCGGTCGCTGTATGATTTTTTTTATCATGGTTTAGTTTTTACGCAATGGAGTGTAAAAAGAGATCGACTTAAAAAAGCAAAGAATGAATGGGATTTCTTTTATTACTCCTTTTCGCTTACCTGGGAAAACAATTCGCCTTGTTGCATTGGTTTTACTTTGGTGCCGTTGGTTATTTGGTTGATTCCGGAGACCACGATCCTGTCACCGGCTTTCAAACCATTTTCCCTGACAATGTAATTTTGTCCGGATCGGCCTTCGACTTCTATTTCGTGACGCTTGGCAGTATTGTCAGCATCCAAGGTGAAAACAAATCTTTTGTCTTGAACGGATATGGTGGCACTCTGAGGGATGAGGATAGCATTGGGGTATATCTGCTCCATGAGGATTTTGCCGGTATTACCGGTTCTCAGTAGTGTGTCAGGGTTGGAAAAACGAGCTCTCATGTTGATGGATCCTGTAGAGCGGTTGATTTGGCCGGAAGTAGCATCTACAAATCCTGACCGCTCATAGATGCTCCCGTCTGCAAGTACCAGTTTGACGTCAGGATTTAGTCGCTTGGAAGCAGAGTCTCTTTTCATCCTTTCGTAGTACAGGTAGTCAGATTCACTCATGGAGAAATAGACGTAGATGTCATGGACATTGGAAAGGATGGTGAGGGGTTCGGGGTCAGTTCCTTTGACTACGTTACCAATGGATTTAGGAATCCTTCCCATTAGCCCATCTACAGGGGCTTTGATGGTGGTAAATTCCAGGTTGATACGCATATTGGCGGCCACGGCCTCTGCCCTGGCCAGGGAGGACTTGGCGACTTCGTAATCTGCTTCGGTGGTCCTCATTCGGACTTCAGAGATGACTTCGTTGTCAATCAGGGGACGAAGTCGGTCGATTTCCGTTTGGGCCTTTCTCAGTTTGGCCTTTTCCAGTTCCACGTTGGCCTGGGCATTTTTCCAGTCCTCCATATAGGGCTGGCTGTTGATCTCAAACAGGGGTTGACCTTTTTTGACATATTGTCCTTCATCCACGTAGATCCGTTCCAGGATTCCCTCGACCTGGGGACGGATTTGGACGTTTTCCACTCCTTCTATCGATCCAAGGTATTGGAAAGAGAGCGCGGCGGATTCTCGCTTGAGGGTCAGCACAGGCAGGGGCAGTCCTTCGTCTTCGACCTCAGCTTCCTTGCACCCATACGAGAAAAGGCAGAAGGCAAGTAGTATCGTCAGTATTGATATTCGACGTTGATTCAGTTCTATCTGATATTGGGTTTCCATAGCTATTTGGGGTTGTATACCCGGATTCTAATAACATGAGTCAACCCTAGTGTAAGAATCGTACCACAATTGCCTCTCTCATTTGATATACGGCGAAATAAGTGCTTGATAGGCCTTTTTTTTTTAATTTAACGGCTTTTAACACGGGTGTTTTTGTGGAAAGTTGAGGATTTTTTACTCAAAAACTAGGGGTTACACATTAAGATTCGATTAGAATTTGGGGAAACGGGAGTGGAACAATGCCACACTTTTTTAGGCCTTTTCTGGTTTTCCACACGCTTGATACCGACCATTGTAACGGAAGTAGGAAAATCAGCATTTGGAACCCTGAATTTTTCTACTTTTGCGGCGCGTATGGACATGCAAAAAATTCGAAACTTCTGTATCATCGCCCATATTGATCATGGGAAAAGTACCCTGGCGGATCGCCTCCTGCAGTTTACCGACACGGTTTCTGACCGGGAGATGCAGAATCAATTGCTGGACGACATGGATTTGGAACGTGAACGTGGGATCTCGATCAAGTCCCATGCGATACAGATGAAGTATAGCTATAAAGGAGAGGACTATGTCTTTAACCTCATTGACACCCCGGGGCACGTGGATTTCTCCTACGAGGTTTCCCGTTCGATTGCCGCTTGCGAGGGGGCACTGCTGATCGTGGATGCCTCCCAAGGCATAGAGGCACTGACGATTTCCAACCTCGATCTGGCCATGGGGCATGACCTTGAGATCATCCCCGACTGGGTGTAGATCTGTGACTACACCCCAATATCTCATGGAATTTGTAATTCCAACGTAACAGTTTAGAAAAAGACCCGGCATTGCAAATGCCTCTGTGTTGTTTTTAAAATGGATACCGAGGATGTAGATTTAATCTACACCCAGGGGGGTGGTCAGAGAATCCTACTTGCTCTTTAGCAGCGGATATGCCAATTCCCTGGAAGTGATCAATGCACAGAGCAACGCGTTGGAAAGCGAACTTTACATGGTAGATGTAAGGATGCAACTGCTGGTCGCCAACATCGAATTATACAGAGGCTTGGGCGGCGGGTGGCAATAAGTCCAGCGCCCAGCCGTTTTTCCCCTCCTCATCTTATATAATGCCCACCGGTTTTGTCATCTAGGTTTCATGGCCGGCTCCCTTAAACCGGTCTTCCGCAGGGTAAGGTCTGATCCGTAATCAACCGTTCTTAATATTATTTCGAAATTATTATTGATTGTTCTACCGATACTTTGCAAAAATTCTTTTCTTTATAGCTGCTTAGAAAGGAATTAACATACGGTAATATTTCAAATTGACCAATCAAAATAATACATGATAAAACCTCCCAGTATCCTGGTAGCGGGCAGTTCCAACACCGACATGGTGATTATGGCAGATCATTTCCCATCACCGGGGGAGACCATTTTAGGAGGCAGGTTTTTGATGAACCCGGGTGGAAAGGGGGCCAATCAGGCCGTTGCAGCCGCCCGGCTCGGCGGCAACGTGGCCTTTCTTTCCAAAATTGGAAAAGATGTCTTCGGTGAGGAAACCATGGCTCATTTGAAGACAGAAGGTATCGATGTCAGTGGGGTAGCTGTGGACGACCAGCAACCATCGGGAGTGGCTCAGATCATTGTGGACAAAAACGCAGAAAACTGTATTGTCGTGGCACCGGGTGCCAATATGACCCTAAGCCCAAAGGACGCAGACACTCACATACAGCTGCTGGAGAATGCAGAAGTCTTGTTGATGCAGCTAGAAATCCCCATCGAGACCATTGTTTATTTGGCAGAAAAAGCACATGAATGGAGAAAAAAAACCATTCTTAATCCCGCTCCCGCCCAAAAGCTCCCGGATGAGCTATATGCCTGCCTATATGCCATTACACCCAATGAAACGGAAACGGCTTTTCTTACCGGCATCAAGGTAACCGATGAAATCACTGCCGGTCAGGCGGCAGATTTTTTTCACAAAAAAGGAGTAAAAACGGTGATCATCACTTTAGGTGCTGCGGGCGCTTATGTATCCAGTGTGGATTTTAAAGGCATCCTTTCCGCACCGGCCGTCAGCGCGCTGGACACCACCGCAGCCGGAGACACTTTCAACGGTGCATTGGCAGCGGCCTTGTCCAATGGAAAAGACCTTGAATCCGCGGTAGCATTTGCCAACAAGGCCGCTGCCCGGGCCGTGACCAAAATGGGCGCACAATCATCCATACCTACTTTAGAAGAATTATCAAAACCTGTTTAATCCCCAATACAATGAATAAACCCAATTATTTGATGAGGACTTCAACGGTATATTTTCTGTCCACGCTCCTGTTTTTAGGAATAACGGTCTCCGGTAAAGGCCAGCAAAAACCAAACAAGATCAGCGTCCTGTTTGATACCGATGCCAATAATGAACTGGATGATCAGCATGCCATGGCTTATTTGTTTTTCAACGGGGACATTTTTGACGTGGTGGGGGTAACCGTAAATGCCACTTCCAGCGGCGGTGACATCAACGGTCATTATGAGGAAGCCAAAAGGGTCATGCAACTGTGCAACGTGGATGAAAAAATCCCCCTCTTCAAAGGAGCCAACGGTTCATTTGAGGAAATCCGCCCTCATGTAAAAGAAAGCAACTTTGATGGGTCAGAGGCGGTTGATTTTATCATTGAACAGGCACATGCTAACACGAGCGGCAGGTTGGTACTGCTTCCTGTGGGCAAGCTTACCAATATTGCCCTGGCCCTGGAAAAAGACCCTTCCATTGCCCCCAAAGTAAGGATAGTTTGGCTGGGATCCAACTATCCCGAACCCGGCGAATATAATCAGGACAACGACAGGGCATCCATGAACTATATTTTGGACACGGAGGCGCCTTTTGAGATGGTAACCGTAAGGTATGGGAAGCCTTCTGGCACTGCGGCCGTAACCGCCAACCGGGCTGAAATACAAGCCAATATGCCCGGAAAAGGAGTCAAAGCCAAGCAACCGGTAACCGGCAGACATGGCGGTACGTTCGAATATTTTGGAGATTATTCCATCAACCTATATGAACACATCGACACCCATGACGCGGCAGGAACACGGGCCCTCTTTGATATGGCGGCAGTGGCGATTGTGAAAAACCCTAATTGGGCGGAAAGAAAAGAAATCCCCGCCCCTACCCTCGTGGACAATAAATGGGTAGACAGACCTGAAAATCGCCGGAAAATGGTTCTCTGGGAAAATTTTGACAAAGAGGCGATCATGAAGGATTTCTTTGACCGGATGGAGAATTACGTACTGGTGGCGCCCTGATCCTTCGCCTCCCCCGGCCCGTTTGTTTTTCCAATAACCCAATCTAATCATTGTATGTATATCATCGATTCTTACCCCTTAGCCGTTGTATTCTGTTTGGTGACCATGCTCTGCTGGGGCTCCTGGGCCAATACCCAAAAACTCGCGGCAGGAACCTGGCGCTTTGAGCTCTTCTACTGGGACTATGTAATAGGTATTGTGTTGCTCTCCCTGATTTTCGGGCTTACGCTGGGAAATATGGGCGATTCAGGCAGGCCATTTATTGAAGACCTGCAGCAAGCCCAAATGGCCAGTTACCTGAAGGCTCTCCTGGGCGGGGTCATCTTTAACCTGGCCAACATACTCATCGTAGCGGCCATTGCCATCGCCGGAATGTCGGTCGCTTTTCCCGTGGGAATAGGCCTGGCCCTGGTTCTCGGCGTGATCATCAATTACATCTCCGAGCAAAAAGGTGATCCCGTACTTTTGTTTGTGGGAGTGGGCCTGGTCACGGCTGCCATTGTTTTGGATGCCCTGGCTTACCGTAGGTTGAGCAGTTCGGCCGCCAAAAACCCTGGGAAAGGCCTAAAGCTGGCCCTTTTCGGAGGCTTGTTGATGTCACTGTTTTATTTCTTTGTACAACAATCCATGTCTTTGGATTTTCACAGCCCTGAAGCAGGCAAATTCACCCCTTATTCGGCGGTATTTGTGTTTTCATTGGGGATACTCCTCAGCAACTTTCTGTTCAACACCATTTTGATGAGAAAACCGGTGGAAGGCAATCCGGTGACATATGACATGTATTTCTCGGGAAAACCCAATATCCATTTGGTGGGTATACTCGGGGGAATCATTTGGTGCATAGGCATGTCCTTCAGCATCATTGCAGCAGAGCAGGCAGGACCGGCCATTTCTTATGGTCTGGGCCAGGGAGCCACCATGGTAGCGGCCCTCTGGGGAGTATTCATTTGGAAGGAGTTTAGACATGCACCTGAGGGGACTTCCAAATTGCTCTGGGCCATGTTCGCCTGCTTTATCATTGGCTTGGTGCTGGTGATCTATGCCGGCATTTAAAGGTTAAATCACATCAGTTTCCCCGAGTGCCCCGGATCCCTTCAAAGGTATCCCGGGAATTACTCAGCCGGCCCCCGCTAGGACCGGGGAATTAGCACGAAAGATAGCATGATTTGCTTGAAATTATTATTGGAGAAAACGATTCAACGATCTGGATCATTTCATGGATTCCGTGTCAACCGTGCCCGCCTCCCGAAGTCGTACGGAGGGCAGGCAGGCGGATCAGTGGAATTCCCCGAATCCCTTTGTTCGGGTCCGGGGCAGGCGTGGATAATAAATCCTTTGAACAACCCGAAAATTGATCCGGCCTTACCACCAAAAGCAGCCACCGGCATCTCCGGTCATTGATAGGGAATTTTCTAAAATTTTTTCAATGCCTACAAAACCTCCTGACATACCCTTGTCACTCCACGTGCCTAGCTTTGGTCCCACATCAATATCAACTTAAAACCAAAGAAAAATGAGCTCAACCACGGAGAAAACCAAGCAGGTGATTACGTCTTCTGAATTATTGGAGCATTGGCAAGGCCACAGGGCCTTGACGAGGAAGGTAATCGAAGCATTTCCTGATGAAGCACTCTTCAACCATTCCATCGGGGGCATGCGGCCCTTTGCTGCGATGGTGATGGAATTCCTGGCCATCGCCGGTCCCGGCATCAAGCAGATCGTTACCGGGGAAACAGAAAAACTGGAGGAAAACATTGACCATGCCAACGACAAAAAGAAGGTTCTGGAATTATGGGATAAGACCACGGAAGTGATCAATGAATATTGGGCAAAGATACCGGAGGAAAAATTCCATGACACCATTCTGACTTTTGGAGAATATGAAGGGACAGTCTGGTCATCGATCTTCTATTTTATCGACAATGAAATCCATCACCGTGGACAGGGATATGTTTACCTCAGGTCCCTGGGAATTGAACCCCCTTATTTTTGGGAAAGGTAAATCCCACTGTCCGCTTGTCGTAAATACCCGTCTATAAAGTCGCCTTTACACAGTATAGTCCTGCGAATGCAGGGCTATTTTTGTACTGGTTCTTATCATACTAATGGGTTTCACGGGCGTTTTACAGCACAAAACCATATCTTAAAAGTATACCGGCATATGAAAAACTCATTCAAGAATATAGATGGGTATATCGCGGCTTTCCCACCGGAGATGCAGGCGCTCTTGGAACAGCTTCGCACCACCATCCGCAGTGCCGCGCCTGAAGCAGAAGAAACCATAAACTATGAAATACCCACGTTCAAACTCCACGGTAACCTGGTTCATTTTGCCGCTTTTAAAACACATATCGGTTTTTATCCGACACCTTCGGGAATTGAGGCCTTTAAAACAGCATTATCCGAATATAAGGGAGCCAAAGGTTCTGTTCAGTTTCCATTGGATAAACCCCTGCCCCTGGATTTGATTGCTGAGATCGTGAAGTTCAGGGTGAAGGAAAATTTGAAAAAATCTGAGTTGAAGAATAAAAAAAACAAAAGCCAATGAAGAGCATTCAGCAAATAAATTATATCAAAACCCCTCCTTCCACCATATACCGGGCACTTACCACGCAGGAAGGTTTAAGTGAAGTGTGGACGCGAAATCTCTCTGTAAAACCGGACCTGGGAGCCATCAACAGATTTGATTTTGATGATGGATATCTTACGGAAATGAAAGTGGTGGAACTCCAAAAAGATACCCGGGTGGTATGGGAATGTATCCAATCTGACAAAGAATGGGTTGGCACCGAAATTTCCTTTGATATATCAGCAGAAAATGGTGTGTCCAAAGTATCCCTGTCCCATGACAAATGGAGCGAAATCACTGATTTTTATCGGTGGTGCAATTATAATTGGGCCATGTTTTTACTGAGTTTAAAGTCTTATTGCGAGAAAGGAAAAGGCATCCCGTTTCAGGAGAGGGAATTTTGAAATATAAAAATACTTCCATATGTCGCACATTGAAATAATCACGGAAACTGAAACAGCATTCGGGCATTTGCACAGCTTGTTGTCTGGCATAGATAGGGAACATTTTAATACCAAACCTTTCCCCGGTTCATGGTCTCCCGCTCAGGTTGGCGACCATCTGTACAGATCATATGCTGTTCTGGAAACGCTGAAGGGAAAAACTGCTCCTTTGAATGGCAGGAATATTGATGAAAAGGCCCGGGAATTTAGACCCGTATTCCTTGACTTTAATACCAAGCTGGAATCACCGGATTTTATACTTCCTTCGGAGAAGCCTATTGAACAGGAACATCTACTGTCCAATCTGCAGACCAGAACTGATGCCATTATGGAATTTGTCAGGGAAAACGACCTTTCCGCCATCTGCCTGGACTTTGAACTCCCCGGTGCCGGCCCATTAACGAGGCTGGAGTGGCTGCACTTTATCTCTGTCCATACCCAGAGGCACAACCATCAACTGAAAAACATCATTAAACATTTTCCGCGTTAAGATCATGAAAAAGGTATTGGTATTCAAAACATCCGTACAGGAAGAAAGAGAAATCCAGGAACTCCAACCTGCTTTGGACAGGCTTATTTACCAACAGGGAAGATGGAATTTTGATCTGGAAGATTGCGACAAAATACTCCGCGTGGAAGCCGGAGGAATAAGCACTGACATGCTGATAAATATTTTAAAATCAGCTGGTTATTATTGTGAGGAATTGAAAGATTAAAAAACCAAAAGGAAAATTATAACGCGGCTTTCCCGCCAAAAGCATCAAAATAGATGAGCCTGCCAGCTACGTGCAGGATATAAAAATGATTTTATTCTTTTCTTCTGATCACATAATTTTTGATCGGGCTTTGCATGACCGCCTTCTGCATTTTGCCATCTTTGTAGTGGTACCTGTTTTTGTTGCCTTCCACCAGCGTGTCATACATGCCTTCTCCCAAAGGAGTGACCATGCAAAATTGCCCATAATTCTCAGCCATCATCTTTGAAATGTCTTTGGGTTCTTCAAAAAACAGCCTGACCGCACTGTAGTCAATCTCCTCATGCACCTGTGTATCCAGCTCATATCTATAAGAATTGGCGCGGACTTCGTAAACTTCATCCTGCAACCAGATTCTGGAAAGAAAGTTGCCCCGGTTGGTGCTGGAGCGTACCGTCGAGCGGACGAACTGGCCGTTATGGTATTTCACTTCCGTCAAATAATCTACATTTATCCTACCAAAAAGCCAAAAGCTCACCTCGCTTTTCAATAAATAAACAGCCGTATCCTGTTTATACAGTTTTGTGGCCTCCATTTCTCCAATGGTAAAGCCGGCAAGAGTAATCTCGTAAGCATGCCGTTCCTGAGCTTGGGTTTTGGGGGATACCATGCACAAAAGTAGGGTGATGCTGATGAAAGCCGATTTTATAACCATTGATCTTTTATTAGGATGGCGTAAAGGTAAACAGACAAAAAGTCACCCGCAACCCTTTCCCATATCCGGGGGTTTATAAGACGGACTTCTGACCGAACCACGCGAGTTTGGGGACGTTTTTGTAAAAAAGCCGTCTATCGTCCCTGCGAGGCTTGACATTTAGAAAATGCACCAATCGGGATGACGGTTTCCTCCATGCACAGCTAGTATGGCTATTCAAAACCGCCAAAATCAGTGTTTTTCAACCAATTGAATAACAGGGTATTGTACAACACGTCACCGGTAGCCCTTTTAGGGGATTGGCGGGCTGGAAAAGGGCGCGGCAGTCTCCTTTCGTAAGGGGATTCCCGCGGCTCCAACCCACAAACCCACCCCTCGTGCCTACCGATGACGGCTTTTTTAAATGTTCATATTCTGTCTCACGTGAAATAACTCCGCAAATTTCGGGTTTATCGTTGTCCGTCAAAGTATTAATATTGCATTAAACATCAACAACATGACTGAGACACAACATATCCAATACGAGCGGATCGCAGCCGCCATCGCCTACATCAGCCAGAACTTCAGAAATCAGCCCCGGCTGGAAGAAATCGCTGAAAAGGTCCATCTGAGCCCTTACCACTTCCAGCGTCTCTTTACGGAATGGGCGGGAACCAGTCCCAAGAAATTCCTGCAATACATCAGTATCAGCCACGCAAAAAAGGTGCTGAAAGAAAAACAGGCCACTTTATCCGATGCTGCCCACGAAACGGGCTTGTCGGGAACAGGAAGGCTGCATGATCTCTTTGTGAACATTGAGGGCATGACGCCTGCAGAATACAAAAACGGCGGAAAAAGCCTTGAGATCCACTACAGCTTTGCCCAAAGTCCCTTTGGCCCCCTCCTCATTGCCACCACATCCAAAGGCATTTGTCACATGGCTTTCGCTGAAAACAGGGATGAAGCTTTGGCTGTGCTGGTGAAACATTTCCCGAATGCGAAATTCATGGAGGGCCGCCATCCTGTCCAACAGGACGTGCTTGGGGTATTCAACGGGAACTGGAGCAGCCTTCACCGGATCAAACTCCACCTGAAAGGCACACCATTCCAGTTGAAAGTGTGGGAGGCCCTGTTGAGGGTCCCTATGGGACAACTGTCCACTTACGGCGACATAGCGATTGACATCAAACACCCCAAAGCTTCCAGGGCGGTAGGAACAGCCATTGGCAGTAACCCTGTGGCTTTTTTGATACCCTGTCACCGGGTAATCCAATCCACCGGCGCACTGGGGGGATATATGTGGGGGACCATCCGAAAAACAGCCCTCATCGGCTGGGAAGCAGCCAAAACTGAAAAACAGAAGTCATGAAGATCGCAGATCATATCATACCGGATATTGCCGGTAACCTTCATAAAAACGGCCATGCCATCATCCCCCAATTTGTCAGTGAGGCGGATTGCGACGAGCTGAAAGCCGGTTATCACCGGCAGGATAGGTACAGAAAAACCGTTTACATGGAACGCCATCGTTTTGGCTATGGGGAATACAAGTATTTCAATTATCCTCTTCCCGCCCTGATCCACTCCATCAGAGAAACGCTTTATCCTTTTCTGGTACCTGTGGCAAATCTATGGATGAAAGTACTTCATACTGGCAGGCGTTTCCCCGACACCCACAAAGAATTATTGGAGCAATGCATTGCCCATGGCCAACATAAACCCACACCGCTGATTCTCAAATATGGCCCGGGTGGATACAACACCCTTCATCAGGATTTATATGGCGAAATCTACTTTCCCATGCAGGCAGTATTGTTTCTAAGTGATCCCGTAAACGACCATGCTGGTGGAGAATTCGTGCTGACAGAACAGGTACCCCGGGCACAAACAAAAGCCACTGTTCTGAAACCCCGAAAAGGAGATATATTGGTTTTCACTACCCATTTCAGACCGGCCAAAGGGAAAAATGCCTATTACAGAATCAACGTAAAGCACGGTGTAAGTGAGGTAGTGCAAGGAGAAAGGTATACCTTGGGAATTATCTTTCACGATGCACTTAATTGATCGTATGATAAAGCATGCCCATCTAAGTGAAACAGAAACAAGAAAACTCATCAAAAACGCAGCGATATGTTGGGGAGGGAACGTCAGACTTAAAATTTACGGGACTTTGCGATGCCGTTCGGGAAAACGAATGAAGAAAGAAAACCGTATATTTTTTGTTTCCGAAAACGAAGCCCTGAAAAACGGCTACCGTCCCTGCGCGCATTGTCTGCCGGACCGATACTATACCTGGAAAACAATGGATCTATTCAGTAATGATACCGATAAAAACCGCAACCTACTGCCTAAAGATGGTGTTGTGAATTATTATGGCCGCTTGCTTTTACCGGCAGAAGCGGACCATTACCTGGAAAAACTCCTGCATCATATCAATTGGCGCCATGATGAAGCCATCATTTTCGGCAAGCGCATCATCACAGACCGAAAGGTGGCGTGGTACGGAGACCGCGAGTTTGAATACACTTATTCAAAAACCACCAAAACAGCCCATAGCTGGACGCCTGAGCTCCTGGAACTCAAAAAACTGGTGGAAACCGCCAGTAATGAGACGTTCAATTCCTGTCTCCTCAACCTGTATCACAACGGTAATGAAGGCATGGCCTGGCACAGTGATGGGGAAAAAGACCTCAAAAAGAACGGCGCTATTGCATCTTTGAGTTTTGGTGCCGAGCGCAAATTTGCCTTTAAACATAAAAAAAGTAAGGAAACCGTATCCCTGGTACTGCAACACGGAAGCCTTTTGATCATGAAAGATGAAACACAGACCCATTGGCTACACCGGTTACCTAAAACCAAGTTTGTCAAGAAACCACGGGTCAATCTAACGTTTAGAACAATTACATCATAGGCCAAATGAGGAATACCCAGATTTTTGTCAAAAAAAATACTTATTTTTGTAATTTAAATACATTATTTTTAACTTTGTAACAAAGCATTTTATAACTATTTTTCATGCTATTAATTAAGGGTAAATTATTAATCATCTATGGTCATCGAAAACAAAAAACTTCCCATCGGGTATTGGATAAAGCATGCCGACCAATTGCTCACGTCAGGAATCAATCAAGTACAGCACTCCTTTAGCCTGACCAGAACTTCCTGGCAGGTTTTAAATTCCATTGCTTCCAAACCTGATATCGATAGGGAATCATTACTGGAGGTAATGCAACCCTTTGCCGGGGAAAAATCTGTCAGCACCATTTTATGTGAGTTTTTTGACGAAAACATCATCTCCATTCAGGGCGGGCTGAGATTGTCTGAAAAAGGGAAACAGTTGTACAAAGACTGTCTGAAGGCGCAGCAGGCCTTCAGAAAAAAAGCCATGGCCGGCATTTCGGAAGTGGAATATGAAATCAGCGTCAAAACCTTGAGTCAGCTTGTCAGCAACTTATCGCGACCGGAAGCCAGCCGGAGAAGCCCGATAAACGGTAAGCACCGAACCTATGAAAAGGAACATTCCCGGTGAAGTGTAGTTGATTGCAACAGGCTAATTTCACTTTGCCACCGACAAGCAAAGCCTGTTTCCAAGCACATACGGGTTAGTGAAATTGGTGAAAAATGCTGAAATTTCCGGCATTCAAAATACCTTTGTACTGTGGCGGGAATAGTAGAACGAAAACAGACATTCCGTGAGGAATTCGCCAATAGCATCACGCATGGTATTGGGATTCTCTTCAGCATTGTGGCCATTTCCCTGTTGATTACCTTTTCGGTATTGAACGGCACAGCCATCCATGTATTCAGTTGCAGCATGTTTGGTGCTTCTATCCTGCTTCTTTATACCTTTTCCACCCTTTACCATGCTATTCAATCGCCAATCATAAAACCTCTTTTGAGGACATTGGATCATATCAGCATTTATTTTTTGATAGCGGGTACCTATACCCCGTTTCTATTGATCGCTTTGGGAGGTGCTCTCGGTTGGATTTATTTTGGAGTGATATGGGGACTGACGATAATTGGGGTGGTTTTTAAGATTTTTTATACCCATCGATTTGCCAAATTGTCGCTGATCGTCTACCTCAGCATGGGATGGTTGGCCATCTTCTTTATCCAGCCCCTGGTCAGCAGATTGGGGGTGACTGAGCTCAGTTTGATGGGAGCCGGAGGAATTGTCTACACGCTGGGCATCCTTTTTTACACCCATAAAACCATGAAGTTTGCCCATTCCATCTGGCACGTATTTGTGCTGGCGGGAACGGTATTGCATTTCATCGCGATCATGTTGATGATTACCGGATAAAAAGGTTATTCCGTTTGGTCTTCTGTTCTTCAAAAAGTCAAAGGACCGGCATTTTACCGGTCCTTTGACATTAATTATAACTGAAAGGTAAAGTAATTCTTATCTTTTTCGCTTAAACATCATTTCCCTGACGTTTTCTTCCTGGGTGTCAATCAGACGTGTAATATTGAATCCGATTAAAATCGCCCCGTCCCCGAATTTATTCCTGTTGAATACATTGTTGTATTGGGGAACCAGGTGATCATAGTTACCGACAAATACCTGGAAGGCGTGCAGGGGAGTAGCCAGTTCTACCCCCATGCTGATATTGGGCTGTGGGTTGTTTGCATAATGTCGCGTGATAGGCTGGTCAAAATTACCGATAAAGGCAAACGCATCGGAAATTTTATACCTTGCCAGAACACTTGCGGAAAAGTGGTCATTCTTCATATTGGCCTGCACATCTCCTTCAGGGTCAACAAAAGCCTCCACTGCATTAAAGTGAGAAAGGTTCAGGGATCCCTGTATGGAAAAGTCCCGGGTCACCTTCTTAGCCACCATCAATTGGTGAAAGTAAGTCAGCCGGTCCGAGCCGGATGTGAAATTATTGGAACTTCTGGTATCCACAGCCACATTGCCGAAATAGGTGACACCGACAGGGAAAGGGTTTTTGCCCGTTTCTTTTAAAAGGGCATATTTGACATTGAAATCCCAGAGCAGCCTGTATTTGGTAAACCCAAAACCCACCATCAGATTGTCTATGGGAGTATATCCAAAGCCCATGCGTATATTAGAGGGCGCATAGAGCCCATAGAAGTCGCTGTATCCATTTTGGACCGTTCCGAACCGGTGCTGTATGTCAAATTGAAATGTCTTCCGAAGCGGAACCAGTGTAGTTTGGTTATCGATAAGCAAGGTGCTTTCAAAGGTATTCCCCACACGTTGTAATGGCCGTGTATGAATGATGATCTCCTGGACCTCTTCCTCATCATCTCTTTGCTGCGCCTCCGCCGGGGAAAACACCATTCCAACAAACAATATGATGATGAAAGCAACCCAGATATATTTGTTTTCCGTAATATTTAAAGTTTTCATTTCTCTTTGGTTTTAGTTGTTTTTTGCGCCTTGCTGAATCCAGGTCAATATCTTTGCGTTGTACTCCGCATTCGGCCCTGATAGGGGCATGGGACGGGCCCGGTTACCAATCATCCACTGGTACAATTCGGAATTTTCCGGGGTATTCTTATCGATAAAGTTTTCGTTTATGAGATTGTTGTATGCGTGTTCGGGCACAAGGATGGGAGGAACCCACTCTCCGTGGCACGAAGACCTGTTGCAACTGCTTTCGAAAATGGGGACAATATCCTGACTGAACAACACCTCATCTTCACCCAACTCGGGCGCTACAGGCACTATCTCATCATATTGACATGAACTCATGATTATGGCCAGGAATAAAGCGAAAACCACCCGCCCTATTTTTTCTCTGATAGTACCGATCCATACCTCAATACAGCCGCCTATTGGTGATAAATGTCTAAAAGTTCTCATAGCTTTTTGGTTTAAATTTATACTGTGTCATTTGTTGCCCTAAAATTATTTAAGGGTTGTCTGCTATGAAGTGACGGGGGTCTTTCGAAAACAATGATTTGTATTGTTTTTCTTTGATTATCAAAATAAAAAATCATAAAAACATGACATTTGTCATATTTAACCTGTAAACAGAAACGCCGCCAAAAGTGGGGTTCAGGATTACTTCGGTTGGCATACGGGGAATGAAAATATCAAGGAGCCGGCCGCGACTATTTGTTCCAGATAAAGGATAAATACCTCATTATTATTAATTTGCAGGTGAACATCCGGAGGGCCAAGCCATTAAGCCATGACAAAGGATAAGGAATCAAAAGAAAACTGCATATTCTGTAAAATACTGGAAGGCACATTGCCCGTAAGTATGATTTGCGAGGATCAGGAGGTAGCTGTATTTGTGGACATCAGGCCTATCCAGGAGGGCCATTTGCTGATCATCCCGAAGTACCATGCCCCATATATGAAAGATGTGGATCCGGCCACCCTGCAGCACATGATGGTCATTGCGGCAAAAATGAACCAGGCCTTACGGAAATCCGATCTTCGCTGTGAAGGGGTGAACCTGCTGGTGGCAGATGGGGAAGCGGCCCGACAGGAAGTTTTTCATTTTCACCTGCACGTTTTCCCGCGGTACAAGGATGACGGTTTTGGCCTTCGGTATGACCCGTCCCGGCATTTTCTGAAAGCCGACCGAAAGAGAATGGATGAAATTGCGGCAGAAATAAAAAGAAACCTTTAAAATCAATATTACACGCCATGCCAATCGCAACCTGTTTCCTCAAAAACAAATCCATAGGTCCGGAAGAACTCCAACAATTGGTAAATGAATGGGCAGCCATCATCCAGGTGGATCAAAAAGACATCTGCGTCAATGCCCTTACAGGTTTTCAACAAGCCGGACAAAATTATGCGCTGATGATCCACCTGTACCTGCCCTCCTTATGGTCAGAGAAGGACATTGGCAAAATTCAAACGAGCCTTTTAGAACTTTTTTGCCATTATTTGGATTTAAAGATACCGGATGTTTTTATTATGACTTCCATCATACAATCGGGACATGTGGTAGAAAACGGCGAAATAGTGAGGTGGTGAATTGCCTGATTGATTGCTGACTTCATACACCATTCTTTTGTCATGAGCTACTACATCATTAAACCCTCCCCCGACTTAAGTTCACTTGTAGGTTATTTTTGGGTGGCTGATAGGGCCGAAAAAGACAGTTTTGACACATATTATTCCACAGCAGATACTTTTACCAAAATGGTTTTCGCCTTTACCGATGCTGACAGGGGTGATCTCTTGTTCTCCGGAGTACAGGGCCAGACCAAAAAAGCAGAACAATTCCCTACCTCAGGATTTAGCCAAATGATAGGCGTGGCCTTGTTTCCTCACGCCATTCCGCTTGTATTTGGATTATCCCCCCAAGAACTCAACGATCAAATGATGGAGCTCCCTCCTTTGCTCAGGAATAGGGAAGAAGGTCTTCATGAAATGCTGTGCATGGCAAAAAGCGGTAGGGAAAGGGTAAACATTTTGTCCTCATACCTCAAAAATAAACTGCTCGGCCAAGAATGGGTAAAGGACAAATCGATCATCAAGGCACTCTTTGAAATAAGGCAACTGAAAGGAAATATAAACATCACGGAGTTCATCGACCATTATTTTCTTTCCCAAAAACAGTTTGAACGAAAATTCCTCGGCTATTCCGGGTTCACCCCAAAGCTTTATGCCAGGATTGTGAGGTTTGAAAATTCGGTGGCGGACTACCATAAATTCAGCACCCTGACCGAATTGGCTTATGCTTCCGGCTATTATGACCAGGCCCATTTCATTCACGATTTCAAAAAATTCGCCGGATTCAGCCCCCGGCAATACTTCAGCCTGATGGGAGTTTGAAGATGTCTATTTTTTACAATTTTCTTTCTGAACCGTCCTCTAATTTTGTTTCCGGATAAAACCAACCTGCATCTTCATGAGTCAGCAAGCGGAAAAGCTTGTTTTCATGGGCGGGTAACAGGCGAAAATACAAAACACAGGCAAATCCCATAAACACAGAAAAACCATGAGAATCACCGTTATAGCCAACAGCAAACGTGAAAGGCCATCCTTCAAAGTAGCCCTGTTGATCGATGAAATGCTGCTGCGGCAGGGAGTAGAAACCGACCTGCTTGATCTAGCCGACTACAAGATACCCTTTTGCGGAGACGAAGAGGAGTATGTGTTGGAAATCGAGATGATCAGAAACAAACTGCTGAATGCGGATGCCTTCGTCATGGTCTCCTCCGAAACCCATGGAAGTTTTTCGGGTGTGCTCAAAAACGTACTGGATTATTACGGGGAAGAATTCAGCAGGAAACCAATAGCCGTGGCCACCGCTTCCACGGATAAATCCGGTGGCATCAATGCTTCCGTGCAGCTCCAGCATGTCATCCTTGGTTTGGGAGCTTACCCCATGCCCGTGAAGCTTACCGTGCCCGAAGTGCAGTCGGCATTTGACAAAAACTTCCAGGTGCTGGATCCTTTGGTTACCCAGATGGCAGAACAGTTTGTGGAAGAGCTGCTCTGGTTTTCAAGGGCAATCTGGAACGCCAAACAAAAAACCATGTCCACCGGCCTGAAGCTACTTTCAAAACACATCCGGATGAGGGAATGCTGAATAGGGGATTTTCGTTCGATTTCTTGACCCTGTTCTCTGTTCCCCGTGTCCTGAATACTGGGTGAATAGGGAATAGGGAAAAGGGAAAGGGAGTTCCGACCGATTCCCTGTTCCCTGTTCTCTGTTCTCCGTTTCCTGAATACCCAGTGAACGGTGAATAGGGAAAAGGGAATGGGAGTTCCGACCGATTCCCTGTTCCCGGTTCTCTGTTCTCCATTTCCTGAATACCCAGTGAACGGTGAATAGGGAAAAGGGAATAGAAGTTTCCGCCCGATTCCCTGTTCCCTGTTCTCTGTTCTCCATTTCTTGAATACTGAGTTAACAGTGAATAGGGAAAAGGGAATAAAAGTTTCGCCCGATTCCCTGTTCCCGGTTCTCTGTTCTCCATTTCCTGAATACCCAGTGAACGGTGAATAGGGAAAAGGGAATAGAAGTTTCCGCCCGATTCCCTGTTCCCGGTTCTCTGTTCTCCATTTCTTGAATACTGAGTTAACAGTGAATAGGAAAAAGGGAATAGAAGTTTCGCCCGATTCCCTGTTCCCTGTTCTCTGTTCCCCGTTTCCTAATTATACCGTTCCAAAAAAGACAACTCCATCAATACCACCTTCGGTTTTTGATTTCATAACCATCTCGTTCACAAACAAAACCAACCATTCCCGGGAAATCCCTGCGGTTTAGGAGAAACTGAGGATTTTATAGTTCAAATATGGCATTTCTTTTATAAATTAGAACATCATTTAATTTCAAACCATAGCGTCAGGTTTTATTTGTTAAAATGATGACTGGAACAATTACCAATAGTATTCGGCTAATGGCGGCTTTTCTGCTCTTTATGGCTTGTCATGAAAAACGCCATCATTTGGTTGATGACCCGCTTGTATTGAGGATAGGCCATCCCGATTTTCCCTCCAAAGTTAAACCGGAAAAAGAGGAGATTCTTCAAGAAGATTTCTTTCACCACCATAAAGTTTATGTTCTTGATACAGTCTTGCTCACCACTTCCAATGTGGGCGATTACCATTTCCATGCCTATCACACCAAAACCCTGAAGTACCTTGGGTCATTGGGTGTGAGAGGAGAGGGGCCTGATGAATGGACCATGCCCCATACCACGGACGGTCAATACGACGTGACAGAGTCGGGAATATCGCTTTGGATTTTCGACTTTTTAAGAGGTCATCTATCGAAAGTTGATCTTTCAAAGAGCTTGCAAGCCGGCACCCCCTATCCTGTCATTACCAAAAGTTTTCAGGTCAATGGCCGGGATTTTCCATTTTTCCGTCTCTTTTATGTCAATGACGAAAAACTGATTGCAGACTGCTGGATAGCGGAGCAAAACAGGGTGCGGATCAAATCCTACAACCCAAAAAATGGGGAAATCGAAAAATCCGAATTATTCCCCTCAATGAATAATATCCAGGTTTTGCCCGCCGAAATAGTCAACAGTCTTTATACAACTTCTTTTACAAAACATCCCTCAAAGAATTTATTTGTTCAGGCAATGGCAACGTTTAACCGTATTGATATTATCAATGAGAACCTCATCCTTCAGAAATCGATTGTCGATGGAGAAAACTGGCAGGATGATTACTATGATGCTAAGGATATTGACCCTTCCACAAACTTTTTGGCGGATAAAATAGATGGATATAATGGAACAGCGGTTACGCAGGATTACATCTTTGCTTTGGAAATGAAGAAAAAACCTTCCAGCGAGGCAGAGGTTAACCCGGGGAGTTTTGTGAGGGTGTATGATTGGGAAGGTCGCCCTATCTGTCTTTTACAGTTTGACAATAATTTAAACGCGATTGGAATGGACGAACGTGAGGGTTATCTCTATGCTACGGATTATGCAAACGAAATGGTTCTTCGGTACAATATCAAGGATATGATGAGCAAATGGAAAAATTAAAATACATTTTCTCCCTGCTATTGATGATATATTCGGGGCGGGGATTTTGTTTTTGAGACCAGCGAAAATGCCACCGAAATATATGTTTTTGATCTGGGGGGAAACATTCAATGCGAATTGAAACTTGACACGTCCATAAGGACTTTGGCGGTTGACGAGGGCACCAGGAAAATATTTGGGGTCACCACGGACGAGAACCCCGGCATCACGGAATTTGATCTACCCTCACTAAACTAGAATTTCTGATGGGAAAGAGCAGCAGGTTTATACAAGCCTTTTTACCCCTCGATTTAGACGGGTTTTTTACCAGTTTTTAATTTTATCTGGTGTTAAAACAATTTAGATGTATCCGCAATGAATTTTCAAACCAAACCATATCGGATCTATACAACTTTAACTACTTTGATATTTGTGTCATTGTTGATGTTTTGTTGCACGGAAGAAAAATCATATTCTGAAAATGTAAAAACATTTTCAAAGAAAACCATACCGAAAACAATCGGACTCACTGGCAGAAAATTTTACTTTGACAAGTTGAGAATGCCCTTTACTATCTTTACGAAAGGCTCCTTGCTGATTGTGGGAGAAAGCAGAAGGACACATGCTGAATTTCCCCCTGTCCATATCATAGATGCCCAAAACATGAAGTATATGACCTCCAAAGGCATACTCGGTTTTGGTCCGGGTGGGATCTCAGATGTTGCCGGTATTGACTTGGGCGCAAAGGAAAACACGTTCTGGGTTTATAGTGCGATGGAAAAAAGATTCTCGGAGTTCAGTTTAGACGACACGGTGTCTCTATCCAATAATCAAATCAAACAGGAGGGAGATTTTTTTATGGCGATGGCCATGACTTGGTCCTCGAACAGCACTGTAATGTGCCGGATGGTCAATGACCCCTACCAGTTTGTGGAGTTCAACATCAGTGGTCTACGCCAGCAAAATTACGGACAATGGAAAGACCATTTGGTGAGAAAGGATTTCACTGATTATATGATGGCTGACTTACACCTGGGATGGTTTCGGGGCAATCAAAATAACAACATCTATGTATCTGCCGGGGCCTATCGGGACTGGATAGAAATATTAGATAGGGAAACCGGAAAAATCACCATGGTGGATGGTCCATATAATTTCATCCCAAAATTTACAGTGGCTAAAACCAGTGGTCAATCCGACAAGATAATCGTAGACATAAATGAACCTCTCGCCTATTGGGGAGTGGATGTAGGAGATAAATATATCTACGGACTTTACTGTGGGAGGACAGATAAGCAACTTCGAGAAGGAGACCAGCTTGCCACTGAAATATATGTTTTTGATTTGGAAGGAAATATTCAATGCGAATTGAGACTTGACACGTCCATCAGGGCTTTGGCGGTTGATGAAAATTCCAAAAAAATATTTGGTATAACTACGGACGAGGATCCGGGAATAGCCGTTTTTGATTTGCCATCGTTAAATTAAGGTTTCCAATGGGGAAAAACAGCAAATTTAAACAAGCCTTTTTAATTCTTCCCCGTTTCCTGAATACTAAGTAAATAGGGAAAAGGGAAAAGGGAATAGAAGTTTCCGCCCGATTTCCTGTTCCCTGTTCTCTGTTTCCTAATTATATCGTTCCAAAACAGACAATTCCATCAAAAATACATGCAATTATTGATCGGGAAACCCATTCGTTCACGGACAAAAACACACCATTCACGGGAAAAACCATACGGTTCACGGGAAACTGAGGGTTTTATAGTTGAAATATCCTGTTGATTGTTTAGTTTAGTATAACTTTCAACATAAAACACAATGAACAATTGTTTCTACGCCATTCAAAAAATCCTTGAGCTATTCGAGATTCACACTATACCAGGCAATATTTAAAAGAAGAGGTCCTTTCCCACCCACATTTCCCCAGTCTGCTGACGATTTCGGATGTGATGGCAAAATATAACATCAGCCAGGTGCCGCTTAAAATTGGGAAAGAAAAGCTGGATGCGGTTCCCTTGCCCTGTATCGTGCAGGTTTCAGTACAAGGAAAAGACTTTTTTCATACACTCTCCCACATTTCAGACAACACCCTTGCGGGCCATGATGAAAAGAGGAAGGAATTCAAAATTAACAAGGAGGATTTTTTAAATATCTGGACCGGGGTGGTATTGTTAGTGGAAAAAAACGACAACTCCGCCGAGCCGGGGATTGGAGAACGTATTTGGAAAGCAAAAATACAGACCTTATTGATAGCTGGCATTGCGCTATTTGCTTTGTCTGCAATGGGTTTCGGATGGAATGAAATGATGGGAAGCGGGTACGGACTTGCCGCCGCTGGATATCTGCTGCTGAAGCTGAGCGGATTGGGCATTTCGGGATTGATTTTATGGCGGGAAATTGACAAGGATAATCCATTGGTTCAAAAATTCTGCTCCGGCGGAGGGAAGGCGGACTGCAACACGGTATTGGATGACACAAACTTCAAATTTGCGGATGGGGCCATCAGCCCCGGTTCCCTGGCTTTTGCCTACTTCTTTGCCGACTCCTTGGTGCTGTTGACCCAAATATCTTCGTTTAGTTTACTACCCACCTTAGCTTGGCTAAGTCTGGCAACACTCCCTGTTGTGGCGATTTCATTTTATTTCCAGGCATTCAAAGTCAAAAAATGGTGCCGGCTTTGCCTGATCGTGCTCGGCGTCTTACTGCTCGAAATGGCATTGGCTTGGACGGTGCAGTTTTATAAGGATCCTATACGCATGCAGGAGCTTTCAGCCTTTGTGGTTCTTTTTATTGGCATCCAATTGGGATGGATGTACCTTAAACCAATTTTGGATTCCAAAGACGACATCTTTTATTACAAAAGGAACCTGAAAAAGTTGAAGACAAACCCTGCAATTTTTGAAAGCCTACTTTCCCGGTCGAAAAAGATAAGTAACCCTACCGAAGGGCTGGGTATCCAAATAAAGAACAAGGCTCCCAAATATCAGGTCATCAAGGTGTGCAGCCCCTACTGCGGCCCATGTGCTAAGGCTCATCTGGAATTGGAACGGTTGGTGGAAGCGGGAAGCATTGACTTACAGATCATATTCTTTCCCAATGGTAGCATGGATGATCTCCATGCAAAAACAATCAGCCATTTTCTGGCCATAAACAGTAAAGGGGACACTAAGGTGATGCAGGAAGCTTTGGACCAATGGTATACTGCCGAAAAAAAGGACTATGCGGTTTTTGCAGAACAATATCCTATGAACGGGGAGCTGGTGCAGCAGGATGAAAAGCTCTTGGCCATGAAGGAGTGGTGCGAACGGGAAGGGATTACCCATACTCCTACCATTTTGGGAAACGATAAACTTCTTTAACTAAACAGAAAAATGAAAAAGTTAAATTTAGAGAAATTGAAGCTGGCAGCAGAGGATGTGCTGCAGAGAAATCAGATGGGAACCATTTATGGAGGATCTGGAGAGTGTGGTTATACCAGTGGAGTTTGTAATTGATGAAAATCACCTAAAATAGTAACCTGTCATTGATGGCCATACCTGGAAGAGGTATGACCAATTAGGAAATATTAACAAAAACAGAGATGCGATATTTAAACTGCTTGGCCATTATAGTATTAATTTCCTGTATTGGAAAACCTAATGAAACAGAGTTGGGTTATTTTTCCAACTTTCAGTTTTCCCTAGATACTGTTATCATAGATTCCAATCCTGAAATCATCTTTTTGAAATATCAACTATTTGGTTCGGATAAAAGCAATGATGATAGGTACCTTTTAAATTTTAATATGAATGACCATACTGTCGAGAAAATCAACTTGGATGAGTTGCGGCAGGAGGAAAAGCTTCCTTTTGAAAAAGAAGGCCCCAACGGAACAGGGCCGTTTATTGGGAGGATAAATGCTATTAACGAAAACCAAATTATGTTGAATGGCATGAATCAAAGCGCATTGTTTTCATTGGATGGTAAGAGGTTAAGAAAGTTTAATTTTGAGAACTTTTCTTTAGGTGGACACCCCATGGAGGGCGGTGAGGAATTAAAGTCAAGTGGGGTATTTGACCCAGAGTCCAACCGGATTTATGGTTTAATCTTCCGTCATATGGATAAAAGTTATGTTTTGGGAATACTCCATTTGGATGCGTATGAAATTTCTAAAGTTGAGCTAAAAACCTTTGTGAGAATGGCCGATTTTACCTTTAATTATAATGTGAGTGGTAGTATTTTGATCAAATCTCCAGAAGGTGAAATTGAAAAGCACGGTTCTAAAGTGATTTTATCCAATCAGGTTACAAGCTCTCTTATGTGGTATGATACTGAGTTGGATTCTCTATTCATCAAATCGTATAAGAACAAACTTACAGCCAATGAAAAAGTGAAAGACTATAAATTAGATCATAATGCTAAAGAAAGTTTTGAAGCTGAATATATGAGATTCCATTCGGAAATCAATTTTTTACCACCTTTTTGGGATCAGAAAAATCAGATCTTTTATCGGTTTTCTTTCGAGGAAAATGAAGATAAAACCAAAGTATATTTAACAGCCTACGATATGGAGTTAAATCAGATCGGAGAATCTCGTGTTCCGCAACTGATCAAGAAACCTGCTAAACATTTCGCCAAGGACGGCAACATATGGATTTATGAAAATACAAATGATGAGATGGGGTTTGTCCGTTTGAAGATGGAAAATATCAATTAGATTTAAACACTACTTTTCTTGAAATCAACATTTCCCTTCTACAAACAACCCGATGCCAAAGATTGCGGCTCCACCTGCCTGCGCATCATTGCCAAGTATTACGGCAAACTGATCTCTTTGCACGAAATCCGGGAATTTTCGGAAACCACCCGGTCGGGAAGCAACTTGCTTAAGCTTAGCGAAGCCGCAGAATCCATTGGGTTTAAAACTATTGGAGCGAAGCTTGATTTTAACCGGCTGAAGCACGCACAGCTTCCCCTGATCGCCCATTGGGATAAAAGGCACTGTGTGGTGGTGTACCGGATCAAAAAGGATGAAGTGTACCTATCGGATCCCGCCTACGGCCTGATTACACTTTCCAAATCGGATTTTATCGCCAGATGGATCGGAACCAATGCCGATGAATCTACCAAAGAAGGGATCACCCTTTTGCTGGAAGTAACCCCGGACTTCAAAAGGATGAAATGGGAAGACAGTGAAAAGCGCTCCCTTCGCTTTCTTTTCCGGTATTTGTTCAATTATAAAAACCTTTTGGTTCAGCTTTTTATAGGGCTGTTTGTGGGCAGCCTTTTATGGATAATAAAACCATACGGCTTACGGAAAACAGAGGGTTTTATAGTTCATGCTTGGATTTTCTTTTATAAATTAGAACATCATTTAATTTTAAGCAATAGGGATAACTATAGAAAATGAGAGGTTCCATATGACCCTATAAAAAACGAAAATGGCTATGGGTAAAGCTGCTATTTCGTTAGGGTTAGCTTCCTAATTCGATGTTGTGACAAATGGGGATTCAGGTTAAAAAGGGACATTTGCAGCCTACTGAGCATGGGTTGTGTAACCATTAAGCATGTTTTCCAAACCAACTGTTGTACGGACAGTATTCAATATGATCACGGATCAAAATCTTCTTGTGTAAACCTATGAAAATTGTCTTGATTATATTACTATTAATGTTTTCGGCATGTACTTCGAAAGATGTTAACGGAGAGTTAAATTATGATTTTGAAGTTGAGAAAATAATTATTGATTTTGGGGACATATTGGTATCCCCTGTTTTTCATCTCTTTCCATTGAAAAAATCGCCAATAAAGAGATTTTTCTGCATGCATTTTTAGATCGGTTTAAAAATATAATTATCACCGACGTTGTAGGAGGAAAGTTTATTAAGAAAATAAATATTAATACAAACGACGGTCCCCATTCAATCTCAAGTGGAATAATGGGTTTTTTTCCATTGAGTGATAGCACCTATTTAATAGAATCATTTCCTTCTTTTTATATCATAGATGATCATGGTAGTGTTTTAAACACCACTAACATCCCAAATAAGTTAGATAAGATATTTGGCAATAAATATAACGATAATTTATATATAAGCAGCGAAATGTCACATTCGGTCAGAATAAATAGACATGAGTATGTTTTGCAGGTATATCGACCAAATTTAAATATCAATGAAAACTATCCACAATATCCGTTATTTGTAAAACTAAAGATAGATGAAAGCCTAAATATAGAAATAAGTCCAATTGATATTTATTTTCCAGAAGAATTTAAACTACCGGGCGGCTTAACTTTCGGCCAACATGAGAGAGCTGTATACAGCATTCAAAACAATCATATTATTTATGGATTCGGCTTTTCATCAAAAGTTTTTATATATAATATAAATAACAAAACGATGATTAGTATAGATCTTGAAATAAAAAATGGTATAAATTTTTCAGCACCTGAAGCAACCAACATTATTCTATCTGGAAACAGATTGTTAACAAATTTCAACATCCCGTTAATTGATTTTAACACTAATACTATTTATAGATTTCATATTGATATAGATGAAGAAAATCCTATGGATAACCAAGGATACTTAACTGTCTTTGATTTGGATGGTAGAAAACTGATAGAAAGTTCACTTGGAAAGAATAGCGAGAGAATGCTGCGTAATCCGTTTCTATTAAATGGCAAGGTGTTTGTAAATCCGTACTACCCCAAAACTATGGAGGAACATTTAGAATTTTATAATTTTAAGTTAACGAAAAAATAATCCATGTAATTTATTTTTTCACACATCCTTGGATCTTCTCTTTTTTAAACCACAAATCACCCAGTTTCCCATAGTAAATGCCGGAGAGCGTCCGGTCAGTTTTTCGAAAATAAATTCGCGCCCATCCGCAGAATCCGTGGAATCTGTGGTCCCCCCTTTTTTTAAACCACAGATTACCCAGATTCACACAGATGATTTGCTGGGGGTCTTCTGGCCAATTTTCTATAAATAAATCCGCGCCAATCCGCAGAATCCGCGGGATCCGTGGTCCACCTTTTTTCAAAAACCACAGATGACCCAGATTCCCACCGATTTATTGCCACCCGATAGCGTCCGATCCGTTTTCCGAAAATAAATCCGCGCCAATCCGCAGAATCCGCGGGATCCGTGGTCCACCCTTTTTTTAAAAACCACAGATGACACCCTCTCCATCAGTCTTCCACCCCTTCAACCCGTCTTCTTGTAATTCAACACCGCCCAGCTGTTAAAGAAAACGGCAAAGCCTGCCATGACCAGAAAATGGCTTACAAGCTCCCTGAAACCGCTGCCCTTCATGATCACCATCCGCATGACCTCGATAAAATAGGTTACCGGGTTCAGACGGGTGATCCATTTGGCCCATTCGGGCATGCCTTCAATCGGGGTAAACAGCCCGCTCATCAAAAGAAAAATCATGATGAAAAAGAAGGCAAGCGACATGGCCTGCTGCTGGGTACGGGCATAGGTGGAAATCAGCAAGCCTATCCCCAATACAGCCACCAGATAAAGTCCCAGATACGCATAAAGCAACCCGATGCTCCCGGCCGCCGTGATGCCGTACACCGGTCCCGCGATCAAAAACAGCCCCACACTGAAGATAAACATCCCGATCACCCAAAAGGGAATCAGTTTACCCAATATAAAATGGTGTTTCCTGATCGGGGTCACATTGACCTGCTCAATCGTACCGGTTTCTTTTTCTTTTACCAAATTGAGAGAACAGATGTAAGTGCCCACCAGCGTAACGAGAAAAGCCAATATACCGGGCACCATAAAATAGCGGTAATTCAGCAGGGGATTAAAGCGGTTGATGGCGGCCACTTCAATGGCAGGAGCAGCCTGAAACCGCCGGGGCATGACCAGTTCTGTACGGATGTCCTGATTGAAATCTGAAACAATATTCCTGAGATATACCCCGCCGACATTGGCTTTGGCACCGTTGATGGCGTTGATGGCCACGTACAGCTGCTCGCTTTCCTCCCGGATCAGGTTTCTCTCGAAACCCCTGGGAATTTCCAGTATCAAATCCGCCTGATCCCTCTCCAAAAGCTGAAATGCCTCCGGGAAAGAAGTGCCATGGTCTACCACCTTAAAATACCCGCCCGCTGCCACTTTGGAAACCAATCGCCTTGAATAGCTGGACTGGTCCTGATCCACTACCGCAATGAGGATGTTCTTAATCTCAAAATCCGCCGCCAAAGGCAAGATCAAAAGCTGTATCACCGGCACCAGCATGACCAGTTTCAGAATGGTGGGATTTCTGAAAATCTGCCTGAACTCTTTTTTCAGTAAAAACTTTAATGTCTTCATTCCAATCTGATTTTAAATTTCTTTACGCTTATGGTCAGCAATACCGCTGTCATTGCCAGCAGAATCAGGGTTTCTTTCCAGATGGCGCTAAACCCCAGTCCCTTGATCATGATGGACTTGACAATGATGTAGTACCATTTGGAAGGGACGATGTTGGAAAACCACTGTAAAGCCAGGGGCATGTTTTCAAGGGGAAACATGAATCCGGTAAAAAGCATGGTGGGCAGCAACATGCCCATCAGGGAAATCAGCATGGCCGCCTGCTGTGAATCGGTGACATTGGAGATCAACAAACCTATGGAAAGCGCTGTGATGATCAGGAGGGTACTTTCCGCAAACAGCAGCCCCAGGCTGCCATTGACCGGCATATCCATTAGAAACACGCTCAGTGACACAATGACAATCAGGTTGATCCAAGACAGCACCAGATAAGGGACCGCCTTGGAAATGATCACCATAAAAGGATGGAACGGGGAAACCAGCAGGATTTCCATGGTCCCGTTTTCCTTTTCCTTCACGATGGAAACAGAAGTCATCAGCACACACACCAACAAAAGCACCAGGGCCATGACACCCGGGACAAAGTTGGTCGCCCCTTTCAGTTCGGGATTATACACCATCCTGGTTTCCGTATTGATCTGATAAGGCAGGGGTTTGGCGTGCATCAACTCCCCTTGATAATCCATAATGATGGCGTTGGCGAAGCTGCTGATGGTAGTGGCCACGTTCGGGTCGGAAGCATCGGTGATAAGCTGCACCTGCGCCTTGTGAAGATGAAGCAGATCCTCGGTAAACGCCGGGGGAAAAACCAATGCCATTTTGACTGTACCTTCCTTAAAAGCCTGTTCTATCTCCAAGTGACTCATGAGGCGTTTTTCTATCTGAAAGTGATCGCTCGCCACAAACTTGTCAATGATGCGCTGACTTCCCAAGTCGCCGGCATAGTCCACTATGACGATTTTGGTATCTTTGATTTCGTTGGTCAACGCAAAGCCAAATAAGATAATTTGGGCAATCGGCAACCCGAAAAGGAGCAGCAAGGTCTTCTTATCACGGAAGACATGGTAAAACTCTTTTCTGACAAAAGAAATAAACTGCTTCATGGTCAATCAGATTTTCGTGTGGCACCCCGTGCCATTTCATAAAACACGGCGTCCATGGAGGACGCTCCGAACTGTTTCTTTAGGTTGGCGGGCGTATCCAATGCTTTTATGACACCATCCACCATCATGGATATCCGGTGGCAATACTCGGCTTCATCCATGTAATGGGTGGTAACAAATATGGTGATCCCCCTGTCCGCTGCGGCGTATATCAGGTCCCAGAACTGCCTGCGCGTAATGGGATCTACCCCGCCGGTGGGTTCATCCAGGAATACAATCTTGGGTTCGTGGAAGATGGCCACCGAGAATGCCAGCTTCTGCTTCCAGCCCAATGGCAGGGAACCTACCAGTTTGTCCGCTTCTTTCTCCAATCCGAGCTGCAGGATCAGTTCGCGGCATTTTTCACGGATGTATTTGAGCGAAAGACCATATATCCCGCCAAAAAATTCTATGTTTTCCCTTACCGTCAGGTCTTCATATAAAGAAAACTTTTGGCTCATGTAGCCGATGTTTTTTTTAATTTCCTCGGTTTGGGTATACACATCAAAGCCGGCTATCCTGGCCTCACCGGAAGAGGGTTGGGACAGGCCGCAAAGCATCCGCATGGCCGTGGTCTTACCGGCACCGTTGGCTCCCAGAAATCCAAAAATCTCTCCGGCATACACTTCAAACGTGATGGCATCGGTGGCCACAAAATCCCCAAACCGTTTGGTGAGTTTTTCTGTTTGGATAACGATCTCCTTGTTCATCGGTTCATCAGTTGGATAAAACAATCTTCTATGGTGGGCGTGATCCGCTTTATTTCCAGCTCTTCGTATCCCTGATCTGTCAGTTCGTTAAAAAGCAACAGTTCCTTCATGGTCACGGATTGCCCGTCCACGCTTTCGTCCTTGAAGGTAATATGGTGGTATTCGCCAAAGGAAAAGCAGCTGGCTACCAATGGGTTCTTCTTTAGAACGCCCAGCAGTTGGCTCATAGGAAAAGCCCTGACAGCGTACAGATCGCCTTTGAAATTTCTGATAATCTCATCAGGCGAATCAATGGTCAGCATCTCTCCTGACTGCATGAGGGCGATCCTTTCACATAGCGAGGCTTCATCCATATAGGGTGTGGAAACCAAAACGGTGATCCCCTCCTTTTTTAAGCCCTTAAGCATTTCCCAGAATTCCTTTCTGGATACGCTGTCCACCCCGGTGGTAGGTTCGTCTAAAAATAGCACCTTTGGGCGGTGGATAAGCGCACAACAGAGGGCCAGTTTTTGCTTCATTCCACCCGAAAGGGCTCCTGCCCTTCGTTGTTTAAAGGGAGCGAGCTGCACATATATGTCCTTGATCAGGTCATAATTTTGCCGGACAGAGGTGTTAAAGACGGTGGCGAAAAAGCCAAGGTTTTCTTCTACGGACAGGTCCTGATAAAGGGAAAACTTCCCTGGCATATAGCCGATGTGCCTGCGGATCTGTCTGAAATCCCCGACTACGTCATAACCGCTTACGGACGCAGTACCTCCATCGGGAAGCAGTAAAGTGGCCAACATCCGGAAAATACTGGTCTTGCCGGCCCCGTCCGGCCCTATCAGACCAAAACGCTCACCTTTTTCTACGGAAAAGGATACCTCATCTACCGCCTTGATTTCCCCTTTTCCATAGGTTTTAGTCAACCGGTTAAGCACAATATCTCCCATCATCCAGCAGGTTGAGCATCTTTATCAAAACGGATCTCCCCATACATTCCGATTTTATAGGTACCGTCATTATCTACACGTACCTTAACCGCGTACACCCGGCTGGCTCTTTCGTCTTTGGTCTGAATGGCTTTCGGGGTAAACTCCGCTTTGTCACTGATCCAGGAAACCACGCCTTCCGTTTCTTTATAACCGCCTTGCCCATCGTCGGTAAAAACCCCCACCTTTTGGTTGAGCCTGATCCGGGCCAGCTGGTTGCCGGTAATGTACACGCGAAGTATCATGGTTGAAAGATCGGCAATCTTATAGAGCGGCTTTCCTGGAGCCGTGACTTCGCTGGATTCCGCGTACTTGGTAAGGACGGTGCCTCTTACCGGATTGTCTATCCTGTGTCTTTTCAACTGATCCTCAAGCTGCGTCACCTGTATCTGCAGCGGTTTTATGTCCCGGTCAATACCCTCATAGGCAATCCGGAGAGAGGACTTCTGGGCCTGCAGTTGCCTTGTCAAAACCTCCGTCTGCGCGGTGATATCATCCAGTTGCTTTTCCGTGGCAGCATTTCCTTCTCTCAGGGTAGCCATACGGGTTCTTTCCTTTTCTGTGGCCCGCAACTGTTCTTCCAGATGGGCCAGTTGCACGGGGATATCCGGTCTTTTGACTAGTAAGGCTTCTATTTGGGATAACAGCTGTTGCTTTTTCAAATACAGCTGTGTGCTGTCCACAAAGCCTATAAACTGTCCTGGCTGGAGATCATCCCCTTCTCTCAGGTCAAGTTGCCGGATCACTCCGGTTGCTTCGGATGAGATGATGGTCTCGACCGCTTCAAAAGCGCCGGATGCATCAAATTCATCATTTTGCCCACAGCCTATGGTCATCAGGCCAAAGCCGGCGAAAAAGATCAAGTTTTGCAAACTTTTCATGTGTCTGATTGTTTTTTCGATAGATTAATTCTCATTTGATACAGTGAAAGGTTGGAGGGTTAATCTCCGGATATAAATTGATGCTTGTACTGCGCCATCAGGTATTGGATCCTGTGAAGGGCCATTTCCTGCCGGGCCCTGTCCTCTTCATGGACGACCTTGACATAATCATGCGCAGTGATGGTGCCGTTGGCCAATTGGTTTTGGGCGTTACCTTTGATGGATTCCCTAAGCGCGATGATCTCCCTGTCCTTGACCATCAATTCCTGCAGTTTGCCCAATTCCACACCCTGCTGTTGCAGGGAGAGGTCTGCGTTGAACAAAAATGTTTCCGCTTGCAGATCGAGCGAATTTCTGTGGATCCTCAGTGCTTGCCTTTCATTTTTGTAGGTGTAAAAGCCGGAAAGGTTCCAATTTAGCCTAAGCCCTCCAATGTAATAAAGGTCAAAGTCGTTGTTCAGCATGTTCAGAGCCGGCCGGCCATACCCGCCCTGAAAAAACAGACTGAAGCGGGGCCGAATGGCCGCCCTCAACAAACCTTCTTTTATGGCCAACACCCGTTTTTGCTGCTCAACGAGGGCCAGTTCCGGCCTGTTGATGCCTCCGGAAGGAACCAACATGACCGGTATTTCAAAAGCTGTTGTTTCATCCAGATGCAGATTAGTAAAGCTTCCCAACATGTTCAGATAGCTTTTCCTGGCCGATGCCAGTTCGATCGTCTTTTGGTCCAATTTGAGGGATTCTGCCCTAAGCAGGTCCATGCTGCTCTGTAGGGCCGCCCCATGTTTCACTGCTACCTGTAGTTGTTCCATGCCTGATCGCACATCTGCTTGGGACAGGACTGTCTGCTCCAGCTGTGCGTCTATCAACAGGATGCCAAAAAACAACTGCTGTACCCGGTCGCGGAGCTGGTACAATTCCACTTCCAGCTTTTTTTTGTCCACTTCTGCTTGGGCATCCGCCAGATTGCGTCGGTAGGGTATTGTCCTGAAAACATCCGTGATGGGCTGCACCACTTCTCCATAAATCCTGTACTGATCCCTGCTGACCACAGGGACTTCCATATTGGTAAGAGAAAAAGGTAACCGCGTCACATCGGACTGGTAAGAGGCCTGCCCGGCCAGGCTTGCCTGCGGGAAATATCCTTTGGAGGCGTTTTCCACGGAATAGGCCCTTGATTGCTCTATAAGTGCATATTGCCTGACCAGAGGATAATGTTCCTCCGCCCGTGCAACAGCCACTTCGATGGTGAGTGTTTCCCTGTGCTGAGCAGGTGCCCAGCGCGTGTGCAGGGCAAGCAACACTGTACCGATAAAGAGAAATTTAACATTAATCATATTATTAATTATTTTGTTTTAAACATTTGATTAATACACGCCCAAAAAAATTTAAGTTTTCTTAAACATGGCCCCAATCCATACCGGAATCAGTTTTTTTCTTTCTTCCATCAGTACATTGAATTTTTCATCGTCCATTGCCCCTATGATTTTGATCAAGGGGGATGCGATAAACGGAAAAACCATCAGACCTATCAGGTTCATCAAGAAATGGAGCAGGTTTTGGGAAGCTACCTTTCCTGTTCCCGCTGCTTCCTCGTATTGCTTCACCAGATAGGAATTGAGCAGTATGTTTTTTATGTCCATTTTCTCGACCAAACCTTGTGGGTCGGTACGTATTTCGCTCATAATAAACAGGGGAATTTCTGGCTCATGCACAAGCAGGTCGATGTATCTGTCTACAAGTATTTCTATCTTTTTTTCCAAAGAAGTTTGTGGATCATTAAATACGGCGCGCATTGACTGAAAGAAACCTTGAATGGTTTCCAACATGATGATGTCAAACAGCTTTTGCTTGCTTCTGAAATAGTAGTTCAACAAGGCCAGGTTAATACCTGCCTCTTGGGCGATGTCCCTGGTTCTGGTTGCGGCAAACCCCTTTTGGTAAAACACTTTACGGGCAGCATTTTTGATCTTTTCCTCTGTAGAAGGGTCCTGGTTGGAAACAAGCTTGTCTTTTTTCATCATTCACCGCAGTTAACAATCCAAAGGTAAAGGATATTCTTATATTAAACAAATATTTTAATCAAATGATTAAAATATAACCTATGAATTTTCCGGAAAAATCAATCCTACTGACATAGGGTTGTCATTCCGGCCGGTTTACTTTGTTCCATATCAAAAATTTCAAATCCTAACCCCAATCAAACCATGTACAGCACCATGACAAAATCCATTTCTGTAGCCGCATTGATGAAAGATTATGCCGTCTATAACCAGTGGGCCAATGAGCAATTGGTCAGTTGGCTAAAAACCAAGCCTACTGATCAAATGGAAACGGAGGTCCCTTCAAGTTTTCCTTCCATCAAACTGACACTGAAACATATCTGGGATACCCAGCAGTTTTGGCTGGATGTGCTGAAAAAACAATATCGGGACGATGCCACTTGGGAAGGAGAAGAGCGGCCTGTTTCGGCTCAGGAGGTTTTAGAAGGCTTGAGACAGCAATCCCAAGAGCTGGCCGACTTTATAGCCTCACTGGATGATGAAGCCATACAAGAGAAAATCCCGCTCAAAACACCCTGGTTTGCCTCCGAGCAGCCGCGTTTCGAATTCATTCAGCACTGTATGAACCATAGTACCTACCACAGAGGACAGGTGGTGACGATTGGAAGGAACCTCGGTTTCACGGATGCCGATGACGGATTTCAATTTTTACCTGCTGATGGGCAAAATTCAATCCTGATCACCTCCCCTCATGGCCAATCTTCGGTCAACCGTCAGATCAAAAAATGTGCGTTGACTTCCTATTCTTTTTGTCTTTTTCTGCCCACATGGCGCAGGGACGGTAATACGGTGGCCCCATGGCTGTTAAACTCCTCCATGTTTTTCAGGGACTTTTCCCATCCTTTTTGATAGGAAACAAATGAGTCCGTAGGTTTCAGAATATTGATCATGATATTTTTGGTTTTATGCTTTTCATTCTGCTACTCGGGAAATACGGAATATGGGCGCTGCATGAAAATACCCCATTACTTCGGCGCCAAGATTGCCTATTGCATTAGCCGGGGGGCCACTGATCCCCATCATGTCGTTTCCCTGAATCGAGCTGATGGTATGGGTAAGAAAAGTGAAATACGCTTTTGTCAGGGAGTGTACTTCCAACGTGATGACATCCCCTTCCCCAATATCTTCGCTTCTGTATATGGGGATGTTGTTGACATGAAAACCTTCGATGTCCGCGTTGTCCAACAAAATCAGGTCTACCAGGTCTTTGGTCAATTTTTCTCCGTTTCTAAAGACATGTATCAGGTAATAGTTGAATGGTTGGGTAGGTTTCGGACCAAATATCCTGACGGTATATGCTTCCTCACCAACGAAAACTTCATTTATCACAGTGACCGAGTCGAGAGCCAGTTGATGCGCCATTGTCGCTGAAGCCTGCAGCGTTGTGATACCATCAATGGCCTCGGGCAGTTCGATTTCCAAGCGATAATTTTTGCCGACCTCCCCGGCAAAAGGGTCCGCCGAGAGATAATGGCCGCTGTTTTCAGGATCTTCCTCGAAAATGAACGTTTGTTCCCCGTCATGTACACGTACCATGGCATGGCTGATTCCCGTATTGGCTTTTTCTTCAAACAGCCCCTGGCTCATACTTAGCTGCACGGAATGTATTTTCTCTTCATTGGTCACGGCTCCGTCCACAGTCATTCGTGGACCCGATTCCCGAACGTCCCAGTCAATTTCCTCGGAACACGAAACATTCAGGCAAAACAGTCCTATCCATCCCCAGGTTATCAAAATTTGACAGCATCTGGTTTTCAGGTAATTATTCAGTATTATGTTCTTTATCATTGGTCTTCGATTTCCGTATTTAAAATTCAAACAGCCAGGAGACAGAAGGCAAAATGGGCAACAAGTAATACATCATGGCCTGTGTTTGGTTGGGGTTGTTTTCATTTGCCTGGAAGTTGATGAAAGATGGGTTTTTTTGATTCAGTACATTGTAGATCGAAAAATTCCAAGAACTCCGTATTCTTTTGGCCTCCTGGTTTTTCCCTTTCACGGTCAGGCTGATGTCCAGCCGTTTATAATCGGGCATCCTGTCCCCATTGCGTTCCGTGTAGATGGGAACCATCGTGCCCTGATAGTAGTACTTACCCGACGGCACTGTAAAAGGCATACCGCTGAAATAAACCCAATTGGCCGATAAATCGACTCTGGGACTCAATTCGTAATTGGCGACAACTGCCAGATTATGCGGCCGGTCAAATGGCGATCTGTACCAGTCCCCTTCGTTTACTTCTTCTATTCTTCGCATGGACTTGGAAAAAGTATAGCTGATCCATCCGTTGAGACGGCCCTCAGGCTTGCTGATCATCATTTCAATCCCCGAGGCATACCCTTTCCCAAACCTAAACTCCCCTTCCAGTTGCTCATTGAGTAAGATGTCCGCATGGTCTTTAAAGTCAATCTGGCTGGCCATATGCCTATAGAAATACTCGATGGAAGTTTCAATCTTATTGCCGAACAGGTTTTGGAAAAAACCAATGGAATATTGATCTGATTTTTGGGGTTTGACATTGGGAGTGGAAGGTACCCAAATGTCCAGCGGCGTTCCACCTATAGAATTAGAAGCCAGATGCAGGTATTGTAATGAACGGGCAAAACCGGCTTTCACCGAAGAAACGGGGGTTATCCTGTAAGTCATGGCCAGTCTCGGTTCCAGGTTGACATAGGTATTGAAGGTTTCCCAACTGTCGTACCTGGTCGTGTCCGCCACTTCGTAATTCCCATCGTAATCGTAAAGGGTATAGGGACCTATATTCTGGAAGCCTGACAGTCTCAGTCCGGGGTTGATCAGAAATCTATTTTCATTAAACGCGCTCTCCATACCTATATACAAGGCATGTTCCAGGGATCTGCTGTCCAATGCCCGGACCGATCCGGCAGTCTCCGGTGTCTGTACCCGCATATTTCCAGGTTTGAAATCATGCAGTGTGGAGGTGATCCCAAAACTGAGGTTGTGGTCTTGCGAAATAAAATAGTCGAAATCCCACCTGATACCATAATCTGCGATATCAGCTTTCCAATCCAAGTCGAAATCCTCTATCCGAAATCCCATCCGATAATCATACTTGCTAAAGTTCACCGAGAGGTTGGAAACCAAATTCCGGTGAAAAATGTGCTTCCAACGCAATGTCGAACTGATATTGCCCCAATCCATACTGGGAGAAAATTCATCCAGGTCAACCCCGAACTTATCCCTACCCATATAACCTGAAATGTATAAGGTATTCTTCTCATCCAACTTTAAATGGCTTTTCACATTAAAATCATAGAAATACAACGTCGAGGATTGCAAGGCCTCATCATTGGCAAGCCCTGTGAACAAATCCATATAGGTCCTTCTCCCAGCTACCACCAAAGAACCTTTGCCCTTCACCGTGGGCACCTCTACCGTCAATCTGGACGCAATTGGACTTACACCTCCTTTCCCGGTAAATTTCTTCGTGCTGCCTTCCTTCATCTGCACATCCAAAAGTGAGGATAACCTGCCTCCATGCTTGGCCGGGAGGTTACCCTTATAAAATTCCATACCCTGAAGGGCATCGATGTTGAAAGTCGAAAAGATACCCAACAGGTGCGACGGGTTGTACACCGTGCCATTGTCCAACAAAACCAGGTTTTGGTCATGACCGCCGCCACGGACGCTATAAGTACTGCTGATTTCGCTGGTCATCGCCACTCCCGGGAGCATCTTGAGTACTTTGATGGGGTCAGCTTCTCCGAACAAAGCGGGTACCCGTTCGATCTTTTTGGCTTCCAAGGCATTGAATCCAACCCTGTTCAAGGCCACATTGTCCTCGGAGCTTCTCGCTGTGACCACCACCTCTTCCAATTGTGAGGTAAATTCCCCCAACTCGACCGATAATTTGGTATCTCTTTGTATTTCCAGCGTTTTTTCCACTTTTTCAAAACCCACGTGGTCGAATGCCAATACCTGTTGACCTGGCGGCACTTCCAATTCAAACTTTCCATTCGTATCTGTTACCACTCCTTTACCTGAATGACTTACCCGCACCGTGGCGCCCAGTAAAGGCTCTCCTGTAGACAGGTGGCTCACCTGCCCTTCTATTTTGAAGCGCCTTCCGGTTTCATTTGCCTCATTGGTTTTGCTTTTTTTAAGGATAAGCTGTTTGCCGTGCAATTGGTAGCTTATCCCCTTCTGTTCCTTAAGCACTTCCAATGCTTGAAGAACCGTCAATTTCCGGGCCGGCAAACGGAGCATACCCTCCAATTCCAAAGCCGATTCGTTGTAAGACAACAAGATACCTTCTACATCTTTAAGATTTTGTATAACCGCTTTGGCTGAAACACGCGTGTTTTCAAATGTGATGGTTCTCTCCAAATAATCCGGTTCCTGCGCAAAAGCCACTGTCCTTCCCAAAATAATAATCGCTAAAAAAAGCCATGGAGCCATCTTCCACGAAATAGCTGTTTTGTTTCTCATCATATATTCTAAATAGTTGGTTGTTATATTATCACTGCGCTTAGCCGGCAAAAAGACCTTCTATTCTTTTAGAACAAAGCCATGGGCGTTTTTTTCATACTCCAAATCCAATGTCAGACAAATGATCTCTATTATTTCCGAAAGAGACTGGCGTTCAAATTCCGTTGTCAATGTATATTCGTGAGGATGTTCCACTTGGAGTTGGATGGCTTCCCCGTAATATCCGGAAAGGGCTGTTGTGATTTCAGTCAGTCCGGCATTTCGGAAAACCAGTCTTCCGGTTCTCCAAAAAAGTGCATTCGGATCCATACCGGCGGTCCTGATAACGCGTTTATTCAAGTCAAAGGCCGCCATTTGGCCCGCTTCCAGATAGGCAAGATTGGCAGGATCATTTTTTTCGGAAAAAGAAATCTTCCCGGAAACCACCGTTATTTCGGAAATCCCCTCGGTTTCTTTCAAATTAAAAGACGTTCCAAGCACGCGGATTTCATTCGAAGGTGTTTCTATGATAAAAGGCTTTCTTTCATCCGCCGCCACTTCGAAAAATGCCTCCCCCTCCAGGAAAACCCGGCGGTCATGACCTTCAAAAACCTGCGGAAAACGTATTCTGGTCTGCTTATTTAACCAAACCACCGTCCCGTCACTTAACTGGACGGAATCGGCAAAGGATGTCGTGGCCAACTCCGTGAGCATCTGATCCCCAGAATCCGTTTCCCGGGTCAAGTGCAAGCCTAACCAGGTAAATGTTACTATCGCCAGAATTACTGCGGCTGCCCGAACCAGGGCCGGCCAAATCCCGGCAGATCCGGCAGCCGTTTTTCCAGCAATCAGCCTTCTTTGGATACTGTCCCATGCTTTACCTTCATCAGGCACAAAATCCCTATGCAGGTCTGCGGCCACTTCCCAACTTTTCTTTATTTCCTCGAATCTCAGCCGATTCTCCGGGACACGCATCCATTCTTCCAAAATACGCCGATCCGCAGTGGAGGCCTCATTTTTCAGGTAGCGTATCATCAGATCGATGTGTGCGTCGTTCATTTTTTTCACGTTATATACCTAAGACAAAAAAATCAGGAACTACCCTAGAAAAAAATAAAACTATTTTTAAAAAAAGCACGATGGCTATGAGGTACCCGTATTTCTTCAATACCTCCCTGATGACTTTAAGCGCTGAACCGACATGGTATTCAACGCCCTTTTTCGAAATGCTGAGCTCTTGGGCTATCTCAGAATGGCTCATTCCCCCCTGCCTGCTCATGACAAAAATCGAGGCGGTCTGGACTGGCAATGTCCGGAAAACCTTTTCCAGCAGTTCATTCAGTTCCCGGACCCGCAGGGTTTGGTCAGCTTCGTGATCTAGATGGTGTACTGCGTCTATATCCTGCATGTTTTGATGAAGATGATGACTTTTGCTTTTGAGGTAATTGATCGCCCTGTTTTTAACGGCGCGATACAGGTATGCCTTTACCGGGCCATTCACCTTCAGCTCATCTTTGTGCTCCCACAGATAGATAAACAAATCCTGAACAATCTCTTCAGCTACAGCCGGATCCGCCAAAAAGCGCAAAGCATATCGGGTCAAAGGGGTATAATACTGATCAAAAAGTGCTTTAAATGCCGCCTGATTTTTGAAATTAAAGGCTCCTGTAAAATTGTCCATAAAAAGTAGAGATGCTAAAACCGTCTTGCCTATATCCCTTTCAGCTTACATGGTAGACCAATGCAGTGGATCGTATATTTGATATTCCGGCCTATAATGTTCGTATGTACGGATAAAAACAGCCCAAGGTTCTTCTTCGGTATAAATCGTATGCCTGTCTGATTGATTCAACAAACCACAGATTACCCAGATTCTCACAGATTAACTGCCGGAGAACTTCCGGCCAATTTTTTCGAAAACAAATCTGTGCCAATCCGCGGAATCCGTGGTCCATCCCCTTTTTTAGAAACCACAGATTACTCAGATTTACACAGATTAATTGCCGGAGAGCTACCGATCGGTTTTCCATAAATAAATCCGCGCTAATCCGCAGAACCCGTGCAATCCGTGTTCCACCTTAAGGGAGGATAATGCGTTCGAATGCATTTCCGAGTTCATCCTCCTTCGGTAACCGGATTTGGAAAGTATCCTGTAAAACACGCTTGATTTCCCCGGCACTTTCCAGCACTCTTTTCTCTGTCGGCCCCTCCACATAATGGACGGATAATTGGCTATTTCTTAAGGCATAACGCACACCCGGCGCGCTTCTGGCCGCAATCAAACCTGTGACAAAATGGGAATCAGGATGATTGGAAAGGTACCAGTTGGTAACTTCGTAATCCGGTTGGAACTGTTCTTCCAGGCTAAAGCTGTATACCGATTTCCATACCTCTTTGATGCTTACCTGGAGAACGTATTGATCCCTGTCCATGATCAACCGAAAAAGCTCATGGGGCGTCTCCTGCTCCAAATCGGGCTGTAAAAGCAAGGGGGAAGTAAGGGTCAATCCCCCGAAACCCACGTCTGCTAGGTAGGTCTGTTCCTCTGCTTCCACCAGCAGTAGCATGTGTCCTCTGGGTGTGATGGCCCCCACAGGCGCATTCCAAAGTATTCTGGCTGCCAATCCCTTCACCCGAAATCCCAAAGACTTCAGCACCTGGCCAAAAAGCAGGTTATGTTCAAAACAGTACCCGCCCCTTTGGTCATGAATAAGTTTTTTTACCAAGTCATCTTTTCCCAATCGCACCGGAATCCTCAAAAAGGGGTTCAGGTTCTCGAAGGGGATACATTGGGGATGGAGGCGGTGGATGGTCCGAAAACAATCCAGTGTAGCCGACCATTTTGCCTGATAACCTATCCTCTCAAAATAAGCTTGCAGCTGGTCCTTTTCTATGGGAGCTTCCGCCTGGCCTGAGGTGTTTTGTTCTGCTTGTTCGCTCATCCTATTGATCAATAAAATGCGATTTGTACTTAAGTCTTATTGGTCAATTTCAAACTTGATAAAAATCGGGCTAATTAAATAAGCTCTTCTGCCCAAATCCCAACTCCCTGGAGCTTGGAAATGATCCTTTCCGGTTCCACATTGATGACTACTGCGCGGAAAATCCTATCCCTGTCTTCCAGATCAAAATTCCAGTTCACTATACCATCCACGCTTTCCAACCCCTCTGACACATAAGAAAGATCCGTGTCCAGGGGTGTATCGGTTTTAAATACCAAAACTTCTTTTTCTTTTTCTTTTTTTACTTTCATGATCCTGCAAATTGAACATCCGGTTATTCCTATCAGGACAGTTCAGACGCCAAAAATGTGACAGCAGATACTACTTTTTTTTAATTTTTATTATGCAGGCACACACTCCGGGTTTGTTTTCTTCAGGAATACCGCTTCCGACAGCCATATAAATTCATCCAAAAACCGTTTGGCCGACTGTTGTACAGCTTTCTCCACAGGCTCATTGGACTCATTGAATGCGGTTTGGATACCCGACACCAGAAATTTCACCGGCAGTGCATAAGCCCCCAAACTTAAAATCAAGTGCTGCAGTTGCGTGGAAGCGTTGATGCCCCCCATTTTCCCCGCCGATGCGGTAGCCACCCCAATCGGCTTTTTGCTGAATTCTTCCCAATAATAATCCAAGGCATTTTTCAATACGCCGGAAAACGTGCCGTGATATTCCGGCGTCACAAAAATCATGGCGTCGGCAGCCTTGAGCCTGGCCGCAACCAAGTCCACATTGTCTTCATAAACCTTGGACAGTCCGTCCGAGGCACCGTACATCGGCAAAGGATATTCTGCCAGGTCAATCAGATCCACATCCAGCCCTCTGTCCCTCAATTGTTTTTCTAAATACCACGCTACCTTGACAGATTGTCTTTCAGGCCGGATACTTCCATTCAAAATTGCTATTTTCATAACGATATGGGTTATTGGTTAGCGTAATCTATTTCGCTGTTTCAAAATTATTCCTGTGTTCTTTTGCCCATTGCCTGAAGGTATGGGCGGGCTGTCCCGTCACTTCCTCTACAGTGGGGACTACGGTATAACCTTCCGGGGGTGTGTTTTTGTACCAGGACACCACAAATTCCAGCGGTTCAAAACTTTCACCGCTGATGGTGATCAAGTACATGCCTGTTATCCCCTGAAAGGCATCCTTCAGCGAACCCGGATCATTCAAGTCTCCTTTTATTGCCACCACTCCATCGGGGAAAGTGGCCTTTTCCGGATTTCTACTCAATGCCTTTACGCACTTCCCCCGGTGCAGCAATTCGCTGACAATCAACCTGCCCACAGTCCCCGTAGCCCCGGTAATCAGATAGTTTTCCTTGCTTTTGGCTGTCTTAAATGCAGAATTTTGGGTCCGGGTTTCCATCTTAAAATTTCATTGTTTGAGCCAAAATTAGTACCTTTGAATTAATAAACCAAATATTTACTTTGTTTATTATGAATATTAATTTGCCGGATAACGAAAAAGCAATCTGGATCCTTAAAAAAGAAGGCGATCTGCCTTTAAAAGAAATCGCACAGATGATGGAAGTGACGGTGGAAGGCGCCCGTTTTCATCTGCTCAAGCTAGCCGGCGAAGGGCTGGTAAAATCGGAGAATGTTTCCAAAGGACGGGGGCGTCCTCAACAAATATGGTCGCTTACGGCCCGTGGACACGCACGCTTTCCGGATGCCCATGCGGAGCTCACTGTGAACATGATACAGATGATCAGGGAAACCCTGGGAGAGGAAGCCCTTGAATCCATTATCAAAACCCATGAGCAAAAAGGAGAAGCCAGGTACGGGCATGCCCTTAAAGAAGAAGAGTCACTAGCTGAAAAAGTCAGGAAATTGGCAGAAATCCGAACCAAAGAAGGTTACATGGCGGAATATTTTGAAGATGAGCAGGGTCACCTATTGGTGGAAAATCATTGCCCCATATGTGCCGCGGCAGAAGCCTGCCAGGCATTTTGCCGGTCGGAGTTAAATATCTTCCGCAGCGTGCTTGGCCAGGGGGTAAAGGTAAAACGGGTGGAACATATCATTAAAGGAGCCAGAAGATGCGCCTACAGGATTTCCGTTGAATGATTTTTTTTGCAAAAATTATTCTTGGTTCTCTATTGAAAGAACCAGTCTATTGCGTATATTTGCACTGTAAAAATAGGGTAAATGGAGAAATTCAGGAAAAAGATTGAAGCATATGGGGTCACCATGGAAAAAATGGGGCTGAGTCCCGTAGCTGCCAGGACTTATGTTTACATTCTTTACACGAGGGACCCCGGCGCCACCTTTGAAGACCTTGTCCGGTTCTTCCAGGTAAGTAAAAGCGCCATCTCCAATGCGCTGAAATACCTGGAATCCGTGAACATGATTGATTCAAAAACCATTGGCGGACAAAGGAAGAGGTACTTTTATGCCAGTTTTGACAAGATGCTGAATAAAGAAGTCATGATCAACAGGTTCAAACTCATGTCAGATATGCTCCATGATATAAAATATGACCGGCAGGATGATGACGTAACCGCACAGCAACTGGAAAATGCCTCTTTATTATATAAAATGTTAATCATCGAACTGCCCATTGTGCTGGAAAGATGGAAGAGAACCATTGAATTGGATAAAACAACTTAAAAAATTTAACCAAAAAGTTCTTTTAATAAAGAACAAAAAAAACTTCAGTAACTATGAGCTTACCAAGATCGATTTTGCTGGGATGGGCTTTACTGCTCCCCACCTGTCTGGCAGCGCAGGAATGGACTTTGGACGCATGCCTGGAATATGCCCTGCTCCATAATGATGAACTGATGGTTAATAAACAAAAGCAAGAGACCGGCGATTTCCAAAAGAAAGCAGCCGTTTCGGCCCTGCTGCCTGAAATTGACTTTTCGGCGGCGCTGGATCATTACTGGAAAATACCGGTGCAGGTCTTTCCGGGCGAATTGATAGGCGAACCCGAAGGCTCCTTTGTGCCGGTAAGAATGGGGATGCCCTGGATGGGAAACATAGGCGCAAATGCCAACTGGAACCTCATCGATCCTTCCGCCTGGGAAGACATCAAACTGGCTACCCTGCAGGCCCAGGCCGCGGAGGAGGATGTGGTGGCCGTGAAAAAACTATTAATCCGGAACGTAACCATGGCTTATTTTCAGGCGCTGCATCAAAATTTACTGCTCGAACTTGACACAGACAGGCTGAGTGCCCACACCGAAAGTCACCGGCTGATGGGCCGGCTCCTTGAAGAAGGACAGATCGACCAGATCAGCTTCAACGTATCCAAAAGCCTGCTCAACGAGTTGGAAGATACCCGGCAGCAATCCCGGAAATCCCTGGACCTGGCCCTTGTGGATCTCAAGTTCTGGATGGGTTATCCGCTGACAGAACCTCTTGGGCTTGACCCTCACCAGGAGTTACCGGATATGGCAATGGTACTGACGTTCTCAAGAGAAGATTTACCTGATTATACCCGTCATTTGCTTGAAATGCAGATTTCCCGGCAGCAATACAAATCCATCCGTTCCCAATATATGCCGAGGCTATCCCTCAATGGCAGCTTCCAAAAAGTGGGATTTGGAGAATCTCTGAATTTTATAAGCAACACAGGCTGGTTTGATGTCGGATTTGTGGGAATTGGATTGAGGCTCCCTTTGCTTTCCATGCAAAAAACCCTCTACCGGCCCCAGCAATACAGGTCTGCCATGCGGGCTGCAGAGCTTGAATTTGAACACCAAATGCAAGAGAACGAACGCCGGTTCATGAAAGCAAAATTATCCCTGGAGAGTGCCTTGAGCACGTGGAAATCAGAGGAGCAGAACCTCAAGCTCGCTATGGAGAATGAAAAACTGAGCCGGCTGAAACTGGAAAAAGGCAGGGCGGACCTCTTCGAATACCGACAGATCCAACAGGATTTCAGTCTTGCCCGGCAAAAAGCCGGAGATGCACGGCTGGCCTATTGGCAGCAACTCATAGAATTGGATTATCTACAAAACCTCCCATAAAATGAAAACCACAACACTTATAGGTATAGGCATGGCCTGCGCTTTGCTGGCTGCATGTTCCGATGCCGAGGAAGTTTACACCGTACAGGAAAGGCTCATCAATGAAGGTGTTTACGCATCGGGGGAAATCCTCCCGGTGGAGTTGGATATTTTGAAACCGACGCAGCCCGACCGGATTCTGAAAATAATGGTCGAGGAAGGTCAAACCGTCTCAAGCGGTGAAACCGTGATCATACTGGGCAGCGAGAGCGAACAACAGCAGTTGTCGCTTTTACAGCAGCAAGTAGCCATAGCCAGGCAAAACCTCAATGAAGAAGAAGCCTTGTTTGGGGAAATAAAGGGGAAAATCCGGCTGGCGGAAACCCAGTTCCTTCACGACTCCATTGAGGCGGTCAAAAACCGTGAACTGGCTACCGAAAAAGCCGTTTCCCAGCGGGAAGCAGACCGGAGTATCCTACAGGCAGCAACCAGCTCGGCACATTACCATAACCTGCAGCGGCAATACGAATCCCTGCGCAGGGAGTTGGAAAATGAAGTTCTCCAAAGAGAAAAAGACCTGGCCCAGTTTCAGCATACCCGGCAGGGAAAGGAACTGAAGAGCAAAATCAGCGGCAAAGTCTTCAGCGTTTACCGCAGGGAAGGTGAACTTCCACAGGCATTTGAACCGCTTGTAATGATCGGAGACGGGTCCAGGTTCAAGCTGGAACTTCTGATTGATGAAAGGGACATCGCTTTGATCCGGCCTGGCCAGAAGGTGCTTTTCGAAACAGACCCTTTTCCGGAAAGCCAGTTCGAAGCCACCGTAAGCAGAATCAACCCTGTTTTACAAAAAGAAACCAGAAGCTTTATGGTAGAAGCGTTGGTCGATGGCAGCCATGATTTTTTTCCGCAATCCACGGCCGAAGCCACCATCATCGTCCGCGAAAAAACCCCTGCCCTGGTCATCCCCAATGACTATCTGCTGGAAGGGGACAGTGTGATCGTGGAAACGGTGGACGGACGGGTTTCCCAAAAAGTAAGGACCGGCATTAAAACAGGAGAATGGGTAGAAATCAAATCCGGCCTTTCCCTGAATGAGGGCATTCTTAAACCCAAAGGAAAATGAACAGGATAAAAGAAGGCAGGCTTGCCATTGAAATCGCCTTCACCCATATGAGGGCCAAGCTGAAGCAGACACTCGTCGCCACCGCCGGCGTGGCCTTCGGCATCACGGTATTCATATTCATGGTCAGTTTCATCAAGGGGACAAACAATTATGTGCAGGATGTCGCTTTTGAGCAGTCCGCCCACCTCCGCCTTTTCAATGAAAGTAAAATTGCCGAAACCACTCATTTGGATACCCGTTTTCCACAGGACATCAACCACGTCCACCACCTCAGGCCCAAAGAACGGCCAGCCAATCTAAAAGACGGAACCAAAGTGGTCGCGGAATTAAGGGAGGATGAGCGCATCCTGGCCGTATCAGGCACCATTACCACGCAAGTCTTTTACAGGCTCGGTCCCATTTCCATCAACGGCATTGTCAATGGAATCGTCTTCGAAGACGAAAACCAGCTCTTTGGGTTGGAGAACAAATTGATTGCCGGGAGTTTCAACGAGCTTTCCACGCAGCCCAACAGCATGGTCATAGGTAGCACCCTGGCAAAAAACATGAATGTAGCCCTCGGGGATAAAATCACGATCACGACTGAAAACGGCAGAAACTTCCTGGTCACGATCATTGGCCTTATCAAAACAGGAATCTCAGAAATTGATCAAAAACAAAGTTATGTAAGCCTGAAAACCGCACAGGGTTTTATGGGCGTGCCGTCCACTTTCATCACGGACATTAAAATCAAAATCCATGAAATGGAAGAAGCTCCGGATTTGCTGAAGAAATTTCAAAAAAGATATGATTATCAGGGCTCCGACTGGAAAACAGACAATGCGGCCCTGTTGGAAGGAGACATATTGAGAAACATGATCGTGTACGGGGTGGCGGGAACCATCCTGCTGGTGGCCGGCTTCGGAATTTTCAACATCCTCACCATGATGATATATGAGAAAATGAAGGATATCGCCATATTGAAGGCCATGGGATTTTCGGATGTGGATGTCAGGTGGATCTTTCTCACCCAGGCGGTCGTCATCGGCGTCATAGGATCGATACTTGGGCTGGCGTTTGGTTTTCTCTTGTCTTACGCCACCTCCAAGGCCCCTTTTGAGAGCGATGTGATTGTGACCATGGACCACCTCCCAATGAGCTTTGATCCTGTCTATTACATTTCAGGAATCACTTTCGGGATACTTACTACTTCTCTGTCTGGCTTTTTGCCTTCCCGGAAGGCGGCCAAATTAGACCCCATCTCCATTTTAAGAGGATAACAACATGCAAGTTTTGGAAATCAAAAATATCAACAAGTACTTCCATTCTCCCAAGCCCTTCCATGTATTGAAGGACATCAGTTTCAGCTTGGAGAAAGGAAAATTCATCTCCATTACCGGAAAATCAGGAAGCGGAAAGTCCACCCTGCTTTACCTGCTTTCCACCATGGATACAGACTTCCAGGGCAGCATCAAAATCGACGGAAAGGAAATGAAGGGCAAAAGCAACCGCTGGCTGGCCGGCTTCCGTAATGAACACATCGGTTTTGTCTTTCAGTTTCATTATTTGCTGCCTGAGTTCTCTTCTTTGATGAACATCATGCTTCCCGCTTTGAAAGCAGCGAAATACAGCAGGGAAGAGACCGAGCACAGGGCTTATGAATTGTTAAAACTATTGGGGGTAGCGGATCAGGCGCAAAAACGGGCCTCCCTCCTGTCGGGGGGGCAGCAGCAGCGGGTTGCCATAGCCAGGGCATTGATCAATGACCCCTTGATCATCATGGGAGATGAGCCTACCGGAAACTTAGACAGTCACAACACAGGCCTGGTCTTTGACTTGTTTCAGCAATTGTCCCAGGAAAACGGCCAAACCATACTCACCGTCACGCATGATGATGAGTTTGCCGACAAATCAGATCAAATCATCCATTTGGTAGACGGAACCATAGAAAAGTAAGGTTTGTTGTAAAGCCTTGTCGCAGTCAGCCCCCAACTTTGTCGTTTTCACACAATATCCGGCGTGCGTATATCCAATAGATTTGCATACACACTCAGTGATCATATTTCTTGATTCTATACATAAACCTTAAACCAATATCATCATGGCAAGAGTTAGCACTTACCTGAACTTCCCCCGCAACACGGAAGAAGCTTTCAACTTTTACAAATCCGTCTTTGGCACCCAATTTTTTGGCGAAATCATGCGTATGGGCGATGTGCCTCCTATGGAAGGAGTTCCCGCCTGTGCAGACAGTGACAAAAACCTGGTAATGCATGTGGAACTACCCATTCTTGGGGGCCACACATTGATGGGAACAGACGCGCCCGAATCCATGGGCTTCAACTTGAACTTTGGCGACAATGTCCATATCAACCTGGAGCCTGACACCAGAAAGGAAACCAAGAGGCTTTTTGACGCCCTCTCAGAAGGTGGCAAAGTGACCATGGAACTTCAGGACATGTTTTGGGGAGACTACTTCGGAAGCTGCGTGGACAAATTTGGCGTGAACTGGATGTTTAATTGTGGAGAAAAGGCAAAAACGACAAGCTGATCTTTGATCAATTGTATCAAGCGGCCGGATTGGCCCCGGACCCGGGAGGTTGACACGTAGGGATGTTTTGCCGCATCGCTTCGGGCCATTCCTGGTCACTGGTATTATCCATGGACAATAACTTCAATTCTTCTTCACTTTCTGTAACACAAAATGACGATTGCACAAAAAACATCGAAAAAACAAAACCGGATAGGGTGGACCATGAGTGGACTGGTGATCCTATTCATGTTGATGGACAGTATCTTCAAATTCATCCAGCCGGTGGAAGTCGTGGAGGGGACAGTGGAGCTCGGTTATGGAGAACATCATATCATGACCATCGGCACATTAGGACTGCTATCGATCGTTATGTATGCTCTTCCCCGCACATCAATCTTGGGGGCCATATTATTGACTGCCTATTTCGGAGGGGCAGTTGCCACCCATGTACGGCTTGACAATCCCCTTTTCACCCATACACTTTTTCCTGTTTACCTGGCCATATTGGCTTGGGGAGGGCTTTGGATGCGGGATGAAAGGTTAAGAAAATTCATACCTTTGCTGACAAAATGAAAAATGTGAACTAATTGCCTTTTTTTTGGATTTATTCAAATACCGCTTGAGTGAAATGAACTTTGGAAGGTTGTATTTGTCCATGCTTCCGCGGACGATCTGATTTATACCATCGGTGATGATCATCACATATAATCAGAAAAAAACAATCCACCAAAGTGATTTGTCCTTGTATCGGCACCGGTTATCCGTGGGAGCAAAAAACAAAACGGCAGTCACCGGATCCCTGTAGAATACCGGCGGGTTCCTCTGTACGGTGCAATGTATGGACAATTATCCTCAGTTTCTTTTTTTACATCTATCTTAACACAGAATAAAGATGAGCCAAAAAACAATCACACCGCAACGCCCCTCCGGCTCTATATGGCAGGAGCTCAAAAATGCGATCCGTGGGACTGAAGAGGATTATACAAAAATAGGATTGAGGAAGGCCATTTTTCTTTTGGCTGTCCCTATGATCCTTGAACTGGTCATGGAATCCACCTTTGCCGTGGCGGATATCTATTTTGTCGGCCGGTTAGGAGCGTCCGCGGTTGCGACTGTGGGACTGACGGAGACTTATTTGTTTCTGCTTTATTCCATCGCCATGGGGCTATCCACGGCGGTTACCGCCATCATTGCCCGCAGGATAGGGGAAAAGAAGAAGCAGGAAGCGGGTATCACGGCTATCCAGGCCATATTTCTTGGGCTGTTGGCATCCCTGCCTTTTGCTGTGGGGGGAATTTTTTATTCCAAAGAACTTCTGGCACTCATGGGAGCGGATGAGTGGAGCCTTACCCATGGAACAGGCTATGCCCAATGGATGCTTGGGGGCAATGCCGTGATCATGCTCCTATTCGTGATCAATGCCATCTACAGGGGAGCAGGCGATGCCGCCATAGCCATGCGGGTGCTTTGGCTGGCCAACGGGCTGAACATCATCCTGGACCCGCTCCTGATTTTCGGGTTTGGCCCCATCCCGGCTTTGGGCATAGAAGGGGCTGCCATCGCCACCAATATAGGCAGAGGAGCCGGCGTCCTCTATCAGCTGTATGTGTTATTCAGAGGAAGCAAGCATATCCGGGTAATATCATCCCAAATCACGTTGAAAAAAAGTGTGATGCTGAACATCGCCCGAACCTCTATGGGAGGGATAGGACAGATGATTGTGGCCATGACTTCCTGGATTTTCTTGATGCGGATCCTTGCGGATATTGGCAGCGAGGCAGTAGCCGGCGCCACCATTGCCTTACGCATCATGATGTTCACCATGATGCCTGCCTGGGGATTGTCCAATGCGGCTGCCACGCTGGTGGGACAAAACCTGGGGGCCGATCAGCCCGACCGGGCAGAATCCTCCATCTGGAAGATCGGCGTCTACAATATGGTGTTTATGCTCGGTGTATCTGTCATCTATTTCTTTTACAACGAACCCTTGATCAGGATTTTCTCCCAGGATCCCCGGGTAGTGGCCATCGGGGCTGAGTGGCTCCGCATCCTTTCCTATTCGTATTTCGTGTACGGATGGTGGATGGTAACGGTACAGGCCTTCAACGGTGCCGGCGACACCATGACCCCCACCAAAATCAACCTTGTCTTCTTTTGGTTGATACAGATTCCTTTGGCTTATTACCTTGCCATCACATGGGATTGGCAGCATTCCGGCGTTTTTTGGGCGGTCTTTTTGTCTGAGACATCCGTGGGACTGTTTACCATGTGGCTGTTCACCAGAGGCAAATGGAAAACCATGCAGGTATAAGTGGCTAAAGTTTATGGTATATCTTGAACTATAAATAGTTGGTAATTTGCGAAAAACTTCATATACGTTATTATTTTTCTTTTAACTCTATGGATCCTATTCAAATCCTTGTCCAACATATCCGTCAATTTATCCCCTTGGAAGATCCGGATGCCGAAAAAATCAAAAATCATTTCATCCCCCTGTCCAAGAAGAAAAAAACCTTTCTGCTAAAGGAAAGGCAAGTCTGTCATGCGCGCTATTTTGTAGCTAAAGGCTGTCTCCGTATGTTTTTTCTCAAAGAAAACGGTACGGAACAAATTACCCAATTCGCCATTGAGAACTGGTGGATAGCGGATTTTATGAGCCTTTCCAGGCAGCAGCCTTCCCATTTTTTTATACAAGCCATTGAAGACAGCGAGATCATACAACTTCGGGTCTCGTCTGAAGTCCCGCTGTTCCAGGCGGTTCCGTCAATGGAACGTTATTTTCGACAGGTAACGGAAAGGGCCTATGCGGCATCACAGTTCCGCATCAAATTTCTATATGACTTCTCCAGGGAAGAATTATTCCGGCATTTCATGGAGTCCTATCCTGAATTTGCCCAGAGGATCCCTCAGTACATGTTGGCCTCTTACCTGGGATTTACACCTGAATACCTCAGCGAAATCCGTAAAAGAAGCATTTCTTAAACCAGTTTAATTTTATTGTCCCAAGGGATACTGAATTTTGCCTCAAACAAAGCAGAAAAATACCATGAAACCGAGCATGACGAAAACGTCACAAACTGGGATGATTATAAAACATGCGAGATTCCATATGGCCTATTAAAAAAAAAATTATAATCATATGAAACAAAGGATCAGCATCAAAGACTTGGAACCCGCCGCATACAAAGCCATGTTTGGGCTTGAAAAGTACCTGGCCTCGACCAGCCTGGAAGCTAAACTGAAGCACCTGGTCAAAATCAGGGCTTCCCAGATCAACGGTTGTGCCTACTGCATCGAAATGCATTCGGAAGAAGCCCTGCAAAATGGGGAAGAGACCAAAAGGATCTTTGCCTTGGCTGCCTGGAAAGAATCCCCCCTGTTTTCCGAAGAAGAAAAGGCGGTACTGGCCATGACCGATGAAGTCAGCCTGATCGCCCAACAGGGACTAAGCGAACCGACCTACCAGATGGCCAAGCGATTTTTCAATGACAACCAAATCGCCCAATTGATCATGCAGATCGGTACCATCAACCTGTGGAACCGGATCGCGGTGTCCACCCACATGTTTCACAAAGAACCGGTATAACCTGGAAATAGACCTGACAGGTTTCAAAAACCTGCCAGGTCTTTCGGTTGAAGCGCTGTTTTAAGCCTTTGCTTCCCTGAGTTTATAACTGTACAGATAAGAAAACGCCAACACCAATAGAATAACCAGCGGCATCAACACTGCCCCAAGAGGATCTCCTATGCTGATATGGGCAATGGCAGCGGAGATAAAGGTAATGGCAAACCCCACATATGCCCATTCTTTTATTTTTGAAGGGACAGCAGGAATTACCAGTACAAGTGCCCCCAGCACTTTAGCGATACCCAGTTCTACCCTGAAATATCCTGGAAAGCCGATATGCTGGAAAGCTTCTATTAAGCTGGCATCGGTCAGGTAGCTGATGCCGCTAAAAAGCATCATGACACAGAGCACGACGGTGGTTGTCCAATAAATAATTTGTTTTGATCGCATAGATTTGTTGTTTGTTAAGAATGCAAACCTATCTATATTTGCTTTACATAACATATTACTATACTTTTATATAGCACTATACTATAGTATAGCAAACGAAAAAACCATGGATCAGCAAGAAACGAGAGACCACCATTGTGAAGAAATGGCCGAAAAGACGCCGGAAACGTGTGCCCGGATGATGTTGCCGGTAAAGGATGCGCTGGAAGTGCTCAGCGGCAAATGGAAACTGCCCATTATTGTCTCGTTGACATTGGGGACCAAGCGTTTCAGGCAGATAGCCCGGGATATCGGAGGGATCACAGACAAAATGCTTTCAAAAGAATTGAAAGAACTGGAGGAACATCAACTGATCAAACGGACGGTTCATGACACTTTCCCGCCAAAAGTCGAATATGAGATCACAGAACATGGCGAATCCCTAAGCGATATGATCAAGGAATTGCGCGAATGGGGGTTAAAGCACCGTGAGAGGATCATGGGAAATCCTTGACATGTCACCGGCAAGTCTATAACCTGTATTAGGGGCTTTCATAATGCCAATTCCTTTACTCTTCTGGAAACGAAAACATAATGTCTCACGGCGGGTATGGTCATAAAACAAATCCGGAACAAACTGGACATGAATCATTCAGCCTCACCTCTCTGTATTAAGCCAACAAATAAGCCTTTACTTCATCCACCACCTTTTCAGATCGGAGGTTGTGTCCCAGTCCCTTGGTGGTCATCAGCTCAGAGGTTTTCCATTCTTTGTGAAGTCTTTTGGCATACATGTAGGGAGCGTCCTTGTCTTCCTCGTCATGGACGATGAGACCGGGAACTTCCAGGTTTTTCACGAATTTCTCAGTTTCAAAATAGTTTACCGGCTTGCCTATCCTGTTGACAAAATGATCCTCAATGATGGACATGGTTTTGGGACTCAGCTTGAGTGTCTGTTGGTAGAAGTTCACAAAATCCCTCGCTTTGCCCGGCACACCCATCGCCACTACCTTTTTTATGGGCAAATTCGAATGGTGGCCCAGCGAATACAATAAAGACATCCCTCCCAAAGAATGGGCCACTGCCGCGTCAAAAGCTCCATGGTCTTTGACAAACTGTTGAATAAGTTCACTGTAATAAGGGACATTGATAAAATTTCCCTCACTCATCCCATGACCGGGGGCATCAAGCGCATATACCGTGAAAAGATCCAGGGGCAGGCTTGAAATATATTTCTTCCAGCGAAAAGAATGGCTTTGCCAACCATGCAAAAACAGTACCTTTTTCGGGCCATTACCCCAGCGATACAGCTGGACACGAAGTCCGTCGAAAGTAAACGGCTGCTGCTCTGCCGTCTGCAAAAATTCTAGCTGGTAGGGCTTGACCTTGGTCCTTATGGGGCGGCAGAAAAGTTCAAACCCAAACTCACCTGCCTTCCTGGGGGCAACCCATGTAATGGAATTCAAATAGAATCCCAAACTTTTTACAATCATGTTTTTCATACACTTCTTTTTTAGGTACCGATCGGTATCTTATTGGGCAAAAAAAATCATAGACTGATTTCGTCAATGATTTTGTATAAATGTTTGAGTACCGTTTCCATGTCTTTGTTGTTTCCCCTCAGCTTACTCATCATGATTCCCCCTTCAAGGGTAGCGATGAACAGCGAGGAATAATGATCGGCATCCGTTTCCGGTTTGATCTGACCATATTTTATCCCGTTTTTTATAATGGTCCAAAGCCCCTCCTGAAGCGTCTTCATCAAAGAAAATACCCCCGCCTTCAGTCCTGCTTTGGTGTCGTCCGACTCAATAGCGGCATTCAACATGGGACACCCTCCCTCAATAAACAGGCCTTCAACATGGTCTTCATAAAAGGCACATATGGCTTTCAACTTGTCCGGTGCATTGTCTTGTTCCTTCACCACTTTTTGAAGCCGCATCACGATTCCTTTGGCCAAATGGGCAAAGGTCTTTTCCTCCAAATCCTCCTTGTCCTGAAAATGCCTGTAGATAGCCCCTTTTGTCAGCCCGGTGGCTGTCGTAATATCACTGATCGAAGTGGCTTTATAACCCTGCACATTGAACAGCCGTGCCGACTGCTCCAATATTTTGATTCTGGTGCCCTCCGGATCTCTCATGCCCCAAAGATACCGATTGGTATCTAATTTTCCAAAACATTGTTGGTCAAATTCTTCAGTATCATGTTAAGTGTAAATTGACGGAAATCTTAACGATTTTTTTATCCACTAATGCCGAACCAAGTTCCCCGAAACCAGTTCGGGGCAGGCTGAGGCAGACTGGGTCAGGTCTATGCTAATTCACTAATTACATGGAAAGAATCACCCAATTGAACGGCTTTTCAATTAAACTACCCCCTCTTCCTTCGTGCTGATCCCCCGAATCCCGTTGACCGGGTCCGGGGCAATTCGCGGACACATTGGAAACCAATGGGAGCGATCGGAAACCGGACATTTCATACTTGACTTGACACCCAGCATGATGACAGATCTACAAGCAGGTTTTTATAATTCCTTTCTGATAAATAGCCCCAGATTATTGGTGAAGTCCCATATGGCGCCCTTCTGGCCCAAGGTAGCTCCCAAGCCAAACTGTATCCCCTGCGGGCTTTCCACACCCAGTCTCAACTGTTGGAAACTGTACTGGTGCCCTCTTTTGTCCACATTGGTTTCAAAAAGCAGCATGTGAAACCACTTCCACTTTTCATTGAGTTTCGGATTCCAGAAAACAAAGCCAAAGGCCCCCTGGCTCCAAATATCCTGGACACCTGAATACTGGAGATAGGGATAGGCAGCAAAGAAGAAATTACCATTGAAAAGCTGGTAAGCCACCGCAATCTGGGGCATGAATTCATTGAACGCAAATCTTCCCACACCGGAAAACCCCCAGTTTCTGTTTAATTTGTAAGTCACGGCCTGATAAATTTCATACTCGTTCTGACTTTGGTCCTGATAATCGACTGAGAAAAAGGTGAAGTTGAACAATTCAACCTTCTTTTTGGCATCCACGTCTTCAAACCAAAAGAAGGAAAATTCCGTGGCCTTGTGCCCGCCCATAAGGTCCACAGGAATTTGCGGAAAGGCGTCAAAAAAGACAAATAAGGCGGTAAAGATGGTGATGGTGAACTTCATGATTGTTTCATTTTTGGGTTGAAAACTTTATGGCACAAAAATGACCAATATGCGTTCAGATGTACTTTTGAAAAAGGCGGAAGTACCTTTCAAAAGTACGGAATATTAAAAATCAGAGGGCTTGTCCGGCCTTTCCGCTCGATTTTGTCATTCCGGACTGTCAATGATGATGTACCGGAAGCGTCATTGTGACCACAGCCGCAGGAAGGGTGAGGCAATCCGCCTCTACCCTTTCCGGTTTCCCGTTTTGCCAAGCGCCATCCTTATCGCCTTCTCCACCGGAGAATAATCTCCTGACCGTCGATACAGCTGAAATGGCCGGGAAGGATACAAGGGAGGCTGGGCCAGGAATCTGGGCCGGGTACCGCGATTGACCTGGGCCGCATGTACCAAAAACGGATGACAAAGGTAAACCGTTCCCGCAGGCCCGGTGGCCAGCACCTCCGGGAGTTTCTCCGTGCTTCCCAGGTCAAAAGAAGACAACCCCTCTTCCCCCGCGGGTGCAAGCATTCTTGCCACTTCCAAATGTGAACCCACCCGGATGCGGGTAGGCGCATCCAATTCTCCAACATCCGAAAACAAAAACAGCATCAGCAAAGCCCTGCCCTTGGAATGGATATTGACTTTCCAGGTGATAAAATCGTTGGGATCGGAATCCGCGCCCTGAAAACTGGCATCCACATGCCAGCCTGTATCTCCGGTATCCTCCTTTGAAGGAAAACGAACGGGGAAAGTTCCCAGGCTGTACCTTGGTTCCCACCTCCCCTTTCCCACCAGTTGGTCAAAGGCCGTGTGTAAAACCGGGGTGTTGACTGCTTGGACAAAAGGCCCTTCCGAAAAGGCCCAGAGCCAAATCACTCCCTTATTCCAAGTCGAAGGGTCATTCCTGTCACAGCCGGTAGCCTTCCACAATATGTCCCTGCATTGGCCCGCTAATTCTTCCGAAAAAGCCTTCTCGATTTTCACATACCCATCATGGATAAAATGACGGATTTGAGAATCAGTAAGTTGCTCCATTTTTTCAGATATTATTCTTCCAGTTCCTTGATGAAAATTCCATTTTTCCGGAGCAAATCCACTACCTGTTGGGCAATAAGGTGGTTGGACTCTACCCGTAATATCCGGTCACAATCCTCCAGGTCAAAGTTCCACCTGCCAGTGTCCTCTACCAGCCTATCCAGTAAGGGTTTTATTTTCAAAACGGTCTCCCAGGCCTCCACTGAAGTCCGGAACACTAAAATATTCTTACGTTTAAACATGGTTGTTGTCTGTGTTTTGGTGTAAAGTGATTGTTTTGTTAACACCTGCCTTTTCCAGAAAATGCAGGTCATGGGAAATGGCAATCAACGTCCCCTGATAGGCTGCCACTGCCTCTTCCAGGATTTTCAGGTTGTCAAGATCGATGTTGTTGGTAGGCTCATCCAAGATGATCACGTCAGGATGTTCCTGGGAGAGCGCCATACAGCAAAGCGTGAGTCTGAGCATTTCGCCTCCACTTAATACGGCACATTGCTTATTCCAACTTTCCTTCTCAAAGAGACAGTGGGTAAGGAAAGTCTTCAGTTCATGATCCAAAACCCCCTTCTTGTTCCAGCGTGCTGCCTGGTCCAAGACGGTCGCCGACCGGTCTATTTGCTGATAATCCTGGTCAATTACCAGGATTTTTCCTGTATAAACCTCCAATTTGCCGTGAGAGGGAGCAAGTTCCCCCATCAGCAGCCTGACAAACGTAGATTTACCGGAACCGTTATTACCTCCCAATGCTACCCTGTCCCCGCTGTAAATGGTACAATCCAACGGCGTTTTCCACAGGTATTCTCCAGCACCCTCGTACTTGAAATTGACCAGATTGGCTTTGAAAAGGACTTTTCCCCGGTGCAAGAGGGAATCGCTTAGTCTGATCCTTATTTCCCTTGCCTGCTGTTCCCTGGCCCGGAGATCCTGCAGCTTGCGCTGCTCTCCCTTGAGCTTATCAAAGTGAACTTCCGTCAGTCTGGAAGCCGATCTTTCTGCATGGCTTTTCCTGGCATTGGCAAGGATTTTGGGCATAGAGCCGCTCCTTCCTTCTTTTTTCCCTCTGGCATTTGCCTTTGCCTTCCGTTGCTGTGTTTCCCTAAGCTTCAGCCGGAATTTTTTCAGGGAATGCTCCGCATGTTCGATGCGGCTGCGCAAGGCCTGCATTTCCTCTTCCTTCCGGGCCTCATAAAAGATATAGTCTCCACCATACTTTTTAAGACCCAATTCGGAAAGCTCATAAATGACCTCGCACCGATCCAGTAATTCCCTATCATGGCTGACGACCAGCGTCAGTTCGTCTAAAAACCTTCTTGTGGGTAGAATAATCTGCCTTAAACGCTTCATTTTGATTGATTTTAAGCTGCCAATCGAAAATTTCCTGAATCCCGGTCAAAAACTCCTGATTCGATTGCCG
>NZ_JBHSJJ010000011.1:0-178778 GCF_042652345.1 Negadavirga shengliensis
CCTTTTATTTACAAATAAATAACTAAACAAATATGGGGAAAAAACTACGCAATTCCTCCAAGGAGGAATTACGCCGTCCTCAAAAACCTGTTTGTCAGCAGGTTAGTCCTTAAGTTAACGGAGGTGGAAGCAAATGCGGGACAAGTTATAACCATTGAAAAACAATTATAAACAGATGACATTGGAGGACATGAGGAAGGGGAGGTTTTTTATTGGTTGTCGTGGTTGTCGTGGTTGGGAAGTGGAATTTGGTTGCTTCTTAGGTGTTTGCGGAAGCCAGCAGTTTGAGAACCAAATATTTGTCCACGGATCCCGAATCAAGTGCCGAACAAGTTATGACCATTGAGAAAAAATTATAATCATATGAAATCGAGCATGACGGAATCGTCACACGGAGGGATGATTATCTATCATGCGAGATTCCATATGACAATTAAGGAACAATTATAAACATATGAAATCATTGACAATTGCATTACTGATGGTGGCTTGGGCATGTGGCCCCGGTGGCCGTAAGGCTGATCTGTCAGAACACAGTACGGTATTCGAAAACGTCAACATCATTGACGTCACGGACGGCAATATTCAGAAGGGACATGTAGTTGTAGAAGACTCGCACATCTCTGCCATCTACTTGGACGAAGACATCACCGATTGGGGCAGCGCCCAGGTAATCCCATCCGAAGGAAAATACCTGCTTCCCGGTCTGGCTGAAATGCATGCCCATATACCTTCCCTTGAATGGAATGACCCCTTGATAGCAGAAACGTTGTTTCTATATCTTTCCAACGGGGTTACCACCATCCGGGGTATGCTGGGCAACCCCGTCCACCTTGAATTAAGGGAGAAAGCCAACCAAAAAGAAATCCTCAGCCCGCGGATTTATACTTCCAGCCCCTCCCTAAACGGGAACACCGTGAGAACTCCCGAGGAAGCCAGAAGCCAAGTAAAAGCCTATGCCGAAGCAGGTTATGATTTTCTGAAACTGCACCCCGGCATCAGACTCCATGTATTTGATGAAATCGTGAAGACTTCCCGGGAAACAGGGATTCCCTTTGCCGGTCATGTTTCCAACCTGGTGAGGATCCGGCATGCGCTGCAAAACCGATACCAGACAGTGGACCATGTGGACGGGTTTTTGGAAGGGCTTGTTCCCGAAGAAACAGGGGTTAATCCGATAGAAAACGGCTTTTTTGGTTATAATTTCACGGACCTCGCCGATACGTCCAATATCGGGGAACTGGTTGCCCTGAGCAGGGAAAACGGTGTGTGGATAGTGCCCACACAAGCATTGTTCGACAGGTGGTTTTCACCCACACCGGCGGATGAACTTGCGAAAGAGGAAGAAATGAAATACATGTCCCCGGAGACGAGAAAAAATTGGCTGGAAAGCAAAAACAACCTTACAGAAAATGACAGTTATGACCCCGAAAAATGGGAAAGGTTCAATCAAATCCGGTATAGGTTGATCCGCGCCCTCCATGAAAACGGGCAGGGCCTGCTGTTGGGATCGGATGCCCCCCAGGTATTCAACGTCCCGGGATTCTCCATCCACCATGAACTTCAAGGTATGCTGGATGCCGGTTTAAGCCCGCTTGAGGCCATCCAGATAGGATCTATCAATCCAGCCAGGTTTTTTGAAGGTAATTTCGGGCAGGTAAAAGAGGGCATGGAAGCAGACCTGATTCTTGTGGACGATAATCCCCTGGAAAACATTGAAAATCTACGAAACCCTGCCGGCGTAATGGCCCGGGGACAATGGATTGACCGGGAAACGATCCAGCAAAAACTCAGCGATATTGAGCAAAAATACAAAGAGTAAAAATTCAAAAAGAGGCTGTTCCGAGTGATGACAGCCTCTTTTTTATGTCAGTTTTTCAGTTCACTCCCCAGGTTTATTTTTCCTGGTTCACATACGCATGGAGGTTTTGGGAGGTCCCACCGTTGATTACATTTCTAAAACCATTCTGTTCCAAAATGGCTTTTGCCTGGCCGCTCCGGTTACCGCTTCTGCAGAAGACCACGATACTTTTCTTGTCTTTGAATTTCTCCAACTCACCTTGGAGTCTGTTCAAGGGAATATTTACGGACCCTTTTACCTTGTCCGCCTCAAATTCGTAGGGCATCCGTACGTCCACCAGAAATGCCCCCTGTTGTATAGCTTCGCCCAGCTTGCTGTTTTCCGTGCGGGCGAAAAGATTTCCGAATATTTCAAACATCGCTTCGATTTTTAATTTTTATACAAAGCTAGTTTGAAGAAAAGAGACAGACTGTAATATTTGTTACACAGGGGATGACGTTGGTTTTGTCTTCCATGCTGCCCTTAAAACAGAACCGGTTTGTATGTCCCCCTAATATCCCGGCAACTCCCCCGTTATTTTTCCGGGGGGCATTTTTTTCTAAGCTTCTCTCAGCCAGGCCGGTTTAGTGGTACTAACATGGGCCTGCAGCTGGTTCAATAACGTATAGAGTCCAAAATAAGTCCTGTTGATGTACAGTCCATGCCTGGACCCGCGGGCCTGTTTGGATTTTTTAAACATGCTGTCATTGGAAATCCTTTCCCCCAGACTGAATATCTGTTGAAAATAGCCGTCGTCCGCAAAATCAAACCTGTCTGCATGGAAAGGCTTGCCCAAAAGGGAAATCATCTCCTTGAAGACATTGATAAAATAGGTTTTCTCGGTGTCGCTGTCCTTTTCAGATACAAATTCAAGATCATAAAATATGCGGTTCAGTTCGTCATCCCTGATCAACAGATCCTTTTTGATCAGGGAAAAGTATCCCTGGTAAAAATCCTCCGGAATCACCTTTACACATCCGAAATCAATAACGGCCAGCCTTGTGCTTTCCTGGATGATGAAATTGCCCGGATGGGGATCCGCATGTACCTGCCTCAGTACATGCACCTGATGGTGGTAAAAATCCCACATGGCCTGTCCTATCCTGTTCCTTTCTTCTTGGGTAGGGGATGTGCCCAGCCACTCCCTGATATGCTGCCCCTGCATCCAGTCCATGGTAATGATTCCAGGGCTGCTCAGATGCTCATAGTATTTGGGGAAACTAAGATCGGGAATGTGACTGCAGGCTTCTGAAATTTCTTTGCTTCGCCTCACTTCCAATTCATAATCGGTTTCTTCCAGCAGTCTATCCTCCACTTCCTCCATATAGTGATCCAACTCCCTTTCACTCATATTCAATAACCGCAAGGCAAAAGGCCTGACCAGCTTCAAATCGGAACTGACGCTGCCGGCCACACCAGGATACTGTATTTTCACCGCGAAGGTCCGCCCATCCTTAGTGGCTCTGTGCACCTGTCCCATAGAAGCCGCGTTTACCGCCGAAGGGGTAAACGTATCAAAAAGTGATTCCGGGGCGGCATCAAAATATTTCTTAAAGGTCTTCACCACCAGAGGGTATGAAAGCGGAGGTGCACTGTACTGGGCCATGACAAACTTGTCCTGATAGGCCCTGGGCAACATGTTTTTATCCATGGCCATCATCTGGGCCACTTTCAGGGCACTGCCTTTCAATTCACTTAACGAATTATAAATATCGGTGGCATTGTTCCGGTGCAGATCTTCTTTGCTGAGGGAAGGGTCCATCACCTTTTTGGCATAATGCTTCATATAATTTCCCCCTACCCTCGCACCGGTGCGGATAAACTTCGCCGCCCGCTGCACTTTGGACACAGGAATCCTGTCCTGCTCTTTCATCTTGCCGGTCATGGATTATCGGGATTGAAACAAAAATTTGGCAAAATCCACGAAAGAATCCACGGCACTCTTGCCCATCAGGTCAAAAGCCAGGTTGACGGATTTTTCAATGGCGGCATCGGTTTTCTCAAATCCCGGGGACGTGTCTTTGATCCAAAACCGGAAGACAAATATCAACTGTAGCCAAAGGGCTTCGTCATATTTGTCAGAGATATAGGGTCTGTCCGCAATTTCTTCTGTCTCCTTTCCTTCAAGAATGACTTCTTTGACAAAGTCCCTGAACTTTTCCTTGAAACCTTTCCATTCTGAAGACGTGGGGATCGGGACAACCGGTTTATCCCCATAAACAGCCAAAAGATAACTCCGCTTCTTTTTCAATTCTTCCACCCAGGTAAAGAAAAAACCCAGCAGTTTTTCCCTGGCAGTATAAGAGGGGTACACCTCCTGGGATTCCAGGTCAGCCTTGGTGTGGTCAAATATCATTTCCCAGACAGCATTCTTAATCCCCTCAAATGAAGTGAAATATTCATAGAAGACCTCTTCTTTCATTTTAAGCCCCTTGGCAAACTTGAAAACGGATACCGGTTCTTCGCCGTTTTCAAGCACATGTTCCACATAGCCCTCTATGATTTTGGACCGCTGGTCTGTATTTCTGGATTTGCTTTGATTTTTTTCTGTCATTTTTGATGCAAATGATTTATTATTACCCTTTCAACAATACCAAGCCTAAAGAGGTTTAGGTTTTAGGATAAATAATTTCAGGACGAACAGGCAGATACTGGAATTATTTGACCGCCATAAGTGGTTAAAAAAATTAATCATCCTCTTGTAATGATTTTACGTAAATAAGAAGGATCAAATAACGAAGCGTATGGGTCAGTTGAGAAAAATTAACTTCTTACTCCTTACATTGGCACTGGTAGTACCTCTTTTTTCCTGTAATCCAGAGGAAGAAAACCCCCTTCAAATCAATAAAAAGGTCAAGGAGGCCATTTTTGAAAGCATGCAGGAATGGTATTATTGGAATGATGCGCTTCCCGCCACCATTGATGTCAACCAGTTCAACAGTAATGATGAGTTGCTGTTTACGCTGATGTACCGCCAACTTGACCGGTGGTCCTACCTCACCACCCGGGAAGCATTCAATAAATCCTTTACCGGACAAAACGCAGGACATGGATTTGGTTTTGGCATCGGCCCCGATGAGGGTCTTTACGTTTCCTTTGTGTACGAAAACTCTCCCGCCGGCAAAGACAACTGGAAAAGGGGCTGGGAAATCATTGAAGTCAATGGAAAACCCATCTCCAGCTATAAAGTCGGCAACGGTTATAATTTCCAGTTGGGACCCAATGAACCGGGAATTTCCAACAGCTTCACTTTTAGATTGCCGGATGGCACCACCACTACCCGCACCAACACAAAAGCCGAATACCAATCCAATTCGGTCCTTCACAAGGAAGTAATTGATACGGGACAAAAGAAGATCGGTTATTGGGTGTACAACAGCTTTAAAGCCACATCCGGCATCAGCCCCGCTAAAAGCCTTGAAGTGGACGATGCCCTTGCTTTTTTTGAAGAAGCGGGTATCCATGAACTGATCATGGATCTGAGATACAATGGCGGCGGATCCGTGAATGTGGCTGAACAGATCATGAATCAACTGATACCACAGGGGAATTCCGGCAAATTGATGTATACCAATGCCCTCAATGACGACAAAGCCAACTTCAATGAAGAATACAATTTTGAGAAAAAAGGCCAGCTGGAGCTCGAAAGGATCGTTTTCATTACTTCCAGAGGTTCTGCTTCTGCCAGTGAACTGATCATCAACTGCCTGGTACCCTATATAGAGGTGGTCTTAATCGGTGAGCAAACTTATGGCAAGCCTGTGGGCTCTTTCCCTTTGTCCCAGTTTAACCGCACCCTGGCAGACAATGACGTGGAATTGGTGCCTGTCACCTTTGCCATTGCCAATGCCAATGGCCAAGCGGAATATTATGATGGCTTCCCTGTAGATTTTGTTGCCGCGGACGATCCCACCAGAGACTGGGGAGACCCGGAAGAGGTAAGGTTCAAAGCCGCCTTGGATTACCTGATGTATGGCAGCGTGGGACCCAGTGCCAGGCAACTCTACAAAGACCATGGCTGGGCCATGATTGACAACTTTAAAGGCCTGGAAAAAGAGTTCCCCGTCTATTGATTTTTATTGAGCTCTGTTCCATGGTGGAAATACGGAGGAGGCTGTATCATATCGGATAAAAGAACCCTTCAAGGGTTCAAAACCCTTAAAGGGCTTTTGCAGCCTAATTTATCAATTATAAATTTCAATCGTGCCGGAGCTCACTTCGCCTTTTATGGTGTGGGCAGACCCGTTTACAATTTTAAGGGATCCGGAGGATTGGCTTTCGCCCACCCTGGCTTTTCCGCTGCCTGTGCTGATATCATAATTAAAAAGGCTGAGGTCGGTATCGGTCTGGATGGAAATCTTGCCTGATGAAGTCTTCAGAAACGTATATTCACTCAATCCGGTATGTTTGGCTCCTACCTGTCCCGACGATAAAACAACGCTCCCCAAAGCCTCCACCCGGTCCATTTCAATTTTACCGGAACTGAGTTTTGCCTCCAAGAATCCGTGGATATTGTAAAAATCCATTCTGCCACTGGATGCTTCAGCGTGGAGATTGCCTTCGAGATGACGAATGCCAAGCTTTCCCGAAGAAACCGTCGCTTCCGTATCCCCTTCCAGGTATTCTGCATAGATTTCTCCGGATCCAGCAGTTAGGTGGATTTCATCCGCTGTAATATTTCTGGCCTCCACCTTTCCGGAGCCTACCTGCAATTCGGTGACATCATTGACCACATTTTCCGCCAGTACCTTGCCGGAACCCGCCACCATACTCAGTTTAATTGACTCGGGACCGGTAAGATGTATATATCCTTCTGACCTGACCCTGCCCAAGGTGCCTCTGGATTTAATCTTGACAATCAACCGGTTACCCACGGTTTGATAGACAATCTCATAAGCACTGCTGGAGGTGGATTTTAGAAAAGCATCCAACTGTATTTCCTCCAGATCCGGATCACCCGCATAAGTGGCTTCCAAAAAAGCGGCATCCACTTCTACCACATCAATCCCTGTAAACTCTTCCTGTATATCCGACACCACCTCCATCGGCCCATCCAGGCAGGAAGTTAAAAACAACGTGGCAGCCACCAAGGTCAAGGCCGCTTTGCCTGAGGGAATTATGATTTTGTTGGGAAAATAAAAATCCCATATTTTATTTTCCTTGCTTTTTGTATCTGTTTTCATTGATCGGTTATATTAAAATTCCGGTTGTGAATCAGAATTTTCTTCTCCAATCCAATGCCAAATGAATAAACCTCTTTTTTTACGCGATAAACGCAGATTTTAACCCTTACAAACTTAAAAAATGTCCAAAAACGGACATGTATCCGGCTTATTTCGGACACGAGCGTTCAAAATACGCCGGCATTTTTCCGGAAGAAACTGTTAAAACAAAGCGACCTGCCGCCGGGCCCATGCGGGAGTCGGGCGGAGGCATTTTAAAAGACAGCTTTCCGCTCAAATATGATGATCGTCCATCTAAATCATTATATTTATGGGATTGTACTTAAAACCAAAATAACCTTTTGATCGATGACGCTAATCAACAGCTATCCTATTGCCATTTTCGCTTTTGTTATATGTATGGTCTGCTGGGGTTCCTGGGCCAACACACAGAAAATGGCCAAAAACTACCGCTTCGAATTGTACTATTGGGATCTGATCCTGGGCTTAGTGATCACCGCTTTGTTGGCAGCGGTCACATTGGGTTCACTGGGTACAGAAGGAAGAACTTTTTGGGAAGATCTAGAACAGGCCACCCAGCTCAGCATCATTATGGCCCTTTTAGGGGGAATCGTCTGGAACCTGGGCAACCTCCTGTTGGTGGCGGGCATCGCCCTGACGGGACTGGCGGTGGCCTTTCCGATAGGCGGTGGCATAGCCTGGATCCTGGGAATAGCCTACAACTTTCTGCTGGAATACCTGGACAAGGGCACTACTGAAGGCTCCCCCCTGATATTGCTGGTTGGGGTCATATTCATCATCATTGCCATTGTTTTCTCCGCAAAATCCTATCGCAAGCTGGAAGCAGGCAAAACCAACCCTTCCTATAAGGGAATTGTGGTTTCCGTCATTGCCGGTGTTTTAATCGCCTTTTTTTATGGATTTGTGGTACAATCCATGGACAATGACTTTGTCGCAGGTGGCAGCGGCAGCCTCACGCCTTTTACGGCAGTATTCTTCTTTTCCATAGGTACTCTTGTTTGCACGCTGATAGCCAACCCCTTTTTCATGAGATATCCTGTAGAGGGCCCGCCCGTAAGTATGAAGGGCTATGCGGGTGCCAGCATGAAGGAACATGCGGCGGGGTGGGCCGGGGGCGTTATCTGGATGAGCGGCATGGTATTGAGTTTTATGGCCGTGGGTGCCGGAAGCCCCGCCATATCCTATGCCCTCAGCAACGCCGCTCCTGTGGTGGCCGCCATTTGGGGGGTGTTCATCTGGAAAGAGTTTGCCAAGGCCAGGGAAACAACCGGCAAGCTTCTGGGAGGGATGTTTCTTTTTTACCTCATCGGGCTGGTCCTCATCGTATTGTCAAAGCTGCTATAAACATGGTCGGATTGGGTTTGAGCACCTATACCTATACCTGGGCCATAGGGGTGCCGGGTAATATGCCCCAGCAACCTATGGATGCATTTGGTTTATTGGAATTGGCCACGAAATACCATATCAACCGGGTACAGATTGCCGATAATATCCCCTTAAATCAGTTATCGGAAACAGAACTCGAAAGACTAAAGCATTTTTCTGACAGCCGCCGTATTCAAATTGAAGTGGGGGCCAGAGGACTTTATCAAGAGAAAATCGACAAATACCTTGAACTGGCGGCGTACTTTGGTTCTCCCTTCCTCCGCTTTGTCATTGACGAAGGAACTTACCGTCCCCCACTGGATGAAATCATCCAGCTCATCCAGCAAAACCTTCCAAAATTTGAACGGGCAGGCATTCCACTCGCCATCGAAAACCATGACCGGCTTAAAGGCAGGGACCTCATCAGGATCATTCAACACACAGACCCCCATCTCGTCGGCATTTGCCTGGACACCGTGAATTCTCTGGGAGCCGGAGAAGGGCTGCAAGAAGTATTGCAGCAATTGGCTCCTTATACGTTGAACTTTCATATCAAGGATTTCAGCATACAGCGCAAAAGCCACCAGATGGGTTTCGAAGTGGTGGGCCAGCCTGCGGGCTCCGGCATGTTGGATATTCCTGAAATCATGCAGGTGCTCGATGATTTTCGAAAGTGCATTTCCTGTACTTTGGAGCTGTGGACCAGTCCGGAGAAAACCCTCGAAGACACCATCGCGAAAGAACGCGAATGGGCGGAAAAAAGTCTGAAATACCTGAAAACAGTTGGCATCATCAATTAAAATAGCGATTTTAAAGCTTTCACTTAACCCGAATTGACCTATGGATAAACAAACCAAGCTTGCAGTGATAGGGTGTGGATTTTGGGCCCAGTACCAAATCAGTGCCTGGAAAGAACTGCATGGGGTGGAAATTGTGGCTGTCTGTGATTCCGACCATATCAAAGCGGAAAAAACAGCCAGCCGCCATGGTGTGAAAAACCATTATGCTGATCCCGCCAAACTTTTTGCCAATGAAACACCGGATTTTGTGGACATCATCAGCAGCATCCCCTCCCACGCCCCCTTGGTGCATCAGGCTGCGGCGGCGGGAGTGGACGTCATCTGCCAGAAACCCATGGCAGAGGATTTTGACACCTGCAAGGAAATGGTGGCTGCCTGTAAAAAGGCAGGAGTCAGTTTTTTTATCCATGAGAACTTCCGCTGGCAAACTCCTGTCAGAACCTGCAAACAACTTATTGATGATGGCAAAATAGGAAAACCATTCAAAGCGAGGCTGACCTTTTGTTCGGGATTTCCCGTCTTCGATAACCAACCCGCCTTGGCCGAGTTGGACCGTTTTATCATTTCCGACCTCGGCGTCCACATCCTGGATATGAGCCGTTTTCTCTTCGGTGACGCTGCTGCAATCTACTGCCAAACCCAGAAGATAAACCCATCCATCAAGGGCGAAGATGTGGCCAATATGCTGCTGACCATGAAGAACGGCGTCAACTGCTTTATTGAGGTTTCCTATGCTTCCAAGCTGGAACAGGAGACTTTTCCACAGACACTGATGCTGATAGAAGGTACCGAAGGGTCCATTCGCCTCGATTTTAACCATACCATTACCCTCACCCGGTCGGGGCAAGGCAGTAAAAAGATACAGGCCGATCCCCCGCAATACCCTTGGGCGGATCCGGATTATGCGCTGATCCATTCCTCGGTGGTGGACTGCAACAGAAATATTTTCGGGGCACTTACCGGCAAGCATTCGGGAGAAACCACCGCGGACGATAATCTTAAAACCATGGAACTGGTGTTTTTGGCCTATGAATCGGCTGAAAAAAACCAGGCATTAAGCACTTCCCTATGAAGAGACTGCAGGCTCACTACCTTATTGAAACGGGCATAGACCCGGAAAAAGCGGTGGCCACCATGGCAGGGGAACAGTCCACCGGTACTTTTGTGAAAATTCCCGGAGAAACCGGTGAGCTCATGGAAAAATATGCTGCCAAAACCGAAAGCATGGAAATCCTGGGCTCCTCCCCCTATCCTTCCCTGCCCTTTGCCAAAAAGAGCGAAGGAAAAATCCACCGTGTCAGGGTGACCCTTAGCTGGCCTGTGGAAAATATCGGCCTTAACCTTCCTAACCTGATGGCCACGGTAGCCGGCAATCTCTTTGAACTGTCACCCTTTTCAGGATTAAAACTTCTGGACATCGACGTACCGGACGCTTATCAGGGAAATTTCCCCTGCCCAAAATTCGGCATTAGGGGTACTTATGAAAAACTAGGCTTCGACAACCGGCCGGTCATCGGTACCATCATCAAACCAAGCGTGGGACTGGATGCCCGGGCTACGGCCCAACAGGTAAAGCAACTTGTACAAGCGGGCCTGGATTTCATCAAGGATGATGAATTGATGGGTTCTCCCAGCTATAATCGTTTTGAAGACCGGGTGGAAGCCTGTATGGCGGTCATCAATGACCATGCTGACAGGACCGGCAGAAAACCCATGTATGCTTTTAATATCAGCGGAACCATCGACGAAATGCTGAGAAGGCATGACTTTGTTTTGGAGAAGGGCGGCACCTGCATCATGCTGAACCTGCTTTGGGTAGGTGTAAGCAGTATCCAGCACATTGCCAGTCACAGTCAGCTGCCCATACACGGGCACAGAAACGGTTGGGGCATCTTCAGCCGGCACCCCTATCTGGGCATTGAATACTCAGCCATGTCCAAAGTCTGGCGGTTGGCGGGGGTGGACCAGCTCCATACCAATGGGTTAAGGAACAAATTCTGCGAACCCGACGAATCGGTCATCACTTCCATTAAGTCCTGTCAGCAGCCCCTATGGAGCCCCGGAGACAGGGCCATGCCGGTACTTTCCTCCGGACAATGGGCGGGACAGGCTTTTGATACCTATCAGGCCGTAGGAAATACGGAACTCATGTACCTCTGCGGAGGGGGGATCATGGGGCATCCTTCAGGGATCCAAGCCGGCGTGGAAAGTATCAAAGATGCCTGGAAGGCAGCTATGGAAGGGATGGACATCGCCCAGGCCAGAAAAAAATACAACTCCGTAAACGAAGCATTTGCTTTCTTCGGATGACAGAAAAAAAAGAAATTATATTGGGATACTACGGGGACGACTTTACCGGTTCTTCGGATGTACTGGAAGTACTGAGTTTGATGGGCATTCCTGCCATTTTATTTTTGGATGCGCCCGAAACAAAGGATATTACGGAATTCACTTTCAAACGAAATAAGGTAAAGGGATCGAAATATGTGGCCTTTGGCGTAGCGGGAATTGCCCGCAGCCTGCCGCCGGGTAAAATGGAGAAGGAACTGGACCCCCTATTTAAACAAATCAGCACCATCCCCATCAAGTACTTCCATTACAAAATATGCTCTACACTGGACAGTTCTCCAAAAGTGGGCAACATAGGTGTGGCGTTGGCTACCGCAGAAAAATACTTCTCCAGCAAGTTTGTTCCCCTGCTGCTCGGCTTTCCCCCGCTCAACCGGTTTGTGGTTTTTGGTCATTTGTTTGCAAGGATAGGTGAAACCACTTACCGGCTGGACCGGCATCCGGTGATGGCCAAACATCCCATCACGCCTATGGATGAAAGCGATGTCCGTCTCCACCTGAAAAAACAAACAGACAGGCCGATGGCTTTGGTGGATGTGCTCCAGTTGGATAAGTTGGAAAGAAAGGCGCCGGATGAAATTCTTTCGAAAGCACCTCGGGAAGGGGCTGCGCCCCTGGTCCTTTTCGACACCCTCGAAAACAAACACCTTGGGCCAATCGGGCATTGGATACAGGCCCATGCCAAAGAAAACGGGCAGCTGCTGCTGGGATCCTCGGCCGTGGAGTATGCCCTTGGGACAGTATATGGTTCTCAGGGGGAGTTTAAGCCTGAAGCAAGGGCCGTTACACCCACGCTGGTGGTTTCGGGCAGCTGTGCACAGACCACCGCCGATCAAATTCTCCACGTAGAAAGATTAGGCTTTCAATTGCTTCGCATCCAGGTGGAAAAGCTCTATCAACCGGAAAGCCGAAGGGAGGAAATCTTCAGAGTCGTCAGCTTGACGCTGGATTTGCTTAGAAAGGGGAAAAACACGGTAGTATACTCTGCACTCGGCCCTGAGGACCCTCAAGTGAAAGCCACTTTGGCCAATCCTGCAGCCCGGGAGCATCCCCAGCAAATCGCGGCGGTACAGGCAGCCATCACCAAAGAAATAATCAGCGCATTTCCTTTAAAAAGGCTGGTGACGGCAGGGGGAGATACCTCCGGGTACATTTTAAAAGCGCTTGGCATCAAAGCCTTGGAATTCTGCAACGTACTCGCGCCCGGTGCCCCCCTTTGCATCGCCCATGGCCACCTTCCGGAGGTCGATGGACTGGAAATAGCCATCAAAGGAGGGCAAAACGGCACGGTCCGATATATGGAGTTTGCGCAGAACGGAGAGAGTCAGGGGGCATGAGATTTTCCGCCTTGCATTCTTTTACCAATCGATTGGAGCAAACAATATTAATGAAGATACAAAAACACAATATGATGAGTAACAAAATCAAAATCGCACTGGTAGGTGCCGGAGGAAAAATGGGTTATAGACTGAGCAACAACCTCAAAGATCATCCGGACTATGAAACCAGCTACCTGGAAATCAGTGAAGCAGGTCTCAAAAGAATGGAAGAAATAGGTGTAAAACCCACTGATCCCAAAGCAAGCATTCCACATGCCGATGTGGTGATTTATGCCGTGCCGGATGTGGCCATTGGAAAAATCACCGCGCAGTACGTCCCCGACATGAAAGCAGGGGCTATAGGCATGTTTTTGGACCCGGCGGCGCCATTGGCAGGCCACCTTGCCCAGCGGGAGGACATCAGTTATTTTGCCTCCCACCCCTGCCATCCTTCCGTTTTCAACTGGGAACCGGATGAGAAATCCCATTACGATTATTTTGGGGGCATCGCTGCCAGACAAAGCATTGTTTGCGCCCTGATCCAAGGCCCCAGGGAGCACTACAGCATCGGTGAGGCTATTGCCAAGGTCATTTACGGGCCGGTCACCAAGTCCATCGAAGTGACCATAGAACAGATGGGCATCCTGGAACCCGCCCTCTCCGAAACCTTCTGCGGCGCCCTGATCACCGTATTGAAAGAAGGTGCCGATGCGGCCATTGCCCAGGGTGTTCCCAAAGAAGCCGTGTTTGAATTTTTGATGGGCCATGTCAACATCGAACTGGCCCTGCTGTTTGACCAGCTTCCCGGGGGGAGGTTTTCGGATGCCGCCATCAAAGCCATCGAGATCGGCAAAGAAAAAATCTTTAAAGACAACTGGCGGGAAATTTTTGAGCCCGAATCCGTAAAAGCCCAAATCAAAGCCATCACATGATCCCGTGCAACAACCTGGCATTATCGGCCATCATCGTGACCACACTCGCTTCCTGCGAGGGTGGAAACCTCATTGAAACGGTGGGACAATGGACAGTTTATGAAATAACCCTTCAATCCGATCATTCTTATGACAACCCCTATACGGAGGTGGATCTCTATGCCGTATTTACAGACGAAAAGGGGGCGGAAATCAGGAGGCCGGGCTTTTGGGATGGCGGCAACACCTGGAAGATCCGCTTTGCCCCGCCGGAACCCGATCATACCTATTCCTGGGAAACCACCGCTCCGGCAGATGACGCCGGATTGAATGGAATAACAGGGAAAGTTTTTTCCAGGCCTTATAGAGGAGACAATGCCCTGTTGAAAAAAGGGCTCCTGACCATGTCGCCGGGCAAAAGAAATGTGGTCCACCACGACGGCTCCCCTTTTCTGTTGGTCGGCGACACGCCTTGGGCACTGCCGTTCAGAGGCACCGCGGAAGCTGTAAAAACCTACGCCGCTGACCGGCAGGAAAAAGGCTATAACGCTGTCCTGCTCATGACGGTACAACCGGATCAAAATGCGGAGGGGCCGGACAACAGGGATGAAGACGGAGGGTTTGGGAGGGGATTTCTGGACCTGAAAGACGGTCACCTCAACCAGCTTAACCCAGAATACTTCCAGCAACTGGACGAACTCCTCCATATCCTGCACGAGCATGAAATCGTACCCGTGCTTCAGCCTGTCTTTCAGGGATTTGGCTGGAAGGGCCTGAACGCTTTGGGAAGAAATGCCGTACCGGAGGAATATGAGAGATACACGAAGTATCTTCTGGCAAGATACGGGGCCATGCCAGTGATGTACCTGGTATCCGCCGATGGCAATGGCAAAGAACCAGGGATCAGGGAAACGGGAAGGATGCTGGAAGAATGGGACGGTTACCATCAGCCCCGGGGCATCCACTACTCCCCCGCGGATGACTATGTACCCGGTTGGTACAGTGGGGAGCCCGATGATTTTTACATGCATCATAACCGCTCCTATCAGGAAGATAGCTGGCTGGATTTCCAGTGGTGCCAGACCGGACACGACGGCAAGCACCTACTCCATAAGGTGGAAAAAATGTACCACACGGAGCCCACTAAAGCTTCCGCCAATGGCGAGCCTACTTATGAGCGGATAGGGTCCCCCGACAAAGCCACCGGCTGGTGGCAGGGCCATGAGGCCTGGTCCCAATTGATGTCGGGAGGGACCATGGGTGTGGTCTACGGAGCGGCTGGGTTGTGGAACTGGAAGATAAGGACGGAAGAACCGGGGTTTGATGATTGGTCCACCACCGAGGCCTCTTGGGAAGAAGCCATACGGTTTGAAGGCAGCGCTTATCCGGGTTTGTTGGGAAAAGCCCTAAAAGGTTACAACATCACGGATATGGAATTGGGGCACCATCTTACCAATGGAAAGAAACTGTTGGTTAAGGAAGGAAGTTTTTATGCCAGCTACCTTCCCGAGGGCGGCACTATCCAGGTCCGTGAATTAAAGGAAGGATTACCCGTCGTTTTTTTTAATCCCAGAACTGGCGAAAGGGTAGAAAATGGAAAGGTAACTTCCCCAACCCAAAGCTTTGAGGCTCCTGACGGGAATCCCTGGGTATTGTTAATAGGAAATAAAAGGGACAACTGATGGCTGCATTGAATCTCCGGGCAGGTCAGCTTGATCTGCTTTACCAAGATGGTTTTATCCGTTACATCCGCTTAGGCGAGAAAGAGATCGTCCGCATGATCAATCATGCCCTGCGGGATCATGACTGGGGCACGGTTCCTATGGAAATCATTCACGAAAATCTCCGGCAGGAAGAGGAAAGCTTCCAGATTGACTATCAGGCCAGATTCCGGCAAGCCGACATTTCATTTGACCTGCATTGCACGATAGCGGGAAAGGCTGACGGGAGCATCCATTTCCATTACCATGGCGAATCCAAAAGCACTTTCAAAAGAAACAGGATAGGGTTTACCGTCCTGCATCCCATTACGGAATGTGCCGGTGAAAAAGTGACCATTGTACATCCGGATGGCAATGAAACGGAATCCGTTTTCCCCAAATGGATCAGCCCCCACCAGCCTTTTATGGACATCAAGGCCATGCATTGGCAATTGGAGGACCACACCCGGGCTTCGCTGTTTTTTGAAGGGGAGGTTTTTGAAACCGAAGACCAAAGAAACTGGACAGACGCTTCCTACAAAACCTATTGTACGCCTTTGGGTTTGCCGTTTCCCGTCACCGTAAAAAAGGGAGAGGAAATCAGGCAGTATATCCAATTACAGGTGATTCCCGGAAAATCAAACAACCAAACAAAGACGGGAAAAGATGCGGTAACGGTCCTTCTCACGGGAGCAGCGGATACTTTGCCCACCATCGGAACGGTCATGAACAGCTCTCCATCCCACGGGCCGCAAATCATCAAAGACCTCGGGCTGGAGTACCTAAGGGTGGATTTTGATATGGATGCTCCCTTTGAAAAGCCCCTGCATCTGCTCGAAAAAGCCGCGGAATGGAACATTCCGGTGGAATTGGCGCTTTTTACCGATGGGGAAAAAACCTATGAGCAGCTCCGGCCGCACGGTGAGTATTTTTCAGGGGTCAAAAAGCTGCTTTTGTTTGGAAGCAGCACCAAAACCACCCCTTCACAGCTGATTGCTGAGGTTTCGGGTTGGAAAAAACTGATGCCTGAGGCCGCTATCTATGCCGGCACGGATGCTTTCTTTACGGAACTTAACCGGGAACGGGTGGATGCTGAACTGCTGGAAGGCGTGACTTATTCGCTGAATCCCCAGGTACACGCCTTTGATAATGCTTCCCTAGTGGAAACCCTGGAGGCACAGGCTTACACGGTAGAAGCTGCCAAAAACCTCTATCCCGATAAAAAAATAAACATCAGCCCGGTCAGCTATCACATGCGCTGGAATCCCAATGCCACCGATCCGTCCAAAAGCCTGAGGCATCCCACAGGCTGGTCCGATCCACGGATACACCAATTCTTTGGTGCGGGATGGTTGCTGACCAGTCTGAAATACCTCGCCCAATCCGGTCTGGATGAAGTTGCCTATTTTGAGCTGGAGGGGGAAAACGGCTGGCATAAAGACGGAAACGGCCAAAGTCCCATGTACCTTTTGCGCAGGGAATTGTCTCCCTACAAGACCATCATACATTGCCGGTGTAGCCGGCCACTGGAGGTAGATGGGATTTGTTTGGAACAGGAGGGTAAAAGTGTGCTGCTTTTGGTCAACTGGACCAAAGCGCAGCAGGAAGTGGATCTACCGCAGGGTTATGGCCCTTCTAAATACTGCCAGGAAATCCAGGAGCGTCCTGCCTCCCTGGAATGGAGAGCATTGGTTTCATCCTCCACCCTGCCCCCGAAGAGCATATGTTGGTTTGAAAAGGGTTGATTTGTTTTTGGAGAGAAGGGTGTCAGGAGGATGGGTCAATTGACGGAATTACACGGATTGTTTTTTTGCTTGTTATTTACCCTGGACAGCGTAGCCGTTATCCCTATAGTGCAATTGGCAGCCATGAATTAAAAGTGCGCGGAAACTGATTTTGAAAGGTTTTCTGAAATCCTTCCTTGGTAGGAGGAACAGCCTGTCCCGGTTCATCTGAAACGAAACAGTTCCTTCCTATACGCAACCGTCAAGGGATTGACTTCTCGGATCCTGTTATTACGTTTGTTACTTTTTTGCTGCAGGTCAAAAAAGTAACCGACCTGCCCCGCCAGCACGGGGAAAACCCCGCCGCTACGCCGCGGCGCACACGTGTGCATCTTTTGCGCTAAAATTTAAGGCCACCCGCACACAGGCAAACTCCTCGGTTTTTTGGACAGGGAACACGCTTCAGTTTGGCACCTTTCTACCAAAAAACCTCGTCTCCCGATAACTATCGGGGAAGCCTGTGCCCTTGCCCCCGCTTCTTAAATTTCTTAACGCGCCAAATCTGCAAGGCGGAAAGGGCGTTTTTCCCAGCCGGAGAAAACAGTCTCTTCCTCTACGCAACTGTAAAGAGGTCGTTTCGTCGCGGGTAAAGTCTCCGTCAATTAAACCGAAAGGTTGCCGCTTTTCGCGTATGAAGGGTAGTCGGTCATTGGTAGGTAGCATAACGAAGCAGTTACTTATGGTTCATGACCGGAATCTTACCGGTTGATGCAGACTTTAGGCAAGCATGGTGCGGAATGCATCCCTTAGGGGGTAAGGCCCGGCTTGGAATAAGACTGGCATGGGAGACGGGTGGACATCGGCTTTAATAGGGGTTGGGTATAGCGTATCCTTGCTTGTAACCTGCTTTAATCCTGCTTTTGACTTGGCTTTAACTTGCTTTTAATGGACTGCTTGAATAAATACATAGATTATCAGTGCGGGACGCAGCACTGCCCGCTCTGCATGGTCCATTGCCCGACGGCTCCGGCGTCCGGTGTAACCATGATGCGACTGAAAACCACCGGTTAAGGAGCAGGCAAGTCACCTGTTTATTTAGATCCCCCATGATAATCGATCCGTTCTCTGATGATGGTCCTGGCTTCTTTCCCGGCCCATTTTTCACACAGATAGAGGCCAAGGTCGATTGAAGCCGACACGGCCCCTGCGGTGATGGTGTTGTGGTCATCCACCACCCGGTCTGTGAGGACTTCCTTGCAGTAGGGTCTTAACGCTTCATATTCCCGGTAATTTGTCGTTGCCTTTTTATCCCGGAGAAAACCCGCGGCGCCCAAAATAAGGCTTCCTGTACAGATGGAGATTTTATATTCGGCGTTTTTTGCAGTCCGGATCCAGTCGAGGAATCCTTTATGGTTTTGCAGGGTTCTCGTGCCGCTTCCTCCGGGAACAATCACCGCGTCATAATGTTCCAATGAAGGCTTTAACTTGTGCGGCTTGACCTCCAGCCCGAAATCGTCGGATACGGACGGTGTAAAAGCGCAGAGGTCCCAGGTCAAGTTGGGCAAATAGTTTAAGGATTTTAGCCTGGCCACCGGGTCATAGACCCCTATCAAGTCGAGCCAGGTAATCCCTTCAAAGATGATGTAGGCGATTTTCATAGGAGCGGGGAAAATAATTCGTTGACCATGTGGCAAATTATTTAAAATTTCAGGAAAGAAAAAACATGGAAAATGGCACGAGGGATCAAGCCAACTGTATGCTTAAGGGCGGCTATGGGAACGGCACCTCCCCCATTGGAGGACAGGAGCCGGCTGCGGCCTTTTTACTTGCGAGTGGGTCTCTTTTCTGATGGTAGAAAATGCACCAATCGGGATGATGGTGTAAACACCTTATTGGTAGGAGTTTATCCCGGACACCGGTAAAGCAGTCTTTTGCTGTACGCGATCGTCAAGGGGTCACTTTGTCGCGGTCAACGTTTCCTTCAATTACACCGCTAGGTTTCCGCTCCCCGCGATGACCGGGATACCCGCTTATACAGCACTCCTTAAAAACAAATAAATTGTATATTTCATAGCAGGTTGTAATGGAGCAGGAAAGACTACCGCCTCCTACACTATCCTACCTGAAATACTTGACTGTAAAGAGTTTGTGAACGCGGATGAAATAGCCAGAGGACTTTCACCGTTTCAGCCAGAAAAGGCCGGGATTGAAGCTGGAAGAATGATGTTGAAAAGGATAAAAAAATTGTTGGAATCAGGTGAAAATTTTGCATTTGAAACAACACTGTCAACGAGAAGCTATGTTAAATTTATTGAAAGAGCCAAGCAATTGAATTATCAGGGTAATATGCCTCTTTTTTTGGCTTGAATCAGAAGAATTGGCTATTTCAAAATGGAACGAATTAAAAACGGAATATTATGGGCACTAAAGAGCAATTGAAAGAAGAGCGTGACAAAATTGTCAAGGGACTTGAAGAGGCTTATAGGCGGCTTATCGAATTCAAAAAACAAAAGAAGAGTCCGATGATTGTACTTAGGGAAGGGAAAATTGTAGCGGTAGACCCAAACGAAATACATCCTACCACTATTTACAAGCGTAAGGCAGGCTGACCAGCTAAAATGAAGTTTTTTGCTTCTATCGGATTTTGTGGTAATCGGAGAGAGAAATGCTCCAACGGAGGAAAGTTTAATATTTTCAAACAAGGAATGGCGGTGTTAAATTACCCTAGAAACTGGTTTAGAAGGGCTTTCTGAAAATACGTTATTGGTAGGAGTTTATCCCCGCGAACCGGGAAAGCAGTCTCTTTTTTGACGTGACTGTCAAGGGATCGCTTCGCCGCGGGCAACATCTCCGTCAATTATACCGACAGGTTTCCGCTCCTCGCGATGACGAAAAAGTTCGTCATCGCGAGGAGGTGCAGCCTCTCCCGGCCAACCGGGAACGAAGCAGTCTCTCCTTGTACGTGCCTCCAAGGGATTGGGGGCTTGGATCCTACTTTTTGTATTTGTTACTTTTTTGCTACAGGTCAAAAAAGTAACCGACCTGTCCCGCCGTTACGCCGCAGCGCACAAGTGTGCATCTTTCAAGCTAAAATTCAAGGCTTCCCGCACACAGAGAAACTCGTCGGTTTTTTGGAAGGGATCACAATCATATTTGCCGGGCCTGCTGCCAAAAAACCTCCCCCAATAGCAACCGGAACCGGTTTTTCAATCCGTGGAACGATCAACTTATTGGCCTGTATCCACCATTATAGCTCACGTACCGCATGCGCATCATTGCCTGTGATCTGCCGGTTTGTTAACTTGTATTTCAAATAACGGTTTGTGCATGGGACAGCGGCTCGCCAATTTAGGACAACGCTGCATATACAAACCGCCGGTGGCATTTTACCAAACGAAACGATAATGCAAAGACTTCAAATCGTGAAAGGGTTTTTAATCCTAACAATGTTAACTATGAATATAAGCGCCTTTTCGCAAAACCCCAAGCGTACAGAAACGGTAGAATTAAACGGTTTACAAACTTACTTTGAAGTTTATGGCAATGGCACTAAACCGTTATTTCTTTTACACGGGTTTACTCAATCATCAAAATCATGGATTCCTTTTATTCCTGGTTACAGTAAGGAATTTGAAATCTATCTGGTTGATTTAATGGGCCATGGTAAGTCAAGTCCCTTCACCGGAACAGTTTCCATAAAGTCAGCGGCACAAAACCTAAAACACCTGATTGAATATTTGGAACTTGATAACATACAAGCGATTGGCCATAGTTATGGTGGAGAAGTCCTTTTTCAACTTGCATTGATTAATCCGGAAATGATTGAGTCAATGGTCATTAACGGTTCGTGTGGAAGCTGGAATGCTCAGGATTTCCCGGAATTCGTTAAATATCTATCCTATTCAAATATTGAGAATCTAACCTGGATGCATGAACAGCAAGTAAATGAAGAGCGGATAAGAAATATTCTTGACCAAGTTCCAAACTACTCTGTTGAAGTAAATGAAGCGGAATTGAAAAGTATCAAAACCCGAACACTAATTGTGGTAGGCGACAATGATGATGCCACACCACTGGAGTGTGTTGTAAAGGCAAAATTGAATATGCCCAACGCTTTTTTGTGGATTGTGCCAAACACCGGACATCGGTCTCATCAAGATAAAAATAAAGATTTGTTTATAAAGCTCTCAACAGACTTCCTAACGAGGAATGATTGGTAAGCTTTGACTTGAATAAGCAGTCTCAATAATAAAGAAACGCCACATAATGATTAGACGGCCGTGAGCCATGACGCTCTTACTCCCATCCCGATTTCCAAGGATTAAACGAAGAACATTTGCCGAAACACAATTTCGGAAGGCGGGGCTTTAGTCCAATTAAATGCTCCGGCGTTCTCCTGACGAAGCAGTCTCTTCTTGTACGCCCATCCCGGGTAGAGGCAGGTCCGTCCATCCTACCGAAACCGGTCCCCCCTCCTTTAGAGCCCTTTCCGATTTCAATACCGGCAAGGGGAAACCGGGGGGAGGTAAAACAGTCTCTTCTTTGACACGATGGGGTAACCATCGATGATGTCTAACTGGAGGCGGGTGGATTACAGGCAAAATCTTCACCTTCCCAAATTATCACTTCGTCTTTGAGTTTGCTGGGGTCTATGGAACCGAGATGTCCGATTTCTTCCCCTGAACAGTCCACCACAGGGGTAACCGTGGCACAGAATGGACAGCAGTTTTTAAACACAAAGACCGTTTTTGACCTGTATCTGGCCATGGAAACATAAAAATAGGAAGAAAGCGTGGATTCCTCCATCTCCCTAATCCGTTCTGCCAGCCAGTCAAGATTATTGAGTGGGTCCTCCACGGAACAGGCATAATTCGGGTCGATTTCCTCATGACATGAAGTGAAAAGGAGGAAGAAGGCGGGTAATAGGAAAAGACATCTCATGATATTCCGGTAATTTTTACCCAGACGGATAAATCTGATCATTTGTCCCAGTTGAACTACTTGTTGTTTTTCAGCCCACCATCCACCGTCGGATATAACCAAAGATGCGGCAAAGTTCTGAGATTGTCATTTCAGATACCGGCTGTATTGTCATTCTTGAAAAAATAAAATCCACTGATTCCAGATTTGACAAAGAGTCACTTGAAAAAAGTTTTGGAACAAAGTGGGGAACGGGAATAAGAAGGCCGGCACTTAACCTCACTTTGGATACAGGGGGCTGTTTCGGTAAAGATTTTATTTTGTACTTTTAACCCTATTCGGTCCGGCAAGGAGAGGAATTGCTCTGAAACCCGCCGGGCCGCAAAGCCCCAAACCGTTGAACAATTATGGACATATTCCTGAAAGAAGCAATCAATGAAGCTCAAAAAGGACTTCAAGAAGGTGGCATACCAATAGGATCGGTTTTGGTCCACCATGGACGGATAATCGGCAAAGGACACAACAAGCGGGTTCAACAATCCAGCGTGGTGCTGCACGGAGAAATGGATGCTTTGGAAAATGCAGGCAGACAGCCCGCCTCTGTTTATAGAGAGTCGGTTATATACACCACCTTGTCACCCTGTCCCATGTGTTCGGGAGCAATCCTTCTTTATGGCATACCCAGGGTGGTGATTGGAGAAAACCATACGTTCAAGGGTTCGGAGAAATTGTTGCAGCAAAACGGCGTTGAAGTAGTCGTGGTAAACAGTTCGGAATGCATTGAAATGATGCGGGACTTTATAAAGGATAACCCCCGGTTATGGCATGAAGATATCGGTCAGCCTTGAGCCCAATCCACTTGGATTTCACAGAAAACCGGCTAATTATCAGGAGATCACAACCGGATTTGCTTTGCCTGCTGCACAACACCCTCTCCCGATAGCTCGGGATGCCTGTGTCCTTGCCCACGCTTCTTAAATTTCTTAACGCCGGAAATCTGCAAGGTGGAAATGGCGTTGTTCCAGATGGGGAAAAGCGTGTTCCACTGCGGGGAGGCGATCCCGGGCAAATCGGGAAAGCAGTCCCTTCTTATACGCGACCATCAAGGGGTTGCCTGTTTGGTTCCCCCCTATAGCATTTGTTACTTTTTTGCTGCAGGTCAAAAAAGTAACCAAAAAACCCCGCCGCTGTGCATCTTTCCGGCTAAAATTTAAGGCTGCCCGCACACAGGCAAACTCGTCGGTTTTTTGGAAAGGATCACAACCATATTTGTCGTGCTTGCTGCCAAAAAACCTCCTCAGACAATGCCTGTGCCCTTGCCCACGCTTCTTAAATTTCTTGACGCCGGAAATCTGCAAGGCGGAAATGGCGTTTGTTTTAGCCGGAGAAACCCATCGACCGTCACTGTGAGGTAGCGATCCCAGGCCAACTGGGAAAGCGGTCTTTTTCTGTCCGTGATCGTCAAGTGGTAGTTTAGGAATGTCTGTGGCATAAGGGCAGGTATTTGTTTTTTATTACCCTCCTCCTCTTCTGTTCTTTTTGTCCCCGATACGCTGCGCTGGTCGGGGACACAAAAAGAACGAAAAAAGTCAACGCAAAAATAAGCTTCTCCCCGCAAGGCCTGCGCCCCCTCGCTCCCAACAGCTGTACGGGATGCCGGCCCGCCCGCTGGAATCGATTGAGGGCAGATGTGTATAAAAAATTCCCCCTTCATCTGCCATCGAAAAAAACGGTGGCAGGGATATTTAGATAGGCCATACCGATAGGTCTTCCACCAGAGCACAGGATCCCGGTTTTTGTTTCAAGTCTTATCATTTTTGTTTTCTAATGAATCTCGTGCTAAATCTCAAACTTTCAAAGGCCTTGTCGCATATACGAACTAAATCTGTTGTTCTATCATTATTTATTAAAATCCGGGTATGGGAATCCTTTTCCGGTTTCGCAAAGAAACTTAAGGCTTCTGAAAAAAAGCGCCCAGTCGTAACTGCAGGAGGCAAACTCAGGTGTATATTCTTTCCATCCGTCATGATGGAAAAATAAAACCGTGCCTTTATCATTCGGTTGCAACTCAAAATCAAGTGTGGTCCCAACCCAATCAGCATAGCCTTTTAAGCAACGCCATTTCACGTTGCTATATGGTTTCAATTCTTCAATTTTCATCTCTTTGAAATAATTGTCGAATGTAAATCTTGCAATGCTGCCTGTTTCAGGTTTTGCAATGGTATCCGGTGTCCACCACCCGGCCAAACCTTCCTGCGTAGTCAATGCTTCATATACTTTTTCTGCCGGTGCCTGTATCAGCAGTCTGTGATAAATACTTTTCATAGTTGTTTTTTTTGAAATGACAATGAATGCAAATGAGGATTGCTCATCATGTCATAGGATCCTAAGAATTGATAGTGGCCTTTATATCATAAATTAACATGACGCGCCCTTCTGAAAGCTGATGTGTTTCCCGCAGATCAAGCAGCTGACGACGTTTCGTTGTTCCAAAGAGCGCCCTTCCATCACCAGCGATGAGTGGATAGACAATAAGACGGAGCTCATCGACCAATCCCGCATCAATTAAGCTTGCAACAGTACGGGCGCCTCCAATGAGATAGATGTCCCGGCCGCCCTGCTTCTTCAGCTCAGCAACATCTTCAATTCCCCGAAAAAAATTCGTCATTGGCCAGAGCGCTGAACTGACGGTGCTCGATAAAACATAATGTGGCGTATGCTCAGCAAAGCGTGCCCATTTGACCTCGCCCGGCGTGGGCTTTTTGTCCGTTTCGGCAAGAATCTTTTCGGGTTCCTGTTGTATCCTGGTCCAATATTGTTCGTAGTCTGGATACAAGCCGCCAATCACGCACGCATCAATCTGCTCCGTCAGGCCGTAGTCATCGGACCAACCGTTAACCCAATCCGCGTCACTGCCGTCAGGACCGGAAATTTTTCCATCCAACGATATCTTCATTGCAGAAATTAATTTACGCATTTCTATTTTTTAGTTTGATTATGTTTGTCAGTATTCTCAAAAACGATCTGAGGTAAACTCATTTGTATAATGATGAACCAAAGTTACTATCCAGATAATATTAAACAGGGGTGTAAACCAGACAATTTGACGGGCTATTTTGGACAGGGTGAATTGTTTAATGAAACATCTTACCATGTCTCTTCCTGAAGAACACACTGCTTTAACCCCTATTGTACGTGGTCTCCGGAAGGGAAGGTCCGGCCATCCGACGGAACCGGACCTCTCCCTCTTTTTAAGCCTGTTCCAATTGCGGCATCGGAAAGGGGGATCCGAGGGGGAGGTAAGAACGCGGTCGTCAAGAGATCTATTGGGGCAGATGTCTATAAAAAATTACCCCTTCATCTTATGGCGAAAAAATTGGGAGCAGGGGATTTTAGACGAGCGACACCAAATCTATAATGATGATTATTAATGGCTTATAAAGAAAAATACCGTGAACCGGGAATTTTTAAATTGAAAAATATTTTTTAGTTTTAACGGGTGGTTTTGGAGACAGAAAAGGGCAAAAGCGCCCGGAGAAACCAGACCATCATATGCGTTGCCCATCATGCGTAGACAAGATACGTTTTCAAAAGCCAGCCATTGTATTAACTCAAACCTTAAAAAAAACAGCGTGAGAAAACTAACTGCAGCCATCAATATGACACTTGACGGGTTTTGTGACCATACCGCAATTTCTCCCGATGAGGAATTACACCAACATTACGCCAACCTACTGCGTGATGCAGGCACCATTCTATACGGACGGGTAACCTATCAGCTTATGGAATTTTGGCGAACTTTGGTAGAAAACCCTTCGGGCGAAAAATCAATGGACGACTTTGCCATTGTAATGGATAATACACCTAAAATTGTTTTTTCCCATACGCTTAAAAATGTAGACTGGAAAAGTGCAGCATTGGCAAACCGGGACCTTGCAGAAGAAGTTTCAGCACTCAAACAGCATCAGGGTAAAGACATTCTGGTTGGCAGCCGGAGTTTAATCATACAGCTGATGAACCTTAATCTAATTGATGAATTCCAACTTTGTGTTCACCCGGTTGTAGCAGGTAGCGGTTTGTCATTATTTGATAGTATAAACGGCAGAACTGTTTTTAAACTCATAAAGACAAAAACGTTTAATAGTGGTGCGGTAACGCTTTACTATCAGCCGACAAATGAAAAAACAGCGAACCGCTGACAAAAACTTACCCTATGAATGTGGAAGAACAAATCAAAACCTATATCAACAGCCAACCTGAACCAAAGCGTGCAGACATGGAAGCGCTGCACCGGCACGTACTTCAAGTATTGCCGAAATGTAAATTATGGTTCGTAGACGGCAAAGACGATAAAGGAAAAATTGTTTCCAATCCTCAGATAGGATATGGACTACGAACCATAAAATATGCTGATGGAAAAACCAAGGAGGTTTACCAAATTGGTATCAGTGCCAACACAACGGGGATTTCGGTTTATGTTATGGGCATTGAAGACAGGAAGTATTTACCCGAAACCTACGGGAAATCAATAGGCAAGGCAAGTGTAACGGGCTATTGCATTAAGTTCAAAGCGCTGAAAGATATTAACCTTGATATACTTGATGCGGCAATACGGGACGGGGCAGAGCAGACATCAACATTTACTTAAACTATTAAGAAAACGTTTCACAACTACAAGTGATGCCAGCAAACGGGAGGCTATAACATTTTTTAATATTTCTCCCCACACCGTGTGTAGCATAAAATGCTGGCTGTCATCGTAGAAAGTTTTCACATCCCGCATAGGTCAGCACAATTCAGCGTTTCTTCAATACGTTTTCTTTGCCCCAAATTGACATTTCCTTAAACACCGGGGCAAGGCTTTTTCCCAATTCGGTAAGAGAATACTCTACACGGGGCGGGATCTCCTTGTACTGCTTTCGGCTAATCAGTCCATCCCTTTCCAATTCTCTTAATTGTTGCGTCAATACTTTTCTCGAGATGGTGGGTATCCTCACTGAAATCTCACCGAACCGCTTCTTGCCGGAAGACAGGTAAAACAAAATAATCGTTTTCCATCTACCGCCAATCAGCTCCAGGGTTGCTGCTATCGGACAGTCAACTTCTGTATTAAAATTCGCCATATCAGGTACTTTTTGGTTACCACTTTTTGCCTGTTACCAAAAGGTAACAAGTATCTTTTTGATACCAATGTCAGTATCTTTACGAAACAAATATACACAGGGGTGGCATGGTTTACATTAAAAACACGAAACAAACACATGAAAAAAATATTAATTATCGGTATGGATCCTCATACCATTGACTTTACCAACCCGGAGATACCGCAAGGTCTCACCGCTGAAAAAATTGAACAGGGGACCAAAGCCACCATAGCGGCATTACAGGATAGTGGATATGAGGCGGAAATGTTCTTAATTGAAACGGGGAATGATGATTTGAGCCGCCTTGCCCATCATTTGCGCCACAAAAAAATGGATGGTGTTGTCATTGGGAATGGTATCCGGGGGCTTAAAGCAAATTTTATTTTATTTGAGAGGATAATCAATGTGGTGCATACGGGTGCCCCTGAGTCCAAAATTATTTTCAATTCCCTTCCCACGGATACTGTTGAAGCGGTGAAACGGTGGTTATAAATGCCGGTTTTTTTAACTGGTACATTGAGATCGTTTCGGCGCGGGCAGCGTCTCAGGTAAATACCGACAGGTTTCCGCTTCTCGCGATAGCGCGGCAGGCCTATCACCATTGGGGTGGGACCGCTACTGGGTGTTGATTGTCTCTACACCCCGCATATCTTTTTTGAACACGGTACAGAGGCATTTGCCATACCGGTTTTTTTCTACCGCGCTTGGGGGATGGGGTCTCATATGCATAAAAAATTTCACCCTTGATCAATAGCAAAAAAAATAGGGATCAGGGGATATTTAGCTGGGCGGTACCGATAGGTTTATCTTTTTTGTGTGATTATTTTAATATATAATGAGGATTTTTAATGGCTTATGCAGAAAAAATACCGTGAACAGGGGATTTTGAAATTGAAAAATGTTTTTTAGTTTTAGTGGGTGTAAGGTGGGTTTTGGGGATTTTGAGAGACCGGTTGTAGACTGTTTTATGGGTCAAAGGGGCTGTGTTCATTCTTTGATAGAGTGGTGAAGCTGTACTCATTTGTTTACAGGGATTTTCATAAGTGGGAAAACAGGCCATGAATTTCCTGCTCCCGGCTCCCGTCTGATGTGTGAATGATTATCCGGTTCGTTGTAGTCAGCAGTCTGGTTATCGGGACTTGCGGGGGCGGAGTCATGGTGGAAATTATGAATGCTGTTTTTAATAGAATCATATTTCCGGCACGGTTTATCGCTCCATCTTTTTGTAAACGATTAAAAACGTTTACAAACGGATATAAACAAATATCTTACGGCTGTAAATAATCAGCTCTTGCATATTGGATTAAAAAAGCGATGGAACGTACAAATTCAATAATTATTTACCAGCCAATGCCCAAGGCAAGCCGAATCAAACTCTTTATCCCCTATGCGTTCAAAGACGAGCGGGAACAGCTTAAGCGTATCAATACCGGTTTTTACCATCCCACCCAAAAGCTCTGGAGCGTTGTAAACACGACCGAAAACTGGGAATTACTCCGTCGGCTCTTTAAGGGGAAATCTGAGACCAAACAGGCAGATAAAAAGGTTTTAATCCCTTCCAAAAGCCTGAATGAACAGTCCATTCAGGCCTTGGCCGACTTGAAGCAGAAACTTGTTCTGAAAGCCTACAGTCCTTCTACGGTGAAAAATTATACTTCCGCCTTAACGCAATTCCTGTCTTTCTTTGAAAGCAGGAACATTCGCGATGTCACCAAGGAAGAAATCGAGGCATTTGTATACCACCAAATCACCAAGTGCGGCATATCAGAAAGCGCACAGAACACTTTAATCAATGCCATTAAGGCCTATTTTGAGCATGTATTGGGCAGAGAACGGACCGTATACGAGATTCAGCGCCCCAAAAGGAGCCTTACCTTACCCAATATTCTAAGCAAGGAGGAGGTAAAGAACATCCTGAAAAGTGTCGAAAACCTAAAGCACAGAACGGTTCTTATGCTGATCTACAGTGCCGGACTCAGAATCAGCGAGGCAATCAACCTCAGAAACAGGGACATCCATTCGGATGAAGGGTATATCTTCATCAAGGGTGCCAAAAACAAAAAAGACCGGAAGACGGTGCTCTCGCCTGTCCTACTTGCCATATTGAGAACGTATTACAAAGCGTACAGACCCAGCTACTGGCTGTTTGAAGGACAGGACGGTGGCCAATATTCGGCCACCAGCATACAGGCCGTATTCCGGAGGGCGGTGGAAAAGAGCAATTCCAACCCCTGGGCAACGGTACATACACTTAGGCACTCGTTTGCGACGCATTTACTACAGCAGGGGACAAACCTGCGGTATGTGCAGACACTGTTGGGTCATGAAAGCAGTAAGACCACGGAAATCTATACGCATGTTCTTTCCATATCGAACAAAAATATCGAGAGTCCACTGGATTCGATCGACGAAATCCTTAATTTGGTACCTGAACCCCCCGATACCCCTGTGGACAAAGAAGATATAGACGCAATAGCGTAAAAGGGGAGTTGGGTATATACAAGTGTTGTGGTGCATTTAAAAATGGATAGAAACAGACTGCAAGATTTAGTTTTCCTGCTTAGGGAATATGTAGAAAGGATTCATGAATTAAAACCTGCAATTTCTTGGAATACCTATGAGATTGTACCGGAAAAAATGAATTCTATAGTAAATAAAATTGAAAATGAAATTGAGCAGCAAAAGACAACTTATGACCTGTGTAATTTTTGGTTTAGTGATTTTAATGGAAAATCTCCAGAAGGAGAAGTGCTTGAATATGTAAACATGATGTATCCAGAATTGAAAGAGCTAAAACATAAAATAGAACATAAAATTCAGGAAATTATAAAATGAGTATGCAAGATTATTGGCATAAGTTTGATTTGCTATGCTCAGAACTCAAAAAGAATGGACAACATGATGTTGAATATGAATTGAGAAAAGCACAAGGATATGTAAATGGTTTGACAGATGGGTGGTATGATTTTCTGAATGAATTTAATAGAATAACAAAATCAAACATTCTAACGGATACACCAAAGGAATTGGCGGACAAACTGATTGAAATATTGAAATACAGATTAGAGAATAAATAAACGCACCACAACACTGCATATAGCTTATGGCGGGTGAGGTAGTGAATCAAGCTTCTCTGCATTCTTCAAACTTCATCATAGGTCGACAGGAATGTGCCTTTAAAGCCGCCACAAGCCATATGCTCACGTTGGCACCCATTTTAAAAAGGACAGTGAAAGAAACGATCGAACGAATACAAGATTGGTACAAACTCAATTGTAATGGAAATTGGGAACACAATTATGGCTATTCAATTGCGACTTTGGACAATCCAGGTTAAACAATAAGAATTGACTTAGCAGAAACCTGTCTCGACAATCTTGACTTTAGAAAGGAATTTCAAAATCCTGAATACGAACACGATTGGTTTATCATTAAAACTGAAAACTCAGTTTTAGACATTGCTTGTGGACCTGAAAACTTAAAGCAAGTTTTTGAAATCTTTCTTGATGAAATAATTCCAATCCATTCTGACAAGGATTTCTACTATGATATTTACCTTCCATTACAAGGTCATAGCTTTGACATATGGACACCAGCAAAGGCGACAATTGTAAATGAAGAAACGCTAAGACTAATTGAAATTTCGAAAGTTGAGTATAAGAACATTAAAGTTAAGGACATTAGCGAAATAGACTTTGACCAATCTGTCTTGGAGACTTTGAAATTGAATTATAAAGTCGGGGACGAATTGAAAGTAATACTTGAAGACATTGACAACGACTTGATATTAACAACGAAAAAATAAAAACGGGTGCCAACACTGCATATAGCTTATGGCGGGTGAGTTAGTAAATCTGGCTTTTTGCCTTTATCAAACTTCATCTCGGCCAGATAGGAAACTGCCCTTAAAACCGCCACAAGCCATATGCTTGTTCGTTACCACCAATGCTAAAAAGACAGACGACACCGCAAGACAATGACTAAAAATGGACTTGACATACAGACCATATCGACCAAGCGGACAGACAAACAGGCTGACCGTGTTTTGCTATTGGGACAGGTGACAGAAGAGAAAGAAAAAGCCCTCCCTTCGCATTTTTTAAAATTTCTTTTAGCCAGCCGCACAAACGGCACATTGGGTTTTGCCCGACACAAAAGCCGACCCTTCGCAAAACCCAAAGAGCCGTTTTATGACAACGCACCAAAGGACTTCGAGTTAAATAATCTTACCTTAAAAGTAGAAGTCTTATGAACGAAAAAAAACTGTCTGAATTACAGAAAGAGTATAGAGCTTTCTTTTTAGGAAAGATGGAACTTTATGGCGTTAAATCGCCTGCACAACTGACCAAAGAAAAAAAGAGTGAGTTCTTTATTGAGATAAAGCAAGATTGGGCGAAACATAAACTCGAGAAGCAGCAATTAAAAGAGACCAAGAAAAAGACACTAATAATTGTTGAAGAACCTGTCGAAGTTTATGAAGAATATAAAAAAATAAACAAAGAAACCAGTTCGAAAAAGCAACATACTGGACAGGAATATAAGCCAAAGCAACCTAATGATAAGAGTAAACACCCAACAGGAAAGAAAGCATCTAGACAAGAGGAAGAAGGACCGATAGCGTTTACTAAACAAATAATCAAGTCAGAACCAAATCAGGAGCAAACAGATGACTTAAGAATATTATTTAACCCTAACAATCATTTCTCACAAGAAGAGCAATACCTCTACCCAGTCGTAAAAATGCCTAAAAGCAATTCGATTTTAAAACTGCCAAGAAATGGACGTTCTAATCAAAAGGGATACAAGGAGAATGACTTTTATAACCAGCTAAAACAAAATATCACAGGCATTGAAATGACCGATAATGTTCATATGGTAATACCTAATTTCAATAAGCCATATGAACCGGACATTGTTTTATTTGATAAAAAACGAAACCTATACATTGACATTGAAATAGATGAACCCTATGATGGTTATTACAGATATCCAACCCATTTCATCAATCCTGAAGATGAAATAAAACAAGATAACATCAGAGATTTATTTTTTACCGAAAGCGGATGGATAGTAATACGGTTCACCGAAAAGCAAGTTCATTGCCAGGCCTATGAATGTATTGACTATGTAAGAAATGTACTTAACTCACTAAACAATAGAAGTTTTGTAACTGATACAACTTGTAACAGAGAAAATCAATGGGACTACAATCAATGTATTCAATGGCAAAAGATTTACTACCGTGAAAATTATCTTGGAATTGAAAGATTCCAAAAACAATACAGTTACAAGGAAATTGAAATAGATACTGCCGAAACAGAAAGCATAGAAAATGTTATTCGGAGAACTAAGAAATTCAAATTTGATGGTTGGAACAGCAGCATTGCATTTGACGAAGAATCACATAAATACATACACCCCAAAGATGAAACTGGTAATGCTGAATATATTTCTGTAACAACTCTCATTGAACGCTTTTTCCCTTTCGACCTCAAGAGATACATTGAAAGAAAAGCAGAAGAGGAAAACAGAACAGAGGATGATGTATTGGACGAATATCTTTTAATGCGGGATGAAGCAGCTGAAAAGGGCACATACCTGCATAATCAAATCGAATGTTTCCTTAAGCAAGACAAATATGATTCTGACTCTACGGAGTTTGAGTTATTTATAGATTTCTACAATAAAGAAATAAAGCCAAGAAACTTATTGTTTTTTGATGCAGAAAGAATGATTTTCTCTGACAAGTATAATGTAGCAGGAACAATTGACTGTCTATTCAAAAAAGAGAACAAAGACGAATATGTAATGCTAGACTGGAAAAGAAGTAAAAAACTAATCATTGATGGCAGACCGAGAATTTTCGGATATGGTTATGCCTTATCAGAATTAAGCTCTTTAGATAATTCAAGTTTTAATAGATACTGCCTGCAACAGAACATTTATAAGCATATTGCAGAAACGGAATATGGTATGAAAATATCTTCAATGAAGTTAGTAGTGTTACACGAAAACTACTCAGATTACCACGTAGTGGATGTACCAATAATGAAAAAAGAAACCAACATCATTTTGAACTCACTAAAAGTAAAAATATAAAAATGGACGTACTAAAAGAATTTCAGGCGGCAATTGAAATTGAATTTGCCAAAAATCTTGAGGACTTTAAAGAACAACAGAAGTTGCCTTTAGATGAAAGGGTTGCCAAAGGAGTAACTATGACTAATCTCCGTGTTGAAATGGAGTTTTTTGATGAATTGCCGAATCCTTGGTGTAGTCCGCTATCTGGTTCAAAAGAATACATATTTGCCGTAAAGATATTTTGCGAAAACAACATTTCGAAATTCAAAGAAGGCAGCTCTGTAGTGTTGAGTAATGGTTCCTATCGCTTTGAAATGGACATTGAAGAGGACAGCACTGAGAACTTTATACTAAAACCGAACGACTTCAATGTAAAGCATTGCTACATTGATAGCGATAATTATCCGAGAAACAACTGGGAGATAAATGCAGTTAATACTGATATAAGCACAAAACTACTTTTGACCGCTGCTGATGTTTTAAAACATAACCCAACAACCCTTCTCAAAATTGAAAACTTCTTAAATGGTAGAACTAAAAACACCTACCAAGGGTATTCGCAAAAAGTAGGCTACTTAAATGATTCTCAAAATACAGCTTACTTAAAAGCCATAAATGCAAGTGACTTTTGTATCATTCAAGGTCCTCCAGGTACGGGAAAAACAGAAACCATTGGAAATATTGTAAAACATCTTGTTGATTGTGGTTTAAAAGTTTTCGTAACAGCACCGACACATACCGCAATTAATAACTGTCTAAATGCTGTTGCTTCAAAAATAAAGGACAACACAAAAGTCATCAAGATTGGTGAGAAGGCAAGTAACAAAGAAGTCCAAGAGAACCCTTTTGTCGCAAAGAAATCTAGGGTAACTTATTCAGGGTATGTGAACAACGCAAATTTTAGTCAGAAAGGAATTGCCATTGGCTCAACAGCCTATTCACTGTGCTATCCGGGAAGTAAAAAATTAGACGGGTGGAAATTCGATGTGTGTATCATTGATGAAGCTGCACAGTTAAGCATTCCGTTATCAATTGCTGCAATGTGCCGAACAGGGAAATACATTTTTGTGGGTGACCATAAGCAACTCGACCCCATTATTCCAAAAGGCTCTAACAATGAAATGTTTGCTGAATCCATTTTTAGCAGGTTAGCACGTATTTATCCAAATGAAATTAACCTGCTGAATACCTCATACCGACTGAATAAGTCGTTGATGAAAATACCGAATACTTTGTTTTATAATAATTTGCTACAATCTGCTTCTTCAACACAGGAAGACAATTCAAGGTATCAAGGAAATCATCACACGGAAATCTTAAATAGTGAACCCCACAAACTTATATTACATAATGTTTTTGATGCAAATGGTCGTTCACCGCACGAAGCAAAACTTGTTGCAGAATTAGTTTCAGACCTTTTACAGAACGGTGTAAACATAAAAGACATTGGTATTATGTCTCCCTTCCGCGCCCAAGTGAGAGAAATAAAAAAGGAAGTTAAGAAAGTACTCCCAAGGTCTATATCCAAGCCATTTGACACATTTTTAGTTGACACAGTTGATGGTATGCAAGGACAAGAAAGAGAGTATATCATCTACAGTTTTGCAAATTCTCATCCACTAGAATCAATGAGAAGGTTGGACTTTTTTTACAGCCCTAACCGATTGAACGTGGCTATAACAAGAGCCATTAAAAAATGCTTTGTAATCTCCAACTATAAGGTATTTGACATAATAGATGAGGAACTCAGAGACCACGAAGAATATGAAGCAATTAAAGACAGTTTGGAAATTTTTAAGCGATATAAGTCTATGGCATCGACAGTAGAGATTAATCAAACAAATGAAGCTGAATGGTAAGTATTACAAGTGAGCCTAACAATTTGCAAGCACATTGCCAAAGCCCCACAAGCTCAAGCACACCAAAGCTTTGTCAAAGAGCTTGCAAAGCCAACCCAAGAGAAAAAGAAATTTAAAAAAATGCCGAACCGCACGACAAAAGACAATGAAAATGACAGCGATAAATAGACCGACAAACCACGGCAGACAAAGAAGCACTGGTGGTAACAGGCGTTTGGCTCAATGGCGGGTGACGTGGTTAATTGAACATTCTACCTCGCATCAACTTTTGTTGTGTATTGACAGTTTTGTGCTCCGAAATCCGCCACTGCGCCAAGCGCCAAAACGTTGTGTGTAATTAATCGAAACCAATAGAATCCTATGAAAATTGGAGATTTATATAAATTCACAAACCATCGAATTCGAATAGTGATGTTTGACGAAAATGAAGTTTTTTATCAGACCGTTAATGAAGATGATAGTTTCGTTTATGCTAAAAATAGAACCTTAAGTTATTACCGAGCACCAAGAGATTATTTTGCCAATAATTCTGAATTCATAAAGCATTTAGCATTAACAGAAAATGAGATTGAAATTCATAGACCAGACTTGCCTTTAAGACTGAATTGCTTTTCTGGACTATTTTGGACAAACAAAAACTTTGAAAATGAAATTGACTTCATTGGATTTGTAAAAAAAGCTGAAATAAAAGCAGAAACACTAGACGGACTGAATTGCTCTAAAGTCGTAATATTTCCAACGAGTCAGCAACAATCTCAGAAGAAGTCAACTTCATTGGAAAATAAAGACGGTCAATTTTCAGGTATCGAACTAATGTATAAATGTTTTAGAATTCAGAGTGAATATGTAAATCTTGAAAAACCATACTATTCAAGATTTAGGTTAATTCCAGAAGGACGAGAAGAAAAAAGACTTTCAGGAATTGGAATTTATAGATTAGGAATCAAAGGAAATGTACCATCTTATTATTTAGGTGGTGAAATGAGTATGATGGAATTGGAATCTGAAAAGAGTTTGATAGTAAAAAAATAACTACACACAACAGCGTATATAACTTATGGCGGGGAAAGTGTTAAATTCAAGTTTAGTGCTATTTAAGTAAATTTGGTGCTTACCGACAAGAAAGTGCTTCGAAAGCCGCCACAAGTCATATACGCAAACCGTTGGCGGCAAGCTGAAAAAACTAAATAAAAAATACTATGGCATTAATACCACCATTCTTTCTTGATTGTGTTGTTGCAATCGGAATTGTTAAACCTGATGGAAATAAGCATTGGATTGGAACAGGGTTTCTATTTGGGAAGTTTGTCAAACAAAAAGAAGGAAATGAAAAGGAGTACAAAATATTTCTTGTTTCAAATAAGCATGTATTAAGAAATCAACAGTCAGTCATTTTGAGATTTAATCCTCAAGATGACCAGCCAGCAACCGACTATCCTGCACAATTAAAGGATAAAGATGGAAAAGACCTTTGGACAGGGCACCGAAACGACAATGTTGATATTGGAGTGATTGGAATTAACGCCAAAAAACTTCAAGACGAAGGAATGAAATTCGGGTTTTTCCAATCTGACACAATGGCTTTTGCAGTAGACAAGCTAAAAGAAATTGGTACAACAGAAGGAGATTTTATTTATGTGTTGGGTTTTCCTATGGGGCTAGTTGCTTCCGACAGACAATTTGTAATCCTGAGAAATGGTACAATCGGTCGAATTCGAGATTTGTTCGAGAAACGCAGTACAGATTTTGTAGTTGACGCGTTTGTATTTCCTGGAAATAGTGGTGGTCCTGTAATACTAAAGCCTGAAATGATAAGTATTGGTGGAACAAAATCTAATTCTAATGCTGCCTTGATTGGAGTAGTAAAAAGTTATATTCCATATCAAGACACTGCAATAAGCCAACAAACAGGACGACCAAGAATAATCTTTGAAGACAATTCTGGACTTTCCTTAGTAGAGCCAGTTGATTATATCATTGAAACAATAGAAGTAGACGAAAAAATGAAAAGCCAGCCGCCAACAACGGCTATAGCAAATGCGGGCTAAAGTGCTAAAATGAAAGAAATTACACAAAATAAACTAACTGCAAATTGGAAAAGTAAGTGCATTGAAATCCCGCACTTGCCATAGCCACGACCGTTGCCTGCAATGAATAGAAACGAAGTACCATGAATGAAAACCTGATTGAAATAATTAAGCAATACCTGAAAATTGAAACCAATTATGCTGTTATAATGAATGGTAGTTATGGTATTGGTAAAACATATTTTTTTAAAAATTCACTTTCACCAGCGATAACTGAAATTTCTATACCGAGAGATGAACAAAAAAAATATATTCCTATTCACATTTCACTATTCGGTATTAATTCGGTAGAAGAAGTTCAAACTCAGATTTTCTTTGCTTTGTATCCAATTTTAAAAAATAAAGGATTAAAATTAGCAGCAGGGATTGGAAAATCTATAATTAGAGGTATTGCTCAAATAAATAGACTAGGAGACATTGATAAATATATTGCTGATATTGATGTAAATGCTAATGAGTGGATTAATTATGATGAGATTGTTTTATGCTTTGATGATTTAGACAGGAAAAGTGATAATTTAAACATTAAAGATATTTTGGGCTTCATAAATACATTGGTCGAGAATCATGGAGCAAAGATTCTTATTATAGCAAATGAGAAAACTCTCCAAAATGATGAGGATTATACAAGCGAATTAAGAGAGAAAGTCATTGGGGTTTCAATACAGTTTAATCCCGATATTGATTCTGTTTATGATTTAATAATAAAAGACCGATATAGTTCTGCTTCAAAAATATATTTTAATTTTCTTGAGGAGAATAAAGCACCAATTATTGATATTATTAAGAAGAACGAAAATAACCTAAGGAATCTAATTTTTTTCTTAGAGCATTTTAAGGTGATTTTCTACCCTCTTGTTAACTTGTTTGAAACAGATGTTGATTTTAAAGTTTCAAAACAGGAAAAATTGAAAATTGTGCTCAGCTTCACCTTAGCAATTTCTATTGAATACAAAGTAGGTAATCTTAATTCTACTAATTTTGAGACTATTCAAAGATTAAATGAATTCAGTTTACACGGATTAGATATGCTCCTGTCGAAAAAGACAGGTACAGAAAAAAAGGATAAAAAATCGTATTCAGATATTTTTAAGGAGAAGTACTACTCTAAGGATAATTATTTCTATTTGGATTCTATTTTCATGTATATCATTGGACAATCCGCCTTTGAGATAGAGAATTTGAAACGAGAGTTGAATAAACTGTTTGTGGTTGAAAATGGAAATATACCTGACACACAGAAAACACTAAATTCTTTAGGATATTTTAATTGTTTAGAACTTGATGATAAGAATTATAGAAAGACCACAAATAAAATGCTAGATTACGTTGACCAAGGTAAATATCAGCTTGTAGAGTACCCTACAGCATTTCATTTTGCAACGAGATTTAACAATTTACTCGGATTCAATATTGATAAGTTAAAAATTAGATTTAAAAAAGGTATTGATAAAGGCAAGTCAAATTATAAATTCGACAATCATTTACATTTTAGACTTGTTCTTGACGAGAATACGGAATTCAAAGATGATTTGTCTGAAATAATGAAGTATTGCATTAACGCAAATAAGAATGTCGAGAGAGCTAATGTAAAAAAGAATATATTAGAATTAGAACAATTATTTGAAAACGATTTTGAGAATTTTCTAATAACGACAAGGGATACACACGGTTCTTTTAGATTCTCTCCTTTTTGGCTAGACATCTCACTTCATAAAGTATACAAGGTTATTAATCAACTAAGCAATATTCAATTGACTGAATTAGCTTTCTACTTTCAGGATAGATACCGAATTAATATTTATGAAAAACTTTACCCTGAGAAAGACTTTCTAATAGATTTGAAAAACAAAATCAATTCACCACAGAAAAGAAAAGTTAAGAATTTAAGAAATGCTTCATTGGATTTTTTAATTAAACATTTAGATGAAAGTATTAACAATTTTCCAAGTCAGCAATAAATCACTGCAGGCAACATGCGTTGGGCTGCATTTAAAATAAGACCATATGACAAAAATTAGACTACTCTTCTTGTTGACCATTTTCATTTCAAATTTTGCGTTCGGACAGTCGGACAAAAAAATGGAATTAAAAACTGAACTTATCGGAACTTGGGAATTTGTGGAGCTAAGAGACGCTCAAGGCAATAAAGTGGACACGATTTTTCATAATGTTCCAGGGCTCGGCAAGCAAGGTTGGGAAATTCCAAAAGGACCTTTGTTGACTTACAACTCTGACGGTACTTATTCAAAGCAGTTTACTCCGCAGAACACCGACACAGGAAAATGGTATTATGACAAAAAGAAAAAAGCAATTATTCAAATGCTTTATTACGAAAAGCCATATAAGATGGCAGCTCAGTATCTAATTGACAAAGGACACGCAAAAAAGGATGAAAATGGCGACTACTACGAAGTGATTACTGACGAAGTTGTAGAACTCACAGACGACAAGTTGATAATTATTGAACGTGAAGGTCGACGAAGAACATTTAAGAAAAAGAAATAAAAACGCAGCACAATCGAGTAGCCCGACCTGAGCCAAATGGCTCAGGTTGAGGCTCTCACACCGTCCCGGTCGACCGGGACGGTTCACTGGATTGTGGTTTTGGATTTGAAGTAATAGGAAAGCATGGATTCATACCCTTTTTCTGTCTTGTCCCACTGGAGACATTCTCAAAAGGTTCTAACCCCGCCCCTCCCGCAACCCACCGGCTTTTCCCCAGTCGAGCTTGTCAACGGTAAGGGGGAGTTTCCGCATTCGCTGGTCTGAGGCACGGTACAGGGCGTTGGCAATGGCTGCACCTACGGGGCCCTGAGCAGCTTCGCCCGTGCCAAAAGGCATTTCTTCGGGCCGGCCATGTCGATCAGCAGTACCTCGATCTCTGGGATCTGATCAAACCGCATGATGGGTTATTGCAAATGATGTCTAGCGGGAAGTTGGAAAAACACAGGCAAAATCTTCATCTTTCCAAATTATCACTTCGTCTTTGAGTTTGCTGGGGTCTATGGAACCTAGGTGTCCGATTTCTTCCCCTGAACAGTCCACTACAGGGGTGACGGTGGCACAGAATGGACAACAGTTTCGAAACACAAAGACCGTTTTTGACCTGTATCTGGCCATGGAAATATAAAAATAGGGAGCAAGTGAAGATTCCTCCGTCTCCCGAACCCTTTCTGCCAACCAGTCAAGATTATTGAGTGGGTCCGCCACAGAACAGGCATAATTGGGGTCTATTTCTTCATGACATGAAGAAAAAAGAAAGAAGAGGACGGGCAATATGAAAAGATACCTCATGGATTTCCAGTAATTTTTACCAAGACGGATAAACCTGGTTATTTGTCCCAATATACGACTGTTAAGTCAAGTATGAAATGTCGGATTGTGGGTCGCTCCCCATGGTTGCCTGGATGTCCACGCCTGCCTGCACGCTGTCGCCATAGCTTTAGCGTAGGTGCCCGGCAGTCAGGGATTGCCCCGGACCCGGTCAACGGGATTCGGCGGATTAGCACGAAGGAAAAAGGCCCCTCCAAAGTACCTGAACTTTCCACCCCGCACCAGGCATATGCCCAATGGTCACCCCTCCCGCAACTTCCCAACTTTTCCCCAGTCAATCTTGTCAAAGGTCAGGGGGAGTTCCTGCAAACGCTGGCCTGAGGCACGGTATAGGGCGTTGGCAATGGCTGCTCCCACGGGACCCTGGGCCGCTTCGCCGGCTCCCAGAGGCTTTTCCTCGGGCCTGTCGATCAGCAGTACCTCGATCTCTGGGACCTGGTCAAACCGCATGATGGGATAACTGCTCCAGTTGGTGCTGGTCACCCCTGCCTGGGGATCGTAGCGGACGGCTTCCATCAGGGTCCAGCTGGCCGCCTGTATCATCCCGCCCTCCGTTTGGTTGATGATGCCGTCGGGGTTGATGGTCTGGCCCGCTTCAAGGCAGCCGGTGAGTTTTTTTATCCGGTATTGCCGCTGCGCGGTATCCAGCTCCACTTCCGCCAACACGGCAAAATAAGCGGCGGTATTCTTGTACTTGGAAAAAGCGATCCCCCTACCCGATCCCGGGACGGGTTCATGGTCCGGAAAACCGGTATGAGCCGCCAGCTTTTCAATCACCGCCTTGGCCCTTTCGTCCCGCAGATGCTTCAGCCGGAAGGCCACCGGGTCCATGCCCGCTTCTTCGGCCATCTCATCCATAAAGGATTCCAGCGCGAAAATATTGGCATAAGCACCCAGGCTCCTTAGCGCCGAAGTGCGGAGCGGGCCCCGGTAATTGTGCAGGATGATCTGTTTGGCGGGGATGTCATACAGGGGGCTGGCATTCCGGTAACTGCCCCCCGAAAATCCCCCGGGAGCGAACGCAAAAGGTTTTTCCAGGTACCTGGCCGAAACAAAATGCCCCGCCTGGCCATTGGGCCGGGTGCTGTGGGTGTCGGACCATATCTGCGTTTCCCATGCGGTGAGTTTCCCCGAACGGTCCATGCTGCCCTTCAGTTTCAGAATCATGGCGGAGCCAAAAGGCTCCCATTTGTGTTCGTCCTCCCGCATCCACTGCAGGCGCACGGGTCTCTCCGGAAACGCCCTGGCCAATAAGGCCGCCTCGGCGGAAACGTCATCCGCCCCGTTGTGTCCGTAACAGCCGGATCCCGGCACTCCCCTCACATGGATATGGCCTTCGTCCATGGACAACAGGTCCGACAGCGTCCGCCTCAAAGGATAAACCCCTTGGGTAGGCGACCATACTTCCAATCTCTCATTGGCCCACTTGGCCACGGCACAAGAGGGGCCGGTGGATCCGTGGATATGGTAGGGCCTTTTATAGGTAGCCTCGTAGATGATGGCCGCGCTTTCCCATGCCTTGTCCATGCCCTGAGCCTCCTCTACGGTTTCCGGCGGCTCCGCATGTTCCCGCATATGATCAAAAAGGTCCTCCTCGGCAGGCTCCAGGTTTTCGGTTTCCCACTTACACTTGGCCTGCATCAGCCTCCAGGCACGTATGGCTTGGTATTCTTCTTCAGCGATGACCGCCAAAAAGCTGCCATCCCGGACGATTTTCAGGACACCTTCCAGTTGCTCCACTTCCTCTTCCGGAAGACCGGTCAGTCTGGCTTTGTAAACCGGGGGCCTTACCACCCGCGCATGCACCATGCCGGGCAATCTCAGGTCATGGATGTAAACAGGCTGCGCGGTGACCATTTTTACAATATCCTTCCGGGGAACGGGCTGTCCTACCCACTTATAGTCTTTTGGATCCTTCCCGGACACATGGCCTGATACTTTTTTATTGATCTGCTGGCCCGCCAGCAGTTGCCAGTAAGTGGTCTCCTGTCCCGGTGCCGGACCTTCGACGGTACCGTCCCTTACCGTAAGTTGGGCAACCGGCACTTCCCATCTTTTGGCTGCCATTTCCAAAAGTATATGCCTGGCTTCCGCAGCGGCCCTGCGGATGGAACTGCCGCTCCCTTCGATGGAGCCGCTTCCCGCGGTGTACCGCTCATCGGCGGTCTGGGCAGTATCGGCGATGATGATGCTTACCCTGTCCATATCCAGGTCAAGTTCATCCGCGGCAATCTGCATCAGGGCGGTCTGTATGCCCTGCCCCAGTTCCATTTTTCCCGTCAGAACGGTCAGTTTCCCCTCCTCACCCAGCCGGATCCAGGCATCCACGCTGTCCCGGTCAGGCGCTTGGGGAAAAACATCCGGTCCCGCTTTGTCTCCGTTTCCTTTGACCTCACAGGAAACCACGGGCATCAGTTGGAAGCCCAACAACAGGCAACCGGATTGTTTCAGAAATTCCCGGCGGTCTTGGGGAACAATATGCTTGCGCGCATTATTTTTCATGGGGCAAATGGTTTGAAGGGTTATTTTTTGGCCAATTGAACCGCTTTGCGGGCGGCTTTCAACACCCGGCTATGCGTCCCGCAGCGGCAGACCACCCCCTGGAGGGCCTGGCGGATGTCTTCCTCCCGCGGGTCGGTATTTTTTTCCAACAATCCTGCCGTCGCCATCACCATGCCGTTGAGGCAATACCCGCATTGGGCGGCCTGCTCTTCCACAAAAGCCTCCTGTACCGGATGGAGGGTCTGCGCATTTCCCAGCCCATCCAGCGTGGTGATCACTGCATCTTGCAGGCTGGAGACCGGAACAAGGCAGGAGGGCCTGGCCTCCCCATCGATAAGCACCATGCAGCTGCCGCACTGCTCCAAACCGCAGCCGTACTTGGGGCCGTTCAGCTCCAGGTTGTTTCTCAGGACATAGAGCAAGGGGGTATCCGGAGCAACGGCTACCCGCTGACGCTGCCCGTTTACGGTCAACTGGATTTCATTTTTCATGGGGTGGTAGGTTTATACAGGTGGTCAATGATGTTTTAAGGTAAGCAAGAATCGGGCAATAGTCAAATCTCACGCTTTCAATTGAGTGCTCCGGGCGGCTACGGAACTTCACCTCACCTGCTGAAATCTTTATTCCGAAGCCTTTTTAAATTGAGTAGGCAAGGGAAACTTTGCCCAAGATTTCGCAGGTAAGATCGCGCACTAGCACGCCAATCTTTTACGTATCTGAATCCTTTTCGTGACTTCCCCAACTTAAAGTACTGCACCCATCTTCACAACAACGAATTGATCAGTCCCCTTGTCCCTTGGCTGTGATTTATGACGCCGGTAAATCTCATTTTCTCCACCAGCATCACCCGGTATTTTAAAAATAAATTTTCCGTTTTATTACGAATTTTTCGTAATAAAACGGAAAATTTTTATTTAGAATAGGTCAATGTGATTTTACCGGAAACTCTTCCTTCGGGGGTCTCGGTACTTACATCATGAGAAATAATCATTTCATTTTCCTTGACAGAAATAATCGTATACATGGTCTGTCTTCCGTCTTGTGCGGTTAAAGTAAGCGCTGTCTTATTGTCAATTTTCCAGCTTCCTTCTTCATTCATTTCCGGGTTGGTGTTGTGAATTTGGTATTTTCCATCCTCCATAATGATCAATTTACCGGAAAGATGAAGGCTTTTTCCACCTGCAATCATTTCGGGAATTTCAGGGCCTTCGGCTTGTTCAAAGTTAAATTCTACCCCTTTCCATTCACCTATGAGCTTTTTTTCATTGCCCGTTTCAAAGGAAAATAGGGTGAGCATTAGGGCCACCAAAGGTATGGCGCACAGAAATCTGCACTTTTGCAGTTGACCGGATTCTCTTTTGTTCATCATAATAATACGTTTTTTGGTTTGAAATTGATTGAATTTATTAATAAGCAACCCATCAGGGTCAATGTTGATTTGCTTCACCAAAAGTCTAGCATATTCAAATGGGGAATATAGACGTGTGACGGCTTGGTCCGCCTTAAATTCATGAACTTCTTTTATTAACTTTTCATATAGAAAGATCAAAGGATTGAACCAGAAAATAATTTTAATAAGTTGTATCAAAACCAAGTCCCACGTATGTTTCCGATTCACGTGGGTAGATTCATGGAGGATCATTCTCCGCTGATCGAAGTCTTTTGGATGATAGTCGGGAAGAAGGATATAATGGAAAAACGATGAAGGGGAAAAGCTGTCATTGACCGCCAAAGTATAATGTTCATGCTTGTATTTCCTTGATGCGCTGATCAAGAGAAAAGCCTTACATATGCCCATAATGAACCGGATAAAAAAATATCCTGATCCCAAAAAATATACCATCCAGATGAAAGGGTGCCAGGGAAAGGAAAACCTTTCCTCGTTCAACGGCGTACCGGCCCCCTCCATTTCATACCATTGGAAGGAATCAATGAATGGTTTGCCAGTGAATGTTTCACCATTCCTCAATTCAACTGAAATCAATGGCACCACAACAGAACAGGATATCAGAAACAACAGCATATACCTGTTCCATTCAAAAAAAGTTAACCCTTCTAGAAAGGATTTGTAGAAAACAAACCCTAAAGCCAAGCATAGGCTACCCTCTATTAAATAATTGACAAAGGAATTCATTGCTCTTTAGATTTTTCATATTGATCAATCAATTTTTGGAGGTCGTGAATTTCTTTTTCAGAAATCTTTTTCTCTTTAACCAAGAAAGAAAATACATTTTCCACAGAACCCTCGAAAAAATGATTCACCAAATGGTTAAACTTTTTCTTTCGGTATGCGCTGTGGGTGATTTTCGGATAATACTCATGAGTTTTACCATAGGTCTTATGCAATAGATAACCCTTTTTTTCCAATAATTTAATGGAAGAAGCCAGGGTGGTATAAGGAGGTTTTGGTTCGGGAATATTGTCCAGAACATCTCTCACCAGAGCTCTTCCAAGGCGCCAAAAAATGCGCATAATGTGTTCCTCTTGTTGTGATAGTTCTTCCATGCGTCTAATGTACAGCATTAATACCTTAAAACCTACGAAAATTTAGTATAATTACTAAATTTTCGTAGGTTTTTGCAGAAATCTTTCAACCCAGAGTTCGGTCCACCTTATTGTATGTATGTTCGATTCCGATGGGGATTTTGTCATGGTTTTTGCTTGGTTCCCCGCAAAAACACATGCCAAAATCCTGGAAGATCCGTTCTGTAGAATCCGGGGATTACCATCCCCGGTTACAATATCTTCACCCGCTACGCGGGTTTTGCTACCGTTTACAATCCTCTTTAAACAACACCGGACTCAAGTTTTTTGCTTTTTCCCCTTTGCTACAGATCAGCCAATACGTTTTTTCCCAATGTCCATTCCCGGTAGGGTTTTATCATGGTGTTTGCCTGGTTCCCCGCAAAAACACACGCCAAAATCATGGAAGATCCGTTCCGTAGGACCCGGGATTGAAATCCCCGGGTACGATATCTTCACCCGCTACGCGGGTTTTGCTACCGTTTACAATCCTCTTTAAACAACACCGGACTCAAGTTTTTTAGCTTTTTCCCCTTTGCTACAGATCAGCCAATACGTTTTTTCCCAATGTCCATTCCCGGTAGGGTTTTATCATGGTGTTTGCCTGGTTCCCCGCAAAAACACATGCCAAAATCCTGGAAGATCCGTTCCGTAGGACCCGGGGATTGAAATCCCCGGGTACAATATCTTCACCCGCTACACGGGTTCTGATGCCGTTTAAAATCGTCGATAATTATCTACAATTAGAAACTCAGGTTTGAATTAAAAGGCGTTCGGAAGATGGATCCGGATGTAAACCCTTCGAGGGTTTAAATAGGCTTGACTACAAAATACCTCAAAACAAGTATACACCCCTCAAAAAAGATTAACCCTAAGGGTTGCCCGCTTTAGGATTGATAAAAGCTATTCCCTTGGAAGATAAATGGCTGAAGGGATGTTTCTGGCAGAATTTACTTAAATTATAGCCTTATTGATGACCTTCTGTCAATTCAACTTATTGGCCCATAATCTAATCTGCATATCCATGACCCAATTGATCCGCACCAACCTGCTCAACCCCATCGGTTACCGGCTTGTTATCCCCTTGCTCTTTTTCTTATCCAATGTCCAAGCCAAGGATTACAACATCCTGGATTTTGGGGCAAAAAGCGGGGAGAAGGCTACCTCCGCCATTCAAAAGGCCATAGATCACTGTCACGCCCATGGCGGTGGCAGGGTGTTGGTCCCGGCGGGTAAATTCATCACCGGCACCCTTGTTTTGAAAAGCCATGTGGTCCTGCACTTGGAACCTGGCGCGGTGCTGCAGGCCAGCCATGATATCACGGATTACCTCCGTACATTCCGGCTGCACGGGATGGTCTTTGCGGAAGATGCCACCGACATCGGCATTACGGGTACCGGCACCATCAATGCGCAGGGTACCACTTTCTATGATCCAACCGGTAACCACACGTATGAGGAGTTTGACCGTCAACTCACACGGCAAAAGGAAAAATACATGCCTGAAGGGGAGTTCTATACCGATGGCCCCATCAAACGGCTACCGAAACCGGGAATGACCATCTCCTTTTTCCATTGCAGCAATATCCTGATGCGGGATTTTCAGTTGCTCGACACCCCCTCATGGGCGATCCGGCTGGGCTACTGTGAAGAAGGCCACATCGATGGGATAAAAATCTTCAACAACCTGATGGTGCCCAACAGCGATGGCATACACATGACCGCTTCCAGAAACATGCGCATCGCCAATTGCCATATCCGCGCGGGGGATGATGCCATCATTGTCACCGGCTTTGCCATTGAAGAAGATGTTCCTGATTTTGATCCGAAAGTGCAGGAGGCGCATGAGCATGGCAACAAGTCCATTTATTCGGAGAACATCATGGTGACCCATTGCCAGCTTCAGTCCCGGTCTTCTGCCATCCGGATAGGCTATGGCCAACACCCTATCAGGAGGATTATTTTCACCAACATTCAGATCTATGGTTCCAATAGAGGCATAGGGATATTTGCCCACGATAAAAGCCATATTGAGGACCTGATTTTCAGTAACATCACTATAGAGACCAGGCTGCACAACGGACAGTGGTGGGGCAACGGCGAACCCGTCCACCTTTCGGCGGTCTCCAGGTTTGAAGACATCCCGGCAGGCTCCATCAAAAACGTACAGTTCCGGAACATCATCATGGAAGGGGAGCATGGCATTGTGGCCTTTGGGCTGCCTTCCAGTCCTTTGGAGAACATCAGTTTCAAAGATGTGGTCCTCCACATCAAAAAAGGAAAAGAAACCATGGCTTATGGCGGCAATTTTGATTTCCGGCCGGTTGCTGATCTGGGTTTAAGGCTGTTTCAACACGATATCCCAGGGCTGTATGCCCAATACACCCATGGGCTCACCCTGGATGATTTCAGGCTTTCCTGGGATGAAGACCTGCCGGATTTTTTTACCCATGGCGTGTGGTGCAAGTCGGTCAGCAACCTTATCCTTGACAAAACAGACTCCCCCGCCAACCCCAACAGCAGCACCAGTCAGGCGGTTTATTTGGAAGGCAGCAGTTTTAAACCGGAATAACTTTTGCCCATAGGTATGGCGCTATTGGAAATATGGGCTTCTTCATGGTGATGCCCCCCATTTTGCAAACCGAAGACCATCATGACTGCGAGCAACAGCACCAAAAACTGGTAAATCAGGGTTTTCGGGCGCTGTTTTCCTTCCTGCAGCAAAGCAGGCAACAGGTTGCCTATCGCCATGTAAATAAAGCCTCCCGCCGTAAGCGCCAAAAGGTAGACCGGCTTGATGGCCACCACTTCACGCATTAAAAAAACAACCCCTACACCCAGCAGGCTGCTAAGGCCCACAAGAAAGTTGATTTTTACCACTTTTGCGGGCGGGTAGCCGCTGAATATCAACGTGCCTGTATCCCCCAGTTCCTGCGGCAGTTCATGCAGCAGAATGGCCATGGTGGTAGCCAGCCCCAGTTCAGGTCCGATCATAAAACTGCCGGCGATGACCATCCCGTCAATAAAATTATGAATCCCATCCCCCACCAGGTTCAGATAGCCGATGGGTTTTATGGCCGCTTTCCGGTGCGTATCCAGTTGGTACCAAATACATGATTTTTCGAGGACCATAAAAAACAGTATGCCTCCCATTACCCACACCATAACACCTCCTACCCGGTGGACTTCCAGTACGGCCTCGGGAATCAGGTGAAAAAAAGCGTTGCCCAACAGCACGCCGATGGCCAAAGCGAGTACCCATGGGAGCAGTGTTTTAAGTCTTTCCGCAGACATCAGCTTGTACAGAAGACCCACAAAAGCCATAAGGCTCACTACAAATGCCGCCAACAGGGCGTATACCAATGCCAAACTGATTTCCATGACACAAATATAAATGCAACATTATTGCATTTATAATTTTTATTCATAAATTTTTCCGCACCATCAAAAAAATCATCATGAAAACATGCTTCATTTGTTTAATCGGCTTATTCGTCTTGGCTATCAATGGTTGTTACCCACACAAAAACAGGCCTGAACTGGAAGAAGCCTTCCAGTATCACCAGGAATCTTTGAAAACGCGGAAATCCATATCAGAAATGCTCCGGGATCACGAAAGCAAGACCAACTCTCCCCTGCCGGCCCATTTCCAATCCCTGAAGGATGAGCTGGAGGAATGGGATGAGAATTTTGTGGAAGTGCCGGGATACGGCCATGTGCACGATCATGACCATGATCACGACCATCATCACCTACCGGCGCCGGATTTGACCGATGCGGAACACCGCGATCTTCAAAAACACCTGCTTGAGGAAATAAGGTCTTTAAGAAAAAAAACAGACCATCTTCTGAAGGAATAAATGCAGGATAGCATCTTCCAATTTACCGGATTATAATTTTGATAAATTAAAATTTTTAAAATATTTTATTGATGTTAAAATTTGTGAAAAGTTTTTGTTACTTCTATGTTGCGCTTTAATTTGTTTTTATTAAGTTTAAAAAATTTTAACAATTAAAACACTTACTCAGTCGGCGGAAACGCCAAATTATATAGCTGAAGTCAGTTAAAATAAACCCATTTATGGAGTCTCATTTTGAGGGCTCCTTTTTTTGTTTATGAGGTGTTTGTCCACGGATTACAGGAATGGGCACGGATTTGAAAGGAAGTTTTTAATGCCATAATCCGTGAAGACCTGTCCCAGCCTGCCCCGAACTTGCTTCGGGGTACTTGCTTCGGGATCAGTGGAATCAGTGGACCGAAACAGCCATTCTCCCACAGGTTTCCGTGATATCCCGAGAGGTTTGTCCACGGATTACACGAATGGACACGGATTTCAATGGAAGTTTGTAATGCAGTAATTCGTGAAGACCTGTTTTCGATTCCAATGGGATTTTGTCATGGTTTTTGCTTGGTTCCCCGCAAAAACGCACGCCAAAATCCTGGGAGGTCCCTTCCATAGGGTCCGGGGATTGAAATCCCCGGGTACAATATCTTCACCCGCTAGGCGGGTTGTATTATCGTTTAAAATACCCGATAGCTGGTAGAGAATCCGGACCAGAAAAAATCCGTGAAAATTGGTGAAATTAGTGGACAAATATTGAACGCAGGGGGTTGGGATGCCGGTCTGATCAGGCCACCTCTTCCCCGCAAAAACACACGCCAAAATCCTGTAAAATCCCTTCCGTAGGGTCCGGGGACTGCCATCCTCGGGTATATACCACAGAGGGCACAGAGGGTGAGGAGGGGTTGGGTACTGAAAATGATGTATGGAATAAAAATAATTCCACCCCCTAAGCGGATTTTGTTGCTGTTTACAATCTTCGATAGTTAAAATCGGAAGTGAACCAATAATGGTATCTCCCTTCGCGCAATCTTATCCGCGGCGGGGAAGACAGCGCACAGGATTGCTCCATCGCGGCGTAATAGGAATGCTCTGGGCATGGGTCAAAGGAGACGTGACGCGAAACCAGGAGAAAACATTTAGCCGTAGTTGCTTAACAACAGCGTTTCCAGTAAATCGCCGATATAATAGGCCACCAGTGCCGCGATAAAGCCCAAAGCCAGGGTTTCGGCTACGCTTCTCCACAGTCCTGTCCTGTTCACCCAGCTTTTCAGAACCCCAATGACGATAAATGCCATGCCGGTCAGGATGCTGGTCCATAAAAAGGTATCGAAAGGCGCTTCATAAAAATAATCCCAGACATATACCGTCAGCGGGATAAAGCCCACCAGGATAAAAGACACCAAAGTGGCCGCCCCGACCTTAAATGGGCTTTTGGCTTCTTCCATCATATTGAGTTCGTCCTTCATCATCTCGTCTATCCAGCGGTCCCGGTCAGACACAATCACCTCGACCACCTGCTGTAACAGGGGGCCCTGGAAACCTTTTGCCCGGTAAATGTCCTCTATTTCCTCCCTTTCCTGTTCAGGGAGATTATCGACCTCCCAGGCTTCGATGTTGCGGTGCTTGAGATAATTCTCCCTTTCGGATTTGGAAGAAAGGTAGGCGCCTACCGACATGGAAAAACCATCTGCAAACAAATTGGCAAAACCCAATATGATAATAATCACCGGGTCCAGGTTGGCCCCCACGGCCCCCGCCACCACGGCAAAGGTGGTAACCGCCCCATCGATACCTCCGTACACAAATTCCCTTAGATAATCCTGGATGTTTCTCAGAAACCTTATTTCCTGATGAATTACTTTTTCTTCCATGGTATTTTACTGCCTTGTCAAAAAGATCAATGTATATACAGCCCGTCACCTCACAAATCTCTCTACCGTTTCTTCAATATGAAGACTATTTACCGATTTCCCTGTGAATAAAAAAGATTCACCTTAAATTAACGTGAGTTTCTCGGAGTAAGAACGTTTAAAAAGCCTTCAATCGTCACTGCGAGACTTAACATTTAGAAAACGCACAAATCGGGATGACGGTTTCTTCCATGCGCAGCCGATATGGCTGTCCAAAACTGTCAAAATCAGTGTTTTTCAACCAGTTGAATAACAGTGTATTGTACAACACGTCATCGGTAGGAGATACAGCCTGTCCCTGCCAACCGGCAAGCAGTCTTTTTCTGGAAATGATCGTCAAAGCTGGGTCAGGAATGTCTGTGGCATAAGGGCAGGTGGTTGTTTTCTATTATCCTACTCCTCTTCTGTACTTTTGGCTTGATCCAAACGAGTACCCATTCCGATAGCTATCGGAACAAGGCAAAAATAAGCTTCTCCCCGCAAGGCCCGCACACCCTCGCTCCCGTCAGCTGTACCCGCATGAACCGAGTTGAATTGGTTAAAACCTTCTGTGTTATCGAATAACTGGACGGCTTTCGTCATCGGTAGGAGTTTATCCCGGCCAAATCGGGAAAGCAGTCTCTTCTTGTACGCCCGTCAAGGGATTGACTTCTAGGATCCTGTTATTACGTTTGTTACTTTTTTGCTGCAGGTCAAAAAAGTAACCAAAAAACCCCGCCGCTACGCCGCGGCGCACACGTGTGCATCTTTTGCGCTAAAATTTAAGGCCACCCACACACAGGCAAACTCCTCGGTTTTTTGGATAAGGAACACGCTTCAGTTTGGCACCTTTCTACCAAAAAACCTCGTCTCCCGATAACTATCGGGGATGCCTGTGCCCTTGCCCCCGCTTCTTAAATTTCTTAACGCGCTAAATCTGCAAGGCGGAAAGAGCGTTTTTTCCAGCCGGGAATAACCGTACCGTCACTGTGAGGCTTAACATTTAGAAAATGCACAAATCGGGATGACGTTTCCTCCGTGTGCGTAGCTGATATGGCTGTTCAAAACCGCCAAAATCAGTGTTGTTCAACCAGTTGAATACCAGTGTATTGTACAACACGTCACCGGTAGGAGTTCGCGACGAAGCAGTCTCATAATTTATGCACTCGTCAAGGGATCGCTTCGGCGCGGGCAGCGTGGCTGTCAATTACACCGACGGGTTGCCGCTTCTCGGGATGAATTGTGTTAAATGTCAACTTTTGAACCCAAATTTTATTTTACAAAAACTTCACTGAGAAACTCACTTAAATTATCAAATTATTCCCATTCTGCCCTATTCTCTGAAGAAGAAATCCTCCAAATCGTAAAACCCGCTCATTTTACGGGGTTTGTTGATTATATTTAAGAAAAATCCATTTTTCCCCATGGAAACAACCCTATCCGGATACGATTCCCGACAAATGTACGGATTCCTGCCTTCGGACACCAAAGGTGTGGATCTTTTAGCCCAGCTTGCTTTGGACATGAGATGGTCATGGAACCATGCGGCAGACAGCATTTGGCAGCAGATAGATCCCGAAATATGGGAACTCACGCACAATCCCTGGATTGTCCTGCAGTCCGTCTCCAAGGAAAAGCTGGAAAAAACCCTGAAGGAGCCTGGCTTTTTGGAGGAAGTGCAAACGCTGTGGGAGTCAAAAGTCCGCTTTCACAAGGAAGAAGCATGGTTTCAAAAATACCATAGCGACTCCCCCCTGTCCTGTGTGGCTTATTTCAGTATGGAATATATGCTGGATGAGGCTTTGCCCATTTATGCGGGAGGTCTGGGTAATGTAGCAGGAGACCAGCTCAAGGCAGCCAGCGATCTGGGAATTCCTTTGGTAGCAGTTGGCCTTTTTTACCAGCAGGGCTACTTCAGGCAATCCATTGACGAAAATGGAAAACAACAGGCATATTTTCCCCACACTGACCCCGGACAGGTTCCCATCATCCCTCTCCGAAAGGAAAACGGCGAATGGTTAAGGTTGAAGATCGAAATGGACGGAAATACCATCTGGCTCAGGACCTGGCAGGTGCAGGTGGGAAGGGTGAGGCTTTACCTCATGGACAGCAATGATCCGGCGAATTTCCCCATGCACCGCTGCATTACCAACGAACTGTATGGCGGGGGGCCGGAAAACCGTATCCGGCAGGAAATCATATTGGGTATCGGCGGATGGAGGCTGCTTAGGGCCATTGGCCATCATCCTGAAGTATGTCATCTGAATGAAGGCCATGCTGCCTTTCTGGTTTTGGAGAGAGCCCGCGACTTGATGAATGCCTACCAATTGACTTTTGAGGAGGCCCTTGCCACCGGCCGGGCGGGAAACCTGTTCACGACCCATACAGCCGTTCCGGCGGGCTTCGATCACTTCAGCCCTGAATTGTTGCGTCAATATTTGGGTGAGTATGTCAGCAACCACCTCCAGATAGACTTTAGCCGCTTTTTGGCATTGGGAAAACTGAATACCGAAAACGCTTCCGGTCATTTCAACATGGCTTATCTCGCCATCCGGGGCAGCGGAGCGGTTAACGGCGTGAGCAGGCTTCACGGTGAGGTAAGCAGGCGGCTGTTCAGCAAACTGTTCCCGAGGTTTCCCTTTCACGAGATCCCGATAGGCCATGTGACCAATGGGGTGCATATGCCCAGTTGGGATTCCAAACGGGCGGACAAGGTCTGGACCCAGGCCTGTGGAAAGGACCGCTGGAGAGGGCAGCAGGAAAACCTGCATGCTTTCATGAAAGGCGTACCCCACGAAACGCTATGGAACATGCGGAGGAAAGCGAGAAGCCAGCTGGTAACTTTTATAAGAAGCCGGCTTGAAAGGGAAAAACGACTGGGCAACCCTTTTCCTCATTATCCGGAAACGGCAGCAGAAATCTTTAATCCGGATACGCTGACTTTGGGATTTGCCAGACGCTTTGTTCCCTATAAAAGGACAAATCTCCTTTTGCATCAGCCCCAAAGACTGGCTAAACTGCTTACTGATGCGGACAAACCTTTACAGTTGGTCATCTCGGGAAAAGCCCATCCCTATGATGATACCGGCAACAAACTGATAAGGCAATGGTTACAATTCATCGAGGATTACAACTTGCAGCGACAGTTGGTTTTCCTGAGTGATTACGACATGTCTGTAGCCGAAAAAATGGTGCAGGGAGTGGATGTTTGGCTGAATACGCCCAGAAGACCTTGGGAAGCCAGCGGGACCAGCGGCATGAAGGTTTTGGTGAACGGTGGATTGAATCTATCGGTCCTGGATGGCTGGTGGGCGGAGGCGTATTCCCCCGAGGTGGGCTGGGCACTGGGAGATGGGCAGGAGCATGGGGAGGATCCGGCCTGGGATGCCAGGGATGCGGAGGCATTGTACGACCTGCTGGAATTCCAGGTGATACCGGAGTTCTACGACCGTAACCAGGACAATTTGCCCGAAAAATGGCTGGAGAAGATAAGATCGAGCATATCCGAACTGACGCCCCGGTTTTCTGCCAACAGGACAGTACGGGAGTATACCGAGCAATACTACCTTCCCGCAGCCGAACAGTTTCTGAAAAGAACCGGGAAAGATGGTGAGTCGGGAAGGGAGATTTTAAAAAAGATTTCCGCGCTCAATACTTATGGACAAGGCATTCATTTTAATGAGGTCCATGTGGAAAGGTCAGATCATAAACTGCTGTTTACCGCTTATGTCACCCACCGGGGCATACCAGCTAAGGATCTTTCTGTTGAAGTCTTTGCAGAAGGGCTGAACGGCAGTCTGCCTGAACAACATGCGATGAAAGCGGTATCGGAAAACGGCAACGGAAGCACGGTTTTCACCGCCGAAATAAAAACCGGCCGGCAGGAAGGGGATTTTACCCCAAGGGTAAGGGGTAACTTTCCGGATGTGCTGCCCCTTGAGCATGAATGGATTATTTGGGCAAGGTGAATTCCCTCATTATGCTCCAATATAAAAACTTAGGCCAATTGTCCAATTTTTCCTGCGTGATTTATTAAGCGACAAACCTATCAGGCCGTGGATTAATAGATGTAGGAGGCATCGGCCAAATCCCTAGGCCAATTTCAACTACTCGCAATGTTTCTCTGAGCAGTCACATATTTGTTCAGCTTGGAATCTATACTACCTACTTTATTGTTTGATCAATACATAATCCCTGTAAATAATGCGCAACACAATCCAATGGGTTATACAAGAACTATAACTTTTTATACAAATATCAAAACAGACTACTTTTATAATTTTTCCGAGCAAAAAGTAGACGAACCCTTATATTTACAAGCAAATGAAAAGAAAGTCGAAGCAGATTTTCGACTTTCTTTTACAGGATCTAACCATAGATATTCCTATCCACCGGTACGAGGATAATAATTCATTCGATACGGATTCTTTTCACTTGGTATTTTCCACCTACAGTATAAGTGACATGATAAACCCCCGGCTGCAGACCGACAACATCTATGGCAACTTCACAACCATCCGCCGCAACACTTTTCCTCAAATTATTTTGGGCATCGATCAGCAGAATTTCACCCGTGAAATTTTCTTCTGTCTCGCTCTTAAGATGGAGGATGTCCTTTACGGGGTTAGGATAGATTGTCACATTGCTTTCTCCCAAGTTAAAGCAGGACATAGGATAAAGAGATACTGTGCCTCTTGGGCCTCCACATGCCAGCGGCCCGTTTGACACAAAACAATGGACAGATATAAAACCACTGCCGCCAACCATGATATCTATGGATTGTGTACCTTGTCCGCTCATTATGCTCCCACCGTTTACAGTCCAATCATAGTCCACTTGAGTTATATTTGCTACAACAGTAATGACTTGGTTAGGGCTTGTACAGGTTGGGAAATAATAAAAATCAAAATCGGGATACTCTGGACCAACCTGAATCTGTTTAGTAATTTGATTGTTGGAAGTTCCCAGACCCGGAAACGTATAAGTCAAGGTTGCCGTTCCCGCAGCCGTTGAACTTGAAAGACTTAGATTTGCTGTTGTTCCTGTACCTGAGCTATTGGTGAAAAAATGGGTTGGGCTGGCTTCCCAAGAAACACCTCCTATGGCAGGGTTCTGTAAGGTATAGGTTTCCGTCGTACATAAAACATCAGGACCTGTAATTTGAGACTTTATAATTGCACCGGACTGGTTTACAATGGTACTTGTTTCTACTATATTCTCATCATCGGGGTCCAAAAATTGTCCGAACTCCTCCCATGTTAGATGTAGTTTCCCGCTTAATGGTCTGGTATTAGTTCCATAATTACAATCCATAATATTGGAGTGGGGAGGTTCCCGCCCAGTAACTGCACCTATGACTTTTTTATTTTCATTAAAAAATGGACTTCCAGAACTGTTTGGTTGGGTAATGCCGTTATGCCAATGATAAGACCAATATTCCCTATCATCAATATCAATATAGGTCCCCAAATCTTCTCCGAAAGAAATCTTTTGTACGTCCCCTAAAGGATGGTGAATTGCGGCTACATCCTCTACAAGTTCTTCTTTGATACTCCATCCCAAAAAAGAGACGGGGTTGTTTGAAAATACTGGGTTATTATGAGGGTTTGTGGTTAATTTTAACAATTCAAATCTGTTTCAGCGACCGTGTTTCCCAAAGTCTGCGCTCCCTGTACCCAAATCGATAAAGGTCCTTCGGTATTTGGACTACATTGCGGACTTCGATAATGGAATACAAACTGTAGATGATCTAAATAAAGATTAGGAGCCGTATGACCTGAAGTTAAAATTATTGGTTCAAAATCCTGTTTCCCATTGTTAATCAAACTTCCTGAACCGTAATACATAATGTTAGGACCACTTTCCATGTCCACAATTAAACATACAGCATTGGCTTCGGTTTGATAATCAGAAAAACAGTTTACATTGTTGTTACATTCAGCCGAACAATTGAATCCAAAATTACAATCTTCCCTGGCAATTCCCGCACCATGAAAATCCACAATACCATGGGAAACTTTGGACCCCTTTATACTACTTTTTCCACGCTCATCAACAGGTTCTACAAGCAATAGCTTCAGCTTATCACCCGGCATTAGAGCAGATATAAATTTATCGGGAGAGGATACGTATTCTGCCCTTATAGGACCCTGGAGATAATGTGCTTCTTCATTGACTATATAAAATTCCGCATTTTCAGAAAGGTAAAAACTGTCAAACACAATCCCCATCGATTTACTGTTTTCCGATTGGATTATCAGTTCTTTGTAACAGTAATTGCCAAAACAATTTTCACTCAGTGAATTGAAGTCCACAATAAATTTTGCAACAATTCCAATCGGAACAGGTCCTTCTATGGGCATAGCGGATAATCTTTCCTCAACTTCCATTAACTTTCCTTCCTTATCGGGAATTACAACGTTCAACGTCTTTGACCTAATTCCAAAATCAAATTCATTTATCTTTTCTTTATCCACTTTCTCTACTTTAACCTGTCCAAAACAAAATAGATGTGCAAAAGAAAAAATAATCACTAGTAATATTTTTTCATATTATTATATATTTTAATGATTATTACCTAAATTTAACTTCTATTAACTAAATATCAAAGTAAAAATGAAGAAATTTAGTTTGATATTGCTTTACATAGTTTTTTCCAGCGGATGTGTGCCCGAAAACGAAGCGGAGAGAGCCGGAGAAATGGAACTGGATTGTGCAGTTGGAAAAGACAATTATTTTAAGCCAGAAGGAAAGTTAGCGTTTTCATATATTTATAGCGGAACGAACACTATGGAAAACGGTGTGTCCGAATATTTATATGATAAACAATACAGACTGGCCAAAATGCTCTCAGAAACCCACCTGATCAATCAGATTTTTCATAAAATCAACACGTACACCTATAATGAACTCGACTGTTTAGTTTGGGAAAAAAAATACGATTTGGTGGATGATCAATGTAGTTTCAATCTTGCTTATAAGAAAGTTTTTGATTCACAAAACAGACCGATAGAACTACATGTTCACCGGGCGGACGGCAGTCAGGATGTAGTATATCGCAATACTTATAACGATGCCGGAAAGCTGGTCGAAAGGGATGTTCGGGGGGAACGGGAGGTTTATACTTATTTGGAAAATGGGAGAATAGCCTCTATGAGACAATATAGTGCGGGGGACATTGCCATAGGCCACCTGTACCGTTATGATGAAAAGAATCGTTTGGTGGCCAAGGAATATTTTGTGAGCCGTGGGGATACCATCCCTGAGGAAGGGGAGGGAAATATTGAGGAGTTTGACTATGATGATCAGGACCGCCTGGTGGAAAAAAGGATTTATGCGCCTACCTGGGGTTTTGAGCTGCAGGCGAGGGTGGTTTTTGAATATTATTGACCGTTTCTTTGGAAAAAAACAGAGAAGCCACGGATACACAAGTGATTTTTCAGGTATCCGTGGCTTTGTCAAAACATCAAAGGGTTTCGGAACATTTGCATGCTCGATGGACGTTACTGCATCTAATTTTCGATTCCGATTGGGATTTTGTCATGGTTTTTGCTTGGTTCCCCGCAAAAACACACGCCAAAATCCTATGAGATCCCTTCCATAGGATCCGGGGATTGAAATCCCCGGGTACAATATTTTCACCCGCTACGCGGGTTTTGTCGCCGTAAATCTTCGATAACCAGATTCAAACTCAGGTTTTTCAGCTTTTTGCCCATTGCCATAGACGAGCCAATTAGGCTTTTTCTATGTCAATTCCGGGTGGGCTTTGCCTGGTTTTTCCCTGGCTCCCCGCAAAAACACACGCCAAAATCCTATGAGATCCCTTCCATAGGATCCGGGGATTGAAATCCCCGGGTACAATATTTTCACCCGCTACGCGGGTTTTGTCGCCGTAAATCTTCGATAACCAGATTCAAACTCAGGTTTTTCAGCTTTTTGCCCATTGCCATAGACGAGCCAATTAGGTTTTTTCTATGTCAATTCCGGGTGGGCTTTGCCTGGTTTTTCCCTGGCTCCCCGCAAAAACACACGCCAAAATCCTATGAGATCCGTCGATAGGGTCCGGGGATTGCAGTTCCCCGGACACAGTATTTTCACACGCTACGCCGGTTGTATCATCCTTAAGAAATCCCCGATAGCCGGCAGAGAACCCCGGGCCAAAAACAAATCCGTGGAAATTGGTGAAATTCGTGGACAAATACTCAACGCAGCGGATCAAGATGCCGGTCTGTTCAGATCGCCGCTCCCCGCAAAAACACACGCCAAAATCCTGTCAAATCCCTCCCATAGGCCCGGGGATTGCCATCCCCGGGTACAGTATCTTCACCCGCTATGCGGGTTTGACCGCTGTTTATAATCTTCGACAGTTAGCATTGAACCCTAGTTTCCATCATGTTATTCCTCCCACCAGACTTTTGTGTTGATGTCATCGGTCCCTATCCTGGCCACGGCTTCGTTGTAGTTTTCCGTGTTGTTGATCTGCACATCTACCGGATACCTGAACCGTACGGGCACAAGCTGGTCATTTAGCATTCCGGCGTTTTTCGGCAAGACCGGATATCCCGTTCTCCTGTATTCAAACCACTGTTGGTAATCATTGAAATACAGGCCGAGGTATTTTTGCAGCATCAGTTTTTCCAGGGTGCCATCAAAAGCCGCGGCAGTATTTTCAAAATACGTTTCAGGAATATCTACCCCCCACTGCTCCATGGCCGCTTCCACAGCGGTGTTGTAGTGCGTTTCGGGATCTGAAGAGATGTGTCCCTTCAAAGCCAGTTCCGCCTTGATGAATTCCACTTCAGCATAAGTCAGTATCAGTGAAATCATGGGCACCTGCACCAAGGCTATATTGTGGTTACTCGGCGAGAAGTTGAACTCAGAATCCCCTGTGGCATAGCCACTGGGAATCCCTTTATAGCCAATCGTGGTCTGGCCATCCGGATCCCTCGCCTCCGTAGCAAAAACCGGTCTCCTCGGATCGTCCAGTTCATTGAGCCTGTCTATAAAAAACGCAGACATTGCCCTGAAAGTGGTGAAATCAATGGCCCTTCCCCAGGGAGAGAGGTTAGGGTTAACGCCGGTAATCTTCAAGATGGCTGATTCCTGCGTGGAATTGAATACCGGGTAAGTTTCCGGGTTCTGGACGATCGCTGCCATTCTGGAGAAGGCATTGGTTTCCGTCCTGTTGGAAACCCGCAGCAGCAACCTCAGGTGAAGGGAGTTCGTGAATTTCTGCCATCTGGCCACATCATTCTGGAAGAGAATATCTTCCCCATAGATCATGTTTCTGCCCAGGTCATACAGGGAATTGGCCCGCTCCAGGTCCGATAGAATAGCCGTATAAACTTCCTGTTGTGTGTTGAATTTTGGCCTGAAAATCCCCTCTTCTCCGCGGGAAGCTTCTTCAAAAGGCACATCCCCAAAACTGTCCGACAACAAGCTGTACACCCAGGCATTTAAGGTAAGCGCTACGGCCTCATAGTTGGGGTCTTCCGCGTTGATGGCCGCTTCTTTCATTTCCTTGATATTTATCAGCCACCGATAATAGGTGTTCCAAGTGGAATTGCCGGCTGCCTCACTCACATCATACCTGTGCAGGCCCCCGGTGGCGCTGGGAAAAGGCAATGCTACCTGCATGATCTGAAAAGTAAATGCGTCCGCTCTGGAGGTATTGAAGCTGGAAACCCCATATAGAATGGGATTTAAAAGCGTTCCCGGACTGATCCTGTCTATTCTGTTGGGATCTGTATTGACTTCTTCAAAATCGTGTATGCAGGATTGTCCCACAAAAAACACGGCGAATGCGACGAATATCTTCTGTATATTTCTCATGGCTGGATCGATTAGAATTTAAGGGTTAGGTTCACGCCAAAGGTTCTGGGCGTAGGCAATTGGCCCATTTCAACGCCGGGCAACAAAGTGCCGCCGTTAAGTGCTGCGGTTTCAGGGTCAAATATGGGGAACTTGGTCCACATGGCCAGGTCCCTTCCATACAAGGCTATGGAAGCCCTTTCCACCAGCATCCTGTCCAACAATTTTGAAGGAACATTGTATTCAAAACGCAATTCCCTTAGCTTGATAAAGGAAGCATCAAAAGAGTTGGACTCCACGTTTGCCCTGCGGTAGTATTCCCTGTAATAATTCGGGATGGTGGTTGGCTCCGTGTTGGGAGAATAGGTACCGTCGCCATTGTCCACAACCCCTTCTCCTATGATAAATCCGTCCTCACGTCCCATAAGCGTATGCTTGAGCTTGCCCATTTCGGACATTTTATGGTGGGTTTGGGAATAAATGATGCCCCCGTACTGGCCGTCCAGCAAGAACGACATTCTTAAATTTTTGTAGGCCAACTCGTTTCGGATACCGCCTTTCCACCTGGCATAGGCATTACCGATATACTGGATTTCCTGAGGCCTGACGGGCAGCCCATTGTTATAAACAATCTCTCCATCCGGGGATCTTACGAAGCCGAAACCGTAAATATCGCCTGTGGTCCCTCCTACCTTCGCAATGATGGAAGCATTACCACCGGTGCCTATGACCTGTTGCCCGTCCATCTCATCTGCCAGTTCCTTCACTTCGTTGATGTTCCTGGCCCAGGTGATGAAGGTATTCCATTTAAAGTTTCCTCTGGCTATCGGGCTTCCGTTCAGCACCAATTCGACGCCTTTATTTTGGACCTTCCCGGCATTCAGCACGGCCCTTGAAAACCCGGTGGTGATGTCTACCGGCACTTCAAGGATCTGGTTCCTGGTCAGCGTCTGGTAGAAGTTGATATCCGCTCCCAACCTTCGGTTAAAAAAAATCAATTCAAGACCTGCCTCGTAGCTCGTAGTGATCTCAGGCTTAAAGTTGGTATTATAAAGTGTGGTCGGTACCGATCCGGAGCCCGGAAAATCGCTTTGTCCATAATACTTGCTGGTCCTATAGGGTTGGGTGTCGTTACCTACCTGTGCGCCTGACAGCCTGAGTTTTGCGAAAGAAAAGGCCTGGGGCAGATTGACCATGTCCGAAAGGACAAAGCTGGTGCTCACAGAAGGATAGAAGAAGCTTCTGTTCTGTCTTGGCAAAGTACTGGACCAGTCATTCCTTCCTGTAAGATCGATAAAGATTTTATCGTCAAAGGACATGGATACCAGACCATAAAGGCTGTTGATCACCCGGTCATTGTCGCTCGTGATGACCGCGGGAATGTTGATCCCGTTAGAAAGGGTGAATAATCCGGGAATCACCAGACCGTCTACCTCGGCACTGATCAGCCGGTAGTTTCTCACCATCTGGTTGCCTCCAAGACTGGTCCTGAGATCAAATTTTTCAAAAGATTCTTTGTAAGTCAGCAAAAAGTCTGTGTTGATCTCATAATTGGTGATGTCCTGTTGTTTGAAATAGCCTCTCTGAAAGTTGGCTGAGCTGTATGGCCTCCGTTGCTCCCTTTCCTCCTGGCTCATGGCCACCCCGGATCTGAACATCAGGTCGAACTTATCGGAAAAGTCGTAGGTAGCCGACAGGTTCCCCACTACGGTATTGTTGTTTACCGCATTGGTCATCTCGTAAGCAATCAGAAAAGGATTGTCTATGAAGCTGCTAAAGGGGTGGACCTGATCCACGTTTTCCATGCCCTGCTTCCAAATTGGCCGGTACCAGTCCAAATCGATGCTGGGGTTCTGGAAAATCATAAAATAAGAGATGGACTGGTTGTTGTATCCTGTTGCAGGGAGGTTGTCACTCCTTTTGTTGATGTAGTTGACCTTGCCGTTTATTGCCAACCTGTCGTTGATTTTCTGCTGCACGCTCAATGCGGCCACGTACCGCTCGAAACCGGTGTTGGGCATGATCCACTCGTTTTTGGTGTGGGTGATGGAGGCCCTGACGGCTCCGGCGTTGGTATTGCCTTCCAAGGACACATTGTTGACCATGTTGAAGCCGGTTCTCCAGAATCCTTTAATGTTGTCTTCATACGGCCTCCATAATCTTCTCTCAGGGGACTGGCCCTCTGTAGCGGGATCGTATTGGTAATAGTACTGGCCTTCGAACCTGGGACCAAAAGCGCTGCTGGTACCTCCCGTATTGGCACCGTCTTCGGACGCACCGTAAGAATAATACAGCTCTCCATCGCTGTTGAAAGCATTTCCTGTTCCCTGCCCGTATTCATATTGGTAGTCCGGCCACCTCAGCACATCGTTGAAGCTCACATTGGTATTGACACTCACGCCAATGCCTTTCTTCTTTCTCTGGCCGCTTTTGGTGGTGACGATCAGCGCGCCGTTAGCCGCCCTGCTTCCATAAAGTGCGGAAGCACTGGCGCCTTTTAGGACTGTGATGCTTTCTATGTCGTCCGGGTTGAGGTCCGCTATGCCGTTTCCAAAATCCACCGGAACGTCATTGCCTGAGCCGGCTCCATAGGCATTGTTTACGCCGGAAGAAGTCAACCCGCTGTTCATCGGCACCCCATCGACGACAATCAAAGCAAAGTTACCGTTGGGATTGAGGGAGTTGTCTCCTCTTAGACTGATCTGGGAGGAATTCATCGGGCCGGATCCCGCGGACATCACATTTAATCCTGCCACCTTACCTATCAGGGCGTCGGACCAGTTATTGGAACGCGCATCCAAAAGCTCCTCATTGGAAACTTTCTGAGTGGCATATCCCAAGGCCTTTTCTTCCCTCTTGATTCCCAGGGCGGTCACGACGACCTCTTGCAGGGCGCTTTCGTCCATGGTCAGTTTTACATCAATGCTGGATTGGTTGTTCACCAGAACTTCCTCCTGTCTGAAGCCGACGTAGGAAAAAACAAGAACATCACCCTGGTCCACCTGAAGAGAGTAAGCCCCGTCTATATCGGTGACCGTTCCTCTGTTTTTGCCTTTCACGATCACGCTTACCCCCGGCAGGTACTCTCCCGTTTCCCCATCCTGAACCCTGCCGCTGACCGTGATGGATACTTCTTCCTTCTTGTGGGACGGGTTGGTTTCCTTCAGACTCACCGCAATGGTTTCGTTCATTTGTTTGAATTTCAGATCCGTACTGCCGGATATCGCCACCAACATTTCTTCCAAAGTCATCCGTCTTTTTTCCAAAGCGACTTCCTGCTCCAGGTGAAGCTTGTTTTCATAAGAGAATTTAAACGGTGTTTGTGCTTCCACTTCCCTGAAATACCGGGATACCGTTTGCTTTTTTTCGGAAACCTTTATGATGGTTTCGTCCAGCCGCTGGGCATTGGTGTTTCCCGCCCAAACAAGGCTTTGCAGCCAACAGAGCAGAAACAAGACGTGAAATGTTCTCATCGAGATCCTGATTAATGAGAGGTGTACATTTTTTTTCATAAATTTGACTGTTTCTTGTAATGAGAAATTTGAACTATTCAAAACCAGGGAGGGGCCGGTGCAACGGTCCTTCCCTTTTTATTTGCATTATTTGCAGGATTTAAAACTGATACTCACTTTATTTTTATACATCTCGTAATCCAACGGGATAGAGTATTTTATCGCTTCCAGAATATGCTCCAGGCTCATCTTATGATAGGCTCCCGTCAATAGGCAGCCGTTGTTCCCATCCCCGAGATTATGGTCGATTTCCACGCCAAACCAGTCTTCCAACATGGTCATGGCCTGCACCACACCGGTTCTTTCAAAAACTATCCAATCATCCGCCCATCCAAAGGCAAGTCTTTCATCGGATACCGGCTCCTTTATACTTCCGCCTTGCCGTATCGTCAGCATCTCGTTCCTGTTCAACAGAAACCGCTCCCCTCCGGCATCCCGGACAGCCACCAAGCCCTCTTTTACCGCCACCCTTTCTCCTTCTTCCATGGTTGTTTCTATCACAAAGGAAGTCCCCAAGACGGTGGTAACGGATTGGTCGGTGGATACCGTGAACGGATGATCCTCATCTCTGCTCACATGAAAAAGCGCCTTGCCTTTTAATTTCAAGTTTCTGTTCTGCGAAAAATCTTCAGCTATTTCTATTTGCGTATGATGAAACAATACCACTTCGGAGCCATCGGGAAGCTTTACCCTTTTTTTCATCCCCGCCCCATTTTCTACTCTTTTAAAAAATGATTCGTCGGGAGCAGGACTGTGTGTCATATGATTGCCCATATAAAAAGCAACCAACAGAAGACTAATGGATGCCGCGGTATAAAATACCCATCGCCTGTAGGCCGGCTTTTTATAGGCGATGTCCCTGTTTACCTTTTCCCACAGCTCCTGTTTTACCATGGATTTGGTGCGGTTCTTATGATCTTCGATGAAAACCTCTTCCTGCCGGACACTGTCGTACCAATCATTGACGTCCTTTATGTCCTTATGGGAAGCTTTGCCTCTCAACAATCTTGATATACTGTCCAATAATAACCTGCTATACTTCATATGGGTGACCTTTCATTATTATAGTCCCAATAAACTACCAGACTTACCGTCAACAACCATTAAATATTTGTTAATGTATTCAAGGGATATAATCTTTTGTTAACATACCGGCATTCTTACCGGAAAAAATCCTGATTTGTGCGGCTTATGGGATAAAAAGAAAAGGGAGAATCGCAGCAAAATGTTTTAACTCTGCCCGGACCAGTTTGGTGGATTTTGAAAGATGGTTGTGGACGGTTTGGGTGGATAAACCCAGTGCCTGGGCGATCTCCTCCGCAGAAAAACCTTCCAGCCTGCCCATTTTAAAAATCAGACGCTGTTTTTCCGGCAGCCGTGAAAGCACGATTTCCAACTGATCATAAATATCTTCCAGCGCCAGGGGTTGTTCCCGTGCCGCTTCCAAGTTGGTTTCGCCGATCGATTCAAAAACCAGTCGTCTTGAAGCATCGATATGTTTCAATACTTTGTATTTAACGGCAGTAAGCAAGTAGGCTTTCAATGTGGACCTGATTACGATGGATTTGCGGCGCTGCCATATATCAACAAAAATTTCCTGCAGGATGTCCTCCACGATCTCCTGATTGGGTATTCTGCTGTATGCTGCCACGTACATGATATCCCAGTACTCTTCAAAAATCTGCTTGAACTGTCTATGAGACCTTAACAATAACATAGGGGAAAACAATAACATATGGAAAATTTCGCTTTCCACAAATTTATACCAATGTATCAGATCAGATCGGTAGTGACAAGTTATTTTATTATTAATTTTTTCACTATGATACCTTTAACTTATGGTGAAACGGCGTGCTCCCTGTCAAGAATACCGTAGGTGCATCCATTCTGGGCAGCCCACCCCGGATCTCTACCCATTCATGCCCATGCTGCCCGGGGCCAAATACGATGGTATCCCCACCACAGGTATACCTGCCTTCATCGGATTTCAAAAAATACACCTTATCCATACTTTCGTGCTGCTCGACCTTGGAGAAACTCCCGCCCGGCCGGAATATCAGTTCCAATGCCACTGGCACATGATCGGTACCCCGTATATCGATTTCCAGTTCAAACCCTTCGGGTATTTCCCTGATCTTCACCAACGTCTTTAACTTTTGGACCTCTGATTGCGCTCTTTGGCTCCGCGGCATTTTGGACCAATCTCCGTCTCCCGGGATTTTTTCTTTGGGGAAGGGCTGATAATAGGGGCCTTCCAGGCTTCTTTCCAGTATTACCTCCCCCCCTTTTTCTTTGAAATCTTCCGATACAAACTGCCCCTTTCCAAAAAAAGCAGCCGCAAGACGCACGCCTTGCAACACGGCATTCCCTTTATGGAAAGTAAAAAATACCGCGTTATTCAATAAAATCGACGCATCGTAATCTCCCCTTCTGATCCGGATCAGTCCTGAGTTGGGAAACTTTTTGCTATAATCCGTAGGCAAAGGCTTTCTTGCCGGCAATTCTTCCCATAATGCCGGGTCTTCCAGAAAGTACTGGATATCGCCTACCACTTTGGGGAAGGCCGTCTCTTCCACCAGCCTGCATGCGGCGGCGTAGTAACCGTTATTGTCCAATAGCGCCATGTAGCGGTAGGGATAATAATACCTTTCCAAATGCCCTACAATGCTGTTGTCCTGCCGGCCTGAAGCTTCGGTAACGATTTCCCCGTTAGGATGAAGGTAATAAAAAGTCATGTCCAGGTTTTTCCGCACCTCATCCAAAAGGTATTCCTTTCCGGCAAAACCCCTCGCGGTACTGATCAGCACCCGGTTACTAAGGGAAGAATAAATATAGCTGCTTTTCTCTTCATATTGCCCGTCCTCATCCAGGTCAATCCCTTCCGCCAGCCAGGTTTCTGCCCGCTCCAGATAAGCCTGTTCGGGCCATATGCGGTATAAACCGGCCAGAGCCGCGCACACCACCCAACGGTGATTCGGTGTATGGATCCCCCCTGTTACCAACGCCTTTCCCGCGTTTTTTAGAAACCCGGCCAGTGCGGTCATTAACGCTTCTTTTTGTGGCACCTGGCCTCTTTCCAGCAAATGGTACGTGGGGCAAAGCCATTTTACGATGAAACCTGTATCCGGTGTGCTGTGAAAATTGGTGCTCAACAGGTCAATGGTTCCATCCTCATGCTGCACTTTCTTTAAATACTCAGCTGCAGCAAGCAATTCCTTGGAGAGTGATTCGTTGTTGTAAAATTTTGATTCTTCGGTGGCCAGGGCACAGATACCGGATTTCAGAAAAGAAGTGACGGCATGCGCGCTGGCCATACCATATGCATCCGATATGCCGCCATATCCAGGATCTTCCGGGTTGGTGATTCTCTTGAACCTTAAATTCTCTACATTCCCGTCATTCATATGGATCAGTTGGACCAGCCAATTGGGTTTTTTGACAGGCAAAACGGCTTTATCAGGGGACAATAACCCGGACAAACCGCCGGGCAAAAAAACGGCATAACCTGCCAAAAGCCCGTTCTGTTCCATAAATTTTCTGCGGTTCATGTATCTGGGTTTATATGCTTGTCTAATATAGGAAAAAAACAGGATTCCATTTGTCCCTGATATACCGTAAGGGAAATCCCAGGTGTTTACTCCCCTTTACCAAGTGTAGGAAAATATGCGAAGCCATCAACCTGAGTCGATTGACGTTACTGTATATGATATTCGATTCCGGTTGGATTTTGTCATAGTTTTTGCTTGGTTCCCCGCAAAAACGCACGCCAAAATCCTGTGAAATCCGTTCCATAGGGTCCGGGGATTGAAATCCCCGGGTACAGTATTTTCACCCGCTACGCGGGTTCTGCCCCCATTTAAAACCTTCTATAATCCAGAGTCGGGTCGTATGTTTAGGGTGATCTGATACTTACCTCTTGATCCTCCCGATGGTCCTGGACATGCCCTAAAGAGGGTGCTTTCCGCGATGATTTGTGCGTTGGGTGCCCCTTCCCCCATTATCTGGAGAGGGGGGACAGCCAGAAAAAAACTTCTTAACTTAATAACATCGGGGAGTTCGGGAAAACCTCATATCACAGAAACCGGCCTCCCAGCTTGTCGGTTTGGTCGGGTTCCAAAAAAGGCATAAAAAAAGCCATGAAACAACGTTCCATAGCTTTAGTCAATTAACAATAAACCCAAAATAACCAGCTGTAGGAGAAGGGATTGAACCTTCATGGAGCGGTTTGGCCTCGCCATCTGATCGGCTGCGGCTTTTCCCGTTTTCTCCACCCTCTTTTCAAGGGCTTGGCTACCTGTTTCAACACCCTACAGTATACCGAAGGAATTCTTTTACCCCTTCGTTTGATACTGCAAAGGTAGATAATATTTTCAATAATTAATAACAAGATAATGATTTGATTTAATTTTTACATATAATTTAAAAAAATCCGCTTAAAATATAAAGTTTTAAAAAATTTCAGGAGTAACCCCGAAAAGATTACCATTTCAGCAATCCTTTGGACTGTCCGGGAGGCGTTGGATCATTAAAAAACCCGTGAAAAGCAAAAGGATCGCACTTCCCATATTCCTATCATTCCCCTCCGTGTCAATCCGTGAAATCCGTGGACAAATATACGCAACCTCAAATTAAGAGGCGGGCCATCTCCCTCTTTACAATGGCTGCCATACCTGTCTTCCCGGAATCAACCTTCAAAGCAGCAACCACCTCAGCACGGCAATCACGATGCCCACCAAGCCCCCCACGACGGCGCCGTTCAGCCGGATATATTGCAGGTCGTCGCCCACCTTGTCCTTGATCTGCTGCATCATGCCATGGTCATCCAGTCTGCCAAGGCTGCTGCGGACAATATTGCCCAGTTCAGGGTGGTACTTGTCCACCAGTTTTTCCAGGGATTCTTTCAGCCAACTGTCCAAAGGCCCGGCTATGTCCAGATCCTGGATTTGGTCTTTCAGCAGCTTCTGCAACAGCACGGCCATTTTGGGATGGTCCAGGTCTTCCGTAAAACGATAAAAAACCGTCCTGATAAAATCAAGTGTCCTGTCCATGTTGTGGGGTTCTTCCAGCACCTGCACCACGTTTTTCGCGATCTCCACGCCGGCAAGCTTCTCTCTAAGCATCTCCGGTGAAAGGCACTTGGTGGTGATCAGCTCCACGATGCCCCAAGTCCTACTCTTCAAATTTCGGAGGATGGTTGCCGAATACAGGAACTTATTGATAATTGCCAATTTTGCTTACGGCCTTCAAGCGCTGGCAAAAAAAATCTACCTTATCAACTATTTCCAATGAGCAGTTAGGGCATATGCCTCCTATTTTATTTACTCGCTTAGGTGTTCTTCCCTCAGGAATTTAGCGATTAAGGTATTTAGCAGTCCCAACCGGATCAGGTCACCCCTATCTATTTTATCTTTAACGGCCAACATATAAGGTGATATCCTGTTTTTCTTGTTCAGAACAATGAAATTGGGCTCGCCTTGAAAAACGGCAACCGGTTCGTCTTCCAACAGGATAAGCGACCTGTACCCACGCCCGCTTGAAACCATGGTCAATTCCTTTCCGCGGAATACGGCTTTCACCATAAAATCGGAATTGACCTGAACAGGTTCGTTTTTTTCGATAAAAGCAGTCAGATTACTGTTTTCCCTTTCTAACCTGGAAAGCCAATAAAATCCGGATCGCTCCATAAACTGATCCGGTAAAAGGATAAAACTTCCCAGCGTATCGCTGCCCTCCAATATTAAGCCAAAAGCCCCTTCGGTCCAGTCCGCCGATACACCTATCTGGGTCTCCACGCTCCTGCTGCCATCTTCGTTTCTTATCCTTTCCCTGCTCCTGAATTCCTCGCCGTGTATAAAAATCGGAACCTGCCAGGAAAAGGCCGGATCAGAACTGATCAACTCATTTTCCGATAACCAAAGGCTCTTACCTGAATAAGAAGTTGGAAGACCGGAGATCAGAGTGACTGCCCCACCAGTAAGCCGGCCCCAAAAACTTTCTCTTTCAGCATCAAGGGACCTGATTCCCCTTTTCACCAATCTTATTTCACCTATTGGAGAATGATTGACAACATACCTGCTTTGAAGGGCTTTGGGTTTGGTAATAGGGATAGAATCCCGCTCACCCGGTACGATCTGGGCTGAAATACTGCCGGTGAACAGCAGCAGAATTCCCCATACCACCATTTTTTTGCTCCGTAGAATCATGTTCCTATAGGATGGGTATCCCCTTAAAGCCCTGGTAATTTAAAACCGGGATCGGTAAACTTAAATTTAAACTTTTTTCAGAACTTATTTTACAAAGGGATATGGATTTTTTTATCAGTTGTCGGGATTTTTCTATTGTTGTGAAACTGGAAGGGCCGCTTTCTAGTCGCACCCCATATCCCCGCTGTTCCCTGTTGTGTCAAGCCCGGAAACCCCGGAGGGCCAAGCTGCGTGAGCGCAAATATAAAGCAAGGTGTCAAGCGCTTTCCCATAGATGGCGTGTATGTTTTAAATTCCTCCACAGGAGTAAGACATCAAAGCAGCAACCACCTCAGCACCGCAATCACGATGCCCACCAAGCCCCCCACCACGGCGCCGTTCAGCCGGATATATTGCAGGTCGTCGCCCACCTTGTCCTTGATCTGCTGCATCATGCCATGGTCATCCAGTCTGCCAAGGCTGCTGCGGACAATATTGCCCAGTTCAGGGTGGTACTTGTCCACCAGTTTTTCCAGGGATTCCTTCAGCCAGGCGTCCAATTTTGCCTGGGCCTCCGGGTCTCCCTTGAGTTCATCCAAAAACCTGACCAGCTGCCGTTTGACCAATTCCATAAAGGGCGTGCGCGCGTGGGACAATTGACCTTCCAGCGTGTTTTTTAACTTATAAAGCATGTCCTGGATAATGACCCTGGCCGTGTCATTGAGGATAAAATTATGTTTTAACTGCTCTACATAACTTACCGCCTGCTCTTCCCCGGACTCAAGGGCATTGGCAAATTCCAACAGGTATTGGTCCAGCTTTTGGCGTACCGGATGTTGCGGGTCATTCTTGGTTTCCCCCATCAACACCAGCGCAAGATCCAGCAAGCGGTCAGTCAACAAATCCAGGTCTATTCCGCCCGTTCTTTTACCAAGCCAAATGGCTGATTTTTTGATCCAATCCTTCTGGGCGTACTCCTCCACCGCGGCTTTCAGTTTTTTGTACACCAGTTTTCTGGTATCCGGTTCTTCTATGGATTTGGAGATTTCCCCAATGGCCATTTCCAGAATCTCATGGTGTTTTTTCTGTCCCACTGCTTCTTTCAGCCAACTGCCCAAAGGCCCGGCTATGTCCAGATCCTGGATTTGGTCTTTCAGCAGCTTCTGCAACAGCACGGCCATTTTGGGATGGTCCAGGTCCTCTGTAAAACGATAAAAAACCGTCCTGATAAAATCAAGTGTCCTGTCCATGTTATGGGGTTCCTCCAGCACCTGTACCACGTTTTTTGCGATCTCCACGCCGGCAAGCTTCTCTCTAAGCATCTCCGGTGAAAGCCACTTGGTGGTGACCAACTCCACGATGCCCTCCGTCAGCTTGTCCCTGTTTTTGACGATAATATTGGTATGCCGCCTCACCAAAGGAATGGGGATTTCATAAAACAGGGCGCTGACGGCAAACCAATCCGCAAGCCCGCCGATGGTGCCCGCCTCGAAGCCAGTGGCCAGGATTCTCCAGAACGGCCCTGCCAAAAGATCAAAATGCATGGCCGCTTCCAGCAGCAAAAAACCTGCGATGGCACAAATCAGGGATATATGACCTATTCTGCTTTTCAATTTGTCGTTGCAATGCTTGTGATGTATTTCCCAACCGTTCAAATTTCAGACCATGGTTGCTGAATAGAGGAACTTAGAAATCTTAGCCCGCCATTTCCGGAAGAAATGTTAGCGGCTTACCTGTACGCTTATGGGGAAAGCTTGAAAATATGAGATTGGGTTGCCGCGGGGCATTTAGCCGTTGTTTACCTCATCATGGACAGTTCACAATTCCTTACTTTCCCGACTTGTTCCTCACATAAATCAGCTTGAACCTTCCTTTTTGGTTTTCCCGCTCCTCCACTTCAAATTTATTAATGGATTTGATCAAGGGCGTAAGTTTTTGAAAGCCATAATTTCGGGAATCAAAATTGGGCTGCTTCTTTTGAAGCAAATTGCCTACTTCTCCCAAAAAAGCCCAGCCGTCATCATCGGCCAAGTCCGATACCGTACTGGAGATCAAACGGATAAGTTTCGGATTGATTTTGTCTACCTGTGGACGACCGGTTCTCTTCTCTTTGGTCTCCTCATCACTGTCCTGCCCCAGGATTTCCAAATAGATGAATTTGTCGCAGGCCACGATAAATGGATCCGGGGTTTTCTTTTCCCCCATGCCCAGCACCAACATCCCCGCTTCTCTCAGGCGGGTGGCCAATTTGGTAAAATCACTGTCACTGGACACCAAACAGAATCCGTTTACCTTTTCCGAATATAAAATATCCATGGCATCGATGATCATGGCGGAGTCTGTCGCGTTCTTTCCTGTGGTGTAGCCATATTGTTGGATGGGATTGATGGCATTTTCCAACAATAGGTTCTTCCATTTACCCAGCTGGGGCCTGGTCCAGTCGCCATAAATACGCTTGATGGTAGGGTTACCGTATTTGGCGATCTCTTCCATCATTTCCTTGACATTGTGGGAAGGGACATTATCCGCATCTATCAATACGGCTATTTTTATATCTGTTTGCATAAGTGATTGCTCGGATAAATGTAAAAATCCAGTTCTGTTCTAAAAATAGCGCTATTATTCTATAATTGAAACCAACATAGTAAATACCGTCCCTTATCCCGGTTTCTCGTAGGGCTGATGATGTCCATTATATTTCTATCTTTGATATCCAAAAATCCAAATCGAATAACCTATGAAAAAATATTTTTACCTGTTTTGTTGGATGATGGCCGTGGCCGGTCCTGTTTTTCCCCAAAAAACCCCTCCTATTATCCCCCTCCCCCACACGTATGGTTTATCAGAGGGAGAATTTATACTGGATGAAAATGTCGGCATCATCGCTGAAAAAGGGCTGGCGACGGAAGGACATTATTTGCAGAAGGAATTGTTCCGGCTGGCTTCCCTGACCCTGTCAACCGGAAAGCAACAAGACAACAATGTCATTCACCTGATGATAGACCGCGGGGTGCAGAAAGGTTATGAATTGATTGTTCAGAATGACCGCATCGAAATCAAAGCAGGGGATAACACGGGGGTTTTTTATGGAATCATTTCCCTCTTGCAGCTCATACAGGCATCAGACAAGGAAGAGGGTGTTTATACACTGCAAACTTGGTCCATCCAGGACCAACCTGCTTATGATTGGAGAGGATTGATGCTTGATGAATCCAGGCATTTTTTTGGGGTGCGAAAGGTCAAACAAATCCTGGATTGGATGGCTTATTACAAACTGAATAAATTCCACTGGCATCTTACCGATGCCCCGGGGTGGCGGCTGGAAATCAAGCAATTCCCTAAACTGGCCCTTGTGGGTGGTGTGGGTAACCATACGGATCCCTATGCGCCCGCTTCTTACTATACCCAGGAAGAAATCCACGACATTGTAAGGTATGCCGAAGAAAGGAAAATAGAAATCATCCCGGAGATTGACATGCCCGGCCATGCCACGGCTGCCAACAGGGCTTATCCGGAGTACAGCGGGGGAGGTTCGGAGCGGTATCCCGAGTTTACTTTCCATCCGGGTAAAGAAGAAACTTATCATTACCTCAGCAATATCCTTAAAGAAGTTGACACGATGTTCCCCAGCAATCTCATCCATCTGGGTGGGGATGAAGTGAGTTTCGGCAATGAAAGGTGGCCCAATGATCCGGAGGTTAAAAAGCTGATGGCCAAGGAAAACCTAAAGGATTTAAAAGCTGTGGAGGATTATTTTTTCCAAAGAATGGCAGATTCCCTGTTTGTACGCGGCAACAAAGTCTTGGCGTGGGACGAAATGGCCGGAGCCAGCCTGCCAAAAGACAAAAGTGTGATGCTCTGGTGGAGGCATGACAAAGAGGAGCAACTCCATCTTGCCCTGGAAAACGGTTATCCTACGGTAATTTGTCCAAGAATCCCTTTTTATTTTGATTTTGTACAGGAAGAAAGCCATCAATTTGGCAGAAAATGGGACGGTGCCTACAGTCCCTTGCAGGCGGTTTACGAATTTGATGTAGAAAAATTCAATGTCAAACCCGAACAGGAAAACCTCATCCTGGGTTTACAGGCCAATGTATGGACAGAAACCATTCACAATGAAAACAGGCTGGATTACATGCTTTTCCCCCGGATAGCCGCGTTGTCTGAAGCGGCATGGACTTTACCGGAACACCGCGGTTTTAGGGAATTTATGGACCGATTGCCACGACATCTGGAACTTTACCAAACGCAGGGATTGTACTTCTATCATCCCACAGACGGGGAGTTTCATCCCGAACCCATCTACCGGCCTTAAAATATCTCCTTGGATCCCTCATGGGAGTGCTTCCCTATTTCACTACCAATACCGGCAAGTGCTTATCATGGGCAATGAGTCTTTCTGCCACGGAACCGATCAGCAGATCATCGTCATCGGATTTGCCCTTGTTCCCTACCACAATCAAATGAGCTCCCTGACGAACAGCATAATTATAAATATCCATGCTTATGGGGACCTCCTTATCCTCAAGAATCTCCATCTTCGCATCCATGCCGGTTTTCTTTTGCAGTTTGTGGTAATTGGTTTCAGCTTTTTTCCGTAATCCTTTTTGCAGCTCAGATTTGTTCCCGATATAAGGGAAATACTGTACACCCACCTTGAGCACATGTACCGGCAATATCCTTGCACCGGTTTTTCCGGCTATGATTTCGGTGACCTCCACACATCGCGGGGTATAATCCGAGAAGTCCAGTGCCAACACCAACTTGCCAAAAGAAGGGTGCGAAGTTTCGGGAACGAAAAGCGTGTTGCTGGAAGTGAGCCTGACCACTTTGCTGCTGAAGATTCCCGATCCCTGATGCCATGATTTTTTCCCAAAAAGAACCAGGTCAAATCCTTGCTCATCCACCCAATCAATCATCTGATCCAGCTTACCACCTGTATATACATGGACATGGATGGTGGATTTTTTTTGGCCAAAAACTTTTTCTACCAAATCGTATAGTTCCTCTTCCAACGCTTCTTCCAGGGACTGTTCCAAGCTCGGAAGCATGGCGCTTATATCTGTGGGCAGTTCTTCCATTGCGACAAAGTGGACCAAGGTCAGTGATTCAAAATCAAATACATCATCCAACTTTTTTATGTAGCGGAGAAGCAGTTCATCCATTCCCGATAGGTCAACAAATAGCCCTATGTGTTTCAGTTCCTTCATGGCTTTTTCTTTTGTTCAAGCTTTTTCAAAATAACTTCGGACAAGCGTTTTTCATAAGATTTCCTGTCAACATCCTCATCAAATTGCCTCAAACGGGCGTATTCTTTTTGAAGACCTCTGAAAAGGGAGTAACACATGACCACCAAAACAAATAGAAAGGGAAGCCCTGTGGTAATGGCGGCCGTCTGCAAAGCCGTCAACCCTCCACCGATCAACAGCACCGCTGCCACTCCGCCCTCGGCTGTAGCCCAAAAAACCCGCTGGCTCACAGGGGAATCCAGTTTGCCTCCGGCCGTGATGCTGTCGATCACCAAGGATCCAGAGTCAGAAGAAGTGACAAAAAAACTGGTAACCAGCAAAATCCCGATCACAGACCCCAGCGTGCTTAAAGGGAAATTTTCAAAAAAGACAAACAAGGCCGTGGATTCGTCGGCCTTGATTCTCAACGCCAATTCATGCTCCGGCGTAACTTGTGAAGCGCTTTCCTGCATATCCAAAAAAATGGCCGATCCGCCCAAAGCGGTAAGCCAAAGAAAAGTCAGCGCGGTAGGCACCAATAATACACCAAATATAAATTCCCGTATGGTTCTGCCTTTGGACACCCTGGCGATAAACATCCCCACAAAGGGTGACCAGGAAATCCACCATGCCCAATAAAACACGGTCCAGTCTCCCTGCCAGCCATTGTCCCTGTAGGCTTCTGTCCAAGAAGACACGTGCAGAATATTATCCAGATAATTGCCAATATTTTGTACAAGAGAACGGAAAATAAATAAAGAAGGTCCCACAATCAAAACAAAGACCAACAGGATGGCTGCAATACGCACATTCCATTCACTCAAAAATTTCACTCCTTTATCAATTCCGGAAACAACAGAAATTGTTGCTATCAGCGTAATGCCGGCGATCAGCAATACCTGGACCGTCACGGTATTGGGCAGGCCAAAAAGATAGTACAACCCTCCGCTGACCTGTTTCACCCCCAGCCCAAGAGAAGTTGCCAATCCAAACAAGGTGGCCAAAACAGCGAGGACATCAATGACGTCTCCCATCCAACCGTTTGTTCTTTCCCCCAGAAGAGGCTGAAACACCGACCTGATGGTAAGCGGCAGCTTCCTGTTATAAGCAAAAAAGGCCAATGACAAAGCCACCACGGCATAGATGGCCCAGGCATGAAATCCCCAATGAAGAAAAGTGAGGTTCATGGCCCTTTCGGCGGAAGCTACCGTAAACGGTTCACCGTACGGAGGACTTGCGTAATGGTTTACCGGCTCCGCTACCCCCCAAAACAGCAAGCCAATACCCATTCCCGCGCTGAACAACATCGCAAACCATGAGCCCGTGGAAAATTCTGGCTCGGCATCTTTTCCTCCCAACCTTACTTTTCCATACTTGCTAAAACCCAAGTAGAAACAAAAAACTATGAAAGCATTGACAGCGATGATAAAAACCCATCCGGCGTTTGCAGTCACATATCCTTTTAATTCTTCAAATACAACAGCCATCGGTTCACCCACCATCAAGGTGACCGCAATAAAAGAAACGATCAGGATAACGGATGGCCAAAATACGGGTGGGTGGATATCAAAATATCGGTTCTTTGTCTGCATACAATAGGTTTTTCATTGATCACCTGTTACCACGTGTTTGTGCAACAACAGGCATTGTTTTAGAAATAATAACCCAAATTGATATTCAAGCGGGCATTCCATCCCGGGTGCGGGTCCAGGGGATTTTGGGTTGAAACAGGTTCTCTATAATCCACTCCCCTTCCTGTACCCAGTGCATTTCCTCCAAAAGCATCTGTGATCCAGGGGTGGTTGTATCCCATCGCCACGTCAAAGTAGCTATAGATATGTCCGGCTGTCACCAAAGCACCAAAGACGTTTTGCTGGGATTTCCGGTAATGACGCCTGTCGTCCGGCAAATCCAACCTATCCAGTTTCTGCATGAGTGTATAGTCATTATACAACTGGATGTGACTGACAGGGCCCCAATTTACCGGAATGTTGTAAGCCAACCCCAACACGTACAGTACCCCTTCCATGGCCACATCGTAAGTTCCAAACCCATATGCACCCATTTGAACCACATTCAACCGGACGTTGTCATCGTTTCTGACGTCTTTGTATCGATAATAAATCGTCTCCGCTTTCAGATTCCATTTTCGCCAATTGGTTTGATAATGGACAGCCATAGCCCGTTGATGGCCACGATGCCTGGTGATGAGATTATATACTTCATGCTGCTGATAGGAGGCGCCCAACTCTGAATCTTCCCACTTTCTGGCGATCCTAAGATTTATTTGATGACGTTCCAGATTGTTGTTGCCCGGTACGGGTACCACATCATAAGAATAGCGTGCGGTAGAAAATGCCCCAAAACCGGATTCACTGGTACCTCTGGGTTCGGAAAGCAAGAAATAAGCCAGGTTGAAACGCCAATGGTCCAACTCATGGGTTAAATTAAACCCCATCTGATGATCGTCTTCCAATCCCAGGTAATACGGTAACTGAAACCACCAGCTGTGCGAGGCATAAGTCAGCAGTCCAAACGGAACTTGGGTGATGCCAAGCTGTAAATTGGTCTGTTCGTTGAACCGATAACCTATCCAGCCATATTTTATAAAGTTGGCATTAAAAGTAGGATAAAAACGGTATTCAAAAGAAAACTGCAAGCCCTGGCTGTAGGCGTCTACATTTACCCTCCAGGTATCCCAGGTCCATTCATTTCGCAGTGCTGTTCCTAATGGAAATGTCTGCCCTTCAAAATAAGCGTATATGGCGTTTAGTCGAAATGCACCACCTACCCTTACCCAGGTTGTATCGTTCTCCAATTCCCCCACAGGCACATTTACAAACTCCAATGTGGATTTTTCCTTTCCATAATCGTATCCGAGATAAAAAGGCAAGGATGCGGGTTTCCTTTTTAAGGAATCTTCCCTTGCTTCATCCCAGTTCAAAATTGCAGGAACTAATAATAAAAAAAATTCGATATTCATTTCAAATTTAATTTTACAAATTTGAATTATAACATTTCATTAAATTAACAAAAAAATGTTAAAATAAAATGCCATATGAATCATTTTCCACAGGTGTTTCCTTAAAGTAAAAAATGACCACGGCTCACTATCCCTTCATACCTGGTTAGAAACAATTAACCATCATTTACCAGCTGATTGAATTAGCGGGTTGTGTTGAGGAAAGTTTTAAAAAACACCATCTAATCAAAAATTTTAAGTAATTTCACTTTTTTAATCCAACAAAAATCACCGTCTGATGAAAAAACGCCATTTGCTGTTGATATTTTTGGGGATGGCCCTTGCCTGCACTTCCCCTTCAAAAGAAGCTGAAAAAGAAATAGATATAAGCGATGGCTGGAGAAGCCTGTTCAATGGCAAAGACCTCGACGGATGGAAGATCAAAATTTCCAAGCACGACCTGAATGAAAATTATGCCAATACCTTCCGGGTAGAAGACGGACTGATGAAGGTGAGGTATGACGGTTACGAGGATTTTGACAGACAGTACGGTCATATTTTTTATGACGAATCCTTTTCCCACTATCTTTTTCGGGTGGAATACCGGTTTGTGGGTGAGCAGGCGCCGGGTGGTGAAGGCTGGGCTTTCAGGAATTCCGGCGTGATGCTGCATGGCCAGAACCCGGAGACCATGACCCAGGATCAGGATTTTCCGATTTCCATTGAAGGGCAGCTGCTCGGGGGTGACGGGGAAAACCCAAGAACCACCAGCAATCTCTGTACGCCGGGCACGAATGTCGTCATCGACGGGGAATTGTTCACACCGCATTGCCTGAATTCCAGTTCCAAAACCTACCATGGGGACCAATGGGTGGTGGCGGATTTCCTGGTATTGGGTGATTCCGTCATCCACCACATCCTGGAGGGCGACACTGTCCTCACTTACCACCAACCGCAAATCGGCGGGGGCAACGTTTCCAACCATGACCCGGCCATAAAACAGGATAGCCGACTGATATCAGAGGGATACATTTCCCTGCAAAGCGAAAGCCATCCCATCGATTTCCGGCGGGTGGAAATTTTTGACCTTTCTGCTTATAAAGACGATCAAAATGAGTTAAAAAAGGTTTTGGAAAAGCTGAAAAACCACCAATAACCTGAGTTTCTAATTATTGAAGAAACTTTTAAATGGTGGTGAAGAGGCTGTCTCATAAGTAGATTGACCTGAATCTTGGTCAAATAATATCTCCCCCTTAGATCTATTTTACCAGGTGGGCATCCGAGGACTGAAACCTGAAAGGTTTTTTAACCCTTTATCGGGCACTGTGGATGCTTTTTGGCTCAATTAAACCTGTCAGGTTTAACGCCTTTCAGGGATTACAATCCTCTAACCATAAATTATTTGGCATAAAGATTTCGATTTTGACCTACGAGACAGCCTTGGAATTATTTTTATCCCATACATCATTTTCAGCATCAAACCCCTCCTCACCCTCTGTGTCCTCTGTGGTTATACCCAAGGATGAAAATCCCGGGACCGTACGGGCAAATGCAACAGGGTTTTGGCAGAGAACCAAGCAAAAACCCTGACAAAACCCCAATCGGAATTGATAATTATATTGGTAATGTCAATCGATCTCAGGTCAAAATATTTCTTTCCAAAAAAGCATTGCGGAATTTGCCTTTGGGGTCATATTCCTGTACAAGTTTCCTGAAGTCGTCCATTCTATCATATTGTGTTTCCAAATGATCCCTGGACAAGGTAAATAACTTGCCCCAATGTGGCCTGACCTGATAGGGCATCAATTCCTTTTCTATTTTGGGGAGCAGCTTCTGTACGTTCGGCCAGTCCTGTTTCCAGGTAAAATGGATGGCAATGCTGTCTCTCCCATACGCAGGACTGAGCCATAACCTGTCGGCGGCTATGGACCGGATCTCGGAAATCAGTAAATGCGGAGAGATTTCTCCCCCCATCCTGTACATCGCAGAAATGGCCTCAACTGCATGTTCGCGCGGCACAAAAAACTCGGATTGCAACTCCTCGCCGCTGCTGGGCGTAAAATCCATTTTAAAATGGGGAAGCCGTTCATGCCAGGGGCCAGGGATGCCCATCTGTTCCGTGCAATGGATGGCGGAAATTTCCCGAATGGGATGAAGGTGGTCGGGGGCCGAAACAGCTTGCAAAAATTCCTGCTCCATGGGAGTTTCTGCCCCTATGTCTTCCACCTTTTTCTTTATCCATAGCTGGTTAATGGTGTCTCCCTTCCAATCGGTAAATAGACTTACACTGTAACCGCTGGAAAAAACCGCTTCAAAATTATCCTCCAGCTGTTTTAAAGGCAGATTCTCATAGACATATTGGCAAACCGAAAAAGTCGGCGAAACGCTCAGGGTCATCCGTGTAACAATACCCAAGGCGCCCAAATGCACCACGGTGCCATTAAACCTGCCTACATGCTGGTCTTTGGAAAGTTTTATCAGCTCTCCCTCCGCAGTGACCATTTCCATCTCAGTGACCATGGTCGCCAGGTTGCCGTTCCTGTCCCCCGACCCATGTGTGCCTGTGGCGCAAGCCCCGGCTACGGATATATGAGGGAGAGAGGCCAGGTTATGCAGGGATAATCCCGCCATCTCTAATTTGGATGCCAGTACTCCATATTGGATACCAGCGGTAAAGCTTACTGTCTGATCCCTGGGATTGATCTGGATATCATTATCCATGTTTCTCAAAGACAATTGTCTGAATTCGCTATCTGCGATGTCGTTGAAGGAATGCCTGGTTCCCAATGCCTTCAACCGTTCGTATTTCCTGACAGCGGATCTCAGTCCTTCCAACACATTGGGGGATTCGAGTTCAGCCGTGCTGTAGGTAAAATTGCCGGCCCAATTGCGTCTCGGGGGGACTTGGTTGCTTGTTTTACAGGAAATCATGGGCATCAGGAACTGTCCTCCCACCATCAGGGAGGAAGTTTTCAGAAACTGTCTTTTCTTCATGGTTTTGGGTTTATCAGCTATGATTAAGGGAATATCCCTAAATCAGTATAAGAAATAGCAATCCTTTCCAGGGCAACAATAAATCCGGCTATCCTGAGGCTCTTGAGGTTTTTTTCCTTTCTCACCCCATTCATATGATGATAGGCTGTCACCATGGTTTCTTCAAGTCCTGAGTTGACAAGATCTCTCTCACTTGCTCCCCTTGCAATCAACTGTTTTTGTTCATCACTAAAAGAATCCCCTGTGATTTTTTCTATGCTTTCCAACAATCCCTCGTATTTTTTCATATCATAGCGCTTTTCCAGTTTTCCAAAAGATACCCTGGAGAGATTCTTGAGCCATTCGAAATAGGACACCGTAACGCCGCCGGCATTCAAATACATGTCCGGAATTACGAGAATGTTTTTATTCAAAAGGATTTTTTCAGCGTCCTGGGTTACCGGTCCATTTGCTGCTTCTGCTATGATCTTGGCTTGGATTCTCGGCGCATTTTCCGACGTGATCTGATTTTCCAAGGCCGCAGGGACAAGGATATCGCACGGATAGGTAAGCAGCTCAGCGGATTTTTCCACAAATTCGCCCCTTTCATATCCTTTAAAGCCTTTGTTCTTGTTTTGATAGGTCTTGAGGGCGTCTATGTCAATCCCGTTTTCATCCCAGATCCCGCCGTTCCATTCCGCTATTCCTATGATCTTGGCCCCGGCTTCCTGAAGGTATTTGGCGGAGTAATACCCCACGTTGCCAAGCCCTTGTACGATGATGGTCTTTCCCTCAAGACCAGGGCTCAAATCCAGCTGATCCATATCTTCCTGTACACTTACCGCTTCACGAATGCCTATATACACCCCCATCCCCGTGGCTTCTGTTCTTCCATCGATACCATGCTGGGACAGAGGCTTTCCTGTCACGCATCCTTTGGCATTGATCACTTCAGGATTAAAAGCCTCAAAAGTATCCACAATCCACGCCATCTCCCGGCTGCCTGTCCCATAATCCGGTGCCGGTACATCTATGGCAGGGCCTATAAATTTCTTTTTGATAAGTTCCGCGGTATACCGCCGGGTGATCTTTTCCAACTGGTCCACGTTGTATTTGGTAGGATCTATGCTGACCCCGCCTTTTGCTCCACCATAAGGGATATTCACCAAGGCACATTTATAGGTCATCAGTGCGGCAAGTCCCTTCACTTCTTCCTCATCCACATAAGTGCTGTACCGGATACCTCCTTTTACAGGCAATTTATGGTGGGAATGCTGCACCCTATACCCTTCTATTACGGTATAGGAACCGTCTGCGTTTTTTAGGGGAAAATGGAACTTATAAACACTGTTGCAAAGTTTGATCTGCTCCAACAAACCCGGGTGGATATCCAGATAGCTGGCTGCATAGTCTACGACCTTGCAAACATCTTCAAATAAACTGTATTCTCCTTGTGGCGCCATAAATATAGAATGATTTAGTTTAATAACTTTTTAAAAAAGGGAAGCAATGCCCATGCCTGATTCTTTTGTTATTGCGTTTTTTGTACTTTTTCCTGCTATCTCTTTACCGGCACACCGGCAAATTTGCCCGGTTCCCTGTTGTTCTTGCCTTCAATCCCCTTTAAGGCATCACCCATATCTCCCCTTGCGTTCTCTGCCAATGCCACCATCCTTTCTACCACCTCCGGATGTTCCTCAATTACATTGGTGGTTTCTGAGATATCATTTTCCAGATCATATAACTCCATGTGCTCCAGCTTCACCGCCCTGTATTTCACCGGGATGCCGTCATCTCTAATTTCCACGTCCGGTTCAAGCGACCGGTAGGTATGTGGGAAATACAGCTTCCAGTGACCCATTAACACCGATTGGAGTTCATTTCTGTTATAATAAATATAGTATGCCTCGTGTGGTGAAGCGGCATCATTCCCTTCCATTAGAGGCCAGATATTTTTGCCATCGATAACATGGTCTGGGAGTGCTGCTCCGCTAAGGTGGGCAATGGTGGGCAGCAAATCAATGGTCATGGCAGGCTGCTGTTGAACCTCAGCTGCGGGGATCTTTCCGGGCCATTTCATGATGGTCGGCACCCTGATCCCCCCTTCCCAGGAAGTCCCCTTTCCCTCACGTAGGGGTTCGGCGGATCCTGAGTGGGTTCCGTAAGAAAGCCAGGGCCCATTGTCCGAAGTGAATACCACCAACGTGTTTTCTTCCAGACCATGTTTTTTCAAGGCTTCCAACACCTGTCCTACAGACCAGTCTATCTCCATGATGACGTCCCCATAGATACCTCTTTGGGATTTACCGGCAAATTTATCAGAAACGAACAAGGGCACATGGGGCATATTGTGGGCCAAGTAAAGAAAAAACGGCTGGTCTTTGTTCCGCCCTATAAAGTCAACCGCCTTCTCTGTATACCAGGTGGTGAGCAAGCTTTGATCATCCAGGGTATCCACAACATCCCTGTTTTCATAGAGTGGCAGCGGAGGGTAATAGTTGGGGTTTTCGGGATGATGGGGCCACATGTCGTTGGAATAAGGCAGGCCAAAAAACTCGTCAAAACCCTGCTCTGTCGGCAGAAAGGGATCCAAATGACCAAGATGCCATTTTCCAACCATCCCCGTAGCATAACCCTCTGACTTTAACATATCGGCAATGGTGACTTCATCCGGATGGAGACCATGTTGAGCCGTGTGGTCCAAGGCCCCGAATATTCCCAGCCGGTTGGCATAACAGCCTGTAAGCAATGACGCCCGGGAGGCTGAACACACGGCGTGGGGCACATAAAAATGGGTGAACTGGATACCTTCAGCCGCCATTTTATCCAGATGCGGGGTTTCAAATCCTTTGGCACCAAATACCCCCACATCCTGATAGCCCTGATCATCCGTGAAAATGATGACCACGTTGGGTTGCTGGGGGAGTATTGTCTCTTGCTGTTCTTCTGTAGATCCGCAAGCTGCGATCAACAAAACCCATAAGGTATAAATTAAAGGCCTTGTGCTTTTTAACAGGTATAGACCCATTCCTGAGTTAATTGTCAACTTCATTCTTCCCATAAGTCACCCGGCTTGTATGGAGCCCCCTCTATTCCCGTAAAAAAAACACCATCAATGAAGCGGTAGCTGCCGTCGATGTCCCCTATCTGCCGCATGTCGGTATCATCCAGCCGAAGATTGGCCGCTTCCAGGTTTTGCTTTATCCTGTCCTTGTTTGCTGACTTCGGGATCACGGCTGTATCGCGGTTCAACGACCATGCAATTAAAACCTGCGCCGGAGAAACCCCGTGTTTAGTCGCAATTTCCCGGATGACAGGATTCTCCATTAGTTTAGGTTCATCCGCCCGCTTCCTGTTCGCTGGTCTATCACTGGACCCAAGTGGCGAATAGGCAGTTATGTAGATGCCGTTATCCAGGCAAAAAGCCAATAAGTCATCCTGAGGCAAAAAAGGATGGACCTCTATTTGGTTCATTTCAGGTTTGATATTACAATCTGCCATGATCGTTTTCAGATTGGCGATGTTGAAATTCGAAACGCCGATATGTCTGGTCAGTCCTTCCTGCTTCAGCTTCTCCATCCCCCGCCAGGTTGCACTTAGTGGCACCTCCTCATAACTAAAGTAATCTTCCTTTTTTTTGGGAAACAACACATTGCTTTTGACCGACACGGGCCAATGGATCAGATAAAGGTCCAGATAATCCAGTTGGAGGTCTTTCAAGGTCTGGGCCAGACCTGTCTTGACCCTATGTTCTTCGTGGGCATTGTTCCAAAGTTTGGAAGTGATAAATATTTCCTCTCTTTTCACCAATCCTTTTTTAAAAGCGGTGTGCAAGGCACTGCCTATCTCTTTTTCATTTTGATAAACCGCGGCACAATCGATATGTCTGTACCCCGCCTCAAGCGCCCACAGGACGGCATTGTATACCTCTCCCGGCGCCGATTTCCAGGTGCCCAGGCCCAGCATGGGCATTTTATCTCCGTTGTCAAAAAGAATCGTTTTAATGTCTTGCATGGATTTCGTGGTATGGATTTATAGTAAAGATACTTTTTATTTTCGTTGTCGAAATCAAAACCGGAAGGCCTTTTAACTTTTGCTGTACTCTTCCCACAAGTCGGAAGACGTGTACGGACTCCCATTGCTCAGCCAAACCGGCCCCGGTGTATACCGGTAAGGTCCTTCCAGCGAAGCCAACAGTTCTATATCGTCCTTGTCGAGCTCTACACCTATTGCTCCAAAGTTTTCTTTGATCCGGACGGGATTAACCGATTTTGGGATCACAGCTGTACCCCTATCCATACCCCAGGCCAGTAAAACCTGGGCCGGAGTCGCTTCATGCTTTTCTGCAATGGCCTTCACCACCTTGTCTTCCAGTAAAATAGGGAACGCCACTTCTTTTTTGGCCACCCGGTAAGCAGCGCCGAGAGGGCCATATGCGGTGAGATGGATCCCTTTGGCCTCACAAAATTCCTTTAGCCGCTGTTGCGGTAAATAGGGATGCAATTCCACCTGATTGACTTCAGGAAGAATGCGGGCCGATGACAGAATTTCCTCCAGCTTGAGGATATTGAAATTGGAAACACCTATATGCCTTGTCAATCCCTTATCCACCAGCTTTTCCATACTTTCCCATGTCGCGGTGAGCGGTGAGTCCTCATAGCGGAGAAAATCCTCTGCTCTTGAGGGATAGTCCACTCCTTTTTTAACGGAAACCGGCCAGTGAATCAAATAAAGATCGAGGTAATCCAATCGCAGGTTCCTGAGGGTAGTTTCCATGGAGGGCAAAACATGTTCCGGCAAATGGGAGTCATTCCAGAGCTTGGAAGTAACCCACAGGTCCTCTCTTTTCACAAGGCCGTCACGAAAAGCCTTATGCAAGGCCTCGCCTATTTCTTTTTCGTTTTTGTAGATGTGGGCACAATCAATATGCCTGTAGCCGGTTTTGATGGCGGTAAGTACCGCTTCAAATACCTCATTGGGCTGGGACAGCCAGGTGCCCAGACCAAGAGCAGGCATCCGGTCCCCATTTTTAAAGAACAGTGATTTCATGGAGTGTGGTTTATGCAAGGGATCAAGGTTTTAAAAATAAGTGGTTTATTCATGATGTTGTTTAGCCAAAATCTGACTTTTTCCCCAAAATCCCAAATTTTTCAAACTTAAAACCGAAATGTATTTCTTGAAAACGCTGGACCAAACCGTGCTTTACCTTGGTAGATAACCACGGGATTCGAAAGTTTTCGCTCCTTTGAGCTATATTCCGCTGTTTCCGGTACCATCGGAAAAATCTCTCTGAAGTCCGTTCCTCTCCAAATCCCTCTTGGCATCGGACAATGCCCTTGATGAAACCTTTTTGAGTGTTCATTCATCCGGGTGTCCGAAAATAAAAAAGGTCTTGTGACAACTCCGGGTTAGAAATGTGACCGGGGAGAAAGAAAAAAGTAAAAAGCCATGGGTTAAAAGCTTATCCCATGGCCGGATTGATGAACATTTGAACTGGTTATGGCAGATTTTCAAATCCAATGAAATTCATTTTTATTCATAAAACGGGTAATCCGTGTAACCTACTTGGTCTGCAGAATAAAAGGAAGCGGTCTTGGGAGAGGCTAGAGGCAGGCTATTTTTAATCCTTTGGGGAAAATCAGGGTTTGAAATAAAAGGCATTCCGAAAGCAATCAGGTCCGCCCTGCCCGACTCCAAGGCTTTTTCGGCTTTTTCCCCGGTATATCCGCCGTTCAGTATCAATAAGTTGCTGAAATGCTCCCTGATGGTCTCTACCAAACGTCTTCCCTCCTCAAGTTCTCTTGCTGCTGACTCCACCACATGTACATACAAAATACCCAGCTTCTCAAATTCCTTTACCAAATGGTCGTAGGTATCAAAAATCCCGTCATAATAAGGCATATCATTGAACGTATTGTAAGGCGAGAGCCTGATCCCTACTTTATCTTTCCCAATGGCATCAGCGATGGCACTGACAACTTCCAGGACAAAACGGCTGCGGTTGGTTAAATTTCCGCCGTATTCATCGGTTCTTGTATTGACATGGGGATTCAGGAATTGTTCCAGGAGGTAGCCATTGGCACCGTGGAGTTCCACGCCGTCCAATCCTGCTTTCACCGCGTTTTTTGCCGCTTGTGCAAATTCCTGAATGGTAAGCGCTATATCGGCTGCTGACATCGGTTCAGGTAACGGGAGCGGCTGCATCCCGGAGGAATCTGTCCACATATCACCCTTGGCTTTAATGGCGGCAGGTGCTATAACACGACTCCCCTCCGGCATATTTTCAGGATGGGCTATCCTTCCGGTGTGCATCAATTGGACAAAGATTTTACTTCCTTTCAGATGTACTGCATCGGCAACCTTCTCCCATCCCTTTACCTGTTCTTCATTGAATATCCCCGGAATACGGGCATATCCAAGCCCATCGGGAGAAGGGGACGTCCCTTCCGTAATGATCAACCCTGAGGAGGCTCTTTGGGCGTAATAGGTGGCCATAAGCGCATTGGGAACCGATCCGACGGCACGGGACCGGGTCATCGGGGCCATCACAATCCGGTTCTTCAATCCTAATCCATGTTGCGATAAAGGCGAAAACAGATGTGTTTTGGTTTGATTTTCCATAACATTTTTAATTTGTTATAACTAAATTTGTTTAAACGAATATTGGGTTAAATTTTTTTAACCTCTGAATTTATCCAGTAAGTCAGAAAGTTTTTCTGCTTCCTCGTCCGTCAAATTGTGTAAAAATTGGCTGCTGGCTTTTAGCGCCGGATCTATTTTATCCAGCAACCGAAGCCCTTCTTCGGTAATGACAAGGTCTATTTCTCTCCGGTTTTTCTCATTGATCGTCCTTTTGATCAATCCTTTGGCTACCAACCTATCACTTAACCTGGTAAGATCGGGATTTTTGTCCATCATCACATTTTTGACTTCCCCACAAGTAGCGGGTTGGCCATCTCTGCCCCTAAGAATCCGCAATACATTATACTGTTGCTGAGTAACCCCAATGGGTTTCAGCACTTGGTTGATCTGGTCCATCAGGGAATTGAATGTATAAATCAAATTGACCCATGCTTTAACCTGAGGGGCCGCAAACTTTTTCTGCTTGATCGCATCTTCAATTTTCATCTCATTCCTTTTTACCCGCCGATATTTTAATGGCGATTTCAGACTGTAATTTTAAAAAACAATTATCGTTTTACCAAAATTTGTTTAAACAAATATAGAAATTTCTGTATAAAAGCCCCATGGAAGGTCCGTGATACCCCCGCTAATCCGCCAAACGTCAATGTTCTTTGCTTAATGCTATCAATTTGCTCATCGTATTGAAGTTCCGGGTGGTGGCCGACACACCCAGTTGTTTTTCCAGCATCAGATTCGAGAGCTTGGAGCGGGCTGCATTTCCAGGCACGTACATATAAGCCGCATTTTCAGTGATGACAAGCTCTTCGGGTGAAAAATCCATTGCCATCAGTTCTTTGGCTTTTTGGGTATCGGGAACGGCCGTAAATGTGGTAAAAAACACCCGGGAAATATCATACCCGCCGGTAAAGGGGTTATTGTCCAAAATAGCTTGGAGTTGGTCGCCTGTCCGCACAATTACCACCAAATCGGCGCCTATATGCTTTTTAATAAGCTCATGGACAGCCTGTTCTATTTCCCCTGCCGGCAAATCACTGTTCACCAAGGCGTTGCCACTGGCAATGTAAGTACGGGTATTTTCAAACCCGGCCTGAGTAAGCACTTCCCGCAACTTGGCCATAGGTACTTTGTTTTTGCCCATAGGCATCACACCCCTCAAAAGAATAATATAATTTTTCATAGAATCAGATGGGATATTCATGATATAGAAGAGGTAGAAATGTAATTCGATTTTGGTTTACTTTTTTATTATTAAATATATTTGAAGTTTCATAAATAAAAAAAGAAACACCTAAAAATACAGATCAACCCGAAAATTGATCCTTGACTTAACTGGCACATCATTCGAGAAAAAATATTTATGAAGAATATCTTTTATGGCGTTTCTCACCCCATATACAGGTTGTAATTGTTTGAATCCTGTTGATTTTGGTTTGATTTTTTTACCTGTACCAATATTTGACAGGTACTTTTGGGTGTGGAAAAAAGTTGGTCCTCAAAAAAGAACAAATCTTATTGTTATCTTTAACCATGGAGTCAATGAATTTGCCATCAGTCAAATACCTCGTGCTGATGCTTAATTAGCTTTCGAATCAAACCCTAATACAATGGAAAAATTCACACTTGCCATCAACGGCAAGACCCATGAGGTCGAGGTCCCGGCGGATATGCCTTTGCTTTGGGTGATCCGGGACATCATCGCTATGAAAGGAACCAAGTTCGGCTGCGGACAAGCGCTGTGTGGCGCCTGTACCGTGCTGTTGAATGATGAAGCTGTGCGATCCTGTAGCCTGCCCGTGTCGGAAGTTGGGGACGGGAAGATCATCACGATAGAAGGACTGTCTGAAACCGGGGACCATCCACTCCAAAAGGCGTGGGTGAAACATGTGGTGCCACAATGTGGTTATTGCCAGCCGGGGCAATTGATGAGTGCCGCAGCGCTGTTGATAAAGAATCAAAAACCAACGGATGCGGAGATAGCATCTGCTATGGAGGGCAACTTATGCAGGTGTGGTACTTACAACCGCATCAAAGATGCCATTCACACCGCTTCTCAATCATTGGACCCTAACCTACCCTCCTTATGATACCCCATCTACGATTTCTCAAAAAACAGGACCCCGAAAACAAAAGCAAAATATTTGTTCCGTCCAGGAGGGAGTTTTTGAAGATAAGCTCCCTCGCTACCGGCGGATTCTTGCTGGGAATCAACTTCCGGTGTGCCGGGCCTAGAGGAGAGACCGTCACTTTTGCCCCCAATGCCTACCTCACCATAGGCTCTGACAACCAAGTGACGTTGATTGCCCACCGTTCGGAAATGGGCACGGGTATCCGTACCTCCCTGCCCATGATCGTGGCGGATGAGTTGGGAGCGGACTGGAGCAAGGTGAAGATTGTACAGGCCGAGGGAGATGAAGAGCAGTATGGGGACCAGAATACGGATGGATCTTATTCGGTAAGGATGTTTTACGAACCGATGAGGCAGGCGGGAGCCACGGCAAGGCATATGCTCCTGGCAGCGGCTGCTGAAAAATGGGGTGTGGAACCTTCGGAGTGCCGTACTGAAAACAGTCAGGTGATCCATTCCGATGGCAGGAAAATAAACTTTGGGGATCTGTTGGGAAGCCTTCAACAAATGAAGGTTCCCGGACCCGGGGAAGTGGCGTTAAAAGAATTCAGGGACTACCGGCTGATTGGTAAGGATGTCCCTATCTATGATGTCAAGGACATCGTTTCCGGCAAAGCGGTTTTTGGCGCTGACGTGGATCTGCCAGATATGAAAGTCGCCGTCATCAAAAGGACACCGGTGATGGGAGCCAAAGTGCTTTCCTATGATGAGAGCAAAGCCCTGGGAATCCCGGGTGTCAGACAGGTCGTCAAAATAGAAGGACAGGGTATCCCGACGGGGTTGGACAAACCCCTGGAGGGAGTAGCGGTCATTGCTGACCATACCTGGGCGGCCATCAAGGGCAGGGATGTCTTGGAAGTGGAATGGGAGATGGGACCAAACAGCAGCTACCAATCCTCCCGGCAATTGGAGGATATGCTCAAAAGTACCTTGAAAGACGGAAAGGTTCGCCGTGAGCGGGGCGATTTCGCCACTGCCCGCCAACAGGCTTCGCAAGTAATTGAAAGGACTTACCTGGCACCCTTTTATGCGCATGCCACCATAGAACCCCCTGCGGCGATTGCCGATTGGAAAAAGGATTTCTGTGAAATATGGGCACCCACCCAGCATCCCCAATGGGCGAGGGAAGCAGTGGCAACCGCGTTGGATATGCCCGTAGAGCAGGTGAAGGTCAACGTCACCCTGTTAGGAGGTGGATTTGGAAGAAAATCAAAGCCTGATTTTGTCGTGGAAGCGGCTTTGTTGTCCAAGGCCGCCAAATCGCCAGTCAGGGTGCAGTGGACAAGGGATGATGACCTGCACCATGATTTTTTTCATTCACTCAGCGCACAGCGGATCAGGGCTGTACTGGATAAGCAAGGCAACCTCACCGGTTGGAATCACCATACCGTATTTCCCGCAATCGGGGCAACGGGCGATCCGGATGAACTGCATCCATCGGACGGAGAACTTGGATTGGGTTGTATCGATTTTCCCTTTAAGGTGCCGCATATCCGGATAGAAACCCACGAGTCCAAGGCCCACGCCAGGATAGGCTGGTTGCGTTCAGTAAGCAATATCCACCATTCCTTTGCCATCAACAGCATGTTGGATGAGGTGGCAGAGGCCAAAGGAACGGATCCGGTCGAAATGCTGCTGGACCTGTTGGGAGATGATCAGGATCTGGACTTCCGGGAAGAAATCAAGGGGGATTTTGGCAATTACGGAGAGCCTCTCGAAAAATTCCCCTGGAATACCGGAAGGCTGAAAAACGTGATAAGAAGGGTTGCCCGGGAAGCACGTTGGGGAGAAGCCATATCCCAAGGGAGGGCTGTGGGTTTTGCCGCCCACAAGAGTTTTTTGACTTATGTGGCTTGTATTGTCGAGGTATCCAGGGGAGAGAACGGACAGCTGCTTATTCCGGAGGTACACTACGCCGTGGATTGTGGTGTCCCGGTAAATACGGATCGTATCCGGTCTCAGTTTGAAGGCGGGGCGCAGTTTGCCACCAGTCTGGCCATGACCTCGGCCATTACTTTTGACAATGGCCAGGCCCAGCAGCATAATTTCGATGCCTATAGGATCATCAGGATGCCGCAATCTCCCCAAAAAATCCAGGTCCATATCATGGAAAGCCAGGAAAAACCTACGGGAGTAGGAGAGCCTCCTGTCCCGCCCTTCATACCGGCATTATGCAATGCCGTATACAAGCTCACGGGACAGCGGGTGTATGAATTGCCCCTTCTGAAATCGTAAAAAAGAGGCTGTTTAAAGATAGCGTTTGGAATAAGAATGGGAGCGGATAGAACCGGAACAGCAATTCCGCTCTCATTCCATTCCCATTCAAACAAGTCTCCTCCTTCAGAACGCGGAGAAGCTACATACCCCGCATCTGGCTATAAAAATCCCACTTTTGCAAAGTTGACAGCAAGCTTCATGATTTGATCACTACGGGAGGCCCAACAACCATCAGCCCTCACTCTTCCGGTCGGAGTGACCAAGGTGTTTTCCCGGGGCTATTTCGTCGCGGATGAGTTGTTTTAATTCGGTAATTTCGGGAAAACGCCCCCTGTCTTTACGGGACCAAACCAGTTTATCATTGGCCTTGATTTCAAATACGCCACCCGTGCCCGGCTGAAGCACCAATTCGGCAAGCTCTCCTTCGAAAGTTGTCAACAGTTCCTGCCCCATCCACGCTGCACGAAGCATCCACCGGCACTGGGTGCAGTAACGAATCGCAACGCTGTTCCTGTTTTCCATCATCATTTTTCTGTTGGTTTAGTTTTAAGGGTCGTTTCTCCTCCATTAAGAAGGCTGTCAGTGATTTATCTGGACAGTAATTCTTTTTAAACTAAGTTCCAATTTGTACCCGCTGGTAATAAGCGGTCATGCTTCAAGGCTTAGGCCGGAAACATCCCGGCAATGTGTTTTTATAGATTTTGCCCGACCCGCCCCGTTGCGGCCAATTTGAAGGCCCCGTCTAGCCGACAGCCTGTTTAATATGCGCCAAGTGGTGTTGAAGGTGCCAGGCAGACATGGCGATGGCCTGGGCCTGGTTGATGTGGTATTTTCTGACGGGATGAAAATACGTTATTTTAAGATTGTCTTCATCCAATGAGCGGAGAAGGAATACATACCGTTTGGTAATGCCCTGTAGCATAATCAGTGAGTCGGCCACAGGTTCGTCCCGTCCATCGGGGGTGCCTGCCCAGCCATCCACATCGATGAGGGTTACCTCTGTGTAACCGGGCTCGGTGAGGGCTTTTTTCATTCTCAAAAAATGAAGCAGTTGGATATCGGCCACATGGTGGACCAGTTGCCGCACATTCCAGGCTCCCGGGCGATAGGTTTTTTTCAGGTCTTCCGGTGCCAGGTCTTCGATCAGGGCCTTATAACGGTCGGGCGCTTCTTCAATAACTTCAATCATCGAGTTGATTTCCTCTTCCGAATACTCTTCCTTTTTTTCAAACGTTCCTATAGGGAATCTGAGTTTGTCGATTGTCCGGTTTTCCATAGCCCAAAGATACGGCAAAGTGTCTGCATGTGAATGACGTACCGGATAATATTAGATCCGGCTCCTGGAAATATCCTATCACATACAAGAGAATCCGTCATCCGCCTTTGGGTGCAGTTATGCTTTCTAAATTTTTTTAGATAGTTCTCAGCTTTATGTAACCTACCAAGTTTCCTTGGTGTCAAATACTAAAAATCGAAATAATGCTACATTTTAACGCCGTTTTATTGTTTCTTATCCTGTTGCTGTCGGGGCCTCAGGAAAAACCGGCCTGCAAGGGCATCGATCTGCCCGAAAAGGCATTGATCACGCAGTGGCTTGATGAACGGCACGTGCCCCTTGCAGGGATCGGGATTATTGAGCAGGGCAAATTAGCAAGCGTACGCTTCATCACAGAGACCGGGAATAAAGGCATTCCTTCCCAGAACACCTTCTTCAATGTCGCCTCACTTACGAAACCTGTGGTCGAAATGCTTACGCTGAAACTGGTGGATATGGGAAAATGGAACCTCGACGAACCGCTGGCAAATTATTGGATCGATCTTGATATAAACTCAAGTCCCTACCTTTATGATTTGACCACACGCCATGTGATCACACATCAAAGTGGATTCGCCAATTGGCGCAGCGAAGAAGCTGATAAAAAACTGCAGTTCCATTTTGAGCCCGGCACCGACCGAAAATACTCCGGTGAAGGGCTGGAATACCTCCGGAGAGCTTTGGAAATTAAATTCGGGGAGGGAATAGATACGCTTGCTGATTCCCTGATCTTTTCTCCGCTGGGAATGTCAAACACTGGCTTTTACTGGTCTGAAAAGTTTGATGAAAAGGATTTTGCCACGCCGCATAATCAAAAGGGGGAAGCTTATCCGCTCAAGAAGTGGTATCAGGCAAATGCAGCGGATCTCCTGCTTTCTACCGTCGGCGACTACACGAACTTCGGCGCATGGGTTATGGAGGGCATGGGATTGTCCGACTCCCTGTTTCGGGAGATGATCACCCCCCAACCGGCCGGCGATAAGGGTATTTATTTACCATTTGGTGACCGCGTTAGCTTAGGCTTGGGGTGGATGGTAATACAAGATCTTCCCAATGACGAATATGTGTTGATGCATACCGGAAAAGATCCCGGGGTCAACACCATCATGATGTTATTGCCTGCATCGAAAAGAGGCATTGTAATCTTTACAAACGGCGACAACGGAAAAGAAATCTATACATCCATCATCAAACACTCCCTGGATATCGGCGAAAATATTTTTCAGCGGCTGGAGTAAACCGGCTGAAACTTTTGTATTCCAGTTGCTTCAGCCAAGTTCCTGCCTTAAAATCCTTGATATCTTTCATTCCCACAAGTATATTCTCCTGCAAATATGGTTCAAGGTGTTTGCATCAAATTCCAAATGACTTCTCAGATTTTAAAAACTGCCAAACCAAAGCATCCCTAGCTATCGGGAGGGCAGTCAGATGCTCCTAAACTTTCCAAGCAGCTTGCAAACAAGCTCCTCATGCTTCTTCAGGTTCCGTAGACGGCGGATTTCATTTTCTTAATGTGCAGCTCTATCTTCCTGGCCTGGGAAAAATCTTCGCATTCTATATAGTGAAAAAGGGTCCAGTCATCTGCCTTTCGGGTGTAATGGCCCTTTCCGTATTTCTTTTCAAGATGGTGCTCAAGCCGCTCATCCGCACTCAGCGTCATCACGCCGGTATAAAAACGGTTCAGTTTGTTGGAATATAGAATGTAAACCACCGGTTGCATCCCCTGAAAAATGCTGTTTTATAAAAAAGGCCGGAAAATAGTTCCCGGCCCTGTGGGCGACACTGTGCAAATTTCGAACCGGCTTTCGGAAGATGTGAAGAAGTTATACCTTCTATATCAGGAGATTGAATCGGAATTAGGGAATACTCAGGAAATGGGAAAAATGGAGAATCTAATAAATGAAAAAGATTTTCCAACAATGAGGAAGCTGTTGAAAAAAGCCTTCGGTTACATGAAATAAAGCATAAGAGCAAAATGGAAAGGTATTGATAAAGAGGCAGCGGAGAGAATGAATTTTTTTGCATTAAGTAGCTCATAACCTATCTGATTCTTTTTTCTCTATATTTGCTATAATTGAAACTTACCAATGGTAGCAATTTTTATAGTATTATTATGCATACATATCCATTTTTCACTACCTTTCGCATAAAACTACTAAGACATGATGCGTGTTGCTGATTTTGCAGAAAATTGCCTGGCGTATGAACAGTATGCGTTTACCTGGGATGAATTAAAAGCAGCGATCCCCAAGACAGATATAGCTTTACGGCATGAATTAGTACGTCTGTCCGGAAAAAAAAGGATACTTACACTGCGTCAGGGATTTTATCTGATACTTCCTCCCAGGTACAAAGCATTCGGCAAGCTTCCTTTGGAGCTCTATATTGAAAAGCTATTTAAGTTCTTGGATAAGCCCTATTACATTGCATTCTTCTCGGCAGCGGCATTTCACGGCGCAAGCCACCAACAGGTTCAACAGAGCTACCTCATGACAACCCTCCCCAACCTTCGGAACATCAAAAAAGGGAACATCTATCTGAGTATCTCAGCAACCAGTAAGTGGCCGGACAAAAATATTCAGCAAAGGAAATCTGATGCCGGCATCTTTAATATTTCCTCACCTGCCCTAACAGCTATTGACCTGATCCACTACCAGTCCAAAATGGGTGGGTTGAACAGGATTATGACTAATCTGGAAGAATTAATTGAGTCTGTAACTCCTGAGGATATTAAGGACTTACTCCAATGGTATCCACATATAAGCTCTATTCAAAGGCTGGGGTTCCTGTTTCAAGAGTTGCAATTTGACCGGGTTCTATTGGATCCATTGGAAGAGTACTTTAACAGTAAAAAATATTTCCCCGTGTTGCTGTGTCCTGATAAAGATAAAAAACCCGGAAGAGTTGATAATATGTGGAAAGTAGATAGGAACATTGAATTAGAAAGTGATTTATGATTCCCAGGCCCTATATAGCAAAATGGAGGGATCAAGCTCCCTGGGCTACCAATGAGCAGGTAGAACAAGATCTGATTATATCCAGAGCATTGGTAGCACTTTTCTCTGATGAATTCCTAAGCGAAAATCTGGCATTCCGTGGAGGCACCGCACTACACAAACTCTACCTAAATCCGGCTCCAAGATACTCAGAGGACATTGACCTAGTCCAAATCAAAGAAGGCCCGATCAAGCCTATCCTACAGAGAATAGATAAAATCATTACCTTTTTTGAAGAAGATAGAATGGTCAAGCCAAAAGCCAACAATAACACGTTACTTTATCGCTTCAAGAATATTCACCAGAAATTCGGTTGAGACTAAAGATAGAGATCAATTGCCGGGAGCATTTCAATCTGCTTGGATGGAATCCATTTCCATTTTCTGTAGCAAGTGAATGGTTTACAAAGGGGTGTAACATTATCACATATCACTTAGATGAACTTCTGGGAACCAAGGTCCGGGCACTCTACCAACGTAAGAAGGGCAGGGATTTGTTTGATCTCTACTATGCCGACCAACACGCAAAGTTGGATTATGACAAAATCATCCATTGTTACAATGAGTACATGAAGTTCGTGGTGGGCACGCCGCCGAGCCAAAAGGAATTCCTGCTCAATATGGAGGAAAAGAAGAGATCAAAACAATTTTCGGGAGATATGGAAGGGCTTTTGAATCCTGATTTGAAATATGATCAGGAGGAGGCTTTTGAGTGGTTGTTTGGTGAATTGGTACAAAGACTTTAAACCATTCTGGCATGGATAAGAAAGCTGAGCTAAATAGACTGTTTCGTTTAATCCAAAAATAAAAAAGCCCTCCGTATTGAATACGAAGGGCATCTGTGGGCCCACCTGGGCTCGAACCAGGGACCCCCTGCCCCGAAGTCCCGATAGCTATCGGGAGGGGAGTCAGATGCTCTGAAATTTTATAAGCAGCTTATCCACAAGCTCAGGATATTTTTTGAGATTGCGGATATAAACCGACGATTTCATCCGCTTGATATATAGTTCCATTCTTCTGGCCTGGAAAAAATCTTCGCATTCTATACAGTGAAAAAGGGTCCAGTCATCTGCCTTTTGGGTGTAATGGCCCTTTCCGTATTTCTTTTCAAGATGGTGCTCAAGCCGCTCATCCGCACTCAGCGTCGTCACGCCGGTATAAAAACGGGTCAGTTTGTTGGAATATAGAATGTAAACCACCGGTTGCATCCCCTGAAAAATGCTGTTTTATAAAAAAGGCCGGAAAATAATTCCCGGCCCTGTGGGCCCACCTGGGCTCGAACCAGGGACCCCCTGATTATGAGTCAGATGCTCTAACCAACTGAGCTATAGGCCCTAATATTACCTTTTATTCAAATTTCCTTTTCCTAATATACATCCCTCAGGGACCCCCTGCCCCGAAGTCCCGATAGCTATCGGGAGGGGAGTCAGATGCTCTAACCAACTGAGCTATAGGCCCTCAAAAGAGATAAACGCTGATTTCAGTGGTTTACCTTGCTTTTGGGACTGCAATGTTACATATTTGATTTTAATTTCACAACATTAAACCGCATGAAAAACTACCACGGAATCCAATTTTTGATCTTCGACTTAGGCAACGTCATTTATGATATTGACTATCAACTCACTTTCGACAAACTCAACAGTAGACTTCCGGAACATGAGCATGAGAAAATAAAGGAATTCATGGTCTCCACCCACCACTTTGACCTGGAAACGGGAAAGATCAATGAAGAGGCCTTCCGAAACGGTGTCAGGGCCTTTTTTGGACAGGAATGGGAGGATGGGTGGATCGACGAAGTATGGAACAGCCTGCTGGTAGACATCCCTCTGGAAAGGCTGGACCTTCTGCTCTCCCTCAAAAGCAAATACAAGCTTTATATGCTCAGCAACACCAATGCCATCCATTTTAAAGTGGTGGAAGAAGTGTTCAGAAAAAAAATCCCCGGCCACTGGCCTGCTCTGTTTGACAGGCTTTTTCTCAGCCATGAAATGGGTCTGAGAAAACCGGATATGGCAATATACCAACAAGTGGTCAAAGAAATCGGCGCAGAACCATCCCAATGTTTGTTTTTTGATGACCTGGAAGAAAACTTAAAAGGAGCCAAAGATGCGGGCCTACAAACCTTTCACATCAACCATCCCAAAGCCCTCATCCGTTTTTTTGAAAATGTACAGTAACAAGGAATACCTCAAACATGGCCTGCTGTTTCTCCTTACGTTGACTGCCACCACGCTGGCAGGCGGGGAATGGCTTTTTGGAAGGAGTATCCTTTCAAGTGAAAAGCCACTGACTTGGGGATATTTTGTCCGCTCCATGCACTTTTCCGTGCCCTTTATCGGTATCCTGCTGGTACATGAACTGGGACACCTGTTTACTTCCATCTATCACCGGGTGAGATCCTCCCTGCCTTATTTTATCCCCGCATGGCTGGGATTTATCGGTGCCCCCTCCATCGGTACTTTTGGCGCCGTCATCAGGATGAAAACCATGGTCACCAGCCGGATAAAGTATTTTGACATAGGCATCGCCGGACCCCTGGCCGGATTCATATTGGCCCTGGGCGTCCTCTGGTATGGTTTCACCCATCTTCCCGACGCGGATTATATTTATGAAATCCATCCGGAATACGCCGATCCTGATTACAACAAGGAGGAAGCAGAAGGGGTGTTGGACCTGCAGTTAGGATATAACCTGCTGTTTTGGGCAATGGAAAAAGGTTTGGCAGATCCGGAAAAAATGCCCGATATGGCGGAAGTCATTCATTATCCCTATCTCTTTGCAGGTTACCTTGCCCTGTTTTTCACCGCACTAAACCTGCTTCCTATTGGGCAGCTCGATGGCGGTCATATCGTGTTCGGTCTGTTCCCCCGCCATCATAGGATATTTTCACTGAGTGCCTACACTATTTTCCTGTTCTTTGCAGGCCTGGGTATTGTAAGCCCATTTGAGGACATCAATTACCTGGTTTTGGCATTACCCATCTATATCGGTTTTGTCTATATCTGCTTCAGAAAATCGGGGCTTTCCAACCAGAACAAATGGCTTTTTACCTTAAGTATAGTGGCTGCTCAATATACTTTGGTAAGCATTTTCCCAACCTTGGTAGGATATTCGGGCTGGCTACTGTTTGCGTTTCTCCTGGGAAGGATTCTGGGCATCACCCATCCGGAAGTAGCCGACAGCCGCCAAATCACTCCGGAACGAAAAATATTGGGATGGCTGGCCATCATTATCTTTATCTGCTGTTTCATTCCACAGCCTTTTATCATCGAATAAAACCGGAACCATCCCGCAAGTATGCCCCGGATGGTTCCGGTTATGAAGGGTCAAAACAAAAAACCTATTCCACCCTGAAATTTATAGATACGGGAATATACAATCAACCTCCTTCAATCACTCCTCTTCTTCGAGGTTCCTATAGGCCACAATCCCTCCCAATACATTCCTTACTTTTTTGAACCCTTTGTTTTCCAAAAACTGCTTGGCATTGCCGCTTCTGGCCCCCGTACGGCAATGAATCACGATCTCTTCATCTATATGGGATTCGAGCTCTTTTAACTTATATGGCAACTGGGCCAGCGGGATATTCCAGGCACCCAGATTGTCATCTTCATATTCATATTCCTCCCTTACATCTATAAATACAAATTCTTCGTTGTTATCAAGTCGTTCTTTTAATTCGTTTACTTCAATATCTTTCATTCTCTATTTCACTAAGATTCTAAATGTTTTTGGTTTGTTATTTTGCTGGTATCTAATAAGATAAACACCTTTTTGTCTGCCGGCAAAATTAAGCATTTTAAAATTTTTATCACTTTCCTCCCGCACATTTATTGAACGGCCCTGAAAATCAAAAACCTGCACATCTGTAATTTCACCCTCTATATATAAAATACCGGTTACCGGGTTGGGATAAACCCGGATAGAGGCGTCTTCTTCCACCACCGTCTCCCTAACCGGAGCCAAGCTAAGGTGAGGCCTTATCATTAGATTGCCGGATACTTCTGTATTTTGTTCCCAATCCCCATAGACATTATAAAAAACATTTTCACCGCTGTCACTGCTTTTGTCCAGGCCCACGTATAGGAAGTCGTTGGTAAACTGGGTAAAACCCACATAGTAGCTCCCGGACACCTGCACATTGGTATCTATGGGAAAGTAGGAAAACGTCTCCGGACGGCTGTCTTCCGGTATCAACACCTCTTGCCGGTACAAGGGCTCCCTGTTCAACGAATCCCAAACCATCAGCTCTATGGCATTTCCCCGTTGAAGGTAGTTGGTGAAATTGATACTGACACCTGAAACATAGGCCGGTGTATCAAGTTCATAGCGGAGTGCCAACATACCGGCACGCTGGTTGATCCCGGCTGAATAATCCACAGAACCATCATCGTAGCTGAAGTAATCTCTAATGGGCATAACGTACCGGGCGGTATCGTTGATCCTGAAATCTATATTGTCATGAAAAGTGGTGTCCCTGCCCGTAATATTGTCCACTTTATAAAAATCCCCTGTGGCAAGGTACATGAGGATCTCCAGGTCCAACTCTTCCTCCTCATCAAAAACCACATCCTCCACTGCCCTGCTGACAAAATCCCGCCTCTCCTGGGCCTGGGGCACAGGATTGAACGGCGTATTAAGGTTAATTTGGCTATACGTCTGTTGGGTCTCCCTGTTTCTGAGCAGGATGGTGTACTCCATGGCTCTGAAACGGTTGCTAAGGTTTTTAAACTGCCCCTCAATCTGGCTCAAATAATTGCTCCCGTTCCGGTTGAGATCAAACAGGGGCACCGCTCCGTATTTGCCAAAAGGACTGCTGGGCAACTGCGTCAATGTCCTGTCTTCATAAAAAAGATCAGAGGCGTTTCTGTTTTGTCCCAGATAAACATAATCCAGTACCCAAGTGTCGAAAGGACCGGATAGCCTTCCCTGATACTGGAATTTAAACCGAAAACCGCCGTGAAAATAATTTGCATCGACCGGAAGAATCACCTGGTTGAATTCATCAAGAGGCAATTCATCCCCTCCCGCCTGCTCCCATACTTTGGTCCAGATACCGCTAACATCCATAAAATAAAGTTCAAGCTGGTCATTGTCATCAGGCATCTCTCCTTTGCCTCCTGCCTGCCAAAAAAAACTGAGGAAAACAGTACCTGATCCGGCGTCACTGACACCTGACAAGTCAATCGGCATTGAAATCAGCTGGTCCCCTTCTCCGTTTTCGAGACGGGTCCTCGAATAGGGCTCGCCATTGACATCCACCCCATCCAAAAAACAAACGCCCAAGGAGGGTGGATTGATACCAATCGTCATGGAAGGCAGCACCCCACGGCTTTCCCATTTAAGGGTATCGATTACCCCATCTGAAAAGTCATCCCAAAAAGGAAGCTCGATGGCCTCGTCCATCCTCTTTTCACGAAAGCCGTCAAAGCTCCTTTCAGCGGGTTTGACCACAGGGAGCTGTCTGAATTGGGCATAAAGACCATGTGATGGCCACGCCAGCATACAAAGTCCTAAACATAGCCAGCCTGCTCCCCGTAGTAACATCATCAGAATGCTATGGTTTCTTCCAATTCAGACACCCAAATATCCACTTGCTCGCCGGTTTTCATGTCCAATCCTGCTGGAGGAAGCTGTCTCACTACAGTTCCCTTGGGCACAGAGTCTGTGGGCACATAATTGATGTTTCCCATCCTAAGACCGGAACCCAAAATCAGGAATTCTGCCTCTACATCATCCATCCCGATCAGGTTCGGCATTTCGAGTATCTGGTTCCCCAAACCATCTCCTACCACCAGATCTATCTGGGAACCCTTGGGGATTTCAAACCCTTCCCTGATGTTCCTGCCTCTGTACTTCTGCTCCAACACCACATTGATGCCTATATCCGGGACATACACGATTTCGCCACGGATAAGCCCGTGATTGGCCAGTATTTCCTGGGCATTTTTCAGCGGGGTATTGACCAGATTAGGCATGTTTATCAAAGGCGCATTTTGAGCATTCAGGGTCACATATATTTTGCGGTTCTGTTTCACTTTCGTGCCCGGTTTCGGGTTTTGCTTCAACACGTGAAGCGGTTTCATATCCGACACAAACCCGCTGTCAGGAGTGATTTCCAGCCGGAGGTCCCTCGCTTTCAAATAAGCTTCCAACTCCTTATAATGATAACCTTCCAGGTCAGGCACGGTTACCGACTCTCCATGATTGGTATAGCTGGGCAAATACACTTTGAAAAACACCGTTAAAAGCACGAAAAAAATACCCAGGATCATCAACAGATGAATCCCTACTTTTTTCAATCCATTTTTTAATTCACTCATATATAAAGGTATTGTAATAGTTTTCCGTTTTCAATTGACCCAAAGTTAACATAATTAACCCGGTCAGGGTTGCCCATCAATTCTCCGTCACGAATCTACACTGCTTTTACGTAAGTTTAAAACGGGAATGTGGTTATATTGGTATTACCTTACGATCAACCTTTTGTTCACCGTGATGGAATCACTACTGATTTTCACAATGAACAGCCCTTTACTAAGGATCACCTTACTGAAGGTATAGGTTTGATTGAGGGTGTTAGGATAATCCACATCATAAACCACCTGTCCAGTCGTACTGATAAACTGAATGTTGACATCCTCATAGTCCGTAAGGTTAAAGCTGATGTTAAACAAATCGTCTGTCGGATTAGGGAATATCAAGGCATTGTTCAGTCCGGGATCCACCGGATCCGGATTTTCAGATAGATACAGTTCCAAATTATTCAGATATACCGCCGCATTTCTATCATTCTGATTTTGAAGTCTAATGTACACACGCACCTTTTCATTACCTTCACCGGCATAATCACTCAAATTGGCATAAGCGCTTTCATAATCTGCCGCAGTATTAGGATTAGGCATGTTTCCGGTTCCTACCACGTTCAATGCCGAAGCTTCTTTTTCCCAAACCTTGGTATAACTCACCCCACCATCGTTGCTGACCAATATATCCATCTTGGAGGATCTTTCCGGGTCAAATCCTCCCCCTGTCCAATCAAAGAACAAGCTGGCTGACCGCGTCATGCTGAGATCAAACTCCGGCGACACCAACCAATAGGAGTCTCCGGAATCGGGATTTTCCAGAACGGCCACATTCTCCTGCTGACTTTCCAAAGGAATGACTCTCCATTTGGAGTTATTGGACTCAGGATTTACCCTGATCCAGGGAGTGAAGGCATCAGAGGCATTGAAATTCTGGCGCCATGGACTCAATATAGTCACCGTATCCTGGACAAAATACCTGACAATCGCGTCCTCGCTACCGGGATTTTGATCAAAGTTGGGTTCATAAATCCGGTAACTCACCCTGTTAAGGCCCTCGCTTAATGAGCTGGACAGGGAAATTTCCCGGGTTTCTCCTACCCCAAGGCCAATGTCCTCAAAGAGGATGACTTCGGGCGTACTGTTGTTGGTGCTTCTTTCGAGAAAAAAGTGTTCAATAGCCAGATTACCTGTATTGGTTATCAAAAGGGATTCATTTTCCTGATCACCGTTGGTCACTGGAAGCGGACTTGCAAAAGATGAAATCTCAAAATCGTAATTATAAATTTTTTCTTCATTAATGGCTATGTCTTTAATAAATATGTTATTTCCAAAACCATTGATGGCAATAAAAGCGATCCTCACATCCGAAAAACCGGCATAGGCATCCAGGTCTACCACTTCTCTTCTGAAATCATGTTCTGAATTCGGGAAAAATTCATTGAAAGAAGCTTCGGCCGTTCCTAAGCTGACCCCCCGTTTGTTATAAGGCGCCTGCAATACATCAAAAGTGTTGCCGCAATCCGTGGAAACGGCCACAATTAATGCCTCCTGAAACTCTTCATTGGCATAAGGTGCAAAGGACAGTTGGAAATTCAGCTGGGCTTCATTTAGCTGGCTCAGGTCCAATTTCGGACTCACCAGGTAATCCAATTCTCCCTGCACGTTGTAATTATAGGCATTCATATAGAACAAATCCTGTGACTCACCCCCTATCGTCAGGCTCAAAGGTTCCCAGGTCATCCCACTGTCAGGATTAATGAAATCCCATTTCTCTGATTCCTGATGGCCTTGATAAAAATAGGGAATGGCCGCTGTCTCAGCTATTCTCGGAAAAGACTGTTTCCTATTGTCCGTCTCATCTTCGTCCGGCCCATGATTGACTTCCAATATTTCCACCTCAAAGACATTCTCTCCCGTGGTTGGAATAGAGACGTTTCCAAAAGTAAGTGTAGCCAATTCTCCTGTTGGGATATCCAGATCAAAGTTTCTGTTCTCCAACAACTGTCCATTCAGCCTGATGGCCACCCGGGCATGGGTCACTCTCTCTGTTCCTTGGTTAATCACCCTGATTTCGGGTTGTGCCGTCGGGGAACATACAAAATCATTGGGGCTGATGATGGCTTCCACCGAGAGGTCATTGTCAAATAACTGCGGTGCCTCAAGCGCTCTGCTGGTCAATAAGGAATGTCGTCTGGGACTGAAGGCCAAAACCACATCTATGCGTTCCACCTGCCCTTGTGTAAACAATGTCATGCATTGATCGGGGGTGTAATCCATGAAATTTTCCACCATATCCCTGGAATCGCAGCTGAATCTCGGTGTAGCCGAGCATGAATTATTGGGACGGTCCTGGTCCGGGGTATCATCCACATAATCATCCACTCCGCAGCCACCGTCACCCCAGTTATGCCTCAGTCCCAAAAAATGGCCTACTTCATGGGTGGTTGTCCTTCCCCTGGAATTGGCCAGCGCGTTTCCTCCTGTGCCAAAATACCGATAATCAATGGTTACTCCGTCTGTCTGTCGCGTAGGAGGAGGAAAATCCAAACCAGGCAATTCGTCTGATTCAGGAAAAGAGGAATACCCGATCGTGGGCGGGGTCAGCGGCACTACCCAGATATTCATGTATTCTTCAGGAGGCCAGGAGGCCAATTCTCCAATCAGGGGGCCATCATTGAGGCTATAGCTTTCTTTGGGGCCTTCTACCCTGTTGATCCCGTTTGTCGGCATGCCCATCGGATCCTGCATGGCCAATACAAATTCGATTTGGGCGTCACCGGCCACGCCTTGAAATTCCTCCGGCGTATTGACGGCATCGGCATTCCGTTTCTGAAAATCTTCATTCAAAATGCGGATCTGGGAGAGCAGTTGCGCTTCCGGGATATTGGCACCTTCCCCCACCGGCGTACCATTGTGGATAACATGGACGACGACCGGAATACGGCGGATTCCCTCATCCATAGTGCGGAAAGCTTCAGGCTTCTTTTTCCGCTCTTCCGCCCGGTCTTCCATCCAGGCTTCAAAAAATTCCCGGGTACCGTAGACTCCTAGTTGTTCCTGTTGCTTTTTCTCTATATATACAGCACCGCATTTTTCATCATGTTCATGTTGGAAAGCACGGCCGAAAAGGGTTTGGGAAAAAATATCCAGAGGAAGAAATATAAAAAAGAATAGCACCGACACCCAAAGAGGTGCCAGTGCTTTCCAGAATTCGTTCATCCGAAAACAAAAAAAATCAGGCGATTTCAACATTTACCGCTTCCACTTTTGTGATTTCGGGAATGGCTTTCTTGATGGCCTCCTCCACCCCTGCCTTGAGGGTCATGGTAGACATCGGACAGGAACTGCATGTACCTGTCAGTTCGAGCTTCAATACCATGTCATCGGACAATTCCACCACCTTCACATTGCCGCCGTCAGCTTCAAGATAAGGCCGTATGGCATCGAGCGCTGTTTCAATTTGGTTTTTATATTGATTTAGCATTATCTTAAGTTTTTACCTGTACTACCTCAGTTTTACTCATTTTAGCATTTCTGATGGCTACCTGCCTGGCTACATTTTCCGCCAGTTCGCCAAAGGCCTCAGCAGTAACCCCATCTTTCATTACGGCAGGATATCCACTGTCCCCACTTTCCCTTATCCCTTGTACTAACGGAATTTCTCCCAAAAATGGTACATCATATTTTCCAGCAAGTTTTTTTCCTCCTTCCCTTCCGAAGATGTAATACTTATTGTCCGGCAATTCCTCAGGTGTAAAATAAGCCATATTTTCAACAACTCCCAATACGGGGACATTTATTTGGGGCTGTTTAAACATGGTTAAGGCCTTCGTGGCATCAGCAAGGGCTACTTTTTGTGGCGTCGTCACGATCACCGCCCCAGTGACAGGCACAGACTGCACCATGGTGAGATGGATATCGGAAGTTCCTGGAGGCAAATCGATCAACATATAATCCAGTTCACCCCATTCCACATCCCCGATAAACTGCTTAAGCGCCGAACTGGCCATGGGTCCCCTCCATACCACCGCACTCTCCGCAGGCGTCAGAAAACCTATGGACATCAGCTTCACTCCATATTGCTCTATGGGTATGATAATGTTTTTCCCATTTTCCTGTTTCACGGCCGGTTGCTCTCCCTCTACATTGAACATGGTGGGTACAGAAGGGCCAAAAATATCCGCATCAATCAACCCGACCTTAGCTCCCGATTTGGCCAGAGATACCGCCAGGTTAGAGGCACAGGTGCTTTTACCTACCCCCCCTTTGCCGGAAGCCACCGCGATTATATTTTTCACTTTAGGCAACAAGGGTCCCTCATTCCTTGTGGTGGTGACGTTTGAGGTCATAAAAATATCCATATCGATGTCTTCCCCCAGCGCTTTCGTCAACGCCCCTTCACAATTCGCCTTGATCAACTCTTTTAAAGGGCAGGCCGGGGTTGTCAGTACAACCTTGAAGCTGATTTTATTTCCTTCAATTTTCAGATCCTGTATCATCCCCAAGGACACTAAATCCCTGTGAAGGTCAGGGTCTTCGACTGTAGACAGTGCTTGTAAAACCTTCTCTCTCGAAATACTCATCCTAGTTGTTTATTTTTCCCTGCAAGTTAGGGCTATTTCAGGTCTTTATAAAATTATTCATGGAAACTTAAATTTCTCCTTTCCCATCATCGCTGCCCCTGTTCTTTTAAACCTCTACCATCATAAAATAGTTTCTGGGAAATGGGGGCCGTATAAAAATGACAGCCAGTTTAATCGTAACGGACTCCACCGTAGGCAAACCTGATAATTCCGGCTTTACAAAGTCCCTGAAACATTTTTTGTTTTAACAAGATCATGTTATTTTCAGGTATTACCCCTTATCTTTGAACCTATCTTGATCTGACCATGGCGATTTCAAATGATACTACTGATAAAGTAAGGGAGCGGGCTGACATAGAAGAGGTCATCAACGATTATGTAACCCTCAAGAAAAAAGGGCAAAACCTATGGGCATGCTGCCCTTTCCATCATGAAAAGACCCCCTCCTTCTCCGTTTCACCGTCCAAACAGTTGTACAAATGTTTCGGTTGCGGTAAAGCTGGGGACGCCATACAGTTTATCATGGACATTGAGGGCGTGGGGTTCACAGAAGCCATCCGGCATTTGGCGAAAAAATACAGTATTGAAATAGAGGAGGAAAACCAGGCCACCCCGGAGGCGATCCAGGAGCATAACGAAAGAGAAAGTCTTTATATCGTCCTCAATTTCGCCAAAGAACATTTTTTGGGGAACCTTACCACAGAAGAGGGTAAATCGATTGGATTGAGCTATTTCCGGGAGAGAGGATTTAACCAGCGGATCATTGAAAAATTCGATCTGGGATATGCCCTTGACAGTTGGGACACCTTGTTGGAAAATGCCAGGAAGTCGGGTTTCAATGAAGAAATACTTTTGAAAGCGGGGTTGATCCTCCAAAAGGAAAGCGACCCAAGCAGGCATTATGACCGCTTTCGGGGCCGGGTTATTTTTCCCATCCATAACCTGAGCGGCAAAGCGATAGCATTCGGGGCAAGAATACTTACACAGGATAAAAAACAACCCAAATACATCAATTCGCCCGAGACGGCCGTCTACCATAAAAGTGATGTGCTGTATGGTATCTTTCAGGCCAAACAGGCCATCAAACAGGAAAAGAACTGCTATCTGGTAGAGGGCTACACCGATGTCATATCCATGCACCTGTCGGGCATTGAAAACGTGGTGGCTTCTTCGGGGACTTCGCTCACCGAAAGCCAGATCAAGCTGATCAAGCGGTTTGCCGACCAGGTCACCGTGCTTTATGATGGTGACGCTGCAGGGATACAAGCCTCACTAAGGGGGATCGATATGCTGTTGGAGGGGGGATTGAATGTGAAAGCCGTGGTTTTCCCTGATGGAGAGGATCCCGACAGTTTTGCCCGAAAATCCGGTTCAGAGGCTTTCCAAAAATACCTGAAAGAAAACGCCAGGGACTTCATCCACTTTAAGATCTCCCTGTTTGGAAATGAAACCGCGCACGATCCGGTAAAAAAAGCCGATGCCATCAGGCAGATCGTACAAAGCATTGCCAAAATACCCGATCCACTCATCCGTTCGGTTTATGCCAAAGAGTCTGCCCGGCTCCTGGAAATGGAGGAAGAAACCATTCATACCGAACTTAACAAGATCCTGATTCAGGATGCTAAAAAAGCGTCCTTTCGTGAAAGCCCGGATACACCTCACTCCCCCCCTGAGCAGCTTCTTTCTACGTCCCCTGAGGATGAGCTAAAATCACGCAAGCATAAAACGGCCCTTCAGGAAAAAGAAATGCTGCGGATTTTGATCAATTACGGCTTTGAGAAAGTATCGGACGAAATGCATGTCTGTGAATATCTCCTGGAAGAGACCAAGGACCTGCAATTCGAAACCCCTGTTTACCAAAAACTGCTGTTTCATTACAAGCAGGCCCTGCAAAGGGGCGTGTTGCCGGGCCACGAATATTTTCTGGGCATACAGGACAGCACACTCAAGACAGAAGTCATCCACATGATCTCCCACGGCAGGGAAATTTCTACTTATTGGGAAATAAAGCACCAGATATTCACGAAAAAAGAGTCGGACGATCTGCCCAAAACAACCTATAGGACTTCCCTGAAACTAAAAAGCATTTATCTTAAAAAGATGATGGAAGAGGTAAAGGATAAGATGAAGGAGGTCGCGACCGACCGGGAAGAGGAAATCGCTGAGCTTCAAAGGGTATATCTCGAGCTAAAAAACTATCAGCGGGAGATTGACAGGGAACTTGGGATCGTGATTTCGCCGAAAATTTAAACTAATATTTCGAAAGATCGGTTCTAAGATGTAAAACATGTATTTTTGCCTGATATTTTCAGGAATCTGACGAAATAAAATGACGGAAGCTATCAAACTAAATGATATAGAAGAAGCCATTGAGGCTATTAAAAACGGGGAAATTGTCATTGTGGTGGATGATGAAGACCGGGAAAACGAAGGTGATTTCATATGCGCTGCAGAAAAAGTCACTCCTGAAATCATTAACTTCATGGCCACTCATGGGAGAGGATTGATATGTGCTCCGCTGATAGAAGACCGCTGTGAGGAACTGGGCCTCGAACTGATGGTAGGCACCAACACCGCAGCCTTTGAAACACCTTTCACGGTGTCTGTGGACTTGATCGGGCATGGCTGTACCACCGGCATTTCTGCCAGCGACAGGGCCAAAACCATCAAGGCACTCATTGATCCCGATATCAGAGCCGATGAACTGGGGAAACCCGGCCATATATTCCCCCTGAAAGCCAAAAGAGGGGGGGTGCTCCGAAGAGCGGGGCATACCGAAGCAGCCATTGACCTGGCCCGGTTAGCAGGGTTATACCCGGCTGGCGTGCTGGTGGAAATCATGAATGAGGATGGCACCATGGCCCGGCTGACGGACCTGGTCGAAGTGGCCAAAAAATTCAACCTGAAACTGATTTCCATAAAAGATCTCATCGCTTACCGGCTGCGGAATGAATCCCTGATCAAAAGGGAAATCGGTGTGGATATGCCGACGGAATGGGGCAATTTCGAACTGATCGCCTACAAGCAGACCAACACGATGGAGATCCACATGGCCCTTATCAAAGGCAAATGGGAAGAAGATGAGCCCGTGATGGTTCGCGTGCACTCCTCCTGTATTACAGGGGATATCTTCGGCTCCTGCCGCTGTGACTGTGGGCCTCAACTGCATCAGGCGATGAAATTGGTGGAAGAAGCCGGCAAAGGAGTAGTGCTGTATATGAACCAGGAAGGACGCGGCATCGGGCTGATCAACAAACTCAAGGCTTATAAACTCCAGGAGGAAGGCATGGATACCGTCCAGGCCAATCTCGCTTTGGGATTTCCCATGGACAAAAGGGACTATGGAGTGGGCGCGCAGATTTTAAGAGACCTTGGTATTTCAAAAATCAGATTGATCACCAACAACCCCACAAAAAGAGTGGGGTTGGCGGGTTATGGGCTGGAAATAGTGGATACGGTACCTTTGGAAATCACTTCCAATCCCCACAATGAAAAATATTTGCTCACCAAGCGAGACAAGATGGGACATCATATCTTAAAAAAGGGCAATAAATAATTGATTTCCATATGGCAGCACTTCAACATTCGGGATATTTTTTACGTACTATGATAAGGAACTAATAAAATTAAGCCATGAAAAAATCAATATATTTCATCTTGATTTCTTTATTCCTTACATGGACGGCTCATTCTCAGGACTTTCCTTCCCAAATATGGCACAATGGAAAGGTTTTTTTAACCTCTGGTGAGGTACATGAAGGAAAAGTCAAATATGATCTGGAAACCAACATCGTCCAGCTACAGAACAAAACCATAGAAACGTTCAGTGCTGCATCCATCAGCCATTTTGAGATTTTCGATGAATATTATGGAGGAATCAGGATTTTCTACAGCCTGCCCTATGCCATGAACTCCGATTACAAGGTCCCGATTTTTTTCGAACTGTTGACCGAAGGGGAAGACATTACCCTCCTCTGTAGGGAATACATCACCGTGGACAACAGGGGCTGGAACAACATGGGGATGAGAGGCATGTATATGAACCCGATGTGGGGGCCTCCCATGATGGGACAAAACAGACTGGCTTTTGAGTTTTATTTCCTCACCGACCGGGAAATCCAGAAATACAGCCAAAAGAAAAGAGAACTTTTCAACTTCATGGACGACAAATCCGCAGAAGTCCGGCTCTATATGCGCAAAAACAGACTCTCCCATGACAGACGGGGTGATCTGCTACGCATTACAGCTTACTACAATCAGTTAAAACAAAATTCTTAATGTCAAAACCCCTTATTTTAGTTTCGAATGACGACGGAATAACTTCCCGTGGAATCAGAATTTTAGTAGATATCATGAAACAACTGGGTGAGGTCATTGTGGTGGCCCCGGATAGCCCACAATCCGGAATGGGCCATGCCATCACGATAGGCAATACCCTCCGGCTGGACGAAGAGGAAATTTTTCGGGATGTCATGGCCTATAAATCAAGCGGCACACCCGCCGACTGTGTCAAATTGGCCAAACACTATGTATTGAAAGACCGCAAACCTGATCTGGTGGTGAGCGGCGTCAATCATGGAAGCAACACCTCCATCAGCGTACTGTACTCCGGCACCATGTCCGCCGCCATTGAAGGGGCGATAGAAGGATACCCTTCCATCGGCTTCAGTCTCTGCGACTACAGCTCCAAGGCTGATTTTTCACATGTAGAGGATTATGTATACCAAATTGCCGAACAGGTGCTGCAACACGGCATTCCAAAAGGCGTGGCCTTGAATGTAAACTTTCCTCCTAAAAGAAATGAAGCCCTCAAAGGCATCAAAATATGCCGGCAGGCACGCGCCAAATGGCAGGAAGATTTTGAAGAGCGTTATGATCCAAATGGCAGGAAATACTTTTGGTTGGCCGGTAATTTTGTGAATTTTGACAAAGGCGAAGACAATGATGAGTGGGCAATAGCCAATAACTACGTGGCGGTTGTTCCTTGCCAGTTTGACATGACGGCCCATCACGCCATCTCTCAAATCAACAATGACTGGGACTGGGAAAGGTTAAAATCATGAAGAATACCTAATCTGATCACCCAAGAGTATACTACAAAGAAAATTGCGGAAAAATTATACCTAAGTCCAAAAACGATAGAAAATACCGGGGTAACATGATGCAGAAAACAGTTGTCAAAACACACTGCCGGTCTGATAAAATACATTTAAAAATGGATATATAAGGATATAGGGAAAAAAGGTCAACACCAATCCGTCACCAGGATTCATGTTCAGACCGCAAATGGCTGTTTTTATGAAAAGGTTATTGATCATTCTGTTGACATTAATGCTTTTAACCGCCGTTGCGTACACCTGGCTGGTTTACCGGTACAAGCCTGTCTATTCCGGTGAAATCCTCGTGAAAAATCTGGAAAACAGTGCTGAAGTGTTTTTTGATGACTTTGGCATCCCACATATCTATGCAGAATCAGCGGAAGACGCCTATTTGACGCTGGGTTATGTCCATGCCCAGGACCGGCTTTTCCAGATGGACCTTCTCCGACGGGTAGGTTCTGGCAGGCTGGCAGAAATTCTGGGGGAAGACCTATTGGAGACCGACCGTCTCTTCCGCACGCTTGGCATTGGCCGGCATGCGGACTGGAGTACCAGGACCTTGCAGGAGGATGGCTCTTCCGAATGGAAATCTGCGGCTGAGGCTTATCTAAACGGTGTCAACCATTTTATAGAAGAAGGCAAGCTCCCCCCGGAGTATACGCTTCTGGGTATCAACCCAGAGCCATTTACCATCAACGACATGCACAACATAGTGGGGTATATGGCTTTTACCTTTGCTATGGGCCTCAAGACCGACCCCTTGGTTACCAAAATCCAGCGGGAACTGGGCCCTGATTACGCCAAGCACCTGTCCATCCATACCCTCCCTGAGCACCATGTCGTTCCCAATCACCACCCTGAACGGGATAAAAACAGCCGGATTATCGGCAAAACATTGAGCGAACGCCTGGAAGGACTGCCAGTTGCGCTGCTGCAGGGCAGCAATGGCTGGGTGATCGGGCCTGAAAAAACAGCCTCAGGTTCCGTACTTTTCTGTAATGACACCCACATCGGCTTTTCCCAACCGTCCGTCTGGTACGAAGCCCACCTGGAATACCCCGGATACAGCTATTATGGATATCACCTGGGAGGTTTTCCCTTCGGCCTGGTGGGACACAGCCGCGATCACAGCATCGGTCTCACCATGTTTGAAAATGACGACCATGATTTCTATGAAGAAAGGAGAAATCCCGAAAACCCTCAAAGCACCCTTTATGGCAATGGCTCACTCCCGATCATTGTTCACGTCGATACCATTCAGGTTAAAAACAGCGATCCGGACATCTGGGCCACCGAAGTCTCTGCCCATGGGCCGCTTATCAATAAGGTTGTGCCTGAAATCAACGAAATCACCCATCTTCCCGTGGCTTCGTGGTGGGTTTACCTCCAGGAACCGACAAGGGCTTTGGAGGCCCTTTGGAAACTGAACCACTCCGGGAATATCCATGATGCCGAGGAGGCCGTCAGGTTGATCCATGCGCCCGGCCTCAACATCATGTATGGCGACAAGACAGGCAATATCGCCTGGTGGGCCGCGGCCAAACTTCCCATAAGGCCGGAAGGTGTACACAGCAAAATGTTCATTGACGGCAGCAACCCGGCCAATGAGCCCATAGGGTGGATCCCTTTTGAGGAAAACCCCATGAGCATCAACCCACCCTCCGGCTTCATAGCTTCCGCCAACAACCAGCCGGACACCCTTCCCAACGGGATATTCTATCCCGGTTATTATTATCCGGGGGAAAGATACCGCCGTATTGCCAAGGCCATTCAGTCAGGCACCGGCTGGGATGCCGAAAAAATAAAGGCGCTGCAGCTGGAAACCATCAATGACCAGCTTCCCGAAAATGCCCAAATCCTCCTGGGCTGCATCGATAAAGGAGCCCACCCGGATTTTCAGCCCATCCTCGACGCGCTTACCAACTGGACCGGCAGTCATGCCATCGGGGAGACCGCCCCTACCCTGTATTACAAATGGCTCTACCACACCCTGCATGGCATGATGGCGGATGAGTTAGGCGAAGAATGGTTTCAAAAATACCTCAATACGTTCCTTTACATCCGCAGTACCCATTCCCTCTTAAGAGCAGCATCTTCGCCTTGGTGGAACAATATCCATACGGAAACCAAAGAAAACCGGGATGACATCGTAAAGCGGTCCCTGGAAACGGCGTTGCAGGAACTGACGGATCAGTGGGGGAAAGACAGCAGGCAGTGGCAATGGGGAAAAGCCACCTACCTGGAACATCCCCATGCTTTGGGAGCTAAAAAACCGCTGGATAAAATTTTCAATGTCAAGGCAGGTCCCGTTCCGGCCAATGAAGAATCCATAAACAAGTTGTCTTTCCTGATAAATAAAGAAGGAAGGTATGCGGTAAAAGCCGGCCCGGCCCTGCGCAATATACTGGATTTCGCCCACGTGGAAAATGCCGAAGGCATCCTTCCTACCGGCCAAAGCGGCAACCTCTTCAGCCCCTTCTACCGGGACCAGGCGAAACACTACACCCAAGGCCGCTACCGTCCCCAGCTCATGAACAAAGCGGCTATTGAAAGAAGTACAGAAAGGGTGTTGCGGTTTGTGAAAAAATAGGGGGGATGGGGATCGGGAACAGGGAGTCGGGCGGAAACTTCCATTCACTTTTCACGGAGTATTCAGGAAATAGAGAACAGGGAACGGGGAACAGGGAATCGGGAACAGGGCGGAAACTTCCTGTTCTCTTTTCCCTATTCACTTTTCACGGAGTAATCAGGAAATAGGGAACAGGGAATCGGGTGAACCTTCCATTCGCTTTTTACTATTAAACTATTCACCGAAAAAGGGAACAGAGAACAGGGAACAGGGAATCGGTTGAAAACTTCCTGTTCTCTTTTCCCTATTCACTTTTCACGGAGTATTCAGGAAATAGGGAACCGGGAACAGGGAATCGGGTGACAAACTTCCATTCGCTTTTTCCTATTAAACTATTCACCGAAAAAGGGAACAGAGAACAGGGAATCGGGAACACGGGCGGAAACTTCCTGTTCTCTTTTCCCTATTCACTTTTCACGGAGTAATCAGGAAATAGGGAACCGGGAACGGGGGAACAAGGGAACAGGGAATCGGGTGACAAACTTCCATTCGCTTTTTCCTATTAAACTATTCACCGAAAAAGGGAACAGAGAACAGGGAATCGGGAATCGGTTGGAAACTTCCTGTTCTCTTTTCCCTATTCCCTATTCACGGAGTATTCAGGAAATAGGGAACCGGGAACAGGGAATCGGGTGAACCTTCCATTCGCTTTTTACTATTCACCGTTCGCGGAGTGTTCAGGAAATGGGGAACAGGGAACGGGGGAACAAGGGAACAGGAAATCGGGCGAAAACCTCCTATTCCCTATTCACTTCCTTCCGCCTCTTTCTTAAGATACCTGATGTAGCCGTTGAGAATTTTTATCGCTCTTATCGTATCAAGGCGCAGAGACTGATAACTTTCTTCAGAAATATATTCAAGGTCTCTAGCTTCAATAAGGTGATCCAATATTTCCGAAAGAGAGCCTCTACTGTTATAGTAAAACCTTCTGCTGTCCAAAAAATGAAACCTACCCCATCCCTCAGCTATATTAGAAGTAGCGGATCTTGCCGCCCTTAGTATTTGGGAGTACAGTTCAAATCTTTCTTGTTTAGGCATAGCCTTAATGACCTCGTTCCAAAGCCTCCGCTTTAAACCATAGGCCGCTTGCCAACATTTCAAATCTTCAAAAGTTTCTGTTTTATCCATACCAATTTAGTTTTATCCGGGAATAGGGAACAGGAAACAGGAAATCGGGTGACAAACTTCCATTCGCTTTTTCCTATTAAACTATTCACCGAAAAAGGGAACAGAGAACAGGGAATAGGGAATCGGTTGAAAACTTCCTGTTCTCTTTTCCCTATTCCCTATTCACGGAGTATTCAGGAAATAGGGAACCGGGAACAGGGAATCGGGTGAACCTTCCATTCGCTTTTTACTATTAAACTATTCACCGAAAAAGGGAACAGAGAACAGGGAATCGGGAATCGGGCGGAAACTTCCTGTTCTCTTTTCCCTATTCCCTATTCGCGGAGTGTTCAGGAAATGGGGAACCGGGAACAGGGAATCGGGTGAACCTTCCATTCGCTTTTTACTATTAAACTATTCACCGAAAAAGGGAACAGAGAACAGGGAATCGGGAATCGGTTGGAAACTTCCTGTTCTCTTTTCCCTATTCCCTATTCACGGAGTAATCAGGAAATAGGGAACCGGGAACAGGGAATCGGGTGAACCTTCCATTCGCTTTTTACTATTCACCGTTCGCGGAGTGTTCAGGAAATGGGGAACAGGGAACGGGGGAACAAGGGAACAGGGAATCGGTTGAAAACTTCCTGTTCTCTTTTCCCTATTCACTATTCACGGAGTAATCAGGAAATGGGGAACAGGGAACAGGGAATCGGGTGAACCTTCCATTCGCTTTTTACTATTCACCGTTCGCGGAGTGTTCAGGAAATGGGGAACAGGGAACGGGAAACAGGGAATCGGGTGGAAACTTCCTGTTCTCTTTTCCCTATTCACTTTTCACGCAGTATTCAGGAAATAGGGAACAGGGAACGGGGAACAGGGAATCGGGTGAAAAACTCCTGTTCTCTTTTCCCTATTCACTTTTCACGCAGTATTCAGGAAATAGGGAACAGGGAACGGGGAACAGGGAATCGGATGAAAATGCGACGAAAAAAACCTACCCCCCCAACCTTAGTCCCAGATTTTTCATGGAAAGGGATGCCATTCCATATTCTTCCTGAAGCTTTTTGTAATGGCGCAACAAGGTTTCCAGCTCCCGGAAGGAATCCTCGGGAGTCAATGCAAAATTATGGGGATGCCACCAAAGATGATATATCCTGCCTTTTTGGGCCGCCTCTGACATTTCACTTTTGATTCTATGCGCTTTAAGGCTGTTGCTGATCGGACTCCTGGATTTTATGGGCCTCAAAAAGCGCGAAGCAGGCAGTACCCACAATCCTTCCCGATATTGGTAAACCTGGCTTCCACCGTAGGTTTTGTCCTTTCCCAAAGGCACAAGGCAGTCTGCGGTGCGAAAAATCTTCTTTGCCCATCCTTCGTGCTGGTTCTCCTGCCAATACCAGTCGGCAGGATTACCGCGAACCTGCGAAAAACCTTCCTCAAGACAGATATCCAGGTACTGAAAGTTGATATGGTTTCGGGGAAAGACCAACGAGGCAAGGGAAATCCCGAATTTGCTTTTTGCAATGTGCTGGCTGGCCTGTAGATCTGCCCGGAACTGCTCGGGAGACTGACCGGGAGAAAGCGTGTAGTAGTGGGCGAAAGTATGGCTGCCGATTTCCTGGCCGGGACAGTCCATGACCTGCCGGATCAGGTCCGGAGCAAAGTGCAAGTCTGGATCCAAGCCAAATTTCCCAGCCCAATGGTATGCAGAAAGTTTTTCGTCCCTGTAGGTCGGTAAGATTTCCGGCTGAAAAGCCCTCCATTCTTCTTCATTATCGGCAAAAAGCATACCCACCGTGGCCCAGGTGACCTCGACACCATACGCCTGAAAAAGTTCCAGCAAACCCGGGATCAGGGTTCTGGTACGTCTAAAATAATCCCGGTCTACCCTGCCCCCAATTTTATCAAAAAGCCCCCAAAGCAGCTCAAAATCCAGGCTGATGGTCAAAATTCCATTGTTCTTATCGCCTAAACTGGTTTCCATGTATGGATTTATTTATCTTTCGCCATGATTGGTGCACTCATTCTGGTATGCTGTCTATTTGTGGCCAGTCAGCCTATTATCAACAAGCTGGCTGCGAAAAACAAAAAGATTCAGGTCAAGCTGATCCGGAACCTGTTTTGGTACCATATGTTTTTTGGTTTGGTGTATTATACCTATACGCTGTTCAACCGCTCCGATGCCATTCGATATTACCAGATGGCCTCCAATCACTGGGGTTCCTGGCACGATGCTTTTTTTACAGGAACCGGTTTTATAGAATGGCTTGCCTATCCCTGGGCCAATTTTCTGTTTTTTAATTTCGAGATGAGTATGGTGGTTTTTACCTGGATGGGCTTCTGGGGATTTGTGTGCTTTTATGTTTTCTTTAAGGAACAGCTCAGGACCACCCCAAGGCTGTTTGGCTATGATCTGCTCCCCCTCATCCTTTTTTTGCCTAACATGCATTTCTGGACCGCATCCATCGGGAAAGGCGCTGTCATCTTTTTTGGCATCGGCATGTTCATGTACGGCCTCTCCGCTCCTTCCAAAAGGTGGGCCGCACTGGCAGCCGGTGGATTTTTCATCTATATGGTGAGGCCCCATATCCTTATTGCCATCCTGCTGGGGATGGGTGTCGGCTACGTTCTGGGCCGGGAAAAAACCGCCCTGTACAAGAAATACCTGGTTGCCGCAGTGGGCATCGTGTTGAGTTTCTACCTCTACAGTGACGTGATCAATTACCTCGGCTATGACCCTGAGAACTTCATCGAATCTTTTGAGGACCAAAACGTACATATCGCCCGCGAGCTACAGTACTCAGCCGGATCCGGCGTAAATATGGGCGGCTATAGCCTTCCCATGAAGCTGTTCACATTCTGGTTCCGGCCGCTGTTTGTCGACTCTCCCAATGTGCTTGGGCTGGCCGTCTCCTTTGAAAATGTGCTGTATCTGTTCCTGTTTCTGACGCTATTCCGAAAGGATTTCCTACGGTACATTGTGATAGCACCGGCCATGGTTAAAATGGCCGGGCTTGTTTTTGTTTCCGTGTCCATTTCCATGACCTATATGATGTCCAACCTGGGCATCATCATCCGGCAAAAAAGCCAGATCATGTATTTTATGCTGTTTGTGGTGTTGGCATTTCTGGACTGGAAAAAAGTAGAAGCCTATAAACAGTACCTCGTGAAAGTCCGCCGCCTTCAGGTCAAAAAGGAAAAGCTCAAGTCTATTTGACCGCCACCCCTTTACGCTCCAACACCTGACCATAAAGCCCCTCTATGGCCTGCACCATTTTTTCCAGGCTAAAATGCACCTCCACCCTTTTTCTGGAGGCTTCGCCAAATGCCCGGCGTTTTTCCTTATCCCGGACAAGATCCAAAACCAATGGCGCCAATTCCCGATGGTTTTCTATCTCACAGAGGTATCCTTCCATTCCATGCCTGACGACCTCCCCTATGCCTCCGGCCCTGGTCGCCACCACAGGCAGGCCACAGGACATTGCTTCCAGCATGGCCACCGGCAAGCCCTCATAAGCGGATGAGCTCATGTAAATATCCATGGCAGAAAGAAACGGGACAATCTCCCTTTGCATCCCGATGAGGTGAAAACGGGCAGCCTGTCCGGAATCTTCGATCTGCCTTTCTATCCTTTGCTTCCACTCCCCCTCCCCCACAAGGAGGAAATGGGTTTCTGGATGATGCCGAAGTATCTCCAAAGCCTGTTCCACCCAAAGCCAAAGCCGCTTTTGGGACCGGAACACCGCCACTTTCCCCACCACAATGGCCTGTTCAGCAATGCCCAGTTCCCGCCGCACCCTGGTCCGGGCCATTAGATCTTTTTTGAACTTTTCCGTATTCACTCCGTTGGGAATGGTTTTCAGCAGCAAGGGAGGCGGCACGGTCAAGGGGGCAAAAAACAGATTGAGACGCGTGGACAAAGCCACCTCGTTGGAAACAAAAACGGCAGCGTCCTGCAGTTTAAACGTGAGTCTGTTGCCCCAGTAGGAAATCCTGTTGTACCGTTCCCAGGTATTGTGTTCAGTATATATCAAGGGGATGCCTGTTTTTCTTCTGACCAGTCTCCCCAAAATGCCCGCCCAGGGAAGGTGGCTGTGAACCAGGTCAATATCATGCTGCAAGATAAATTCCTTCACCTTCTTCACTTGCCATAAAAGCCCAAGATTGCCGGAGGGGACATATACCACATGCACCCCGGCCGCTTCCAGTTCCCCCACCACATTGCTTTCCCTGTGATAGAAATACATGCAGAAAAACTCAAAGCCATCGCTATGCAACGCTGCGGTCTCGGGAAGCAACTTCTCCGCCCCTCCCCTGCCCAGGGATTTGATTAAGTGTAATATGCGGGTTTTATTTTTGGGCATTATGGTGGGGTGGTTGGGGTAGTTGTTGGAGTTGCCGGTTTTTAGGGTTGTCATGGTTGTCGGGGTTGTCATGGTGGTGGGGTTTAGGTTTGGGATGAAGGGAACGGGGAATGGGGAATCGAACGAAAACTCCGTGTCCGTGTCCTGTGTCTCCACAGGACACATAATGCGCGTTAACTGGTCTGTGGGGACACAGACCATGGATTCGGATTCAAAAGCGGTCCATGTAATGTGTCAAAAAACCAAATTTATCCACACCTGTCCCATAAAATGCGGATGAAGACCATTGGTAGCTTTCAGGACGGTTGGCCAAATTCCAATGCTTCTGTAAGGGATTATCGTGCAGGTATTTCAGTTTCTGCTCCACTTTCCATCTTGCATCCATCAAGATCGCCAAAGGGTCACGCTGCCATAACCTGACTTTCCGGTCCGGTTCATTCACCCTCAACGCCGAAAATGTTCTGGGATGATTGGTTTTAATATCCCCCGTTATCAAATGACTGGTGAATTTATTGAAACTGGCGTGTGGCATTTCCTTGCCATTGGGTTCCTTCATCTCCCAAACTACGTGAAGGTGATTGGGCATGATGACAAAACCGTACACGGCAATCATCCCCCTTGACACCAGTTCACCCCAAGAAGAGAGAATAATCTCTTTATACTTGTTCTTATAGAGTAGCCTTTTCCAACCTACAACGGTATCCGTCCAAAAGTAAACCTGGTCGTATTCCATCCTTGAATTACGACGGGCTTTCTCCGGTAAACCCATATATTAACATTTAAAAGTACTGTAAAAGTTAAAGATAACAATTTACGATCAAAATCTTTTCCTCCCGTGTCCTGTGGAGACACAGGCCACAATATATCACCATGGCCTGTGTCTCCACAGGACACTCATACGGTTGATTGAATATTTGGTCTGTGGGGACATACATACAGGTCTGTGGGGACACAGACCTGGGGAGGGGAATGAAAAGAACATTTTTTGCCTCTATTTCAAATCACTTTCTCATACAGTTCTTCAAAACGTTGGACAATGGTATTAAGGTGGTAGTGCTTTTCGACCAGAAACCTCGCATGGGAAGTGATAGCATCTAATTGATTTGGAGTGGATTGCAAAATTTCCCTAATGGCTTGAATAAATTCGAACTGATCATTTTTTGGAACAAGCCATCCGGTTTGTTTGTGAATCAACACCTCTCCTATCCCTCCTACGTCATAAGCCACCACAGGAACGCGGCAATACATGGCTTCCAAAATAACCCCTGGTAGTCCTTCTATTCTAGAGTGCACAAGCAGGCCTTTTGCCCGGGCCAAGACCGGAAATATATTTGTCTGATTTGGAACTAATTTCACCTGGTTTTCAAGCCCCTTTTTCCGAATAGCCACTTTTAACTGGAACTCCAAGGGACCCGATCCGACAAACAAGAGATTTAAATCAGAAAATTCTTTCATTATCTTGGAAAAAAGATCCAGCAAACCCAAGGGGTCTTTTTCAGGCACCAAACTCCCTATTTGGATAAGATAATTTTCAGGTAAGCCGGTGATTCGGATCGGTTCGGCGATTTTATCCTTTATTTCCCCGGGCGCAATTCCAATCGAAATGATACTTGATATCCGGTTCTGGTATTTAAATGTGTGATGAAAATCCCTGCGAGACGATTCTGATACGGACACAACTGCGGTGGTAGCATTAAGCAGCCATTGGTTAAGAGCCCTGTGCAACCTTCCCCGGATAAAATCCCCCATTTGATTTGCATTACGGTAAACAATAGGTGTTTTCCAATGAAATAACTTTTTGGAGAAAACTGCGAATTTAAGCGTATCCGCGGCATTCGCCTGGATCAAGTGAGGCTCAAATTCTTTAATAATTTGTGAGAACTTGTGCCATGCACGTATGTCTACAAACCTTTGTTTGGGCATACGATTCAAATCTACCTGATTGTCCAAAAATCGAAGCTCGGTGTCTCCCTTGAAAATACTGACCACCATGACTTCATGTCCCTTCTTCGTCAATTCCTCCGCCAGTTGGGCTGCAAATATTTCAGCGCCGCGACGCTGCGGTTTTTGAATAAGCTGGATGATTTTCAAATGATAGCGGTTAAATAACTTTTCACTCCCGCTGCATGTGTCCTCACATGCAGCAATATATCATCATGTGACCCTTCCCGTGTCCTGTGTCTTCACAGGACACGTCATGTAACACTCCCCGTGCCCTATGTCTTCACTTCACAGAACACAAATCATGGTAACTGGTCTGTGAAGACACAGACCAAGGTAAATATACATTAATGTTCCGGTCCGTGAGAACATAGGTCTGTGAGGACACAGACCTGGGGTGGTTAAGTTAGACGGGTGGTCTTATGATAAACATCCTTCAACACCTCCTCATATTTCCTGGCAATCTTTCGGATATCAAACCTTCGGACAGCTTCCTCCTGGGCATTCTGTCCCATTCTGGCCATTTCTTCGGGGTGTTCGATAGCATAGATCATTTGCCGGGCCAATGCCTCCACATTCTTAACCGGGAAAACCAGGGCATTTTTGCCCTGGGTAACAGCTTCCAAATTCATAGGGATATCTGAGGCGATTATAGGGATTCCTGCCATCATGGCTTCCACCAGAGCCCCTGAGAAACCTTCATACCAAGAAGGAAAAAGGAAACAGTGGGCGGTGGGGTTTGTTAAAGGGGTTGTTTGTTTATTGGCCTGTGACGACGCGGGGTTGGTCTGTGGATTGGTCTGTGGACACACAGACCAGGGAAGAGGGAGCGTTGTTTGTTTATTGGTCTGCGAGGACATGTACTTGGTCTGTGAGGACACAGACCAAGGTAGATTAGTCGGTAGGAGTATAGGATTGGCCTGTGGGGACACAGACCAAGGATAGCGCGTCGGCCCGAACGCTCCTGGTAGGCTGACCTTTTCCTCCAGCCCCAGTTTCCATATCAGTTCTTCAAGTTCGGTCTTAAAAGGCCCTTCACCATAAATCGTCAGGGTACAATCTGGTTGTGTTCTCAGCACCTGATCAAATGCCCTAATTAGATCTCCGAAACCTTTTCTCTCCAACAATCTTCCGTAGGAGATAAAATTCCTTATCTGTGAAGGATGTTGACAGATCACATTCTTTACCGATCTACCTCTATATACCACAGAAACTTTTTCCCGAACGATCCCCAAAGTATTGATATGGCTTTCCGCCAAACTGCGGGCATTCGCGATCCAATATACGGGAATAAAAGCAGTCGCCCTGTCCAACCAAAACACCAGCTTGTGTTTCAAGCCTTTCTTTTCCTTCCATGCATATTCGCCGTAGCTGTCGTTGACCAAAGTACCCACCAGCGGGACTCCAGTCCAAAATGATGCCATGCGGGCGATGATATCTGACCTCCAGAGACAGGAGATCAGCAGGTCGGGTTTTTCCTTCCGGATCAGGCGGATCAGACGGCGAGCCCCCAAAAACAAGCCGTATTTCTTCCGGATATCGAAAAATACCGTGCGGATACCTGCTTGTTGATACGCTTCCATTAAGTCGTGATTTGGATAGAAATACACCAAGACCATTTCTATATCTACGGCTAATCTGGAAAAGATTTCCAAATGGCTTTTTTCCGCACCGGCATTGGCGAGGGTGTCCTGGATAAGAATGAGTTTCGTTAGGCCTCCATTCATTTTACCGCCAATTGTTTCCTTCTTATATTTCTATAGTTCAATACTCTTTTCATCCCCTGATAGAATCCCAAAATAAAGGCCGAAACAGAAAACTTCCTTTTTAAACCTTTTGTCACTCTTAAAATTGCCAAACCTTTTGTTCCAAAACTCTCTTCATAAAAAACTAATTCAAGTCCATGATAGACCTTCAACCACTTGAAAATCACACACTTTTCTGTATACCGTTCGGCATCATCTAAAATTATTAATGATCTGGGTTTTAGTTTATCAAAAAGTTCATCTAACCCTCCTTCTCTTCCAAAATAATACGGAGGGCCATCAACTACAACCATATCAACCTGATCCAACCTAATATTTTCCAAAGGAAGGTACTTCGCATATATACCAAAATAGCCGAACTTAAATCTAAGCCTACTGGACAACAGATTAAATGAAAAATCTTTTAATACACTTTTTAGTTTTTCTGGAACTTTAAACCAATCCACATTCTCTTCAATGGAGTAAACCTTCGAACAATCCGGAGAAAAACGTGATTGAGCATAGTTCAAAATCAATGTGGAATAACCCGCTCCTATTTCCACGATAGAAGATAACTTAAACTCTCTGACCAGACAAAGTAATACCTCGGAAAGATCTTTATCAATTGACCAGCCTCCCGGAGAATTTTCAATTAAAAAAATTTCTTCCTCAGATTTTTCCCAACCCCTTAACATTAAACTCTGGTCGTTTACCAGGCTTTTGGTTATGAACCTATTTACGTATCTTTGAATCAAACTGTATTAATTAACTTCTGGAAATACCTTTTTTTGCAAACATTTTGTGAATCTTTCTTGCTGATTCGTTAGGTAACAACAGGAAAGTCGAAAAAACCATCGACGATTTAATTGGAAAGCCCAAAGATTTAAGATAATTAAACGCCTGCATTTTATTTCCTGAATAGAGATTGAGCCATAAAGCCTTGTGAAGCCACCATGCTTTCAATCTGGATTTCGAATATATAATTGATTTATATTTTTTGATCAAATGATTGTATGCCTCAGCTTGATCCGAATAGTTCTTTCTTACCGAATCGTGAGTTCCAATAAGTACATTTACAAATACATCTCGGACCAAATCCCCTTTAAAGTTTTGTGATATTCTCAAGAGAAAGTCTCTGTCAACGGATGCTTTAAGGTTTTCATCAAAAAATCCTACCGTTTCAGTAACAGCCCTTCTGACCGTCAGTCCATTGTTTGTTCCAATCCTTAGTTCCTCAAAAAAAGTAAGTCCCGGCAAGCGCCCTTTAGGTGTCCATGTTTCCTTTCTCAGAAATTGCTGTTCAGAATTTACAAACTGAACTCCTGCCCAAAAAAAGAAAATATCCGGAAACTGTTCTGCTGTTGATACTACCTTCTCAAGAAAATCCCTATCAAAAGAATCATCACTATCCAAAAAAGTAATCAATTCAGCCTTTGACTCTTGAATCCCAATATTGCGTGCTGAAGCATTTCCACCATTCTGATTTTTTCTAACAACTCTGATCCTATCATCATGAAAAGACAAGATTTCACCCACTGTTTCATCCGTTGATGCATCATCTACAACTACCAACTCAAAGTCTACAAAAGATTGATCCAAAACACTTTGAACAGCATTTCTTACTAATAGTTCCCTATTATAAACAGGAATTATGACAGAAATTTTTGGACGTGTCACAGCTTGACAGGATTGCCCTTTATACCTCTTAAATAATGATAAAAAGCTAACAAAATCATTCTTGCGTTCAGGCATCCATAAGACACCCCAAACTTAAACCCATAAATAGATTTCAGCGCCCATTTCCCGATAAGCCGTATTTTCATTCGTTTCAAGCGATTTCGATCAGCGATATACAATAAATTTCTAAAGCTAAAGTATTCCCGCTTGAGGTTCAGCTTTTTTTTATAAGAGACTTGTTCTATAACTATTCGATTATATTTTTTCCTTAAGTCCAAAAAAAGCCCTGAATGGGCCAAAACGGTATAACCCCTGTTCTTCACCCTTATACAAAAATCCAATTCTTCAAATCCGAAAAACAAGCCGGGATCTGGTAAAATTCCTGATTCCACCATGGATGCATTGACAATCATTGACATCCCTCCTGCTACAAAATCTACTTCCAAATATTCCTCCTGTTCCAAAACCTCGCTTGGCACCCGCCGGACCTGTCCGTTTTTCCGGTCAAAATATTGACCTACAGCTCCCAACACCCCACATTGGGGGCGCTTTTCTCCCAACTTTACCAGTTTTTCAAAGGTATCTTGGTATCCTGGAGGATCATTGTCATCTCCCCAGTAAATCCATCGGTATCCCGCTTTTGCTGTCAGTTCCAATCCCATCCTGGCTCCCAGAGCCGGCCCTCCATTATAGCCCACCCGGACATATTCCAAACGGGGATCTTTTGAATCCCGAACGGCGATTTGGGTTCGATCATCTTCCGAGTTGTCGATAATCCAAAGCCTTTCGGGGGGAACCGTCTGCGAAAACACCCGGGAGACGGTCTCCAACAGCACATCCGGGCGCTGATAGGTAATGATAAAACCCGCGAAAAAATTATTCATGCCTGAACTACCGGATAAAAGCGTTTGGCCAAAAAAGGAAGCCTCGCAATCCCCCATCGGATCAAGGTTTTCAGCTGATAAGGCTTTACCCTATACGCCTCCCGGAGGGAATCCGAGGCTTCCCGATACCGCCCCTCCCGCATCAGTGAAACCCCAACGATCTGCAAGTATAAAAACCGTACGTGAGGGCTTAGACTTTCCTGATGCTTGGCCAAAATCAAACGGAGGGAATCAATTTTGTTTTTGTTATTCTTACTGCCTCCGGTTGTAGAGTCAAAATATTCCAGGGTAAAGGAATCCATCACCTCGATTCGTCCTTTTTCTTGCGCTATCCTATAAAACAACTCGGTATTCTCCGCATATTTTAATTGGGGATCGTAGCCACCTATGTCTTCAAAAAAGGCTTTACGGATCATAAAGGTGCCGGGAAGGGTAACATTATACGCATCTTCTTTTGCTAAATGTTCACTGACACTACCCTCCTTATTTCGAAAATAGCTTGCTACCCAAACGTCTGCGTTGGGATTTTCCGCAGCAATTGTCGTAAAATCCTCCAATGCGTTGGGCTGCAATTGGTCATCACTATCCAAAAACACCAACCATTTTCCCATCGCCATTTCCGCCCCCCGGTTTCGGGCAGCAGAAACTCCAAGGTTTTCCTGAAAAACGTAATGTATCCGAGAATCCTGAAGTAAGGATTTCATGAGTTCCTCGGTACCGTCCATACTTCCATCATCGACAATGATCAATTCCCAACCGGCAACAGACTGCTTAAGAATTGACTTAATGGCAGTTGACAATACTCGACACCTATTATAGGTCGGTATAATTACTGAGATCCCCCCCATCTATTTAAAAATGTTCAAACCAGTTCCATGGTCGTCTATCTTCATCTGTTTTTTCAAAAAACACCATGGAAGAGTCCAGTCCAATGGCTTTATCAGGGAAAAGTAACTTAAATGAGAACACTCTCCAGTGATACTTTTTTGGTATAAAATATTTCAAACTTCCTATAGCCCCGTTTATAAATCCGTCTCTGAACTTAGCCTTCAAGCTTGTATTTACCCTGACCCTATCAATAAGTCTTAAATTTGGGTATGTCATGAAATGCCTCATTGCCTTATTCACACCTGGCTTCGTAACGTCGTCTACGCAAATAATTCCTCCAACACGAACCAATTTCTCTAAATAAAAAAAATCCAGCAAAGTATGGTCAAACGTATGCCAACCATCAATCAACCCGAAATCGAAAGTTTCACCTGAATCGAGAAGCTTAGCCAAAGCGGTTTCAGATCCCTCTTCAAATAACCTGAAATTATCAAACCCAAGCTTCTTCATATTATTTATCCCTATTCCTTTCCAATGCGAGGTTTGATTAGGATCAATAACCGTGTGACAAGGATCATTTCTTCCGTTTAAAGCATTACATATAAATAAGCTAGAGATGCCTTGAGCAAATCCAATTTCAATGGTTCTTTTAAAATCCGGATTATCCAAAAGTATCCTTTCAATTGCAGCCCCTTCTCTCCTATCAATATTTGAATCCAAATCAACCCATTCTCCACTAAGACTCTCCACTTTTCTACTTTCAAAAATCTGCTCTATTATATTCATATTCGATATATTTTCAGAAATCCTTTACATCCCAGGTCTAATTAAAAATCAATAGACATCAAGTATTCTTTTAAGTTTTTCCTCCCATGCTTCCCAGGAATTTTCCGCTCGGAACAGGTCGAAATCCTCGGAATCACTGGAACTATCAGAACAAAGTTGTTTCCTTATAATTTCGGGCCATTGACTCGTTGCCTCAGGAACTAATATGATTCCTTTTTCTCGCCATTTTTCAAAGCCTCTTATGCCAAATTCGGATGAAATAACCTTCCTACGATTCCATAGTGCCTCACTTACTTTAATATTTGACCCTCCACCTGAAAAAACAGGATTCACCACCAATTTATGTTTTCCATACAATGACTCCACCTCTGAAGGGTTGATCATCAAATTTACATTCCCCACTTTCTGGATTATTTGTTCCAGTTCACTTTCCGGATATGTAGAAGAAACTATCGTAAGGGATAAAACGCTATCAAATTGGAGCAATTTTGGCCAAACGTTCTTTAGAAACCAAACAATCCCCATCGTGTTCGGAGAATAGCTCAACTTCCCTATATAAAGAAGTTTTTTAGAATCCGGATTATATACTCCATCTTTTTCGAATAACATTACCGATTGAAAAGGTATGTTTGGCAAAACATAGCTATCAGATCTGTTATTAAATTTAACAAATACCCGCATTTTTGATTTAGCTAAAATAGATCGATAATAAAAAACATTGAAAAAATAAATTTGAGTTAAGCGTAGCTTTTTCCAGGATGATTTAGCTGCCTGTATTTTGGAAGCCATTACTTCGGGATATTCGTCATCTACATCTACAATCAAATTAGGAACCGAAGGTAAATCCCTTGCTGCGGATGCATATCGGGCAATTATCCACCTATAGTCCTTCCCTCTAAGAAACTCATTCATCTTTTTTTTCACCTTAGGATTCGGCCTCCAACTCCAACCAATCCTTTCTGTCCAACGGGACACATGAGATTCTATTAAGAAAAAAGAACAAGAAGGAAAAAAATCAGAGTTATTTAACGCCAATTCATAATCAGTTCTATTTCCCAATACCAAATAATCTATATCAAAATATCTTGAAAGCCCTTTCAGCCATCCGTAAGTCCGTTGTCTTTTCCCATCATTAATAGATAGTGGAACAAAATCTGCTAGAAATAGAACTCGTGACCTACTCAATATACAATTCTGTTAACTATTCGCCCGAATAGTGGACCATAGCGATAATGATTCATTTTTTTTAATTGAGGTGCGAATACAGAGCGCAAGATAGCTCTGACTTCGCGGGGGGAATAGTTCAATTCTTCTAAAAACAAACGAACCGTGGATAAAGTATTCTTTTTAATGAACATACAATCTTCCTTATCAAGAAAATACCTCCATGTCAAATAGCTACTTAAACCATTCCAATCTTTTGTTTTAATATTCCATTTCCATGTTCCCTTTTCTTGCATATACCAATGTACCGCTTCATCCACACTCCCCTTGTGCAAAAGTATCCCCAATACACGGATCAAATGATGCTTTTGTACAGAAGAGGTATCGAGTGGATATTCTTGGTTATAAACAGCCTCTTTTGGCAATCTGGAATCAAAACCGGCTCCTTTTATAGAAACCGCTGTTAAAGACTCATACATCACCAACGGGTTTCTGCTCATGCTACTAGAAATATATCTATATGCCACCAACACCTCTGGAATCGACTCAATAGAAGCGCCCATCTTGCCTGCCCGAATCCAAAAGTCCCAGTCTTCACAACTCTTCAGTGAAGGGTCAAATCCCCCTATTAAGGTAGAAAATTCTTTCGAAATCAACAGAGAATGACAAGGCCCGAGATTTTGCTCCAGGACTTTTGGATAAATCTCACCATTGCCAGTGGGGATATGCGAATGAAATTTTCTACCATCGGGCTGATCCGAATAGGAATAACCACATCTATATAAAACCTGGCCTGAAGAAGATTGGGCATAATTTGAATATGTTCTCAGGCAATGAGGCTCCAACCAATCATCCGCATCCAGAAAAATCAAGAAATCACCGAGTGCATATCTCATCCCCGTATTTCGCGCTTCTGACAGTCCTAAGTTCCCCTGGCTAATTGTCTGAATACGGGAGTCTTCTTTTGAAAAACTAGTACCCACTTCTGCTGTATTGTCTGTACTTCCGTCGTTTACGACAATTGCCTGCCAATTGGGAAAATCCTGAAGTAATATCGACTTCAGGCAATCCTGAAGATAGGAACCTTGATTGAAACAGGGGATAATCAAGGAAAATAGGGGATTTTTAAATTCCAAAAGAACCTCCCAAAACTTCTCGATAGTTTTCCAATCTGTCTACACCGAACTCCTTCAGCGCAAGCATTTGATACTCATTTCCTCTATCCCTCAATTGCTGATAGGCTAAAGAATTGGGAGTCCACTGGTCATGGATCACTCCACATCGTCTTGTTGTAGCCACTTTAAGGCCAGCTAGTTTGGCCCGAATAAAGAAATTCTGATGCTCTCCTCCCTTCAAAATCGGATTCCAAGCTCCGAATGATTTTACTTTTTCTGTCCTTGCCAAAAAAAAATTATGTATCAGATCACAGCGGGTAAACGGATCAGAATACGGAATTGACGTCAGCGAAATCCTATCGGGATGGACTTCCAATCCCGCATGGTATTCATATATCTGAAATGATGGTAAGACGTACCCTTTATCTCCTAGCCGGCGATTTATGCTTAGCAACCATTTTCCTAGCCTTGTCTTTCGGTTATGTTGCCGAAAAACCCCTCCCAAAATATCCAACTCATTTCCCACAAGAAAGTCTCGCATTACCGGGATCCTGGTTCGGTTATCAAAAACAAAATCATCATCGCAGAGTAAAAAAAAGGGAGTATTGACCAATTCCAACATGCGGTTTCTTCCCTCCGCGGTTCCTGTATCATAGGGAAGCTCCAAGTAAGTTATATTCAAGTCCATGTACTTTTCCAAAATACTGGATTTATAAGGTATCTTACTATCATCTGCTATGATCACTGGGCCTCGAAATCCATACCTATTGATCGAATCCAGTAACTGGCTGAGGTGCGTTTCACGCTCCAGTGTCTTGATCAAAATGCTTATATCTTTAATCCCCGACAAGTCGTAATTTTTCAGGGGTTCAAAGGGGGCTATATTTATGATTCTTGGCATCTTTAAGAAATTAATAACTTAATCCAACGCTTGAGCGGATGGATTTCCAACCGCTTGTTTAATATATCCAACTGTTTCCCATAACTCTCCACCAACTTGCCAAGCAATTCGGGATGAACTAATGCCTTATGGGATACCGGAAACCGTTTGGAAAGCAAGTGTTCTTCCTTCACGACAAGAAAAATATTCTGTCGGTACCAGAAATCAACCCGGGAATCCTCCCAGATTAGTGGCCTTATTGGATCTAAAAAGACGTAACCGTGTTTTTGAAAGATTCTTGCCCAATATTCTGGCCATTGTTCATTGATATGATTTTGTCCACCTTGACCTGGAATAGCAGCGGAAAAAAGTATGATGTCCGAGTGCCTGCATATGCTATCCACAAAAATATGTGCGGTATATTCATTAAGGTGTTCCGCAACTTCCAGGGATATGACCAGATCAAACTTTTTGTCAAGATCAAAAGACTTCTCCAGATCCAAAGCCTGAAACTCATTTTGGTCGATATATTTAGATAGCATCTCTCCATCCACATAATCCCCATCTATACCAAATACCTCCTGAACACCTTGATTCTTAAACACATGTAGCCAAGTTCCGATTCCACAACCGACATCCAGAACTGACTCCGGCTTATCAATTATGGAAAATAAAATCGGCAAAACCACCTCAGCCGCCTCAGTATTATGTACCAATTCCGAATACTTATACATATATTTTATTCCGAATCAACACATAAAGCATCCTTACACTATATTTTACTTTCCCCTCTCTCAATGCTAATACAAAAATCTTGTACGACCATAAATTTACCAGTGACTTGAAATTACTTATATTAACCTTATAACTAACCAGGGAATCAATCAAACAATAACGATACCTCCAGTGTTCAAATGACACCTTCTTTTTCCTGAAAGTATCTAATACTGAATTATCCCTATCAAAATAAAGCATCAAATATTGATCTAAAACAACAAACCTCATTCCCTGACAGAGCAGCCTAAAGTAAAATTCCTTTTCTTGTCCAACTTTCACCTTAGAATTAAAAAGCTTTTTACCAATCAGAAAAGTTCTTAAGAACATTGGTCCAGCTGTGTGAAAATGAATATCTTTAACCAAATACTCCTCTATAACATTTTCAAAAAAAGGAATCCAATTTGTCTCAATTTCACTTCCGTTTTCAAATCTATACATTCGGGAAATAACAGCATCAACAGATCGATCCCTAAATGAAGAAATTTTGGTCTGTATAAAATCAGACTTCATCACATCATCACTGTCAAACCAATTTATATACTCACCTTCTGACAATTCAAAAGCATAATTCCTACAAACATTCCCCCCTTTTGGTAAATTATCAGGTCTTCGATAAATCTTAAACCGGGAATCCATTTCAGTATATTCTTGCAAAATCTCCCAGGAATTATCCGTGCTATGATCATCCACAATAATACATTCCCAATGCGGATAAGTCTGGGACAATACAGACTCCAAAGTCTCCTGGAGATAAGGAGCCTTGTTGTAATTGGGGATAAGGATGGAAACTAAAGACGAGTTAGCCATTTTTCTTTAATACAATCGTGTAGCCCGTTTTGCTATAAATACCCAATCCTCTCTTTTTCAAACGGTAAAAACAACTCAAAAAAACTCTGACAAATATGTTTTTATCAAAGCTATAAAACTCCAATTCTTTACTGGTATTCAAATACCTGAATTCCAATCTTTCTTTTTTGTAGTTGATGGAAACGGGAGACCTCGTCAAAGATTCAAGATGTATCCCACACAGATACTTTTCAAATACAAATGGCCTATACGGTTTAACATGGGACAGGTCATTGTAAAATCCAGACCACAACAATGGGGTAGAAATGACAAGATACCCACCCGTTTTGAGAACTTTATCAACATTAACCAGAAAATCATACATGTCTTGTGGCTGTAGGTGTTCTACAACATGGCTGCAATGAATGACATCAAAAAACTCATTTTCAAAAGGCAAAACCGGAAGCATCCCATGAAAAACATTTTTGTGATACTTCTTTAAGTATTCAACTGTTTTGATATTCCCATCGTATAGATAGAAATCATCCCTGTCGCAATATTTAGAAAAATCGCCATTCCCTGCACCTATGTCCAATACCTTACTATCATCTTTGATATAGTCAAGCGCAATCTGAAAAAACGGCTCTCTCTTGTGGGTTACGTATTCCTTTTTAATCATATTAATTCCCAATTTGCCTTTGAAATTACGGGATATCCATTATAAGTGCTTATCGGTCCATTTTCACCTATAGCTCCTTCCTTTACTGAAAGTAAAACTTCCCCTTCAATAAAATCATACACCTGGCAGTTTGACCCAATCCAAACATTGCATTTATAATCCCCTTGAGACAAGGGTAATGAAGGTATTTCTAAGCTTAATTGATTTTCTCCTTCCTTAACCTGAAAATTATCCCCTGTATGTCCTGAATAAATTTGAAACACTGGCTGGAGATCAAGAGTTTTGAAGGTAAAAGAGAATTGAATGCTTGATTTAATAGTTGAAAAAATATTTGTCTTTACTTTAAATTGCTGGCCTGTTTCTACGGCTGATTCAATACTTAATTCTCTTAGGTATATTTCCTTCTCTGAGATTCTATTTTGAATAAAATTCCTTTTGTGCACACTCTCTATTCCGCTGGGTTTTCCTCTTAAATACAATTCAACTGTGGTCTTCGAATCCCCATTATAAGTCAGCTGCCCACCGGATAAGCAGATTACTCTATTACAGAGGTTTTTAACCGCCCCCATATTATGACTCACAAACAACACCGTCCTACCCTGGTTTTTACTGACATCCTCCATTTTGCCCAGGCATTTTTGCTGAAACTCATAATCCCCCACGGCCAGGACTTCATCGATGATCAGGATTTCCGGTTCCAGGTGGGCCGCCACGGAAAAACCAAGCCGCACTTTCATCCCGGAAGAATAAAACTTCACGGGCGTATCGATAAATTTCTCCACCCCGGAAAAGTCAATGATCTCCTCCAGTTTCTGGTCGATTTCTTTCCTGGTCATCCCCAGGATGGTGCCGTTCATATAGATATTTTCCCGGCCCGTCAGTTCCGGGTGAAAACCCGTGCCCACCTCCAGCAGGGACGCCACCCGCCCATGAAGCTCCACGCGTCCGGATGTAGGCTCAGTGATTTGAGAAAGAATTTTCAGCAAGGTCGATTTCCCCGCTCCGTTTTTCCCGATAATGCCCAGCACCTCTCCTTCCTTTACCTCAAAAGAAACATCCTTCAGGGCCCAGAAAACAGATTGGTCTTCTTCCCCAAACCGACTCAGCCTTCGCAAACGCTGAAAATTATCCCAAGGGGATTTGATGATATTCCCCAATTGTCCCGCCAGGGTTTTGGCTTGTTTTTCTTTTAGCCCCAAGCGGTAGCGTTTGGAGAGGTTTTCAACTTTGATTACTGGCTTGAGCATTTAATACATTTTTACTTTGTCAAATGCGCCCTGATCGAGGACATTCCAAAACAAAACTCTAGTTTTATATAGTTTGATTGTGGATCCATTTTTTCATTCTCAAAAACATTGAATATTTTATTCTTTTTTGAGGTGAAAACTTAATAATTTTCCCGTTGGTCCCATTGACACCCGAATAATAAGGATATGATCTCCAAAAACTAAATCTTCCTCCTTTAGATAAAAAAAAATGCACACTCATTGCATAAACCTTTTCCAAATATACTCCTTGTTTCTCATTTAGCATTATTTCCGCCGTGGGAAGCAAGTAGTTAAAATAAAAGTGTTTGGATACGAACATTATTCTGGTATCTGCCCATGAAAATCTTCTAGTAAGATTGCAAATAACCACTTCTGAATTTGTCCAATTCGAAGGAGGTACATTTTTGAAATTTTCGATGATATACCGGCCGGAAATTTTAATAAAGAATTCCTTTTCTTTTATGACTTTCGATTTAGATATAGCATAAGTAATTATTTCAATCTCTCCGTGACCTTTGCCCTTTATACTTTCTTGACTTTCAAAAGTGAGATACTCATGTCCTTCGTTTTCATTTAATTCATTTGCGATAGATTTTGATATAAAATTGGAATTATCAATAAACACTATTGGCAAGTTGAATCTTTTGTAAAATTTAACACTTTCTAAATATTGTATTTCTCTTTCTTGGGAAGATCTTACAGCAACAAAGTCGAAGTCCCCAGGAGAAATTGTAGCAGTTAATAGAATACAGAAACTTACTTTATGATTTTTTATCACGATTTTCGGGTTTATAGGCCTTTAGTACACCTTTTCTAAAGAACGGTTTCCTAATTTTCTTATCATAATGAAATAACATTACCCCTGGGGTAAAACTTGTTTCAAAACCTAGATTTTTAAAAAAAATTTCAAATTCAACAGCGTCATCTTGATTATGATAAGTACAAATAGCTATTTTTAATCCAACAGCTGATCTTAAAATATTACACATTCCTTTTAAAACTTCTCTCTCGAATCCATCTACATCTATTTTAAAAAATAAATTGTTTTTTACTTCACCTACTATACTATCTATTTTAACGGTACTTTTGTCATTTTTATCACCTGCCTTCTTATTTATTATTTCTACTTTGTCACCATAGTTTTCAAACGTTTTGCTCAGAGGACTAATCCACTGGGTATTGCTTTCAAACAAAAAAATTTTATCGCATCTGTCAACAACTTCCAACGAAAAATTCCCGTCTGCAGCCCCTATATCAAACACAGTTTCATCCTGGTCAACATTAAATTCTTCGTCTATGTATCTATGAGGCGAATTAAAATCTTGCTCTATTAAAATTGTGTTCATATAAGATTTTAAGTAATCTTCTGATTTTCCACTTAAAAGAAATAAATTCTTCCCTCTGTATTTCGTGTACGGCAACCCATTCTCCCAAAAAAATTGAATATTTGACCTGACATAATTTAACGAAAAAGAATAAGGAAATACGCAAAGTCCGTTCTCGGTAATATATTCAATCTCTCTGCTATATTCTTTCCCTTGCTCAGATTTATAAAATTCCAATATAGAATGGAGTAATCTTTTATATCTTTTTTTCTTCCTAAAATTATAAATTTTAACTCTGATATTATAAAGAAACATAAAATAAATCATACAGTTTCACCTGGTGTCCAAATAGTTTTCTGCTTTGATTACAGATTTGGTCATATACAATCAAATCGCCCCGCTGGGGCTCTGGTCTCCAATAAACCGATAATTTTCTGCCATCAAAATGCACATCCGGTGTTATCATCCGATGCTACAATCATAACACACCTACCGTGCTGGGGCTTCAGAGAAGCCTTTTGATTGTAATAAAACCGGATCGAACCACACCCGGAGTCCCCCACAGGCGGGGCGTTTTGATCTCGTCGTACGGAGATATATTACCCTTTTTTGGAAGAAAGCATGTTGATCAGTTTTGTTTCTTTTTCCACTGGTCTGTGTCTTCACAGACCAGTACCGTGTCCCCACAGATCTGTACCCTACCGAAATGAGTGGCCTGTGGAGACACAAGCCACGGTGATAGAGAAGCTCCGTAGTGCATACCCCCTAAAGGGGAGTTTTGTATAGTGGACAGATATAATCTGACTATACCTGGATGATTTCCTTTCAATGATTATTCCGGCTTTATCTCAAATAGATGATACCTTGTTCCACATGATCTACGTACGCCCCCTCCTTCAGGAGGGGGATGGGGGAAGGTCACGCCACATCTGCAAATATCCTTTCCATCCTCCGTCCCGATTGATTAAAAAAAATAGATAATCGGGACCGCCTCATGGTTGAAATCACGCCACATCCGCGAATATCCTTTCCATTCGGCGGAAATACAGCATCCCGAACACGAATACCAAAACCGCCACTATGCTCCCCGGCCAGATCCATTCCCAAGGCATGGGCCGGTCAAGGAAGGCCGCGCGAAAGCCTTCTATCACCCCTACCATCGGATTCAGGATATAAAAAGGCCGGTAAACCTCCGGAACGGCGGTGGTACTGTACACCACCGGGGCGGCATACAACAGGATCTGCACCACAAAGGTCAGGGCATGCTTTACGTCCCGGTACTTGACCGCCATGGCCGACAGCACCATGCCTATCCCCAGGGAACACATCAGCAACTGGACAATCAACAGCGGCAAAACCAATAGGCCCCATCCAGGACTGATCCGGAAATAACCCATCAGCCCAACCACCACGACAAAGGCAATGATAAAATCCAACAGTTTCGAAAGGATCGAAGACAACGGCAGCACCATACGGGGAAAATATACCTTGGTGATCATATTGGCGTTCTGTATCAGGCTGTTGGCCGACTCGGTGAGGGTTCCGGAAAAATAATTCCAGGGCCAGAGGGCCAGGTAGGAAAACAGGATATAAGGCATGCCATCCGAATCCACCTTGGCCAGTCCCCCAAACACGATGGTGAAGACAATGGTGGTGAACAGGGGCTGGATGATCGCCCAGGAGACCCCCAAAATGCTCTGCGCATACCGGGCCTTGATCCCTCTCAGGGTCAGGAAGTACAGAAGGTCTTTGTACCGCCAAAGCTCCTCAAAGTCCACCAGCTGCCACCCCGACTTGGGTTCAATGATTTTGGTTGGTTTGGTTGTCATTGTGGAAATGTTGTCGGGGTTGTCATTGTTGTCGTGGTTGTCGTGGTTGGAGGGGGGAAACGACGACGACTGATTGTGAAACACAGAACGGGATAGGGTCTTTAGCAATGTCTTCTGAAATGTAATAAAGGTATATTTTTTGAGGGATACAGTTGTTTTCTTCCACCCTTTTTCAGACTGGAAGGATATCCAGGCCCTTTATTCTTTTAAAATGCTTCTCGTTCAGTGTAAGCAGAGGTAAATCATTCGCCAGACTGGTAGCCGCTATAAAAATGTCCCTGAATTCTATCAGTTTGTTTCTTTTCTTCAAATCGTGATAAATTTTTGCTGCCTCGGAAGCTACTTCAGCTGAAAAAGGCAAAACAATAAGGTCTTCCGTGATTATCTTGACGTCATTCTTTTTTTCATCAGTTGTAGCCCCCATCAATAATTCGTACATTGTAACAGCAGACAAGAATAACTGAGTTTGATCAAAATATTTATAAAGCAATGTCGAGGTCTTTTTTCTCGCCCGAAGGTGTTCGATAAATATGCTTGTATCCGCTACCATTCCTGAGGAGTAAGTCCACCAAATGATTTTTTAGCTTCGTCAAAGCTTTCCAGATCCTTTTCTGTCCATATCGAAACACCCTTCAGTTTATTTTTATCGGCTCTAAGCTTTGATTTTTCATAGGGTTGTGAAGACACACCGAGTTCTTTAAGGATTTGTTTAACCAAATCTATTTTTCCAGAAGGTATATTGATGATCAGTTTTTCCATATCCGTTTTTACTTCGTTACATAATATTAACCAAAATTATAAAAATAACGTGCAACTCAAAGGTCTTTCTTTATCACCTAAAAGCCAGCTGATAAACTTCAAAATCAAGGTAACTCTTCATAAAAAAAGGAATTTATAAAACCTAAAATACAACTAACCCTTTAACCACGACAACAATGACAACCACGACAACCCTCACAACATCTCCTCATCCTCCCTTCACCCCTTTCCCCGCCAATACAAACAACAGCGGCAACAGGGGCAACAAAAACCTGCCGTCCCAGTCCACCGTCGTAAGTCCTATACTCAGTGCATGGATACAGATAAACGCCAACACGAATATCCTGGCCGTCGGTGAAAAGGAAATCATACCCTTTATGGCAAAGCCATACAACGGGACCAGCAATAAGACCGAATACACATTGTGCCACAACGACCAATAGGGCCTGATATGGGCAAAGTAATAAAACAGTTTGCCAAAGAACAGTTTTGACCAATATAAAGGGTGATGTCCTATGAACAGAACTATCTGTGCCAACGGCCCATAAGACCGGCCCGGGAGGTACAGTTGCTCCGGGCGCTCCACGGTCAATAATGGATAGAAGTTGCTTTGGTCGAAACCACTTACGCCATATACTATCTCACCCAGGCGATAATCATTCATCATCCCATAGGTAGCCAACATCCTGTTGACCAACACCAAGAACCCTATCGCAACCAGCCCAACAAAAGCGGTTTTCAGAACCGCACTCCCCAAACGCCTCCATAAGAAAAATATAAATAACGCCAACATCGCCCCCATCAAGGCGATACCGGTTGGTTTAATGCTAACCGTATATATCAGCACCAACGCCCCCGGCACCAAATAAAACCACTGCCGATTTCCCCTGTACCAGTTGACCAGAAAATAAAGGCAAATGGCATTCATACTGACAAACAGGGATTCACAGAGGATATAGGAATTGTATATGGAAATTTCAAAAAACACCAGATAGAGCATGGCCGTAGCCAATGCCATCAGCCAGTTCGCCGTAACTTTCCCAGCAGCAAAATAAACGGCAATCAACCCCATAAAACTGAATAGGTACTGTGCCAATACGATAGCTCCCAAAGAATCGTGAACACTTCTCACCCCCAGGATGAAAAAAGAATATCCGATGTACCAGATATTGTGGGGATCAATGTAAAAGCCGTTTGTGCCCATATTAGCGGCATACTCGAGGTACCTGGGAGAATCGTTTACCACCCTAATCCCCAGTTGCCGGAACAAAAAAGTGTTCAGCAAAGCAAATGAAGCCGTAAGAAATGCCAAATGCACCTTTGTGGAAAACATCCAAAGCGGCAGCCTCTGAAAACCAAAAGCCGGTATGTTGTTCTGAAAAACCTTCAAATCAGTTCAAACAAAAAGAAATGGAAATCCGCTTCATAACTTTCTTGTTCTTCACAAAAAACTTTTAATTCCCATATCCCAATTCCTTGAAGGATCATCTCCCCTCTCTTTTTAGAGGGGTCCGGGGTTGAGGTCAAATTCATAAAACCACTGCCCGTACGTCTTGGCACCCAAACTTTCTTTCCATTTCACCAGCCCTTCATTGGGCAAACCTGTATCCGGTTCATCGGATATGCCCATGCTGAAGTACTTTTTCTCCGAAAAAGTTTCTTCCAGCAAGGTGGTCATCAGCAGATCCAGGGCCCGCATGTTTCGGCCCGCCGGTGTAGAGGCGATGTATTGGGTGTGGGCCACTTCCGGTGTCACAAAAAGGACTGATCCTCCCACGGCCCCCTCCCTGTCAAATACCAGATACAACTGAATGTTTTCGGGAAAACGCTCCCGCAGCAGCATGATCTCCTCCAGCTTATGTACAGGCCGGGTGGCGTGCCTTTCCTGCAGGTTGGGAATGAGAATATTTTCCCAGAACACCTTAAAATCATCCGATCGCCCCACCCGTAAACCATGGGCTATGGCTTTTTTCCTTCCCCAAAGCTTACCCCGGTCCTTTATCCTGAAGGGCAAGGAGGTGGTATAGTGCTTCTGGGTTTTCAGCACCTCGGGGTTTTGGCGCTGAAAAGCCCGGGACAGGGCTTGGGAAAATGTGGTATAATAGAACTCAGGTACGGATTTTATCATCAGTGTTTCCAGCTTGTGGCTTCCCAGATAGGCCAGGGTAGCCCCGATCATCCCTTCTGAATCAGCTTCATCCAACCCGGGAGCAACGATCCATCCGGCATAAGTCAGGCCCCGGTGGGAAAAAACCTTTTTGCCCTCCTTTTCAGCCGGCAGCAGCGCCACCAAATCCCCGCCTCTATAAATCAACAGTGAAAAATCCTCAAACCTGTCCCCGTGGTACGAGATAAATTTTCTGCTGTGCATGAAAGTCCCATTGATGCTCCTTTCTAATACGCTTTCCCATTGGTCCTCCAAACCCGAATGATACCGCTGCACCGTGAAAATCGTCATAAGCCAATCTTAGGCATCAGACTTGGGCCTCCAGTGGTATATCCAGGTCTCTTTCTCTATGACAAACCCCGCCTGTTCATAAAATGACATTGCGGCAAGGTTTTCCTTTTGGGTAGACAGACCTACTTTTCTATCTCCGGCCAGGGACATGACTTTATTCAGCAAGCTCCTTCCTATTCCCTGCCTCCTCAAATCGGGCAGAACCGAAAAGAGATCGATGTAGGCTGAAGTTTCGGCGATACCGCATGAGGCCATCCCTACGATATGGCCGCGTTGTTTGGCCATGATCATACGATAACCTTTATGGAGGCTTTCGCGCCACCAGTTACCATAGAGTTTATTGTATTCCCCACAAACAAACCCCGGATCTTTTTTGAAGCGGGAATGATGTCCGCAGTGTAATGAAAGATTATTCATCTCAGCCTGAGCTTCATTATCCAATGCCGACGTACCCAATTCATTTAGCATCACTCCCGAAGGGGGAGGTAAGGATGTGCTGCTTTTTTTTCCCGAATCATTATTCTCATGTACCATACTGGCCCTCACTCCTGCTTCGAAAAGCTTGTCGTTGGGTCCCAAGGCGACGGAAGAAAAAACGTAAACCAGATCATAATCCCCCGGCTTCCCCGTAGCCAGATAGGCTTCAAATTCCTGCGGTGAACTTACCTCCACACTGCCCACAGCGTATCCAAACAACCGGGAATCAAATGAGAGGCTACGGATCATGTGCTTTTTTCAACGATATAGAGCGGCCTGTTCTTAACGCCTTCAAAAATTTTGCCCACATACAATCCTACCACTCCCAAGGTCATCAGGACCAGGCCGGACAATACCCAAATCGATACAATGATACTGGCATAACCCGGTACCAAAATGGCACCGAAAAGGTATCTGAAAAATGTGATCAGCGCATATATAAAGCCCAAAAACGCAATCCAAAAGCCCATTTTTATTACCATCCGAAGGGGTTTGTCCGAATAGGCTAGAAGCGTATTCAGCGCCAGATGAAAACGCTTTCTGAAATTATAGCGGCTTATGCCGTCTCCAGCCGGGGCATGTTTGACATCATAAGTAGTCTGTTTGAACCCCACCCATTTCACCATGGCTGGAAAATAGCGGATGCTTTCCTTCATTCTCATCAACTCGGCTATCACGGTGCGGTGGTAAATTCCGAAATTCCCGACTGCGGCATCCTGCGGGGAACCTGACAAATAGGCCAAGAGCCTATAAAACACCGTGGATCCCGTCTTAACGATCCAACTGTCCCGGCGATCTTTCCGTCTGGCCAACACCACGTCATATCCATGGTTGGCTTTGGAAACCAGGTTTGGAATCTCTTCAGGAAGATCCTGCAGATCTCCGTCCATGACCACCACCCATTCGCCCCTGGCCAAATCCAGTCCGGCGGTAATCGCATGGTGCTGTCCAAAATTCCTGCTTAGCCTGATGCCTTTGAGGGATGTCATCCCCCTCGCTATGGAAACAACGCTTTCCCATGTCCCGTCCTCACTATGGTCGTCAACAAGGATAATTTCATATGTTGCACAAGTCTTTTTTAAAATGGCATCCAGCCGGCCCACCAGTTCCTTTACCGTCTTTTCAGCCTGAAACAGCGGTACCACCACAGAAATATATAGAGTCGAATTTGCCAATTTCACATGTTATAAACCACCCATCCCTCAATTCCTTCCCGGGGCTCCTCCATGATTACCTTAACCTTGACCGCCCTCTGGATTTTCTTTTCTGCTTTCTTAATCAAAAAATCCAGGTATTCAAAATTGATGTCTTTTCCTATCAACAGCAGTTCAATGGTACCTGAATCAATACCTTTGGCATAATCGCCGGTAATCATCGCTTTTTTCACATTACCCAGTTTTTTGATCACCACCTCGATAAGATTATCAAATCCCAGGTATTTGGTGACGATGCTTCTGATTTCTTCATAAAAAGGATGGCCCTGGTTAGCCTCATAGCTTTTGGTTTTCCCAAAATTGCTGGACAGCAACAGCCCCGCTTCAGAAAGCCTGTTGAGTTCCACCCGTACGGAATTCGTGGATTCGCTGAATTCCTCCGCCAACCCTCTGAGGTAGCCCTTGTTGCCTTTGTTCGAGAAAAACTTGATCAAAAGCTTTACCCGGGTTTTGGAGGTAATTAAGGAGTCAAGCATGCTTTATTTCCCTCTTTTGGGTTAACTGTCTATATAATATTGGAATGGAAAAAAATCATCCGGCAATCTTGATGACGAATGTTCATTAGGTCACGAAGCTGAATTCCCAATGCCACTCGAAAATGGCTGACCTTGCCGGGTTCTCAGTCTTTTCCAAATACTTTTTTGGAACAAGCAAATACTTTTTTGAAAGCACGTACGTAACTAACTGATAATCAATTCACAGCTTCGCCACTTCAATCCCACCGGCCGGTTGTCCAGTGAGTAACAAAATTACTCGATGGTTTTAGATTTGCAAGTTTTGGCAGGGAATAAAATTTTTTGGGTGGGTGAAAACTTCCTGTTCTCTTTTCCCTATTCACTAAGTATTCAGGAAATAGGGAGCGGGGAACAGGGAATAGGGCGACAACCTCCTGTTCTCTTTTCCCTATTCACAAAGTATTCAGGAAATAGGGAACGGGGAACAGGGAATAGGGAATCGAGCGGAAACCTCCTGTTCTCTTTTCCCTATTCACTTTTCACGGAATATTCAGGAAACAGGGAATAGAGAACCGGGAACAGGGAATCGGGCGACAACCTCCTGTTCTCTTTTCCCTATTCACTAAGTATTCAGGAAATAGGGAACGGGGAACAGGGAATAGGGAATCGGGCGAAAACTTCCTGTTCTCTTTTCCCTATTCACTTTTCACGGAATATTCAGGAAATAGGGAGCGGGGAACAGGGAATAGGGAATCGAGCGGAAACTTCCTGTTCTCTTTTCCCTATTCACTTTTCACGGAATATTCAGGAAACAGGGAATAGAGGACCGGGAACAGGGAATCGGGCGACAACCTCCTGTTCTCTTTTCCCTATTCACTAAGTATTCAGGAAACAGGGAATAGAGAACCGGGAACAGGGAATCGGGCGACAACCTCCTGTTCTCTTTTCCCTATTCACAAAGTATTCAGGAAATAGGGAGCGGGGAACAGGGAACAGGGAATCGAGCGGAAACCTCCTGTTCTCTTTTCCCTATTCACTTTTCACGGAATATTCAGGGAACAGGGAATAGAGAACCGGGAATCGGGAATCGGGCGACAACCTCCTGTTCTCTTTTCCCTATTCACTAAGTATTCAGGAAATAGGGAGCGGGGAACAGGGAATAGGGAATCGGGCGACAACCTCCTGTTCTCTTTTCCCTATTCACTTTTCACGGAATATTCAGGAAACAGGGAATAGAGAACCGGGAACAGGGAATCGGGCGGAAACCTCCTGTTCTCTTTTCCCTATTCACTAAGTATTCAGGAAATAGGGAACTGGGAACAGGGAACCGGGAATCGAGCGAAAACCTCCTGTTCTCTTTTCCCTATTCACAAAGTATTCAGGAAATAGGGAGCGGGGAACAGGGAATAGGGAATCGAGCGGAAACTTCCTGTTCTCTTTTCCCTATTCACTTTTCACGGAATATTCAGGGAACAGAGAACGGGGACAGGAAATCGGGCGCAACCTAAAATTGAAATCAGTTTCATTTTTCGTAATTTTAGGTTCAGTTGTATAGTTCCCATTTAAACTTATTGGCCATGATAATAAAAAGACTACTTGTCATTCTCCTTATTTCAGCAACTTCGCTTGCCTGCAAAGAATCGGGCAAAAATGAAGAACATGTTGTAGAGGATACCGACAATAAATTTTCTCATCCCCCACTGGTCACCGACCGCTACACCGCCGATCCTTCCGCCCATGTTTTTGAGGGCAAAATCTATATTTATCCCTCCCACGACCTGCCTTCAGAAGTGCCGCAAGATGACTGGGGATCCCATTTTGACATGCAGGATTACAGGGTTTATTCCATGGAAGGTCCCGATGGTCCTGTAACAGATCATGGGCGGATATTACATGTGGATGATATCCCCTGGGCCAAAAGACAACTATGGGCGCCGGATGCAGCGGAGAAGAACGGAAAATATTACCTCTATTTTCCCGCCAAAGATGAACAAGACCTGTTTAAAATTGGGGTGGCCGTGGCAGATCGGCCAGAGGGTCCTTTTGTGCCACAGCCTGAGCCTATTGCCGGAACCTACAGCATAGACCCCGCCGTATTTACAGATGATAACGGCGAATATTATCTGTACTGGGGAGGTATCTGGGGAGGTCAACTGCAAAAGTGGAAAGATGAAACCTATACTTCTGTAGGAGATCAACCCACAGATGGAGAACCAGATCCCGAACAACCGGCCCTTGCACCAAAGATAGCCCGGCTTTCAGAAGATATGCTGTCTCTCGCGGAGACTCCTAAAGACGTTATCTTGCTAAATAATGACGGAAGTGCTATCAAAGCAGGGGACCATGATAAAAGGTTTTTTGAGGCTGCGTGGGTACATAAGCATAACGGCACCTATTACTTTTCCTATTCCACTGGCGACACACACTATATTGCCTATGGCACAGGGGATAACCCTTATGGGCCCTTTACTTATCAGGGGGTGATCCTCAATCCCGTCCAAGGCTGGACCAACCACCATTCTATTACGGAATTTGAAGGGCAATGGTACTTATTCTATCATGACACAGAGCTTTCGGGCGAAACGCACCTGAGAAATATCAAAATGGCTCCATTGGAACACTTGCCGGACGGGACTATTAAAACAATCGATTCTATGCAGCAGTATTCAGGAAATAGGGAATAGGGAACGGGGAACAGGGAATCGGTCAAAAACTCCCATTCCCTTTTCCCTATTCACTAAGTATTCAGGAAATAGGGAATAGGGAACGGGGAACAGGGAATCGGTCAAAAACTCCCATTCCCTTTTCCCTATTCACTAAGTATTCAGGAAATGGGGAACAGGGAACGGGGAACAGAAATTCGGTCGCAACCTCCCATTCTCTTTTCAGGGAATATCCAGGAAACAGGGAATCGGACGGAACCTCCTGTTCTCTTTTCCCTATTCACTCAATATTCAGGGGATAGGGAATCGGGAACAGGGAACAGGAAATCGGTCAAAAACTCCCATTCCCTTTTCCCTATTCACTAAGTATTCAGGAAATGGGGAACAGGGAACGGGGAACAGAAATTCGGTCGCAACCTCCCATTCTCTTTTCAGGGAATATCCAGGAAACAGGGAATCGGACGGAACCTCCTGTTCTCTTTTCCCTATTCACTCAATATTCAGGGGATAGGGAATCGGGAACAGGGAACAGGAAATCGGTCAAAAACTCCCATTCCCTTTTCCCTATTCACTCGGTATTCAGGACCAGAGAATGAGAAACAGTGAATAGAAAATCGATCGGAAACTTTCCCCAAAAAAAAACCACCGGCCTTTTTCCATGGACCAGTGGTTTATCAGGTTAGGCAAATAGGTTGATAAGTTTGATGTCTTAAGTCGCCCTTTTTTATTAATATCTCAAAGTTAAACAATCCCCTGTACACCCATGGGATGCAAATGTTATTGATTAGGGTATAAAATGTTTCCATCCCCGGTCAAAATAAATGATAAAGGGGCATTTGCCCGGTCAATCTTTATTTCTTCTAAATCACACTTCAGAAAATCCGTCCTGTGAATCATGATATTTGAGGTACCCGCTTGTTCCCGCCGGTCCCATAAAATATCCACAAATCCAGGAACAAGTTCCGGACAGGCTTACCCCGGAGTGATACAAAAACTATGCTTTATCTACTTTACAGGAAGTGCTTTTTTGAAACAACATTTTAAAAATAGCATGTAGAGGTCCATCGGTATCAATTAATGGAATCAATGGGCAACGGACGGAAGCCCGCTGGCTTTCCCGATGCCCCGTTATTGTCCCACAATCATAATCTCCCCGCGGTTGGGCACGCCGGAATAAACCACATAAAACGCTCCGTCCTTTCCGTCCACCGGCAAGGTTTGTTCTGTTCCATCCTGCAGGATGGTTACGGAGGTCCAATGACCGGGCACCCTCGTTTGCAGGGTCAGGGGGAAATCATACCGGTCCCCCAAGTCATGGCTCAGATTTACCCGAATACCGTTGTCATCAACATCCACCGTGAGGTTGGCTGCCATTCTTTCCCGCATATATTGGGTCACTTCTTTAAAAGTTCCTACCCAAACCTTATCGTCAAGATCATGTATATATTCGAAATAAGACTGGATACTGTCACTGGACTGGGCTTCCCAGCCGATACCGTCGATACCGTGATATACCAACACCAACCACGGGCTGTTAACAGAAGTAAGCGCTTCATCTATCCATTCCTTTTTCTGAGCCAGGGTAGTTTTGCTCAAGGGCCCCCGTTGCCATTGGGTATAGGGCTTCCGGTCATAAGCCGGATCAAAATCACCCCAACGGTTCACCTCATGAAGATATTCCTCCGGCATGCGGTTGCGCAGGGCTTCAAATTCCTCCAGGGCGTATTCCATCACCCGCTCATCTTCGGTACCAAAAGGGCATTCGGCCGAAAAGGTATGTTCCGGTCCCAATTCCCTTTCAATGTCTTCACGGCATTTAACCAACTCATACAGGAGGTTTTCTTCATCCATGACGGCCAATCTCGGATGGGAAATGGTATGAACACCAAATTCATGTCCCTGTACCGCATAGTCCCGTATCTCTTCCCAGGTTGTTCTTTCACCATCAAGCACTTTAGGAGCGCGCAGCTGAATATTGGGAATTGCTTTTATCTTGGCATATGCTTCATCAATCAGTTCACAGGCCTCCCGCACCTTGCCCTGCTCATACAGGGCTCCCGCCTGGTTATGGATTTCCACCGATCCCTCCGTATCCACCATCCGGATGGCGGACGCTCTCTCAAACAGGTTGTCCGCGTTGGTGGGCGTCTGTCCGGTTTCTTTGATGATTTCCAGGATATCTCTGCCGATAAACCTGGCCGGATATTGGGAACCGGGGATTTCGCCGGTATTGATATAAAATGTCCCTTTCATCCCCAGGTCGTTCATGATGGGAATGGCCTTCTTAAACTGGTTGACGGTCCCATCATCGTAGGTAACAGAGACAGCCAGTTTTTTGCCCCCCTGCCAAGGCAGGATCATTGTTTCCCCGACTGAATCTCCTGATTCGGTCCGTTCTGTACAACTGAAAAGCAGGCCGAAAAACAGGCCCGGCAACAATAGATAACGTTTTGCTTGTAGGTATTTCATCCTAACAAAAATAAACAAATTATTCATTTAACCTCGACAATCAATCACCTAGTCTCTCCAAAGCCTGCTTCATATCTATCCCCTTTCCCAACACTTCCAAGAAAAGGTCGGGTTTTTTTTTGACCCTCTCGGCCATATTGAGCAAAGTGAAATCCTGAATGGCAAGGCCTTTTTTTACTTCCTTCCATTCCAGCGGAGCTGAAACGGGCGCGCCGGGCTTTGGCCTGACACAGTAAGGAGCCGCCAATGTCTGCCCCCTGGCGTTCTGAAGATAATCCAGATAAATCTTCCCCTTCCGGCTGTCTTTTGCCCTTTCCATGCTGGTTAATTTGGGTAAATTATCATGGATCAGGTGGCAGATAATTTTGACAAAATCCCTGGCCTCCGCATAGCTGTATCCCGAACCCATAGGGATGTAAATATGCAAGCCGGTAGAGCCTGAGGTTTTACAAAAATGTTTGATCTTGGCAGTATCCAGTATTTCATGGGCCACCTGGGCCACCTCAATGACTTCTTCAAAAGTGTTCTTGTCAGAAGGATCCAAATCAATTACCGCATAATCGGGACGGTCAAGGCTGTCTTTTTTGGAATTCCACGGGTTGATTTCTATGCAACCCAGGTTGGCCATATATACCAGAGTCGCCTCATTTTGGCAAAGCATATAGTCAATATCCTTCTCTGTGGATTCCGAATAAATGGATACCGTCTCAATCCATTCCGGAATGGTCTCAGCCATGTCTTTTTGATAAAATGATTCCTTTTTTATCCCGTTTGGATGTCTATGCAGGTTTTGCGGCCTGTTCTTTAAGAAAGGCAGTATATAATCGGATATTTCTATGTAATAGGAAATCAACTGGTACTTGTTGATTTTTTCGTCGGGCCAGTATACCTTTTCCAAATTGCTTACCGGAACATCAAACCCATTGATTTCCAAGGTATCTGTTTTGGGTGTTTTTTTTGGAGCTGTCTTTTTTTTCATGGCAGAAGGATCGGTTTCGGTTTCTTTATGTATTTCCGGAGGCATCTTGTCCGTTCTTAGTCCTTTGAAAACAGGATGCCTCAGTAAACCCATTTTGGTCCATTGGCTAAACTGTACTTCACATACCAGTTCAGGGTTTAGCCAGATGGCTTTTCTTCCCTTTAGGTTAATCTTGTCTTCAAAAGGGGGCGATTTGATGATCAAGGGTTTAAACTGGTTCAGGAGCTGCCGTTGGCTTTCCCGGTTAAACCCCGAGCCACAATTGCCTATATAAATGAGCTTTTCATTTTCATATAGTCCCAGTATCAGGGAGCCGAAAAGATTTCCCTGCGATGTGGTATAACCACAGATCAAGGCTTCCTGGCTTTCTTTGGATTTGATTTTTAGCCAGTTTTCAGTCCTCGCCCCGCTCCAATACAAAGAATCGGCTTTTTTGGCGATCACTCCTTCAAGGCCCTTTTTGATGGTTTTTTCGTAAAAAGCTTTGCCCATCCCCTCCACATGATCACAATAATACACCTGCGGGATATCTTCAATGACTTCCGGAATCAGGCTTTTCCTCTCCAACAGCGGCAAGGATGTGGTGTCATGGCCGTTGAGGTACAGTATGTCAAACACATAATACCGCAACTCGCCATCAATTTCTTCAGAATAATGCTGCAGCTTCTGAAAATCGGGGATGCCTTCTTCATTCACGACCACTACCTCCCCATCCAGCAACGCATCATGGGGGACGGCCTGTAACTGCGTCACCAACGAGGGGTATTTTTGGTTGTAGGTAATGCCGTTACGGGAGTACAGGTGCACCGTTCCGTTCTGGATATTGGCCATTACCCGGTAACCATCCCACTTGATTTCATAAACCCAACCCGCCTTGCTGAAAATGGCGGAAGTTTTCATCGCCAACATGGGTTTTACAAGTTTATTGAGGCTTACGGAGCCCGCCTCTTCGTCCTCATCGTCCTGAATATCCTCAGCGTCATACCCCAGCTCTGTAGCAAATTCATCTTTTTTTTTAATCAGCAGCCATTGGTCTTTTTTGTCTTCTTTATCCATCCTGACCAAGGCAAAGGTCCCGCGAAGTTTGGTCCCATGTAGTTGTATTTTAAGGTCTCCCTTATCCAAAGCACGGATAAGCTCCTTTTCGCCGCCTTTCAGGGGCTTGTAAGTCCCCTTGTCCCAAATGTCCATCCTACCGGCTCCGTAATTCCCTTCGGGAATGGTCCCCTCAAAATCCAGGTACTTCACAGGATGATCTTCGGTCTGGATGGCCAACCGTTTGTCTTTGGGGTTCATGGAAGGCCCTTTGGGTACCGCCCAACTTTTCAGCACCCCGTCCATTTCCAACCGCAGGTCATAGTGCAGCCTTCTGGCATCATGCCGTTGAACCACGAAGCGAAGGGTCCCGCCCGGGGCTTCTTTGCTCCCGGCTGGTTCCGGGGTCTTAGCAAAGTCCCTCTTTTTGCTATAGTCATCCAGTCCCATCAGGAAGCTTTTTTCTTTTTCTTCTCCAAACTGGCTTTCAACTGGGCCATAAGATCTTTCGCCGGGGTAGCCTTACTTTCAAATCGCCTCACCTTAGGCTTCTTGCCTCCTGATTTGGCCTCAATGATCTTCATCAACTGATTGTTGTATACATCCTTATACTTGGAAAATTTAAATTTTTCGGTATACTGGTCAATCAGAGAAAGCGCCATATCCACCTCTTTTTTGGACACTTTCGTCGTGGGCAGTTTTAGGTCAGAACCATCCCGGATTTCCTCTGCAAACCGGATGATGTGCAAGACCAGGATATCTTTATAAACCCCAATAAGACTTAAATGCTCTTTCTGTCGCATCACAAAAGTAGCGAGCCCAAGTTTTTTGGTTTTTTTTAAAGCATTCTTGAGAAGGTTGTAGGATTTTCCCCCACCCTTTTGAGGTTCGATAAAATAGGGCTTCTTGAAAAGTACCTCCGCCACCTCATCCTCCTTCACAAAAGCCTCTATATCCAGGGTTTTGCTTTTTTTTACGTTAGCCTGCTCAAAGTCCTCGTCTTCGAGGATGATATACTCGTCGCCCTTCTTATAACCTTTAACAATATCTTTCCAGGCTACTTCCTTTCCGGTTTCCTCATTCACCCGCTTGTACCTGATCCTCGCATGGTCATGACGGTCCAGCATGTCCAGTTCCAACCTTCTCTTCTCAGAAGCGGAATACATTTTAATGGGGATATTTACCAACCCAAAGCTGATGGAGCCATTCCATATTGATCTCATAAACCTAATCTGTTTTAAAGCAAAAGCTTTATTCAACTATACGACATCAAAATTATCCGCTAAATTTATACCACTTATTTCCCAAACGATATATATTCCCCAATGATTTACTCTTATTATTTCCCGTTTTATCGGGTATCTTGTTAACAGTCGGCAAAAAAATTGCTTACAGTAAAAAATAACATCAGGCTAACACCAAGGCAGCGGTGGCCAGGGCATGGGTATTTTCATTGAATAAACCCCTGATTGATGCCTGAATGCCTCTATTAACCGTTGTTATCCTATGCAGCCATCATTTTATTTTCCAAACCCGATGTAAATGAACTTACATGAATCCTTTCAAAAGCTTAAGGAGATCCTTATGGGTGATCTTGAAGATATGGAAAGACTGGCCATTGCGGTTGTTCTGGGCCTTCTGATTCTGCTTTTTTTCATCTTTTTTTCCAAATGGATCAAAAATGTGGCAAGCCGGCGACTCAGCAAAACCACAAAAGACCCTCTACTGGCAGATTTCATAGCTGCCGCTATCAGGGGGCTTATTTTGATATTCGGCTTCACCCTGCTTTTCCGCTTTCTCGGACTCACCGGTGTGGTCAGTGGCATTCTGGCAGGAGCAGGGATTACGGCTTTTATCATTGGATTTGCCTTGAAGGATATCGGTGAAAACTTTCTGGCGGGGATCCTGCTGGCTTTCAAAAGGCCTTTCAGGGTCGGGGACACGGTGGAGATCAATGGCATGAGAGGGCGGGTGCTGGCATTGAATCTCCGGGATACCCAAATCAAAACAGGGGATGGCAAAGATGTATTTCTTCCCAATGCCAATATCATTAAAAGCCCCTTGATCAATTTTACAATTGATGGTTATCTAAGCTATAACTTTACCTTCGGCCTTGATTATGGTTCGGATTACCCGAAAGCCCTCTTGCTCGCGGAGGAAACCATTAAAAATGTGCCCGGAATTTTGAGCGGCAATAAAAAACCGGTGGTCAACGTGTCCGAGCTGGCTGCAAACACTTTAAAAATCACCGTCACTTATTGGGTAAACACCCATAACCGGGCACAGCCCGACTCCAAAGTTCGGTCCGGTGCCATCATAGCCGTAGTGGCTGCATTGAAAAACGCAGGATTCAAACTAACCTAAAAACGGTCAAGGTATATTAAATATTATCAGGATCAGCCTGCAAAAGAAGGTAAAACAACGAAGGCCCAGGTCAGTCTTCTTCTTCCAATGCCCTTAACGTTCTGTCTTCTTCTATGTGTTTGATCCCTTTGACTTTGAGTTCATCCAAACTGGATTCCATCCCTGAACTGCAGCCGGTGATGATTCCCAGTGTAGAGAGAACGCCGGTAATTTTACAGCCCTTGTCTTCCAATTGCTGGACAATTGCGTCTATTTTCTTGATTTGACCGTCCTCTACGGAGGCAATAAAATTTTTTGGGGTTATACTCATCGTAGTCAGGAATTTAATGACACCCTTCTTTCACATCGGGGCTTGCAGGAGTCCGGCTCCAACATCCCGGGCAGGGTGCCGCAGTTGTCTTGCACTCTCGGTCAACTTCTCCCATATTTCGGATGCTTCCGCATCAGGATGGGCTTCCCAAAGCATGGCCGCTACTCCTGCTGCAAATGGAGTGGCCATACTGGTACCACTGAGAACGGCATGCTGATGGGGTTCTCTCCAAGTACTGTAAATCTCCACACCGGGCGCGGCAATATCCACTTTCCCGCCGTCTGGATTAATCCCACCACAGGAAAAGTCGGCCACCCCGGATCTATTATCCAATGCACCTACTGCCAGAATAGCGGGGCAATTGGCAGGATGGTTTACCGGCCGGATGATGCCCTGACGCCGCCGGCTATCATTCCCGGCCGCAGCGATGATCAGTGTACCCATATCCATGGCTTTTTTTGCCAGATCATTGTAGATATCCGAATAACGATCTCCTTCCCCTACGGAAGCCCCTAAAGACATGGAGATAACTTTGCATCCGTTTCCGATAGCCCAATCCATTCCCGCCAGGATGCCGCTGTCACTCCCCACGCCGGAATTTGACAGGACTTTGCCTATATACAGGTCCGCTTCACGCGCTGTGCCGTACCGGATGGCTGTATCCATATGGATGTGGCCGGCAGCAATGCCCGCACAATGTGTTCCATGGCCATGCTGATCCTCCACGCTCTCCCCCTCTATAAAGGATTTTAACTTGATGGCTCTGCCCGCAAAATCAGGGTGACCCTCATACATCCCGGTATCCAGTATGGCCAGGCCGATTCCCTTTCCTGTAAAGGACGATGCCAGGGCATTGATGGCATGAATGCCCCAAAAAGCCTGTGTATCATCTTCGAAAACAGGATTGTCAACGGGCGGTGAAGGGGCAGGATTGCCCGGATTGATATTGAACAGCTTGCAGATAAGCCGCCATAAATTTGCCGGAATAAAACGTATGCCTGTCCTTTGACCAAGGGCATAAACATATCTTTCCGGTTCCGAATAGCGAAAGCTCTTTTCTGCCGCGGTAAGCGCACTGATCTGGTCCTCGTGATCCTCATTGACCACGGCCACACCAAAGCGGTCGAACACGATCCCGTCAGCTTCCGAAAAAGCTTTGACATAATCTTCCTCATGGCTCTTATAATCGCTGGAAAAAGCCAGCCGGAGGGATACACCTGAAGCTTGGTCAGTGATGTTTTTGTATCCGGCAGTCTGGTCCAGCATCAACAATCTTTTGCCGGTATATTTTAACTGGTCTCCCGAAGGTACCGAATCACTTTTGTAAGGTTCCATGTCGGTGAATGTTTGGTTAGGAAATAAACAAAATACCAGGACTATTTTTGCGGATGTTATTCCAATCACTTGAATTTACATAAAATGGGGCAGATAAATCACGCAGGGGCCGTTTTTATTTGCTTAATTCACTTACAACTTCTCCACTTGGCTGACGACCGGCAAATCCGCAGCTGCCCAATCCAACTTCCGGAGATTGCTTAAAGATAGCCAGCAAAAATCCCGGTGTTCCTTCAGCTGAATTTCTCCCGACCGGATTGTAGCAAGAAAGGGGATCAGGCGAATGGCAAAATCCCCATAATCATGCTCGACGGATTCCAGTTTCCTATTCAGTTCAATCTCCACGCCGAGCTCTTCCTGAATCTCCCGCATCAGGCAGGTTTCTTCTGTCTCACCGGGTTCCACTTTACCCCCCGGAAACTCCCATTTTAGGGGCAGGGCCATGGTGTGGGACCGCTGGACCGCCAGCACCAGGTTTCTTTTTATAATGACCGCACAGGTAACCTCAAGCATTGAAAAAGATTTAGGAATATAAAGTTAAAATGTTTTGCTGTAGTAACGTGGGTTCAGAGTATGAACGTTTAAAAGAGCCGGGGCAAAAAAATCTGTTTGATGCCCTCAAAACCGCTCCGCTTGATCAGTATCCTTTTAAGATCCGCTGAATGTATTTGCCCAATATGTCAAATTCCAGGTTCACTTTATCCCCCACCTGCAAACCGTGGAAATTGGTATGCTCATAGGTAAAAGGTATGATCGCCACTGAAAAACTTCCCTCCCTGGAATCAAAACAGGTGAGGCTGGTTCCGTTCACGCATATTGACCCCTTTTCGACGGTAATATTTCCCTGGGATGGGTCGTATTGAAAGTTAAACACCCAGCTGCCGTCCTGTTCTTTTTTGGATATCACCGTGCCTACCTGGTCTACATGTCCCTGTACGATATGTCCATCAAACCGGCCGTTGGCAGGCATACAGCGTTCCAGATTCACTTTATCGCCTGTTTTCCATTCGCCGAGACTTGTTTTTTTTAAGGTCTCATCGATCGCTGTGACCCGGTACCGGTTTCCTTTTGTTTCCACGACAGTGAGACAAACCCCATTATGGCTTACAGACTGGTCCACTTTAAGCTCCGCTGCCAGGCCAGACTCGATTTCAAAATGCACATTGCTGCCTTCCTTTTGCAAGGCTTTGATTTCCCCTACGGCTTCAACGATTCCGGTAAACATATCTTTATCAAATACTTATGGTGATCAAATATTCCTACGGATCAGATTATTGGTAATATGATGCCAAATTAAGCCATTTTTAGCATTAACTTCGCACTATCATCCTATAATGATTTTTCCACCATGATGTTGAAACCGGAAGACACCTATTTACATAAAGGGCAAAGAAAGGAACTGGTCAAAAAACTACAGGAAAAGGGAATAAAGAACCAGGCAGTATTGGATGCTATAAACACCTTGCCAAGGCACTTTTTCTTTGATTCCGCGCTGCTTAGCCATGCCTATCAGGACAAGGCCTTTCCCATTGGCGAGGGGCAAACCATTTCACAGCCCTACACGGTAGCTTTCCAAACCGAACTATTGGATATTCGTCCAGGTGAGAAAGTACTGGAAATCGGTACGGGGTCGGGATACCAAGCAGGAATACTTTACCTTTTGGGTGCCAAAGTCCATACCATCGAGTACAACAGCAACCTTTATGAGCGGACGAAAAAATTCCTTCCGAAAATCGGTATAAAGGTGAAACATTACTGCGGCGATGGCAGCCAGGGACTGCCCGAACAGGCACCGTTTGACAAAATACTGGTGACTGCAGGAGCCCCGGTAGTACCTACATCCCTGCTGAAACAGCTTGACGTGGGTGGCCGGCTGGTCATTCCCGTGGGAGACCGTAAAACCCAAAAAATGCTTAGACTTACCAAACAGACTGAAAAAAAAATACTCAAAGAAACTTTTGACAATTTTTCCTTTGTCCCCCTGCTCGGCCAGGAAGGCTGGAAATAATACTGTATGACATGAAGCGACAAAAAACCGTGAAAGATTCTGAGGCGACCATGACCGAAATGGTCCTTCCCAATGATACCAACACCTTGAATAACCTGATGGGAGGCAAACTGATGCATTGGATGGATATCGTGGCCGCCATATCTGCCCAACGGCATTCCAACAGCATTGTCGTGACCGCGTCAGCAGACAGCATCTCTTTTAAGAACCCCATCGCGTTGGGTAACGTGGTGACTTTGAAGGCCCAGGTAACCCGCGCGTTTAACACGTCGATGGAAGTATATATAGAAGTATTTGCTGAAGATATTCCTGCCAACAGCAAAATAACTACCCATAGGGCATTTTTCACTTTTGTGGCTGTGGACGAAAAAGGAAAACCTGTCCAGGTCCCTGCATTGAAACCCATCACAGAGGAAGAAAAAGAGTTGTTTGAAGGGGCACTTCGGAGGAGACAACTGCGTTTGATTTTAGGCAAAAGAATGGATCCAAAAGATGCTGCTGAGCTAAAATCATTGTTTGACCTGGAAGATACGTCAAAAAACCAATAAATAATCCACATTCAATCAGACAGTTATGAACTTAAATGAACTGGGCTTGTTAATAACCGAAGACATTTACGTGATCAAGGATGAAATCCAACAAAGGCTACTGTCCGAAAGGATCTCACAAAAACATGGCCTTGAAGATATGATTGTCTCCGAACCTGAGGACAGGGACCTGGACACAGCCGCTCCCGGGCTTCCGCCTGAACCCGTGACAAGTAAGGAAGAAGACGCCATTCCGGTGGAATATGAAGGCGAATATCAAAAAAATGTGTTGGTGCTCTATCAGGGGGAAGGTTTGGCCGAAAGCAGCCGGGCGTTTCTTATGAAGGTCTTAAACGCTGTCAACTGCTCGCTTAAAGACATCGCTCTCCTATCCGAGGAAGCCGTAAGAGACACCGGTGAAGCGCATTTGCTACAGCTTAACCCTCAGAAAATGATTGTCTTCGGCACGCTTCACCATCCTGTCATGGGGAGAAAAAAGGAAAACTACCACATCATACAAGAGGATGTTGAATGTTTCTTTGCCGATGAGCTATCTGATCTGGAAAACAATGTATCTCTTAAAAAAGAACTCTGGGCGACCTTGCAGCGGTTTTTCAATATCAAAAAATAAGCATTAAAAAAAGAATTAAATGACAAACGAGGAAAGATTGGCCATACTCCGGAGGTTCCGATGGGTCAGTATCTCAGAAGGTATTTCCCTGGTGGTATTGGTATTCATTGCCATGCCATTAAAATGGGTATTTGAGCTGCCCGCCATGGTAACTTATGTTGGCTGGATACATGGCATCCTTTTTATTTTGTACATGCTGGTGCTTTATCCTACCAGCCGAAAACTGAGGTGGTCCTTTCAAACCGCCATGTTTGGCGTGATTGCATCCGTTTTGCCCTTTGGGCCGTTTTTATTTGATAGGAAGCTTAAAAAACAGGAGCGGTTAATCGAAGCACGGTCTTAAACAAGGTAATGATGGCGGTTATCAGTAAAAAGAAAATCATCTACCCCATCAGTGAAAATTTGCGGGGATATCTCCTGAAATATGGAAGAGAGGTGGACATTCCCATCCACTATCAGGATTTACTGCGCTATAGCAATTCCATCGCCCTGTATGACTTCAAAGGCAATGATACTTTATGGGAAACGGTATTTTATGACGAATCCGACAGGAACGAAATCCATTATAAGGTCAAAAAAATCTATGCCCTGTTAAAGGCAGACGGCGACATGTCCGTGATGCAACATCTGTATGTGGATAGGATTGATCTCTGCATATATGGCAATACGCAGCCCTTCCGGGTAAGGATTGTCAACCGCATCAATGACAACTTTGACTACTTCTATATCAAAAACGCGGATGCCTCCAGGGTTTGTGGCCTGGAACTGGAACACCTGCTTTCCCCCAATAGGATCAGTTACCTCGTATATAGGGATTCCCTGATCGAGGAGCATATTGCGGGGATACCCGGTGAGCAATTCATGAAGCAGCAGATCCATGATCCGCTCCTCAATCCCATCCGGTTGTCCAAGGAGTTTGTCAAGTTCAACGAACGCTGCTTTGTCCGGTTATTGGGCGACATGCATTCTTCCAACTTTGTTATCGACGTGACCCCTGATTTTGAGGAAACCCACTATCGGATCAGGTCGATTGACTTTGACCAGCAATCCTATGAGGGGAAAAAATCCATTTATCTCCCCCAGTATTTTAAACAGAACAACGCCCTGATCCAACTGGGCATCAAACACATCACATCTGAATCAATGGCTCAATATCAACGGGAGGAAAGGGCTTTGATTGCCACCCGCCTGAAAAGTTCTCCCAATGAGATTGCCGACATATTGGACAGCATGGAAAGGGACAATCTGTCCACTCCCGAAAACACCTATACCCTCAAACACGAACTGGCCCGCCATTATAAAAACGACAAATTCATTAAATGCCGGAATATGGGGGAAATATTGAGATTAAGCCTTAATTTGGTACTTCGCAAATAGGCCTTACTAGGCAGATCTATCGGGCGCAAGATGGATTTTACCGAAACATTTTCCCCGTTTTAGATGTATTATTATTGTGTCTGCCTGAGGCAGGTTTGGCATAATTTATGAGCTTTTAAAGCAGAAAAAGATCTTTTAAATTATTCATTAATCCACCAAATAACAACGTTATGAGTGTAAGTGAAAAAAGAGTTTTTAAAAAGTTAGGGTATAATAAAAATGAATCAGAGAAGATCGTAGGTTCACTGAATAAATTATTGGCCAATTACCATGTCCATTATCAAAAATTAAGGAATTTTCACTGGAATGTGACCGGTGGTGATTTCTTTGATCTTCATGAAAAATTTGAAGAACTGTATAATGAGGCTTTCGCCAATATTGACCTTATCGCAGAAAGAATCAGGGTATTTGGCATGACGCCTTATAGCCTGATGAAGGATTACCTTGAACATTCCGACATTGAAGAGGTTGGGACCGGCCTTTCTTCCAAAGAGATGGTCAAGGAAGTACTGAAAGACTTCCAGATCTTAGTCGACAACATGAATGAATGTGCCGAAAAGGTGGCTGATCTTGGCGATATAGCAACCGAAGATATGCTTATCGCATTTATCAAAAGCGTGGAGCTCCATCACTGGATGCTAACCTCTTTTATCAAGGAATAAATATCAAACGGAAACGCTGATAATAAAAAAAGCCTCTTTGTTAGACAAAGAGGCTTTTTTTATTATGTGATCATCGCTCAAATTAAAAACTCAACCCTGTCGTTACTTTAAAGAAAGAGTCATTACCTTCTACCAAATCGCCTCCGGCAGACAATCTTGCAAACGCTTTTCCTTTTGGGTCTGAGAATTGGATATACGGTCCTAACCATTGGTAAACATCAGTGGATGAAGTCACATTGGATCCTCCGGCATTCGTCAGTTGCTCATAATGTAGGCCTATCGAGAAGAAATCCGAGGCCTTTACGCCAAAATTCGCCCAGTAGTGAATATAGGATAAGGTGGTTCCTCCTTCAGGAGCTTTATTTCTAAGGGGCGAATAAAATCCAAAGTAGATTTCGCCTTCCGTTCTGGCTTTGTCCAGGCCAATGGTGAGGTTCGGGACTATTCCATCTCCAAATATACTTGGCCCCGCAGTACCGGAAGACAGCAAATTACCTCCGGTTATGCCCACCTGGGGATTGATGCTAAGACCGTCTGCAACATCAAAATTCATACCTACACCAAATTCGGTCCAGTTGCCCCATCCGCCGCCGCCGGCGCCCTGCACACCTCCGGTACCACCTGACCATAAGATACCGTAAAAGGTAAATGCAGATGTTTCGCTCACCTCATAGGATCCGGCGAAGAAAGGGTAAAACCCAAAAAACTGATCTGAGTTCACCGTAATATCGAAACTGAACTTGTCTTCTGTCTGTGAAAACACCGGTGAAACCGCAACTATCAAAAACAGCCCTAAAGCAATGATACCTTTAAACAAAGTTGGAACGTCAATTTTTCTCATGTTTTTTGAAAATTTAGGTTAATTTTTAAACTATAACTCAATCAAAATATTATTCTACAATGATTCGTTTTTTTAACAATTCAATATTAACAGTAATTTATTTAATTTGCAAAAATTATTAAAATATTGGTTCAAATTTATATCAAAAATAAAAACTACCGTTAATTATTTAATCATATACGTTATTTATTTATCTTATATGAAAATATAAACACAATAACAAATCGCTTAAAAATACACTGACATAGCTAAGTATGGACATATATTTGAAATAAAAATCTGAAATATTAATATTATACGAAATATTATATATATATTAAATTAATGAAAAAAACTACGAGAAAATATGATTATTAGTAATTATGATAATAAAAGAGGTACGTATACACCTTTTGCCTAAAAGTATTTAAGAAGGGATTTCTCCCCAAAACGCCTGGAGCACAAAACAGTTGGGCTGTAAATACGAAGAGCCGAGGGAATGTTATCCCCTCGGCTCTTTTGCATTAAAAAAAATGCTTATCTATAAATCTTCTTCCCGTTCCAGCATCAGGATAGCATTTTGGGGTACGATATAATATTTTTCACCTTCATATATTACTTCATATGCCCCATTAAGGAGGAAGACCGCCAGATCGCCCTCTTTTGCCTGCAGAGGGATGTACTTTATACTTTCTCCATGTTCTTTCCATGGCTCGTCCTCCTCCACAGGAATGGGAATGGGGTATCCGGGGCCCGCCTTGATAATATATCCTTGCTGGACTTTTTCTTTCTCCTGCACGCCTGGCGGGAGATAAAGTCCGCTGGAGGTTTTCTGATCGGGCTTCTTGAGTTTTATCAAAAGCCTGTCCCCTACTATTATCAGTTTTTTTAATTTATTGTCAGATGTCAACTGCATGACTTTATCCAGTTAAATGTACCTACACAGCTATGTTCACAATCCCATCCGTGCTTCAGAAAAAAAGAAAGGCATCCCTTCGCTGTTCAGGGACGCCAATTTCTCCATTTTCTGATTTCCTAACGCATTACTTCTTGTCTTCTTCGTTTACTTCTTCGTAGTCCACATCGGACACACCGTCTCCGGAAGAAGCACCTGCGTCACTGCCGGCAGCGCCGGAAGCTTCTCCCTGGCCTTCCGCGCCTTGTGTGGCATTGTACATTTCCTGAGAAGCCGCACTCCAGGCATTGTTAAGTTCCTGCATGGCTGCATCAATCCCCGCAATATCCTGGCTTTTGTGAGCTCCCTTCAGTTTTTCCAAAGCACCGTTCACGGCTGTCTTGTTGCCTTCAGAAAGCTTGTCCCCAAATTCCTTGAGCTGCTTTTCTGTTTGGAAAATCAGACTATCGGCCTGATTCAACTTATCGATTTTTTCTTTTTCCGCCTTATCAGAAGCGGCATTGGCTTCAGCCTCTTTTTTCATTCTATCGATTTCGTCCTGAGAAAGGCCGGAAGAAGCCTCGATTTTAATCTTTTGCTCTTTTCCGGTGCCTTTGTCCTTGGCTGACACGCTCAAAATCCCGTTGGCATCGATATCGAAAGTTACCTCAATCTGAGGCACACCGCGGGGCGCGGGAGGAATATCCGTCAGCTGGAACCTTCCTATACTCCTGTTGTCCTTCGCCAACGACCGCTCTCCCTGAAGCACGTGGATATCCACAGCAGGTTGATTGTCTGCCGCAGTGGAGAACACTTCAGACTTCTTGGTCGGGATGGTCGTGTTGGATTCTATCAACTTGGTAAACACCCCTCCCATGGTTTCTATGCCCAAAGACAAAGGGGTAACGTCCAGCAACAGGACATCTTTAACTTCTCCTGTAAGCACCCCACCCTGGATGGCGGCACCTATGGCCACTACCTCATCAGGGTTAACGCCCTTGGAAGGTTTTTTTCCGAAGAATTTTTCCACTTCCTCCTGAATTTTGGGGATTCTGGTAGACCCGCCCACCAGGATCACCTCGTCAATATCTGAGGGGTTCAAACCTGCATCGTCCATGGCTTTTTTAACAGGCGCCATTGACCTCTTGATCAGCGTATCGGCCAATTGCTCAAATTTGGACCTTGACAGACTCCTCACCAAGTGCTTGGGACCGGTTTGTGTCGCGGTGATATAAGGCAGGTTGATTTCCGTGCCTGAAGAACTGGACAATTCGATCTTGGCTTTTTCCGCCGCCTCTTTAAGCCGCTGGAGTGCCATGGGGTCCTTTCTCAGATCGATGTCTTCCTCAGCTTTGAATTCAGCCGCCAACCAATCGATGATCACCTGATCGAAATCGTCACCTCCGAGGTGAACATCACCGTTAGTGGATTTTACTTCAAACACGCCGTCACCCAATTCCAGGACAGAGATGTCAAATGTACCGCCACCAAGGTCATACACCGCTATTTTCATGTCCTTGTTTTTCTTGTCCAACCCGTAGGCAAGGGCGGCGGCAGTAGGTTCGTTGATGATTCTTTTCACATCCAATCCCGCAATTTGTCCTGCTTCCTTGGTTGCCTGACGTTCGGAATCATTGAAATAAGCAGGCACCGTGATGACCGCCTCCGTAATTTCCTGTCCTAGAAAATCCTCCGCGGTGGACTTCATCTTCTGCAGGATCATGGCCGAAATTTCCTGAGGGGTGTAAGACCTGTCCCCGATTTTGATGGCTACGGTATCATTTGAGCCTTGCTCTACTTTGTAGGAGGCATGCTTACGTTCCTCTGATATCTCGGAAAACTTCTTGCCCATGAATCTTTTGACGGAAGAAATGGTATTAGCCGGGTTTGTAATGGCCTGCCTTTTGGCTGGATCCCCAACTTTCCTTTCTCCGCTTCCGTTGTCTAAAAATGCCACGATAGAAGGCGTGGTCCTTCTACCTTCACTGTTTTGAATTACTACGGGTTCACTCCCTTCCATTACGGCTACGCAAGAGTTGGTAGTACCCAAGTCTATACCAATAATTTTTCCCATGATTATATAATATTTATTCGTTTTCTTTTTGCTTTCTGTTCTAGGATAACAACCAATGTGCCAATAAAACCAGAGCCTGATTTAATGCCACATTGTCATAATCGGTGTCAGGAATTCATTGTTTTGTGTCAGTATGATTAATTAGAAAGAGAGGTTGACAGGGGATATACGGCAGGAAATGTCAGGTGCACTGTCTAATCTCCTACGATTATTAACCTTTGTCATCACACTACTGACCAAGTCCTTCATCCTACCTATAAAGCGTCTGTCCATTGCCATGTTGGAACAAGCGGAATTTGGCCTTGCATTTTTCGAATCATAATTTCCCGTGAAACCCTTAAATTTGTAATTATGAAATCGAGCATGACGGGATCGTCATAAACTGGGATGATTATAGATTGCGAGATTCCATATGGCCTATTAAAAAAAAATTATAATCATATGAAAATCACCCATATTTACATCTACCCCATCAAATCACTTGGAGGGATCTCCTTGTCAGCATGTAAAGCCGAGGCGGCGGGCTTTGAATATGACAGAAGATGGATGTTGGTGGACGGATCGGGAAGGTTCCTCAGCCAGCGGTCCCATCACGGGATGGCTCTTTTACAATCAGAGCTGACCGGTGATACCTTAAAGGTTTTTCATAAGCAATGCCAGACTCTGGAGTTTGAATTCGGCCTCTCCCAGACCAGTGGGAAAAAGCTGATGGTGAGAATTTGGGATGACACCCTGGAAGCGGATCTGGTCAGCCCGGATGCTGACGGATGGTTTTCGGAGGTATTGGGATTTAATGCAAGGCTGGTGGCTTTTCCCAAATCCGGAACAACAAGAAAAATCGGGAAAAAATACCGCGTTGATGACGGGCAGGTAAGTTTTGCCGACAGCATGCCTTACTTGCTCATTGGACAGGCATCTTTGGATGATTTAAACACAAGGCTGGAGAAAAAAATAGGGATGGACCGGTTCCGCCCCAATCTGGTATTTTCTTCAGACATGCCTTTTATAGAGGATGATTGGTCGGGGCTGAAAATCGGGGAGGTCACTTTCAGGGTATCTAAACCCTGCGCGAGATGCGTAATGACTACTATCGATCAAAAAACCGGAAAAAAGGGTAAAGAACCGCTCCGCTCCTTATCCACCTACCGGAAAACCCACGACAAAATCCTGTTTGGCCAAAACCTTATTGCCATGGATGCAGGGACGGTCAGCGTGGGGGATCAGCTGGTTTCTACTTAGTAAAAAGTCCTGTTTTTTTCGTTAATAAATTAACGAAACTCGGTGAAGTTTTTGTAAAAAAGCCGTTTCCGAAAGTGTCCGGGACAGGCTGTTTCGAGGAGCGGCTTGTGGGATGGGGCGGTGGGTATCCCTTTACGAAAGGTCCTTTTCCAGCCAGCCAATCCCCTAAAAGGGCTACAGTGACGATTTTTTTCGTCATCGCGAGAAGCGGCAACCTTTCGGTTTAATTGATGGAGACGTTCTCCGCGCCGAAGCGATCCCATGACGGGTCCGTATAAAAAGAGACTGCTTTCCTGGTTGGCCGGGATAAACTCCTACCGATAACTTGTTGTATAATTTACTGATATTCAACTGTTTTGAAAACCATTATTCCAATGGTTTTGGACAGCCATATCAGCTGCGCATGGTGGTAATCGTCATCCTGATTTGTGCATTTTCTAAATGTTAAGCCTCGCAGTGACGAAGATTTTCGTCACGAGAAATGGGAACCTGTCCGTCCGGTTTAACGTATCGCTGTCCGCGTCGTATCGATCTCTTAGCGAAATCGTGAAGGTATTGCTTCTCCGCCCCGGCGGATCGCAATGACGGGCGGGTTGCATCTTAAATAAGAATATTTAAGTTTCTAAAAATCAAATACTTGTAAACAAATAATGATGAGAAAACATCTTTTGGTGAAACTGGCCTAAAAATTGAGAGAAGTTGAAGGATATTCAATAAAAAAAAACAGGATTAAGAGTTTGGTTGTGTAATGTTTGCGCATATTGTGTAAAAACTGCCCATATGATGTTTATTTTTTAGGCTAATTGGTTTATAAAAACAATTTTTTTTACTCATCAGGAGAAATTTACCTCAAAAATTATGCTTTGATCGACTCTATTTTTAAATGCATTTTTCATTATTCAATATACAATTTTAAAAGCATGAATGTAGATTTTCAACTCCTTTGTCATTTGTTAAAGCGTTTTCTGCCTTCGTTTTGCTCCCAATCACCCACCTTCGTAGGGCAATTGGCATAAAATTTAAAAGTTAAACCGCGGAAATAAGCCAACTTAATTGCCCAACATTTTAAGCGGTCAGGTTTAATCACATTTTACGTAGGGGAGATTCAGAGGGGGTTTGAGTGAACACATCAAACTCCGCTGTTATTGACATGTCTTATCATCATCGCCGGATATGTCTGTGGGTGCATTATAAACTGATTCAGCCGGCCAAAAAGAGGATCAATTCGAAAAAGTTGGGAACGGGATCATAGCACGACTTATCCAGTAGCCGGCTTATTATAAAAATGCCTGGTCCTGGTTCGCGGATTTCACCAATTGGCAAGAAGAAGGATTTGGAATGAATATATCCCCCAACCGGCGCTTGGGGGCTTTCAGAACATTTCCTCAAAATCCTTGGTCATCCCCGCTAGCGGGGACAAAATACTGATTTGCTTAATCCCCAAAAGAGATAATAAGATCAAATCACCAACTAAATTCAATTTAAATGAACACAATTTTATCCAAACTAATCTTGTGCTGTGCATTATTAGTATCAGGACTCCAAGCAGAAGCGGCAAACTATTACTTTTCCAACGAAACCGGCGATGACTCCAGGAGTGCCTCCCAGGCACAGAACCCCAGCACTCCCTGGAAGTCCATCAACAAGCTCAATGCGGTATTTTCCACCCTCAAACCGGGGGATGCGGTGTTATTTCGTAGAGGAGAGACTTTCTATGGAACGATACATATTAATGCGTCGGGATCAAGTGGGAACCCCATTAAAATTGGCGCGTATGGCAGTGGAAGCAAGCCGATAATCACCTCGCTGGAAGAAATAAAAGGATGGAAATCAATCGGTAATGGGATATATGAGAGTACAAATAGTTATTCGCCATCAGAGGTAAGTGTGGTACTTTTGGATGACAAAATCCAAGAAAAAGGCCGGTATCCTAACAGGGATGCGGCCAACGGAGGCTACCTTACTATTGATTCTAATTCGGGCAACAGTGCGGTAACAAGTAAGGACCTCCCGTCTTCCCCAAGTTTTTCCGGGGGAGAGGTTGTCATCAGGAAAATTCAGTGGATAATAGACAGGCATCCTATATCTTCCCATTCAGGGAACACCATTAACTATGCGGGGTCCGGACCGTTTTCTCCTTCAAAAGGCTATGGCTTTTTTATTCAGGGACATTTGGGAACACTCGACCGGTTTGGGGAGTGGTTTTATAGTAAGGCTTCCAAGAAGCTCAACGTGTTCTTTGGATCCAGTGGGCCTGGCGCAAACAAGGTTTTCATGAGTACTGCTGATCATTTGTTAACAAAATCCTACAATGCAAGCCATATATTGATTGAAAATATAAATTTCAGGGGATCCAATAAGGATGCGCTTCATCTGGCCGGAGGGGACGGATTTAAAATTATAAATACCGATATCAATTATGCCGGTGAAAATGGAGTGATAGCCATGAGCGTCACCCGTCTTGAAATAGATAATTGTAATGTTTCCTATTCGCTAAATAACGGTATTTATTTAAGGTATGGAAATGTCGGAGCAAAAGTTACCAACAGTAAAGTAGAAAACACATTTCCCTTTCAGGGGGGAGCCCAAAACGGAGACAATAACGGAGTAGGTATTTTTACGCGTTCGGATAATGCATTGGTAGAAAACAATATCGTTCGGAACACAGGATTTAATGGTATCTTCTTCATGGGAAATGAAACCATTATAAAAAACAATCTTGTAGATGGCTACTGTTTGTTAAAAAATGATGGAGGGGGTATATACTCATTTGGAGGTAACACCAGTGGAAAATTTAGGAAAGTCGAAAACAATATTATTCTGAATGGTAGAGCCACAAATCACGGCACCCCACGGGCTGAATTATTCAGTTCCAAGCCTCATTCCAGTGGTATTTTCCTGGATGACAACGTCGATGGTGTTGATATCATAAACAACACCATCGCACACACAGAATACAGCGGAATCAAAATAGCCAATGCGAAAAATATCAACGTAAGGAACAACCTTTTCTATGACACTGACTCTCATGTACTATTAGGGAACAGCAATAATGGCGGAGACACCCGGAATATCAGTCTAAAAAACAACGTATATTTCTCAAAACATCCTGACCAGATGGCTTACACTTTTAGGTCAAATCAGAAAGACATTCCAGATATAGGAAGCTTCGACAACAATCACTTTGTACGGCCCTTGGGGGACAATCACTCAATTTATTTGAGATATGGCGATAGTGGAAGCAGCCAAGTAGAGAAATATCTGGATCTTAAACGTTGGCAAAAATCCTACAACAAAGATGTGAACTCCAAGACTTTGCCAAGCCCGGTTTCCCCATTTGAAGTAACGGAACTAATTGGGAAATCCCTTTATGAAAATATTAATTTTCTGCGCAACATTACAGGTTTTTGGTGTAATGATTGTCAATCATCCTGGGTCACCGGAAAATTAAATGGGGGGTCTTTGAAAGTTGAAAGCCCCTCCTATTCATCAGCAGCTGTATCTGTTGGATCGGTAAACAAGGACAAAAATTACGTATTAAAATTTAAAGCCGTTGCGAGTAAACAAGGCACATTGAGGGTTTTTCTGCGACACACTGGCTCCCCATGGCAACAGGTTTCTCCAAGTACAACTTTAAATATATCCACAAGCGCAAAAGAATACTCCGTGCTGATTCAGCCCTATACGAATGTTGAAAAACCGGCGGTAATGTTGGTTTCGGATGAGGGAAACTGGACATATTGGATAGATGATTTTGAACTGAAAGAAGCAAAGGTTAACATCACTAAACCCGAAGAAGTGTTTCTATTTGAATATAACCATTCAAAATCACCTAAAACCGTCTCATTGGATGGCAATTATGTAGATGGCAGGAACAAGCCTTATTCAGGAAAAATAGAAATCCCTCCCTACTCCTCTGTATTATTAATTAAAACATCGGGAAAAATAGAATCTGAATCAGCGAAAAATTCCTTAAGTGATGAAGGCATATTCATTAATGTGGGAGGTACAAACCAAGTTTCCCATGAAGGAGTCAATTTTGTTTCCGACACCGGCACAGGATATTTTTCATCCAATTCAAACAATAGTGAAAACAATAACTTAAGTAGCAGCCCCCTTTTCCAGACCTACAGATTTGCCAATACCCTCACCTATAAGATTCCCGTGCCGAATGGGAATTACAAGGTAATTACATATCACAAGGAAAGTTATTTTGGCACCGGGGGCAGAACTGCCAAAAAAGGACAAAGGGTTTTCGATATTCTTATAGAAAACAAAACCGTAAAAAAGGGCTTGGATATGTTTGTGGAAAACCAAAATAAAGAGACGACTTTGGCCTTCGAAAATATCCAGGTACGTGATGGCGAAATGGAAATTAAACTTGTAGCGTCTGCCAACAATGCCACTTTATCAGGAATAGCCGTCATCCCGTTGGATAACAATACTATTTCTGAAAAATCAAGTTCAACGTCAATATTCATCAATGCAGGAAGCAATGAAACAGCCACATTTAAGGGCATATCTTTTCAGTCGGATACGGATAACAATTTTTATTCCAATTCAAATTATATATCTTATCCGAATGCCAGTTCAGAAAAAATCTTCCAATCGCATCGATTTGCCAACGAACTAAAATATGCTATACCTGTTCCAAACGGAACATATACCGTAATAACCTACCACAATGAAACTTATTTCGGAAAAAGGATATCAGACACAGGCCCTGGCAGAAGAGTTTTCGACATTTTCATTGAAGGTGAACGGGTAAAAACCAAACTGGACTTATATAGGGAGTCTGGAAACAAGCCCATTGCATTGGAATTCACGGATGTAAAAGTGGCCGATGGAAAAATGAACATTGACATGGTCGCTTCTGCAAACAATGCCACGATTTCAGGTATTGCGATCATAGATAGTTCCAATAAAATCCTGGCAAGCTCCGCCAACTTAAGAGAAATCATTGAAGAGGATAGCTCGGATGATCCAGAAATAAATGAAGTAACCCCTTTTGGACAGTTACAAGACTTCACGATCTATCCAAATCCCGCAAGTGAAATCGCAACCGTTAAAATCCAAAAGGACATAGGAAAATTCACGCTATTTATTCACAATGCAAGCGGGCAAATGATACAATATCACGATTCAAATACGATCTACGATGGTAACGGAGAATACAAATTCCATGTCAACCAATTACAAAAAGGGATCTACATCATAACAATATCGCCTGAAAAAGGGGGCATTGAAAGGTTAAAACTTATGGTAAATCCATAAACCATTAAACTCCAAGATCAAAAAACCCGTAATAGAATATTATGGGTTTTTTGATTTTACATGAATATGAAACAACCAAACGTCTCAGCTCTCAACATAACGATGTATTTTCATTTCCATTTCCACCTTATTTGCAAGGTACTTTTGTCCCTTGTTTTTTGGGCCACCTTCACCACAACTGCTTCGTCCGCAACATATTATTTTTCGGATCGGGAGGGAGATGATTCCAGATCAGCGATTGAAGCCAGAAATCCGGAAACGCCGTGGAAAACTTTAGATAAACTTAATTCAATATTAGTAAATCTAGGAGGAGGAGATACAGTATTGCTAAAAAGCAATGAAGTTTTTGATGGTATGTTAATATTAAAGGGAGGAGGTACGCTAACGCGACCGATAGTAATAAGTTCATATGGTTCCGGTGAGCCCCCTATAGTTTCAGGATGGACCACTTTAAGCAAATGGACTCATGTAGGAAACGGGATATACTGTAATAAACTGGACGAGTTAAAGCATAAAACTCATCTTTTAATTATAAACGGGAAAATCCATGAACTTGGTAGATTTCCCAATGAAGATTATATCGAATATGAAGCAATATCCGAAAATGAAATTAACCCACTTAGTAGTAGCTTGGGTCACGAATGGAAAAATGCTTCAATTGCAATTCGCAAAAATGAATGGGTGATAGACACCCATCAAATAATCTCACTTGAAAATAATAAAATCACATACAAAGCTGATAACAGTTACTTTCCTTCTAACGGGTATGGATTCTTTCTTCAAGACCATATAAAAACCCTGGATCGATTTGGAGAATGGTTTCATGACGAAAAAGACGGTAAAATTTTTGTCTACTTTGGTGACAAAGCCCCCAATTCCTATGACATCAAAGTTAGTTCGCAAAACAACTTGTTAATCAATACTCCAAAAACACGGAATATAAAAATTGAAAAAATAAAATTTTCCGGCTCAAACAAAACTTCTATTCAACTTATTGAAGCGGAAAATATTGAAATTAAAAATTGTTCAATTGATTTTTCAGGGGAGAATGCGATAACAGCCATGACCGTTCCCAATATAAAAATAACAAACAATCAAATAGACAACATTCTTAATAGCGGTATATACCTGAGGTATGGTGTACCAAACGCCAATGTAAGCTATAATAACATTCAAAATGTTCACCTATTTCACGGAATGGGCCAAAATGGTGATGGAAATGGAATGGGAATTTTTTGTAGATCCGATGGAGGAATAATTTACCGTAATAAATTAAAGAATATTGGCTATTCAGGAATAACTTTTAACGGGAATAATGTAGAAGTATCTGAAAATATTGTGAAAAATTTTTGCTTAGTTAAAAACGACGGCGGAGGGATATATACTTTTGAAGGTAAACAAAATAAAAATTATAGCCAGAGAATTATCTCGAACAATATAATACTTAACGGAATCGGAACTAGATTAGGAAATCGTTATTCCTCCAAATTAACCCATCCTCAAGCTGATGGAATATATATTGATGATAATGCTTCAAATATTCTTATCAAGGGCAATACTGTTTTCAACGTATCCAGGAGTTCAATAAATCTCCATAATGCCAGGAATATATCTATAATCGACAACCTAGTAATTAACGGCACCAACCAATTAAACGCTTCACATGACCAGTTAGCTGATCCTGTAAGAAATATCCATATTGAAGGCAATCGATTTTGTGCATTATCAGAATATCAAAAAATATTAAAAATTTCATCAATAAAAGATGACATACCTGATATGGTTAAACTTAAGAACAATATGTATGTCTATCCGGAGAACCAAGATCACATATTCGAAATCAATTACAGACAAAAACCCACGAAAACACGAAATTATAATACACAAAACTGGAAATACTCGGGATTAAAAGATGAAAATCATTCTGTATTCAGAATGCCAACATCCCCGGCACTTAACTCTTTAAAAAGTTATAAGAAGACTTTAGATAACAACCATCTTTTCAAAATCGCTAGTTGTTTAAATGATGAGTGTAAAATTGAAAAAATTTCAACTGCGAATAACAACATAATCAATTTCAACACTACTGGTTACTTATCAGGAATAAAAATGGATATTGGCAAAATAGACCCCAATAAGTCATATCTTTTAAAATTCCATGCTTCAAGTAAAACCCCTACTACTTTAAATATTTATTTAAGGCATACTGGCCATCCATGGCAAATGATCTCCAGAACTCAAATTTTATCCGTCCAAAGCACATTGTCTCCATATGAAGAAATGTTTGTTTTTCCTGAAAACGCAGATAATGGATCTATTTTAATAAAAACCGAGGAACCGGTAGATAATCTTGCACTTCAAGACTTGGAGTGGGGAGAAATCGAAATAAATGAAACACAGCCTGATTTTTTATTTGACTACAACGAAAGTGACCGAGAAAAAGAATTAATTCTGTCATCTGAATGGTATGATACGCAAGGAAACATTATTTCAGGAAAAATTGTGATGAAACCATATTCTTCGATTATCCTTTTTTCACCTAAGCCGTAATCTCTGTTTTACATTTACCCGTCTGGCGTCCCAAAAGTATCCAACACGCTGTCCGAACTTTTTCAGTCTATTTAGCTTACGCCATAAAATCAAAAACACTTAAGATATTAGGAAATTCAAACGGACAATGCTATATTGATAACATTATTGATTGATCAAAATATGTTTTATATTTTTATTTATAAAGGCAAAGGGCATAATTATCCTTTTTTTATTTTCCACTGTTTTAACATCATAACAGTGGAAATTGAATCTTATTCATTTGAATCCCCATTGTGCCACTTACTGAAAAAAAATGACTCCCAAACCATATAAATATGAACATTTCATTACAAACTTTCGATGAGACATTTGACGGCACTTTTGATAAGGTTTTGGACAGGACGTTCGATACCCAATGCTATTAAGTTAAGAAAAAAACGGGCCATATGGTCAAAAAAAGCCGGTTTCCCTTATGAAAACCGGCCTGCTTTAAGTAACTTAAAGCCGCGAAACTATACTGACATGAAGGTACAAAATACCAGCCAAAACACCACGGACATATCTTGCGGATGTCCGAAAAAAAATCTTTGAAAAAATACAAGACCCTGAGAATCAGACCATATACTGTTCTGATCCCTCCCATTTTTCCAGAACCTCCCCGCTCGGCTTCCAGACCGTTGTGCTCTCGGTGCTCCGGCTGTTCAGGGAATCAGCTGAATTTGTTGCTTCGGATGTTCTTTCCCGCATCGGCAGGCAGGCCGTTACCGGCAGTGCCTTCAGCCAGGCCAGGTACAAGATCGACCCGCTGTTCTTCTCCGATCTCTGTGATATCAGCTCGGAGGCCTACGAAGGTTTTGCCTCAGCCCGGTGGAAGGGATACCGGATCCTTGCCGGGGACGGCAGCACGCTGAACCTGCCCGCTTCCAAACAGGTCAGGGGACATTTCGGTGTGGACGCCAACAGCCCGAAAAAATCCCTGGCCAGGATATTCCTTGTTTATGACGTGCATACCGGCTTTACCCTACGGGCAGGGATCGGCAGGATGAGCACGGGTGAAGGGGGCATGCTGGAAGACTGTCTGGACAGGATGCCGTCCCGGCCCGATGACCTTCTGGTTCTGGACAGGAACTTCGGCTTTTTCAACACCGTGTCCAGGCTGTCCGCAGAGGGAAGGCCCTTCTGTATCAGGCTGTCCACCGGTATCACCGATTTTGCAAAAGGCGTGATGGCCGACGGCCGGACCGATTTCATCACCGACTGGGTCCCCAGCAGAAAAGAACGGGAAACGGCCGGGACTTCGGAAGCGGTGAGGGTGAGGGTGACCAAGGCGGTCCTTGAAACCGGGGAGACGGAACTGCTGGTCAGCAGCCTGACGGATACCGGCTCATTCAGCAATGAGGACCTTGTGGAACTGTACGGGATGAGATGGGGTGTGGAGGAAGGGATTTATGGAAAGAAAAAGATTATGCAAAGTGGTAGTATCAAGTATCTTAATAATCAATCTGTTAGTAAGGTTACTTTACAATACCACTTTACATAAACGATTAACTATTTTCCCAGACTTTTTAGCCATTCAAGCAAATTGCCATCCTTTTCCCACGATTTTGATTTATCCGCACGGGGGTGTAGATCAACATAGGCCTTTTCAAAAGCCTCCCGCTTTTGCTTTGAATCAGCCCGGGCATATACATCCGTAGTCTGAACTGAAACATGCCCCAATAGGTCTCTTATGTATACCAGATTGACGCCGGCCTGAAGAAGGTGCATCGCTTTCGAATGGCGTAAAGAATGACAGCTGATTTTTTCAGGTATTATTGCCGGATTAATTTGGCGTGCCATGACTGCATGGGTGTTCAGTATATATGCCACTCCGGCACGGGTAAGCCTCTCATTTTTGCTGTTCGAGAACAGCGGGTAGTTATTGGCATGCGGCTCGAATAATTGATTCTCCTGCATGTAGTTTTTCAGAAACACGGTTTGTTCTTCCTGCAGGGGCACAATCCTGGCTTTTCGCCCTTTGCCAAAGAGCCTTATGGTAATAGGAATGTCCAATCTTACAGATGCCGGGGTAAGGTCTATTATCTCCTGCACTCTGGCACCGCTGTCATAAATAAGCGCAAGCAGTGCAAGATTTCGGCGACCACCCGGAGTATTTAAATCCGGTTGTTCAAGAAGAAGCTTTATGCCGTCCGCGGTAAGGTAGTTAATGCTCTTTTTCTCCTGTTTCTTCACTTTAATGGACAGGATCTTTTGCCACTCATACATTCTTTCCGGGTTTCTGTATTGCATATAATTGAAGAATGATTTAAGGGCGGCAAGCCGGTAATTCCTTGTTGCGTTGGAACAATTCCTATCCTTTTGTAAGAAGCCAAGAAACTCGGAGACAACCTCCCCTGTTATGCTTTCAAGGGTCAGCCTTTTGGCTTCGGTGCCTTTCCTGTCTTTCATGAAGGTAATAAACTGGACAAAAGTATCCCGGTAAGCCAAAACGGTATTTGGGCTGTAGTTTCTCTCCCCTGCAAGATATACGGTCAAAAACGCACTAAGGTGCTTAGCAAAGTCAGTGGTTTCCATCACATGTAATGTTGCCGGTTTTAGGAAAAACGTATGCCCCGATGCTTTTTTGGTCTTTGAGAAGATCCGGATACACTTCTGCGGTAAGCCTGACATAACGTTCGGTTGAACCCAGGGACTTATGCCCCAGAAAAACAGACAACAGGGGCAGGCAATAATACAGATCCATTCCGGACTCGGCCATCTTCACCATGGAATGGACGGCAAAAGTATGCCGTAAATCATGAACCCGTGGGCCCTTGTGATCTCCCTGATGGGGTATCCCGGATTCCGACAGGACCTTTCTGAACCAGTTGTATACACTTCCTGACCTGCAGCGGGTACCGATGGGAGAGACGAACAAAAAGCTGTTGGCATCCGGGATTCCGGCTACAGGTAACCTGTTCCTGTAAATTAGATATTGCTCCAGTACATTTGCCAGCGATAATGATAGCGGGACCAAGCGTTCTTGCCCATTCTTGGCTTTTTTGATATGGATTGTCCGTTTCCCAAGGTCGACATCCCTGTTTTTTAGGGAAAGTGCCTCGCTGATCCTTAGACCGGTGCCATAAAGAAGGCGGATAACTACCGGTATGATAAACTGTATTGTCGTCATGTGCCCGTCGTATAGACGTAGATTGTCACAGGAGTTAAAGATGGCGGCCATCTCCCGGTTTGAGTAGATATACGGCGTAAAGCTGTTCCTGGCGTTGTTGGCCGGCATCATGGGGACAAAGCTGTCGTATCCAACCTTGCACATAAACCTGCTGAACTGCGATATGGCGGAATATTTCATAGATATGGTGGGGGGCGCATCATTGATCCTTGTGGCCCTCCATTGGTCCACCTGCTCGCTTGTTATGCCAAGTTCCGTTACTCTTTTGTCCACAAAGAACCTGTCAAGTTCAAGAAAGATCCATTCTGTCCGTAAGGACACATACCCAAGAGCTTGTTTCATGGCTATAAACCTTTTGAAGTATGGCGCATATATGCTGGAATAATTAAACTTGTCCTTCATAAAAAACACCCCCTTTCTGTTCGTAAAACTCTTCCGTCACGTCCGGAACATCAAGGGCGCATTGAATCAGGGATTCCAGGTCTATCCGAAGATAGGAACCGGTGGTTGCCGTAGTCCGGTGTCCCAGTGCTTCTGATATGACGGGAATTGTTTCTCTGTTCTCCAGGAAACGGCTGGCCAGACTGTGGCGCATGGCATGGGGGCCATGCTTCCTTCCGGTTGTGTCAACTCCGGAAGAAGCCACTATACGGCCAAGTGTACCGGCAACCGCGGCATTTTCCATACTTGTAAACGGAGCGCGGGTATATAGGAAAACCCTTGTTGATTCGGATCTTTTGCGACCATATTTCAGATAGTCTATGAGAGCCTCCCCAACATCGGCCAGTAAGGGAAGTACGATTTCCTTTCCGGTCTTGAATTGTGAGAGTGTAAAAGTACTGCTCTCCCAGATTATGTTTTCAAAAGACAGGTGGGCTATGTCGGATGCCCTCAGCCCCAGTCTTGTCGCAAGCAGCATCATGGCATAGTCCCGTTTTCCGGTGGCATCCACCCTATTGATCGACGATTCAATCTTTAAAACCTCATTGGCAGTATATACCGAGGGCAGTTTTTCTTTTCTCCCCCACCGGTGATGTTTGAGGACTTCAGAGGGATTGTGGAAGATTACCCTGTTGTCATAAAGATAGCCGAAAAAAAGGCGGAGCGAAGAAACCACGCATATTTTGGTATTGGCCACACTGGAGACAAAGGACAGAAGATGTTCTTCCCGTATCACTTCCACGGTAAACAAATGCTTTCCCTCAATGAAAACAAGAAACCGGTAAAGGTACCACCGGTGGCCGTTGACGGTTGCCCTGCACCGTCGAAGGGATTCAAGATGTAAAAGGAACCGCTCCATCAAGCCCCCGATTTCTCCGGTCAACTTCCGGTCTAAAGGATGGTAACGGCGTTTATTGACCGCACCCTTTGCCTGGAATTCACTCAGAACATAAACACTCCTGATAAAGTCCCGCTGAAGGGGAGTGACGATGCTTCCGGCTATGTGGGTACTTATATATTCCTCGCCCACCGCGGCATTGTAATATAGAATTGATCTTTCGGACATGAACCGGACAATCCCGGTTTTCCACATTGTCTGGTAACGGCCAATCCTTGCCTCGGAGAATGATTCCCGCTCAAAATATTGAGCACAACTATTCATAAGTTCTGAAATAGTCTGTTTTTCTGGTTCCATAATGATATCGTTTTGTTTCTTTGGCAAAAGCGCCATACTAAAGCTAACCAATATCGATTATGTAAAGTGTTTATGTAAAGTACCTACATTTAAGATGTCTCCAAGCGATATTTTTGATGGATACTTGACATAATCTTTTCCTTTCCATAAAAAGCCTTTTCTATTTTCCAAAGGTTGTTGTAGTTCTCTATCACCTGATCCTTGTCAAGGCCCGTATTGGTGATGTAGCCTTTGAGCCCGTCCCATTTCCCGTCCTGTTCAAACTTGTTCATGTCCA
>NZ_JBHSJJ010000012.1:0-167915 GCF_042652345.1 Negadavirga shengliensis
GGGCAAGCTGTGTGCGGTCGGTGCCTTGTATGAATTTCATGGTAGAATTTACAAAAATTACCCTATATATCCCATAGAAAAAGTGTGAAATTTAATCTCCTACAGAACAGGGTTTTTAGACAGTCTGACGGTTCTCAGCTATACGCAGGCAGGGATTTGTACCACTGAACTTCCTACGAAGAACTGAACTTCAAATTTACCACTTTCCTGTCCTACGAAGCTCGAAACCCCTGCTTGCGTATAGGTGATGTTATGGCACGTTATTCTTTTCATTCTCTGTCTTTTATTACTTTTAAATTCGTTGAAAAATCGGAATATCGGTCGTCTTCTAATAGTCTTGTCCGAACTTCTTTTAACTGTTCAATCAATGGGTCAGGTATATTATATCTTGCTCCCAAACTTCTTCTTCTTTCTGTTTCTGTGAAATTTTGATATTCTTCCCAATGTATTTCTGGTGTATTCACTAAGTCAATCATTTCTCTTAATATCTCGAAAAGTTCTTTTGTCTCGTTTGAGCTACTGTCAAAATAGTCAAGTTGCTTCAGAATGTCGTTAGGAAGTGCATATCGCCAATTCTCCATTGAGTTCCTTCTATAATAATACCATCCGCCTTCCTTAAGGTTTCTGACAATTATCTTTTGAAGAATTATTGTATCCATTGAGACAGGTTTGTCACTAGAAAATGCTCTTTTAACTCTTGCAATCCGTTCCACAGAACTTTCAGTAATCTGTTTTTTCAAAATCTCAATGGTCTGTTCATTAATGTCCACCCCATATTTTTCCTTTGCATTTTTAATTTCTTGGTCAATATAGTTGTAGTCTTTTTCAAATTTTTGGTGATATGCTGAGTTGAGTTTTTCTTGATTAACTGTAGTTGATAATTGAAGTGTAAATGCTGTTAGTATGCAGAAAAGGAACGAAAGGAAAATCCACCTTCCTGCTTGATAGACAAGTCTAACCGTAAACCAACTTTGCATAAATACCACAATTGGTATTAGGACGAACAGTATCCAAAATTCTTCATAAAGGTTTAAATGATTGTCGTAACCGGGGGTTCCGAATAAAACAATTGGTAAGATTGAGCCAAACCGAGATATTATCATCAGAATGACCCAAAAAATCAAAATTACATTTGTGACTGAAAGATTTTTATAAATTCTGTCTTTTCTCCGATTTTGTTTCTTGTTCTGCATCCAAATCCATATTGTGATTGAAAGTCCCAATACAGTTGAAAGGAATGAGAAGAAATAATTAAAAAATAGAAGTTCATTGTTTTTTAAAATCAGTAAGTCCGCAGACATACTTGTTAAAAGTCTAAGCGATTCTCTTGAATGATTGAAAAATAACGAAATTGAAATTGCTGAAATCAGTCCTGCAACAATTCCAATCCAAAATCTCTGTCGACCGATATTCTGAATTGATATTTTTTCTTTTCTAAATAGAATGTTTGTCATTTAGCTCGGTCTTTCTATAATGTGCCATAACTCGTTTATTGGCGCGGTTTTTCCCCGCTCTATTGCAACATGCTGTTGGCTTGGCGCGGTTTTGCCTCCTTTTATATTTGAATGTCCATGTCCTCAATAGGGCTCCGGATCTCCCTGATTTCCCGGTTGCTCACATGGGTGTAAATTTCGGTCGTTCTGCTGCTTTGATGTCCAAGCAACTCTTGTATATACCTTATATCCGTCCCCCCTTCATGCAGGTGGGTCGCCCCGAAAAATCGGGGTAAACTATAGCTGTGGCGTAGCCAATGCGGCGTCACTGGCTTCTTGATGCCTGCCTTTTCTACCGCATTGTGTAAGACTTCAGCCAGGCTTCTCTCACTGTATTTGCCCCCTCCTTGCCCTTCAATCAGATAGTTTTCGGGTTTATAAGTTTTTAAATAGCTGTTAAAGTGAGTTTTTAGCATTTCTGGAAACCGGACAATCCTATCTTTGTTCCCCTTTCCTCGCCTCACTGTCACGATACCCCGGTCTGTATGGATATCCGTAACCCGCAGATTTAAAAGCTCACCCCGCCTCAGACCGCATGAATATAACAAAAGTAGCATAAACCTGTGCTTTGTGTTTGATAAGGCCTGTAGAATCGCCATTACTTCTTCCTTGCTCAGCACGTTCGGCAATGTCTTCGGCTTTTTTGGCCGCTTAATAAGTTCCGGGTTGAGTTGCCTATCCTCCAAAATGCTACAATATAACTTCACCCCATTAATTACCTGGGACTGGTAGGATGCGGAATACTTTCTTCTGATAATATAATCCCTGTTAAAAACCTCCAGGTCTTCGTTGGTAATGTTTCCCGGAGACTTGTTGTCCAAAAACCTGAAAAACAAGGCCACCGCTTCCGAATAGGTCTTGACGGTGGATGATGCATACCGCCTGTTTCGCAGCCAGTCCCTGAAGCGCTGTATTTCCTTTTCTAAAAAATCTTCCAATGCCGGCAAATCAGCGTGCCTCTCAGGCAAATCCACATCCTTAAATAAACTATAGTCCAGCCATACCTTCTTCCCCCTGAAATATTCCATCATTGAAGCAAGCTGAGTAGGCGTATAGGGAACCGCCCAAACCTTCTCTTTTACATGCCAGGTGCAGCCGGGATAGCCTTTCACCAATTCTTTTAACTCAAAGTCATAAGGGAACTCAAGCCGGATTACCGGACGCTTTTTTAAAGTTCCATTTTCCAGAATAATGGTTTTCCACATCGCTTTCAAAAAGTCGGTACAACCAATATATAAATTTAGTTCGAAACCCACCTGATTCATTGTTCTAAAACCCGGCTCCCAAATCCCCAAACCCCTCACTAAAACTAAAAAACATTTTCCAATTTAAAAATCCCCTGTTCACGGTATTTTTTCTTCATTACTCGTTAAAAAGCCTTATTATATATTTAAATAACCATACAAAAAGGATAACCCTACCGGTACCGCCCAGTCAGAAATCCCCTGCCCCCTACTTTTTTGCTATTGATTAAAGATGAAATTTTTTACACCCATAAGTGCCGATGGGACCATTTGATGACCACGTAGAGCAAAAGACTGTTTTCCCAGTTGGAAAAAACGCCATTTCCGCCTTGCGGATTTCCGGCGTTAGGAAATTTAAGAAGCGGGGGGCAAGGACCCACGCATGTCTGAGGAGGTTTTTGGCAGCAGATGCGGCAGATTAGTTTACTGTAAACTAAAAATTCACAAACACGCTTCACTGCCCTGTACCGCAATCTTTCACTTCATCATCGCCTTATGCCTTTCGCCCCAGGCTTGCAGTTCATTGATAATGGGATCGAGTTCACGGGTGATATCCGTCATTTCATATTCTACCCGCGGTGGCACCTCGGCATAGACGGTGCGCTTTACCAGCTTGTTGGCTTCCATTTTCCGCAGTTGGAGCGTAAGCATCCGCTCAGTGATTCCGGGGATGCTTTTTTTCAGCTCTCCAAACCGCAGCCTGCCTTTTTCCAATGCACAGCATATCGCCAGTGTCCATTGGCCGCTGATAAGGCCGGTGGCATAGACGACGGCGCAGCAGGCAGCCAGGGTTTGCTTGTTCTCAAAATTAACGGAGGATTCCTTTACCTTAGTCATTACTTACATTTATGTGAGTACCATACAATTGGTTGCAAATATACTAATAAGGGGAAACCCCTGTATATTGCACTGGATCCAATTTGATTTAAATAACCAAAAAAAGCAAAAATATGAAATCGAGCATGACGGGATCGTCACAAGCTGGGATGATTATAAAACATGCGAGATTCCATCTGACCTTAAAAAAACAATTATAAACAGATGAAAACTATTCTCTATGCTGCTGTTACGGCAAATGGAAACTACGGCGACAGCGATGCCGGGCAAATGCCAAAACAGGAAGAGCTGAACGACCTTTTCAACCACGCAAAAGAAGCGGGAAATATTGTGATGGGCCGCAGAACCTATGAAATTTTTGGCGGAGACGATACCTTTGCCGGCCTTGATGTGGTGGTGGTTTCGAGAACCGCTTCATTTGAAGGCGTAAAAACAGTGGCTTCGCTGCAAGAGATGCTGAATTACCTGGGGGAGAAAGGTTATCCGCAGGCATTTGTCATTGGCGGCGTTACCCTGCACAATGCCCTGCTTACCGAGGGGCTGATTGACGAATTGTACATCAACATCGAATCCTACATCGCAAAAGGGCTGGATTTAGGCCCTACCGATGACAGGTTTATCGAGTTGGAATTGATAGATCACCAACATATCGGCGCCGGCATCGTACAGATCCATTATAGAACAGTCTAAATACTTCTCTTATCCAAGAGCCACGAATGCCCTGAGGTGTACGTCTTTGTATGGGGATTCGTGGCTATTTTACTAAAGCAATACAGGCATTCTCTAGCCGATAACCTGAAAGAAGAGACTGCGTTCCCGGTTTGCGCGGGATTACCTCCTATCAAATCCGGACTTCAGAAAACCTTTAAAAATCAGTTTTCAGGGCATTTTTTGATCCAAGGCGGCAAAGCGGCTCAGCCCGGCATCCCGTACCGATCATTTGTTAATCGTTTTTAATTAACCGGCCGATTAAAAGCAAGTTAAAGCCAAATCTAAAGCAAGATTAAAGCAGGTTAGAAGCAAGAATACTTTATACCCTATTCCTATCAAAGCCGATGCCTACCTACCCTCTACCCCAGTCCCATACCTAGGCACGGCCGATAACTGATCCCAAAGAAGCGTGGCATCCCAGCCCCCGCATGAGAAAGATGCACCGTGCCTGCAGTATTTCCAGGGAAGGTTTAAGGTTCCTCTTTTTCCCCGGGGTTGAAACCCAAGGTTACATGATACCACCAAAACGGCATTTTGTAGCTGCATATCGGGCCTTAAAACCATGCAGACCGGCGTGGGTGCCTTCACCACTCTTTATCAGCAATATGAGGTCTTCTCATACTGTTTCGAATTCCTTTGGGTAAACTACCCTTCCCGAAATGTTTTTAAGCCCGTCCTTTACCAACTCAATGGCCATAAAAACGTTGGAAGGGACTTCAAACGGTGCTTTGATATTCCATTTTTCGGCTGGTTCAAATCCAAATTTTGGGTAATAGTGTTCGTGTCCCAATACGATGACCGACTGGAATCCCAAACCTTTTGCTACTTCCAATCCCTTTCTTATGAGTTGTCCGCCTATTCCGCATTTTTGAAATTCAGGTCTTACCGCCATGGGTGCAAGGGCCAAACTTTCATGAGCCTCTCCCTGGTCGTCTATTATGTTGATTTTGGTAAACAGAATGTGCCCCACCGTTTGATTGCTTTCGGTTGCGACAATTGAAAGTTCCGGAACAAAAACCACCGGGTTATTTCTTAAAGCATCCACCAATTTTGCCTCGCTGTCCTGTCCGAAAGCCAGGTGGTTTACTTCAAAAACTGCTGAAAAGTCGTCTTTTGTTTCTTGTCTTATATTTATCCGTTCTGTCATGCTGTTTACGGTGTCGTTTCAGGGTGAGGTAAAATCTCCCTGTTCTCTTTTCCCTATTCACTAAGTATTCAGAAAAGGAAAAATAGGGAACAGGGAACAGAAAATCGGGAACAGGGAACAGAAAATCGGACGAAAACTTCCCATTCCCGTTTCCCTATTCACTTTTAACTCAGTATTCAGGAAACAGAGAACAGGGAACAGGGAACAGAAAATCGAACAAAATCCCCCCATTCCCTTTTCCCTATTCACTTTTAACTCAGTATTCAGCGAGCCAGGAAACCGGGAACAGAGAACAGAAAATCGGACGAAATCCCCCATTAACTTTTCCCTATTCACTTTTCACGGAGTACTCAGGAAACAGAGAACCGGGAACAGGGAACAGAAAATCGGACGAAAACTTCCCATTCCCGTTTCCCTATTCACTTTTAACTCAATATTCAGGAAATGGGAACCGGGAAACGCAGGTGGCAAAAAGCCATCGCCCCTATTGCAATGACGTGGTATTTGGTCAGCTTGCTATATGGAAACTTTCAATAAAAGCCCGGAAGAGGTAAGGGCAAAAGATGGCAGAAACTAAAATTTGGATGTTTCTACCATCTTTTTTAAACAAAATCGTAGGCGATTATTCCTCAAACATCAGTTCATTGTAGTATTTGAAGCTGATCAATCCCAATGAACGTATAAATTGTTTTCGGGTAACCAAACCTTTTCTTTTGAGCTTTTTATAATCCACGATGTTCCTGTACACAAAAGCGTACAGCACCATCAAAAGTGCAAAAAGACCGTTTCCTATATTCTGAAAATAGTACAGATAACCGATTAAGGCAATAGGTCCTACTGTAATAATATGGTACTTAACTAATCTATTCATTTTTAACAGTTAAATTTACTGATTTTCTGGCTGTAATGCTCCATACCCTGCACATACTACGATTGAAAGTGGCGTATAAAGCCCTCTTGTAGATGCATTAAAAACCAGCGATATTCCATAGTCAGCAATTGAATACCCGGTAAAAGTATGGAACTTGTTGAAACAATCATTCGCATGCTCCCAAGTTTTAGAAAACCACCCACTGGTACCGTAACCCAAATCGGGATTCAAATAAATCATATCCCGCGAGCCGTCATTATAATCCCTATACCTCATTACAACCATCCCTTCTAAAGTGCGGATTTCGTTGTAAATACTTCCATCCCGCTCGACCCTCGTTGTACTCGCGAATGCCAGGTTGACTTCTCCTAAATTATTCAATGAGAAGGAAATCGCTTTGCTAGGATCGTTACTCAAAGGAGCCGAAATAAGGCTTCTGCTATACTCCGTATTTGTAATCTTAACCATATCAGCCGTGTTAAAGTTATAGTCATATCGGGCATTTGGATTGGCATTTAGCCAATTTTCTATTGGCTCTTTGTCAAGATGACCAGCGGATGAAATAATAAACAAATCCACTTCTTCGAATTCTTCATAAATATCCTGTTGACAAGAAAAAGTAACAGGAACCAATGCAAAAAGCAACAGACGATAGTTTAAACAGATTTTCATAATTACAAAATTTAAAGGTTAATAGATAAAACAATCAGCTGATGTGATACCAAACTTAACTAAAAAAACCAAAACTCAAAATAAATTCATAGTTTTCTAAACATTACCTCCCCCAAAATCAAACCTATTGCCGAGACTTTGGGGGCAATACGATTTTTGCTACTGGCATGGGCCTGGGAAATATGGTTCAGGTTCCATTTCCCCTTTCTCAAAAGAAGGCATGGAGGTTGCCTGCCATAAAAAATGGGGGCTTTACATCTATGGTGAAATAATAACCGTTATTCAGGGAACAGGGAATCGGGCGGAACTTTTCCCCATTCTCTATTCACTTTTAACTCAGTATCCAGGAAACAGAGAACCGGGAACAGGGAACAGAAAATCGGACGAAATCCCCCCATTCCCTTTTCCCTATTCACTTTTAACTCAGTATTCAGGAAACAGAGAACCGGGAACAGGGAACAGAAAATCGGACGAAATCCCCCATTCCCTTTTCCCTATTCACTTTTCACGGAGTACTCAGGAAACAGAGAACCGGGAACAGGGAACAGAAAATCGAACAAAATCCCCCCATTCCCTTTTCCCTATTCACTTTTAACTCAGTATTCAGCGAGCCAGGAAACCGGGAACAGAGAACAGAAAATCGGACGAAATCCCCCATTAACTTTTCCCTATTCACTTTTCACGGAGTACTCAGGAAACAGAGAACCGGGAACAGGGAACAGAAAATCGAACGAAAATAATCCCCCATTCACGTTACGGCCGTATGATCGTGCCGTCATGCTTCCTTACCGTCCAGTTGGACTTGGTGAACATGGGGTATTTGGCGGCGAGCTTTTCGTTGATGTCCACGCCCAGGCCGGGCACCTCGTTCACATACATGTAGCCATCCTTCATGGTCGGGGAACCGGGGAAAATCTCCCGCGACAGGTCCGAAATCCTGGCGGCCTCCTGAATGCCGAAATTCCACACCGCGAAATCGATATGGGCATTGGCGGCGTGTCCCACCGGCGACACATCCCCCGGCCCGTGCCAGGCGGTCTTGATGCCATAAAACTCGCCCAGCCTGGCCACCTTCATGGCGGGCGTGATGCCCCCAATCTGGGAAATGTGGATACGGATATAGTCAAACAAACGGTTGACCATAGGTTCCTTGAACTCGTTGATGTTGTTGAACAACTCACCCATGGAAATGGGCACCGAGGTGATTTTCCGGAGTTCTTTGAACCACTCCATCTGTTCGGGTGAAAAAGGATCTTCGATAAAGAAGGGCCGGTACGGCTCGGTGCTTTTGACCACGTTGATGGCGTCGATGGGATCCAGCCGCTCATGGATGTCATGCAGGAGCTCCACTTCCTCCCCGCACTGCTTGCGCACCTCTTCGAAAAGCCTGGGCACGGAGCGGATGTACCTGCCCTGGTCCATGTACTGGTCGGAAGGGATCCCGAATTCGGCCTTCTTAAAATCGGGCTCATCCGTAAGCCCCGTGCCCCCATAGCCGCCCTGCTGGATGCGGATGTACTTGTAGCCTTCCTCCATGAATTTGGTGACACTGTCGGCGGCTTCCTCGGGGGTCTTGCCGCTGGCGTGGGAATAACAGGGGATGGCAAAACGGCACTTTCCACCCAACAACTGGTAAACAGGCATGTTGGCCCGCTTGCCCTTGATGTCCCACAGGGCCTGATCCAGGCCGCTGATGGCATTGTTCAGCACCGGTCCGTTTCGCCAGTAGGAGCTGACATAGGCTGACTGCCACATGTCCTCGATGTTGTCCACATCCTTGCCCACGCAGAATTCCTGCAGGTATTTTTCTACGGCGGTGATGACCGTAAAGGCCCGCTGGGTAAAGGTGGCGCAGCCCAGGCCATACAAGCCCGGTTCGGAAGTCTCCACCTTGACCACGATCAGGTTCGAGCCGCTGGGAGCGGTGCCGATGGCCTTGACGTTGGTGATTTTCAATGGTGGCAGGCCCCTCATGTAGGAAGGTGTCTCTTTTTCTGCTACAGCTGCTTTGGCCTGTGCGCCGGGATAAAGCCCCAGCATGCCGGCCATGGACCCCAATCCAAGGCCTTTGAGTACTTTTCTTCTGGTGTTTTGGGTAAACTTGTTCATGTTTTTATTTTAATGGTTTAGGGAAACGTCAGGCCGGAAGTGCAAAATCCGAAACGCTGCTGGTGTTTCCCGTTATGGTTATTATTTTAATTTGTTGCATAATCCTGTCATCAGGTTCATGAGGTGAAACGCTTCTTCACCAGTCCACCACGGATCCGTCGAAGGGATGGTAGGACTCTGGGTTTTTCCAGTCATGGCCGATCTTGTCTTCCAGGGCATCTTCATCCAATTCCACACCCAGTCCCGGTCCCTGGGGGATCATGACGCTGCCGTCTGATTGCAGTTTAAAGGGATTCTTCAGATACCCCTCCCCCAAAGACACCTGTTCCTGTACCAGGAAATTGGGGATGCTGGCGGCAAGGTGCAGGCCACAGGCCAGGGAAATCGGCCCCATAGGATTGTGAGGGGCAATGGCCGCGTAGTAAGCCTCGGCCATGCCGGCAATCAGGCGGCACTCCGTCAGGCCACCCGCATGGCAGATGTCGGGTTGCAGGATACTGGCAGCCCCTTTCTCCAGGATTTCCCGGAAGCCCCACTTGGTAAAGATCCGCTCCCCGGTGGCAATCGGCAGGTGGGTGCCTCTGGCAATGTCCGCCATCACATCCACGTTCTGTGCCTGGCACGGCTCTTCAATGAACATGGGCTGAAAGGGTTCCAGTTCTTTGATGAGCAATTTGGCCGTTTGCGGGGAGATGGCGCCGTGAAAATCAATGCCGATATCCATCTCATCCCCTCCGGCCTCTCTCAGTGAGGCAAAATTGTCTATCGCGTATTTGACAAAGGCAGGATTTTCCACGATGCCGGCAGGCTGTTTTTTGGCCACGCCGGTTTTGATGACGGTATAGCCTTCCTGCTTGCGCTTTTTCATATCTTCGGCATTGCTGGCCCTTCCGTAGATGCGCACCCTGTCCCGGGTGGGGCCGCCAAAAAGTTCATACACCGGCACGCCCAACAGTTTTCCTTTGATGTCCCACAATGCCTGGTCGATCCCGCTCAGGGCACTGGTAAGGATGGGCCCTCCCCTGTAAAAAGCATGCCGGTAAATGGCCTGCCAGTGGTGGACCACCTGCCGGGGATCCTTTCCGACCAGGTAGGGCTCAATCTCCTTGATGGCCGTCTGTATGGTCAGCGCCCTGCCTTCCAGCAGCGGCTCGCCCAAACCCACGACACCTTCGTCGGTATGGATTTTCAGAAATATCCAGCGGGGTTTCACCAGAAACGTCTCCAACCGGCTGATCCTCACCTGCCCAGGCTCCTTTTTGGCAGCAGGCTGGTGGGCATAGGAAGAAAGCGGGAGCAAAAGACTGGTCCCCGCCAGACCAAGCACCGACTGTATGGCGGACCGGCGGGAAACAGTGGATGACTTGCCAACCCTGTTTTGCTTGATGGGTGGTTTTTTCATGGTTTATGATTAGTTAATTTTAATTTGCACACTACAAAAGTCATGGATGAGGTAATTTGGATGATTCTCCGATTTTTAATTTCGTTTCCATTAAAATTCTTTGAGACTGACGTTGGGGATCATGAAGCTTTGAGATCAATAACTCTACCGCTTTCCTTCCCAATTCACCCAGCGGTTGTTCGAGATAGGTAATCGGACACTCATATAATTCAAAGCTTTCGGCCTGTCCGTAACTCACAATAGCAAGCTGCTGGGGTATTTTGATCTTCAACTGTCTGATGTATTTTAATCCATTAATGGCCAAGCGATAAGTACCGAAGACAACGGCATGAACCGGATCCTCTGCTCGGAGCATTTCGTTCATCGCATTCTTCATATCCGTTTCTACTTTATCAAAACCGATATCTTTAAACCACGCTTCCTTTGGTTGAATACCTGCTTCCTCAAGGGCGCTGATTACGCCACGCTTCCTTTCCTGCATATGGAAAAGTTCCGATTCATATCCTATGAAGCCTATTTTATGAAATCCGTTTTTCAGCAAATGGTCCGTAGCCGAAAAGGAGGCCTGATGGCTGTCGATAGAGACATAATCCGTATCCAATTCAGGGAAGTACCGGTCCAAAAGCACAAAGGGATAATTTTTTTCCTGCAATATCCGGATCTGTTTGGAGGATTTTTCGGTACAGACAATGATCAAACCATCCACTTGCCGGTTGACAAAAACATTGATAAGATCTTTAAAATTTTCGGGTTTCTCATCCGAACTTCCTATTAAGACGGTATATCCCGATTTTTTGGCCTGGTCCTCTACTACCCTGGCAATATTGGCGAAAAAAGGATTGGCAATGTCTGCAATAATCAATCCTATCGTCAGCGTCTTGCCACTCCGTAAGCTTTTTGCTACATAATTGGGTTTGTATTTAAGATCCTGCGCGATTTTTCTTATTTTTTCGGTCATCGCTATCCCTACACGGCTTTCTTTCTCCTTCCCATTAAGCACATAAGAAACCAACGCAGTAGACACACCGGCTTTTTTCGCGATATCTTTTAATGAAATTTTCTTTTTATAAGTCATTGAAAACCGATGAAAGGCTCGAAATCCAGGCATAGCACCAAATATTAAAGATAACAAATTTTAATGTTTGGCGCTATGTTCTATGACAGCAATCCATACTGACCATGGTTTTTGCAAGTGAAACTGCCTTTAGGGAACGTCCCACCAGACTCTGCGATCCAGATTATTGGGTCCTTGCCTGCTCAAAGCTTCTTGCAGGTTGGAAAGGTTAACCACCGTTTCGCTATCGGGATAGGGCATGCTTCGAATGAAATCCCCCGAAATTTCAGAACCGGTATAGGGGTTTTTTTGCAATACGGGATAGCCGCTTCTTCTAAAATTGGCGAACAACTCTGATCCATCCAGGAATGATGCAATCCAGTACTCCGTATTGATCTGTTCCAACGCCGCTTCGGCTCCCAAAGGATGATCGGCAATGTATTGCCCGATATCATTTTCGGCGATGGCCGCAGCATCGTCATACAAAGCCATTTGCTCCATATGAGCCCTAATACCTGCATGGTAATAGTCAGCAGGACTTCCTGAGACCCAACCTCTATGAGCGGCTTCCGCAAGCAGCAACAGGGTTTGGGCATAAGTCAGGAAAAACTGGGGGGAATCGATTTTCAAAACCGTATAAATATTGGCCTGGGAAAAATCCCACAGGCTCACCACACCGTTTTCCGCCAGCACGCTATTGATGGACACATCGTCGTGTCCCATAGGCATCCCCACCTGTAGGGCAGGATCCGTACTGATCCGGTTGATGGTTTGGCTTGGCCCGTTGGTAGCCCCTACATGCCTTATGGCAATCGACTTCAATCTGGGATCATGGTTGTTTTTCAGATGATTAACAAAAGGAGCCGTCAAGTAGTAGTTGGCTTTTTCTCTGGCACCCAGATGTACTCCCAGGTGATTGTTGAAAACAGATGTGTTTCTTAAAACCGCGTTTTCGGCGTTGGAGGTGATAAGTCCTCCGTTCACAGCCACATTGACATAATTTTGGGCGGTGCCGGGATCTACTTTGGAAAGCCTCATGGCGGCCCTCAACATTAAGGAATAGCCGAATTTTTTCCATTTATCCGGCGAACCCCCATAAAGAATTTCACTGGTGGCAGTCGGGAGGGAAGGGTTAAGCGCGGCGGATGCCTGCTCAAGTTCGTTCAAAATGTCTTTATAAATGACTTCCTGACTATCGTACGCAGGAGTTACGATCTGCTCAATAAAACCTTTGGCCCCCTCATAATAGGGAATATCCCCATAATTATCCGTCAACACCATAAAACAATACGCTTTCCATATCCTTGCCGCATGGTAGAGATTGGCGTTTTCGGGATCTTCCTGGCTCTTTTCCAAAGCCTCCACTGTATTTTTCAGCGCGTTGCGGTAGGTGTTTTGCCAAATGTTCTGCGCTATGGGAAGGTTCAATTGGTTATAATTAGCGCCTGCAAGTGAGCTTCCAAAGGGAGTGATGATCTGCTGGACGATGCCGAAATTGTAGGACAGATCCTGTAAGGTAGCAAACCCATCCCTGTACCTCATATCCAATATTCCCTGGTTGAGCAAAAACAATGGGCTTAATGTGGTAGGATCCACTTTGTTGGTATTGATGTCATCAAAATTTTCGTCACAACTGAATACACCCATTCCTATGCATAGGCATACCAGGTATTTAAATAGTGTTTTCATAATTTCTAAAATTTTGCGTTTAGATTGAATCCCAAACTTCTTGTAGGTGGTAAAGCTGGCCAGAAATCCAGACCGTTGGCATTGTCAGAGGTCACGGCTATATTTTCAGGGTCCATGTTTTCCGTCCATTTTTTAATGATGAGGACGTTGTTGGATACCGCGCTGACCCTGAGGTTCTTTATAAATAGGTTTTGGGGCAGGTGCTTGCTGAAATCATAGCTTAAGGAAACCTGTCTGAGTTTCCAGAAGCCCGCATTGCTCACCCAGTCTTCATTGATGCCCAGCACATTGGTGGTTTCATAAAACGGCTGGATCAAAGAAGGTGTTGTGTTGGTCTCTCCGTTCGTATTCACACCTTCTCCTATGACAAACCCTTCCGCCCTGCCATCCAAAGTATTTTTATGCAAACCGTGTCTTAGGTAATTCTGATTCCGTCCGGCGATCATCTTGTGGCCCAACTTAAAATCTATCAATGTGAAAAGACTTAGTCCCCTATACGTAAAGGTGTTGGTAATCCCTCCAAAGTATTTAGGGATGACTGAGCCCACATTTTGGGGAACATCGTTGCGCAGGGGTCTGCCACTATTGGCATCAAATACCATTCTCCCCTGGTCATCGCGCAAATAGGTGAAGGTATACAGTTGACCTATGGGTTGCCCCACGACCTGACGAAGGATTCTTCCGCCACCGTCACTGACTGTGATCATGGTATCCGCCTCTGTTAACCCCAGCTGCAGCACCCTGGATGTGTTGTAGGTTGCGTTTACGCTGGCATCCCAGACAAAATCTTTTGTTCTGACCGGCGAACCCGACACCAAAAATTCAACCCCCTGGTTCATGCTCCGCCCTATATTTATCAGTTGGTTGGTATAGCTTGATGCATCGGAAATCTGTGTGGCGAGGATTTGATCATTGGTGATTTTCTTATAATAAGCAAAATCAAAGGTGATTTTTTCATCAAAAAGCCTCAATTCCATTCCGATTTCCGTCTCCTGAACCCTCAAAGGCTTGAGATTGGTGTTGGGAACGGTGTTGGTGTTCACCCTCCCAATGGGAGAGGGTAATCCGTCCGGATTGGGAAAAAGGTTGTTATCTACCGCAAAAAACAGGGCATTGGAATAAGGCGCCACGTTATCGTCTCCCACTTCGGCATACGCGGCCCTCAATTTTCCGAAGTAAAGCCAGTCGGGTAAATTCTGGAAAGCCTGGGAGAAGACAAAGCTCGTAGCCACAGAAGGGTACATAATGCTCCTGTTGGCGGGTGCCAATGTAGAAAACCAATCATTTCTCGCGGTTAGGTTTAAAAAGAGCCATTCCTTATAAGATACTTCAGCCAAACCATATAGAGAATTGATTTTTCTTTCTGAAAGGCTGTATAGCGGATTCTTAACCCTGCCATTCATAATGGTATATAACTGAGGAATTACAAAGTCACGCACGCTTACGCTGTTGTACTCCATCCTTACGAACCTTTGGTTCCCTCCCATGGTCAGGTCTACCCTGAAATCGCCAAATTCACGGTTTGCTCCGATCAAAAAATCGTGATTCGTTTCCCGGAACCTTCTGACGTCCTGGGTATAAGTTCCATTAACAAACCCGGCCGGAGCGGGCGGTATGGGTGCATATCCATTGGGGGTGTTGTAATCATGATCTCTCACATAAAAATCCATGGAGAGCCTGCCCATCGCATATAACCAGGGAGTAAACTGATAAGTCAGGGAGAGGTTGCCAATTAGGCGGTCCCGTTTGACGTTTTCAAACCGCCGTGTAGTGGAATAATAGGGATTGTTTCTTACCAAGAAACGGGACATCACAATTTCGCTGCCGTCGGGATAGGTAACGTTATTTCTCAAGGCTTCAAACGGCATGGAATTGGCCAGGGTCATGACTACCGTTGCTGTGGAAAAATCCTGGGCGTTTACCTGGGGCGGGTTCTGGTTGTCTTCATGAGAATAATTCGCATTGCCAGCGGCTACCAGTTTGGACGTAATATTTTGGGAAAATCCAAGATTAATTGTCTTCCGGTTCAGCTTGGAATTGGGGACTATACTTTTATTGTCAGTATTGGCAAAGGAGAGACTAAAACCTCCATTTTCCCCGCTGTTGGAAACCGTAAGGGTGTTGGTCCAGTTGGTTCCTATGTTATAAAACTGCCTGATTCTATTGTAAACCGGTTCATAGGGCCATTCTTCATTGTCGAAAAGTATCTGGGTCATGCCCGGCTGAAACCGTTCGCCAAAACTCCATACACCTGAAGTGGGAAAGGCCGAGGTGGGTCTTACTCCTCCTTCCCCTTGTCCGTACTCGTACTGAAAATCTGTAAAGTCCAAGGGCGTATCCGTCGTAAAGTTAGAATTCAACTCCACTCCGAGCCCGGGTGCCGTGTTTTTCGAACGCGTGGTGATCATGATGACCCCATCTTTCGCCCTGGAGCCATAGAGGGCTCCCGCAGTAGCGCCTTTCAGTACAGTCAGGGTTTCTATATCATCAGGGTTGATACTGAGCAAGCCATCCCCGCCATCGGAATTGTTCAGTTCCCTGTTTCCGAAGTTGCCTCCGAGCGAATAGTTGGAGTTGTCCATAGGAACGCCGTTGATGACGATCAAGGGGTTGTTTTGACCGCTGAAAGATGATTGGCCCCGTATCCGGATTTTACTTGTCCCTCCCGGACCAGTCGACATTGAGGAAATGTTCACTCCCGCTATTTTACCCTGCAAAGCATCGGCAAAATTCGGGGTCCGGTTTTCCGCTATCAGCCCCCGGTCCAGGGTTGTGGTGGCAAAACCCAGGGTCTTGGCTTCCCGCCGAATGCCCAAAGCCGTGACGACTACCTCGTCAAGCCCGATATCACTGCTGCTCAGCACGACATTGATTTGGGTACGGTTGTTAAGGCTCACCGTCTGGCTCTGATATCCTATGTAGGAAAAAACCAGTTCCGCCGTCGGCGGCGCACCTAGCATGAAATTACCGTCCAGATCTGTAACAGTACCCCTGGAGGTTCCACTGATGACAATACTTACTCCGGGAATAGGTTCTCCGTTGACATCGACTACGGTCCCGGTCACGCTGCTTTCTTGGGCATAACAAATCCCCCCGGAAAGCATGAGCAGGAAAAATGCAAATAAAATTTTTTCCATGATTCGGTTAAGGGTTGGGTTTAATGTATGTTGAACTGAGAAAATTGCTTTCATTAAATGCTTAATCAATTAAGCAGATGAATAAAACATCCGTTTATACCTGAACAAAGTGCACCTCTCTTTAACTACTCAACCGGAAAACATTCTTTGAAAACTAAAATCAGAATGAATATATGCTTAATCGATTAAATAAACAAGCATAAAATTATTAGAATGTTGAATTTAAAAGGCTATTATTTCAAATAAACAACATATTTAAGGATAAAAATACAATTAAAAAATAATACTTAATATATAATACTATAACTATTTTGATAATTTAAAAGCTTGAAATATTTTAAAACTAATCTCTTATATGACTATTTCAGTAACTTGTTTTACCTTTTGGAAATCTGAAAAAATCTGCAAAATTTATTTTGACACGGCCACGGATGTTATGCAAACGGGTTTCCAATCGCCGTCTGCCTGGCATGGTCGGGGCTGGCCTTGCAAAGAGCAGCCTTTCTGAAAAGACAAAACCTGCTACCAGTTATGAATAGCCCCATCCGGACTCAACAAATAGGGATGGGGAAAGGGGGTGTTTTCCGTCACCTCAAAAAGCAAATCCGCTTTGCCGGGGTCAAATTTCACCCCCAGGCCCGGGTTCGGGTTCAGATGCACCTTGCCCTCCCTGAAGTCTATAAAATCCTCATTGAAATAAGCCGGCTTTTCAGGTTCACCTCCGGCAAGTTCTATCATACAGCGCGTTGGGCTGGAAGAACCCAGCACATGGATCAGCGCTGCCGTGGACAGCGGTCCGGTAAAATGGGGGAGTATACCCACATAATGGGTTTCCCCTATGGCGAGGATCTTTTTCAGTTCGGTGATACCCCCTGTATTGGGCAAAGTGACCCGGCTGTAATCGATCAAGTGGTTTTCCATCAGCACATTGGTATCCCAGCGGTCCCCAAACTGCTCGCCCACCGCTATCGGCACCTTGGTCATGTTACGGATGGTGCGGTAGACCTCCGGGTTTTCCGAGCGGATGATGTCCTCCACGAAATAGGGCTCCATTTTCTCCAGTTCGGAACATATCTTTATGGCCTCAGGGGTATCAAAACGCGTATGCAGGTCTATTGCCCAGTTGCCCATGCCGCCCACTGCCTTGTCGATGCGTTCACAGAATTCAACGGTTTTCCTTGCGTGCTCATAGAAATCAAAAGGCTCATCTCCATTTCCCCCTGTGGGGCCTATGCGGTAGCAGCGCAGGCCGGCAGCCAGGCAATCCTGCGCGCGCCCCTCCTGTGTGGTGGCTTTGGAATTCCGGAACCCGGTGGCATAGCATTCCACATAATTTCGGGTTTTGCCCCCCAGCAGGTCATAGACCGGTACCTCAAGGGCTTTGCCTTTAAGGTCCCAAAGGGCCATTTCTATGGCGCCCAAACCGTGCAGCTTTTCCCTGCCAGGTGGATAAAACATACCCCGGTACAGGTACTGCCAGAGATGCTCTATCCTGAAGGGGTCCTCACCGATCAGCATTTCGGCGCACTGCCTTACCATGTCCGGCGTTCCCCCTTCGCCCACACCGATTAGGCCGGAGTCTGTTTCGACTTCCACGATGCCTCTTGCTTGGTTAAATAAAGGCTTGGTATAGCCGGGAGCGGCATAATATCGGATTTTTTTGATTTTAAGATCCGAATAATCAAAAGCCCTGGCAGGATGGGTCAAGCCCGTAAACAACGCAGCAGAACCTACAGCCCCCAGTTTCAAAAACTTTCTTCTTTGCATGGATTTATTGTCATCTGGAAAAACAAGGACAGCATATACTTTACTGTTTGGCCTTTTGGACCAATTATCTTTTAATGTTCTTATTTTTTTGTTAAAAAGCAAATGGTAACTGGTGAGGGGCCGGAATAAAGATTTGAAATGAGGCATCAGATGGCCAATGCGGTTTTCGGATTTTAGAAAAAACCTTTTTTGGTTTTGGGGATTTAAATTTACCTTCGCCCTTCGTAGGAAACAGAAATGATAAAAGAATGAGAACCTGGTTTTTGTGCAAAGTAAAATATGCCAAGGAAAATGAGCAGGGCCTGCTCAAAAATGTGTCTGAACAATACCTGGTGGATGCGGTATCCTTTACCGAGGCCGAAGCCAGGATTTATGACATGCTGGGCAGTGTGATCCGCGGGGATTTTCAGGTGACCAACATCAGCAAAAGCAATATTGTAGATGTTTTTTTCTATGAAGACATTGATGTATGGCACAAATGCAAGATCACCTATATTGTAGCCGATGCCGATAGCGGAAAAGAAAAAAAGGTGACGCAGTTCATGCTGGTTACCGCCCACGATGTGAAGGAGGCCTATGAAAGGATCTATGAGAGCCTCAATAACATGTTGGTGACCTTCAAGGTGCCGGAAGTGACGGAAAGCCCGATTGTAGAGGTGTTTCCCTATGAAAAAGACGACGAGGAACTGAATCCTCCGGTACCGGAAAACCTGAAGCCGGTTGAGGATAGGGCAGAGGAATAAGGTAGGAATGTAAGTTGATATTGACGGTTCCCCCGCCAATGCGGTGAATTACGATGAAGCCGTCCCAGACATTATATAAACATTATGGGATCGCTTCATCGCGGGAAACGGCTCCGTCAATTATTCCGACCGGTTTCCGCTTCTCACGATGACAGACTCCTGCGTCACGGCGGTCTAACATTTAAAAAATGTACAAATAGGGATGACGGTTTCCTTCATGCGCAGCCGGTATGGTCGTCCAAAACCGCCATAATCAGTGTTTTTCAACCAATTGAAAACAGTGCATTGTACAACACGTCATCGGCAGGAGTTTATCCAGGCCAACCGGGGAAGTGATCTTTTTCTGTACGCTATCGTCAAGGGATAGCTTCGTCGCAGGCAGCGATACGGTAAACCGGACGATCAGGTACTGCTCCTCGCTATGACGAAGAGCTACCCAGAACCACTTTCGCGGACAGACGGTTTTTTGGCTAAGTCAATACTTCTCCAAATCGGGTTCGTATTCCTCAAGGTATTCCAGAATCCCGCCTTTAAGGTTGTACAGGTTGGTGAAGCCGTGGTGCTCCTCCAGGTCCCTGATGGCTTTGGCGCTCCTGCCTCCCATTTTGCAGTGGACCACCACTTTTTTGTCCCGTGATATTTTGTCCGCATGATCCAGCACTGCAGCCAAAGGGATCAGCTCCCCGCCCAAATTCACTATTTCATACTCATATTCTTCACGCACATCTATCAATTGGAAATCATCCCCATTAACCCGCAAGTTATACAAATCCTCAGCGGTTACCTCCTTCACTTTCCTCTCCACCGCCTTCATGCCACAGAACTGCTCATAATCAATAAGCTCTCTGATTGTGGGATTCTTTCCGTTTAGAGGGTTAGTGTCTTTTCTCTTTATCGTAAAAGTCCGGGATTGAAAACTCAACGCATCAAAAATGTACAGTTTCCCGCTGAGTGGCTCACCCACGCCGGTGATGACCTTGAGTACTTCCAGGGCCTGCAGGCTGCCTATTATTCCTGGAAGCACGCCCAAAACCCCTCCTTCCGCACAACTCGGCACCAATCCTGCGGGCGGGGGCGTATCATACAGATCCCTGTAATTGGGTCCTAATACGCCTTCCTTATTCCTGTGGTTGAAAACAGACACCTGCCCTTCAAATTGAAAGATAGAAGCATACACATTGGTCCTCCCGGTCAGCACACAGGCGTCATTGACCAGATAACGGGTAGGGAAATTATCCGTTCCATCAGCTACCACATCATACTGGCTGATGAGACCCAGCGCATTTTTGGAAGTCAGCTGTTCATTATAAACACGGATATCGATGTATGGATTGATCCCCTCCAATCTTTTCTTAGCCGCATCCACTTTAGCCTGTCCGATTTCACCTACGCCGAAAAGCACTTGTCTGTGCAGATTGCTGTCATCCACCGTATCAAAGTCTATGATCCCGATCGTACCCACTCCGGCGGCAGCAAGGTATAAAAGCACCGGGCTTCCAAGCCCCCCTGAGCCGACCACAAGCACCCTGGCTTTTTTAAGTTTTTTTTGGGCTTCCATACCGAATTCAGGAATAATGATATGGCGGTTATACCTGGCCAGTTCTTCCTTTGAAAAAGTAACCTCATCCGCCCCCCCCGCTATGGCAGGCACGATGCTGATCACACTGCTTTCCTTTATCTTGGTCTTCTCCATATCCAGGTTACGGATATCGTCTTCATCTACAAAAATATTGATAAAAGAAGGGATTTTTCCTTCAGCGGTGTAAAGGTATTTCCTCAGATCCGGATACTCCCTGGAAAGTTCCTCCAAAAGTTCTGAAACCGAGTTGGCCCGGATTTCTATTTTAACAGAGCCATTGGTGAACTTCCGTAAAGGAGTTGGAATAAATATCGTTGCCATAAATTATATATTATTGATTTCTATTTTTTCTTCTTCAAACCGATAACTGCCATTCAATCTCCAACAACGCAAATCGGAAAACAGCAGGTTGTGCAAAGATATGATTACATACGATAAATTAGGAAGGGCGGATTCCCTATCTACTTCCGAGGGTGTTGCCGGACAATCCAGATGGGTATGGTAAATACCAAGCAATTCCAGCTCATGGTCCTCCGCAAAATTTTCGGCCATCAAATAATCAATGGCTGAAATCCTGTATCTTTTTGATCTGTCTTCTTCAGAAACATTTTTAACAGCAATAAAATTATTAATGCATTTATTTTCAAGAGAAATCTTACCAAATAAAAATCCACAGGATTCCTCGGGCACCCTCTCCACAAAATCCAAAATTTCCTTATATATTTCTTTATCAAGGTAAACCATATGATTGATCAAAGAACAAACCGGTTTTGCCTATCCGGTATAAATTATAATCTCAGATCAAGTGATCTGGTTAGTTAAAGACTCTACTCCCTTGTAGTAATTTGTCCCTTTCAACGAGCTGATCATGATAGGCACCATCTCTCCGAAATCCGAGACACTGACGTCCTCCATTGCCAAAAATTTAGGATCTATGCCCCATTTCAAAATATCCAAAGTATGTTTTTTGTCCACTTTTTCGAGAGAATCCACAAACATCTTTCTTAACCCCGCCAAAAGAATATGCTTTGCATTCGCCTCGCCTTCTACCTTTGCCAATTCATTTATCAGGTCTTTGAGAATGAAGGCAGAGGAAGGACAGATGTGGGAAATGATGATATCCTGATCATCGTTGCAGCTCATGACCTGGTTTTCATATACGTTGATCAGCAGGTTAAGACCTCTGGGGTCATTCCAATCCAGCTGCCCCCTGAAAAACTTCTCACCATAGCCTTTGGGATTGCCACTGAAAATGATCGGTACTTTTCTTTTATTTTGCTTCAGATAATACAAAGCCACTTCCAGGCTTTCTACCGGCCATTCCAGGTTTTTGACAAGTAGAAAATTGCATCGCCCTTTCTCGGCATACAGCAGGGAATTGAGCATTAAATAGGCAGCTTCCTTTACATTCTGGGCAGTGACAAACTTACCCGGCGAATGGATGGCGATGTAATCGTCATTTCGGGCGCTTTCCCGCAGCTGTATGTTCATCAGGCTGTTGTCAACAATATGGGTGAACCGCACCATTCCGTACTTTACCCTCCCCTCTCTCGAAAAAACATCCAGCATGTTTTCGCACACTTTCTTTGTGGCGGCATAAACCTCTTCGGTGTAATACCTGCTCGCCTTTCCCGTCGATGAAAAAACACATTGTTTCACAGAACCGGACTTTTCACAGGCATTGATGATGTTCCAGGTGCCAAGAACATTCGTCTTTACTGTTTGATGGATTTCCAGTTCGGCCAATCCAGGGTTTCTCTGGGCAGCCGTGTGAAATACATAATCGGGAGCATGCTTTTCAAAAACCTCCTGCAATCTCCGCTCATCAAGTATATTACAATTTTCATAAAAAATTTCGGCGGCATCCGGCAGCGTGTATTCGCTTTCCCCGGGGGTGATTTTGTCCAGTACAATCACGGATTCCGGGGAAAATGCCAATAATTCGCTGACCAATCTCGAACCCACACAGCCCAACCCCCCCGTTACGACACAAGTGCTCCCTTTGAGATGTTGATTTAGTTTTGCGCCCGGCAAACTCAGATCCCTGTTTCTGGAGGGTTCAAATGGATCTTCAAGCAGCCTGCCTTGCCGATCGTACAAGGCAATCAGTTGTTCTGTTAAAAATACCAGTTTATCATACACCTCTCTCTCCTTTACTTTTGGAGACAACTTCCATATTTCACTAAAAATATTTTCATCCATATCACCTTTGTTTTATTTCCCACCTGCACTTTAAAGAAATTCAAAATTATTATAAATTTCAAAAAGTAATTCCCATCTTTACAACAAGATACATTTTAGATAATTCGAAATGCATTTTATTATATTCATAGCAAAAATAACAATCATTTATTTATTAACAAAAATATTTTATATGAAAAGTCAGTTATTCTTTTAGCTTTCTTCTTTTACAGGAAAGAATTTTTAATTTAAAAATAAGCATTAAAACATTATTTTCATAAACTTTACAAAAACCATATTTAAATATGATTTTCACTGAAACACCATTAAAGGGAGCCTATATCGTCGATATTGAGAAAATAGAGGACGAACGCGGATTTTTTGGAAGGTCCTTTTGTGAAAGGGAATTTGAAAAACAAGGTCTGGAAAAAGGCCTTGTGCAGGCCAATGTTTCCTTTAACAAGAAAAAGGGCACTTTGAGGGGCATGCATTACCAGATAGCCCCTTATGAAGAAACCAAACTGGTAAGGTGCACAGGGGGCGCTATTTTCGATGTGATAGTAGACCTAAGGGAAGATTCTCCCACTTACAAAAAATGGTTTGGAGTGGAACTCACCGCCGGTAATTACAGAATGCTTTATGTACCCAGACAGTTTGCCCATGGATATATTACCCTAGAGGACAACAGTGCCGTAAATTACATGGTCTCCCAGTTTTATGCACCGGGGTCGGAAAGAGGCATTAAATATGATGACCCTCAGTTTGGCATAAAGTGGCCCGTAGAAGTTCAGGTCATTTCAGAAAAAGACAATTCCCACAGCTATTTTAATCAATAACATTATGATCATCATTGACAGCGCACTGCAAAAAAGACAAAAAGAAGGAAATCCTATTAGAGTGGGGATGATTGGCGCCGGATTTATGGCGCAGGGCATTGCCATCCAGATTGAACACCACACTCCCGGAATGGAGCTGGTGGCCATTTCCAACAGGACGGTTCCAAAAGCAGTGGATGTATTTCAAAAAGCCGGTAGCACCCATACCATCCGGGTGGAAAAATTAGAGGAGCTTAACAAAGCCATAAAGGATAGTACCAAAGCGGTAACGGACAATCCCGAGCTGCTCTGTGAAGCGGAAGGCATCGATGCTATCGTTGAGGTCACAGGTTCTGTGGAGCTGGGGACAAAAATTGCGCTCAAGGCCATTGATCACAGCAAACACATCATCATGATGAACGCCGAAACGGATGGTACCGTAGGCCCTATTTTGAAAGTCTACGCTGACAGGAAAGGTGTGGTATTCACCAATGCGGACGGCGACCAGCCCGGCGTGATTCTCAATCTTTACCGTTTTGTCAAGCAAATAGGATTAAAACCGGTTCTCTGCGGCAACATCAAAGGCCTTCATGACCCCTACAGGAATCCAACCACCCAGGAGGGCTTTGCCAAAAAATGGAAACAAAACCCGTCCATGGTGACCTCCTTCGCCGACGGCAGCAAAATTTCATTTGAACAGGCCATTGTGGCCAATGCCACTGGCATGCGGGTGGCCAAGAGGGGTATGCATGGCCCCACGGTAGAAGCCGGTGCGCATATCAGAGAAAGCCTGGACATTTATCCTCTCGAAGATCTGTTGGAAGGTCCGGGCATCGTGGATTATGTGGTGGGAGCCAGCCCCGGCCCAGGGGTGTTTGTCTTAGGCACCATGGATAACCCTATCCAAAAACATTACCTCAACCTTTACAAAGTAGGGGAAGGCCCGCTATACTGTTTTTATAACCCTTATCACCTATGCCATTTTGAAGTACCGATTACCATCGCCAGGGCGGTGTTGTTCCATGATGCCGCGGTAACTCCACTGGGAAAACCTATGGTGGATGTGGTAGCTACGGCCAAAACTGACCTCAAAAAGGGCGATAAGCTGGACGGGATAGGTCACTACATGACCTATGGCCTTTGTGAAAATGCGGATGTGGCGCACCGTGAGAGGTTGCTTCCCTTAGGCCTGGCGGAAGGTTGCCTACTCACAAGGGACATTGCAAAAGACCAGGTGATCACTTACGACGATGTCATCCTCCCGGAAGGCCGCATAAGTGACAAACTAAGGAAGGAGCAAAATGAACATTTTATGGGCGCCCATGTCGTGCTGGAAAAATAAATAAGCCCTCCATCATCAAATGCGGGTCGTCAATCCTGACGACCCTTTTCAATTTCCTCTACCAGGGACCGGTACCAGGATTCTCCGTATTTTCTTATCAGCGCGTCTTTGAGGAACTTGTACAAGGGGACCCCCAAAGCCTGACCCAATGTACATGCCGGATCACAGATATGCCATCTGTCATAATTTAAAGCATCATACTGGTCATATTTGGTGATGCGTATGGGATAAAGATGACAGCTGATGGGTTTTCTGAAAGCTGTCTTGCCTTCCGAATAAGCCTGTTCAATCCCGCATTTTAAAACCCCATTCCGGTCCCTGATGGCATAAGCACAAGCGCCATTATTGCCGACAGTAGTCGTGCCTTTTTCTCCCTCCATGTCAATTTCCCAAGTGCCTTTTTTCCGGATTGCCTCTCTTCCTTCATCGGTTAAATAGGGCGCAATGTCCGCATAGGCCTTCTCCAACAACCGGGTTTCCTCGTCTGACAACGGTGCCCCCGCATCACCTTCCACACAGCAGGCTCCCTTGCATTTTTCCAGGTCACATACAAAGAACTTCTCCTTGATATCATCACTCAACACGGCATTGCCAACAATAATCATATGTATTCCATTTTTCTAGTACAAAGGTAAAGGTTTTTATCGAAAGCGGTTAGGCAGGCCAGGTGAAAACTCCCTTTCGATCAGAGGCCAACAATGTGACTGAGGTTCAGGTTGCCGTTTTGAAGACCAAAAAATCCGTGAAAATCCGTGGTTCATAACATCATTCTCGCCTGCATTTCGGCTTGGTCATTAACCCCCGTCTCCGACCAAAAAAGCCGTCCCCTGATCGGAGACGGCATAACCCAGCACTATGAAGAAAAGCTCTTAACAAGCTTTATCTAATTTAATAACTTCAAATTCGAGTAATTGTTATGCCATCGGCCATTAAAATCTGAATTCATATCCGGCGGTGATAAACCTCGGCAGACCCACCCTGATCCCTTGGGGTCTTCTGGTGGCGATATACCGCTCGTTTGTCAGGTTTTTCACCGTCAGGTTAAAGCGGCTGTTCCATTTTTTGATATCATAAGCCACCATGCCGTCCAACACCATGTAGGAAGGGATCTGGCCGATTCTTCCATCCACAGAAGGTGCCACAGCATTGACCTCATCCGCAAATTGATTACCCACATAATTTCCCGACAGCCTCAAAGTAAGCCCTCCATTGGTTTCCAGGGTCAAGGCGGAATTGATGAACCATTCGGGAGCATAAGGCGTACGGTTGCCGTTGATATTCACATCGCCTTTGAACCGGTCTTCGGAAAAGACCGAATTCACATAGGTGGTGTTGATATCATATACGAGTTTGGTCCTTTTCATTCTAAATAACTGACTGATATCCGCTACCAAAGCTGATTCTACCCCCTGATGTAAGGTGGCACCGCCATTGACCACCCCAAACCCGATGCCTCCCGCGGATTCAGCCACGGGAATGATCTGATTGCTGAAGTCCATCCGGAAACCCGTCATTTCCAGATACAGCCATGATGCCAATTCAGACCTAAAGCCCAGTTCAAAATTCCAGCTTCTTTCCGCCTCAAGGTCTAAAACATCCCCGGTTGAAGTAATGGCATCTTTGGTCCTGGGGGGAGCATAACCTTTATGCACGCCTCCGAAAACACTCACGCTTGTAATGGGCCAGTAGTTGAAGCCCATCCCTGGGATAACTTCCAAAATGTTGTTTCCTGCCACCAATGTGGTGTCTCTGATACCTACGCCAGGGAAACTACGTCTGAAGATATCCCTCTCGTAGTTAAAGTTTTCGAGCCTCAGCCCCGTACTGAACACAAGTTTTTCCGTGAGGTTTATCTTATTTTGGACATAAGCACTGAATGCATGGCCGGTTCTTATCTCATCCTCAACCAGGTCCCCGCTTTTCACGCCTGCCCGGGTCCCGTTTACCCGTTGCTCAAAAGCTCTTTCGTACAAAAACCGAGTTCCTACGATCAGGTTATTTTTTAAATTGAAAAGATTATGATCCGCCTCCAGTCTCGGCTCGATACCGGCGACCTCAAATTGCCTGTTTCTGTTGCCCGTTCCTTCTCTCATGAATATCGCACCGCCGGGAATTTCCGTGTCGCCCCATACCATGCCCGTCCAATTAGACGGGGGGGTGTTGCCTTCATTGATGGAAAAATCCTGCCTGTTCCAGTTTCTGGTAGTGGTATACCCGTAGGCAATGGTTCTCAGTTTTACTTTGTCATTGAAACGGTATTTGTGGCTGAAGCTCAGTGAATACCTTCTCACATCCAATTGATCATCAGGAGCGAGACGGGTGTAATCCTCTCCTCCACGGTCATACATCACCTGATTGATCCCTATATAGGTCGCGTTTGAAGCTTCGTCATACACCCCCACTTTCACACCCAGCTCCGACTTTTCACTCATGTTAAAAAGCAATTTGGTATTAAAGTCCGTGATATCAAACCGGGTAGGCCCCACATTATCCGCTCTTTTTTTAAGGAGATTAACCTGAACGCCTGTATTGCCGTACGTGTTTCCATAGCTGACCAAGCCGCTGAAAAAGCCACCCTGCCCTCCCTGGATACGGACCGCACCTTCCTGTTCCAGCGGTGGGTTGGGTGTGATATAATTCACGACACCTCCGATAGTCTGGGGTCCGTACAAAATCTGGCCCGAACCTTTCAATATCTCTATACCGGCCATTCTGTCTATTGCAGGAGAGTAATACATCTCAGGTTCTCCATACGGGGCAAGGGCTACGGGAACCCCATCCTCCATTATCAGTACAGAACGGCTTCTGTCGGGATCCAACCCGCGTATACCGATATTTACCCGCATCCCCAAACCTTCCTCATCCACTACATGGACACCGGGAGATCTTCTGAGCACTTCATTTCCACTGATCGGCTGAATGGTCTGTATTTCCTTGTTGTCCAGATAGGAAACAGAACCCGGTACCTTGCTGAATATCCGGTCTCTGTCTGATATGACCGTAATTTGGGGCATTTCCACTCCCATTTCATCAAACGCCAGTATCAGTTCCTTTATTTCGCCGCCAATTACTGCCACTTCCCTGTAGATGGGTTTATATCCCACAGCTGATACCTTCAAGGTGTAATTCCCGTCTTCAAGGTCATAGATTCGAAAAGTCCCGTCTACATCTGTATGGGCTCCTTTTACGGTGCCCACCACATGGATGTTGGCATAAGGAACAGGCTCCCCGTCTTCCGCCATCACTGTCCCTAACAATACCAGTTGCCTGTCCGCTTTGTCGTTGGCCATCGCCGGAACCACATAGAAAACCAAAAAGAAGGTAATCAACATCGAAACGCCTACAAAAGTGATGGGATTTCGGAAAATGGAATGTATATAACTGGTTCTCATACTCAATTCAAGAAAAAAGACTGGGACACAATTCTTATTTAGATCAATTTTAATTTAATGCGACAAAGATATTTCCTATTTAAACTTAATCCAAATAAGGAAGGGTGAAAACTTATTGATTATTGCAATCGGATTTTTTTTTACATAGTTTTTAAACATCATACAATAATTTGCGTTTTCATTACCACATATGGCCTGATTTCGCTTACTTTTGTAAAGTGCAAGCTGATTTGTCGCTCCGATAGCCATCGGGGAGGAAAGTCCGGGCAACATAGAGCGCCATACTTCCTAACGGGAAGGGGCCAGGTGGGTGACTGCCTGGTTACAGCCAGTGCCACAGAAAATATACCGCCCGCCTCGGTGGGTAAGGGTGAAATGGTGGGGTAAGAGCCCACCGCTCCAATGGTGACATTGGGGGCATGGCAAACCTTATGGGTTGAAAGACCAAATAGGCTCCGGATGAAGGGCTGCTCGTCCAATCCCGACATCTCGGGAAGCCGGAGTGGGTAGGTCGATAGACCCTTTCCGCGAGGAAAGGGCTAGATAAATGACAAATGCCCTGCTAAAACAGGGGACAGAACCCGGCTTACAGGCTTGCACTTTTTTCAATTTTAACTATTCAGCCAACTATGCCGAAAATATTGATTATCGATGATGAGAAGGTGATCAGGGCCACCTTGAAAGAGATTTTGGAATACGAGAATTATGAGATTCATGAAGCCCAGGATGGCGAACAGGGCTTTCGAATGATTGAAGACCATGATTTTGATTTGGTACTTTGTGATATTAAAATGCCCAAAATGGACGGGATGGAGGTCCTGACCAAAGTCACTACCTTGGATAAGCAGCCACAGTTCATCATGATTTCTGCCCATGGTACCATTGAAACAGCTGTAGAAGCCACCAAGAAAGGCGCCTTTGACTTTATACCTAAGCCGCCGGACTTAAACAGGCTATTATTGACCGTAAGAAACGCGCTGGATAAGAAAAACCTGGTCAACGAAACCAAAGTCCTCAAGAAAAAGCTTTCCAAGAAATTTGATATGGTGGGCGAATCGAGAGCCATTCTACAGGTAAAAGAAACCATAGAAAAGGTGGCCCCTACCGATGCGCGTGTTTTGATTACAGGACCCAATGGAACCGGAAAAGAACTCGTGGCCCATTGGATCCATCAGAAAAGCGCGCGGGCAAATTCTCCCTTCGTCGCAGTCAACTGTGCGGCTATTCCGGCCGAATTGATTGAAAGCGAATTGTTCGGACATGAAAAAGGGTCATTTACCTCTGCCGTCAAGCAAAGGCAGGGTAAATTCGAACAGGCGCATGGCGGCTCTTTGTTTCTGGATGAAATCGGGGATATGAGCCTGTCTGCGCAGGCCAAAGTGCTGAGGGCACTCCAGGAACATAAGATCATGCGCGTAGGCGGGGACAAGGATATCAAGGTGGATGTAAGGGTATTGGCAGCTACCAACAAAGACTTGAAAAAGGAAATCGAAGAAGGAAAATTCCGGGAGGATTTGTACCACAGAATCAGCGTAATACTCATTCAGGTTCCCGCGCTAAAAGACAGGACGGAAGATATCCCTCTTTTGGTGGACAAGTTTCTCTACGACATCGCTCAGGAGTATGGCACCTCCAAAAAAGGCATAGAAGAGGACGCGCTGGAAAAGCTCAAACAGTATCCATGGACAGGTAATATCCGGGAACTAAGAAACGTCGTCGAAAGACTGGTGATATTGGGCAACAAAAAGATTACTGCCGATGATATTAAAAAGTATGCTGATTACTAAACCAGCATACTTAAATGTTTGCCTCCTGCGTCTTTTCAACCTTTGCATACGCGGGACAAGGCTTGCTGGAGGCGCAGGCAGACATGGCCAAAACCGCGGAAGCCAAAATTAATACCAGAAACGTTTTCATATGAATATAATTTGTTTTTTTATCGGCCACATGCTTGCGTGCCGTAATTCACTTCAGCATGCAGGCATGGAACCTCGCATACCTTAAATTCATCACAGTATGTGACGTTTTCGTCATGCTCGGTTTCATGTCATAATGATTTTAATCGGTCAAATATGATTAATTACTCAAGGATTACAAAATTAATTTGCCATTAAATTACATCCTCTGATCTCACTGTTGTCCATTCTTCCCAATACTTTGAAACTCCCATCCGCGTGTACAGTACCCAAATCCTGGGTTTCAATAAAGGCACAGGAATGAAAGTTGGCCAGGTCCACCACATTGATCCCCCCCGATTTCCTGGATTCGAGGTTAAACGGGTCATGGGTATCCCGGATATAAACGCCCACCCAAGCTGATTTGGTATAAATACCTTCCCCTTTTGAATAGGCCTGCGACATCATTTCGGTCATCCCGTATTCGGAATGGATCTGTTCTGCCCCGAAGGCGGATTTCAATACATCATGGACCTCTTCACGTATCATTTCTCTCCTTCTGCCCTTCATTCCGCCGGTTTCCATGATGATGAGGTTAGGATTGGCTGGCAGCCTTGCTGCTTTTTCAGCCAAGTCCAGTAAAGCAAAGGTGACCCCTATCAAAAGGATTTTCTTTTGCCCCTCTCTTAACCGGTCCAGTTTCTCCAGCAGTGCCTCATGATCATAAAGGTAAAAACCCGACTCCGCGGATTGGCTTTTCTTTATGAAATGGTCCACCATGGCCACCAGCGAACTGCCTTGCCGCTCCAGGTAAGAAGGCAGCAAGGCCAAAACGTGATATTGATCCAATGACCCGTAATGCGCCTCAAAAACCCGTGCCGCATGTGCCAGGTAAAAATCTTCCGACCATACGTAATGCCTGCTATTGACTGTCCCTGTGGTCCCGCTGCTGGTGTAAACCACCGGAAAGTCCGCTGATGTCCCGGTAACCACCTGATGGGTCTTAAAAAAAGAAACCGGAAGAAACGGGATATCTACAATCCTTTTGATCCCTTTAGCGTCCACTCCTCTTGCCTTTATATATGATCGATAAACCGGATTCTTTTCAGCTTGGTACCGGAACAGTTCCAAAGTTGTCCCCTCAAAATCACCTACTTGCCCCGTTTTTATTTTATCTGAAAAACTTTTGAAATATTTCATCGTTTATTTATTGGGAAGAACCAAAATTTGATCATTTTTACAAAACACTGGACATTCTGTAAATTTACTGATTACCAATGAAGGTTAAAAGTCATATATTTTCTCTGGTCGTGTTGCTTGGGTGTTTTTCCTGTGTCTCCCCTCCTGATAATTTCCCTTCCGTTCCTGAGATCAGTTTCAATAACGTGGAATATATTGAAACCAATGATGCTGATTCTTTAATACTTACCATCAACTTCAGGGATGCTGAGGGGGATCTGGGATTGAATCCCCGGGACATTTTCCCACCTTTTCATGAGTTGGAGTACCTTAAAGATGGGGCTGGAAATTACATCACCTATAGCAACAGGCCCCCCAACGCCCCGTCTTTTAATAACCGGGATTGGGTAATATTTCCGCTTATCAACAACGTGGAAATAAAGGACACATTATGGGTGAGGGAAAATCCGGATTATTATAATATTTTCATCAAATTTTTCATCAAAAGAAGTGGAGAATATACCGAATTTGACTGGTCAAAACCTCCTTATTATACCACTTTCAACGGACGTTTCCCCCGTATCCTGGAAGAAGAAAGGGGGCGGGCCATCGAAGGCCAGATCCGGTACGCCATGCTTTCCCTGGGATGGAACAGCATTTTCAGAACGGATACCATCCGGCTGGATGTACAGATTCAGGATCGGGCCTTAAACAGAAGCAACATGGTATCCACACCCGATTTTACCTTGTCACAAATCAGAAGATAGGGACTTTTTCTGGTCCTTTCATAAGTAAATTCCATTCATTGATTTTTCCTCCCGTTTTTATTATTGCCCGTATCAAAACAAAGAGGGGAACTTTACAGGATCCGCCTCATGCATGATGGCATAGGCTTTTTCGATCACATCATCCACACTGGGTTTGGAAAAATAATCCCCATCTGAGGAATAGGCGGGACGATGCTCATTGGCGGCCAAGGTGGTGGGTTCCGCGTCCAGATAAAAGTAGGCTTTTTGTCCTTCTATGACCTGCTGCATCATAAATGCAGAGGCCCCTCCCGGAACATCCTCATCCGCAAAAATTACCCTGTTGGTTTTCTGAATGGATTTCAGAATGGTCTGATCCAGATCAAAAGGTATCAAGGTCTGAACATCGATCACTTCAAGTTCTATACCTACCGCGGCCAATTGCTGGGCAGCCTCCATTACTATCCTGCACATGGCCCCATAAGTCACGATGGTAATATCCGAGCCTTCCCTCAGTATTTCAGCTTTGCCCAAAGGCACTTTGAACGTACCTACGTTTGCCGGCATTTTTTCTTTCAGCCTGTACCCGTTCAATACCTCAATCATGAGGGCCGGCTCATCGGCTTCCATAAGGGTATTGTACATGCCCGCAGCTTGTGTCATATTCCTGGGAACACAAAGCAGTATACCCCGCAAACTGCTCAATATCATCCCTATCGGCGACCCCGAATGCCATACCCCTTCCAATCTATGTCCACGGGTCCTGATGATCAACGGCGCTTTTTGCCCGCCTTTGGTACGGTAATGCAGACAAGCCAGGTCATCGGATAAGGTCATCAAGGCATAAATGAGGTAATCCAAGTATTGTATTTCGGTGATGGGTCTTAGTCCCCTAAGCGCCGCACCTACTCCTTGACCAATGATAGAGACTTCCCTGATGCCGGTATCCGTAACCCGAAGTTCTCCATATTTCGCCTGAAGGCCCGCAAAAGCCTGGTTCACATCCCCTATTTTGCCCACATCCTCACCAATGGCAAACACCCTAGGGTCTCTCGCCAGCAGCGCATCAAAACACGCCCTGAGCACTTCCCTGCCATCCACCATAAGCGCTTCCTCCTCGTATTGCACGGGTTCCTCTTCAATAGCCGTGGCCTTAAACGCCGATTCACTGTAAAGATGACTGCTATACCGATCCTTATTCCGAAGTTGTTGTTCCTTATACCATTTTAGAAGCTCAGCTTTCACCTCCACTGGATCGTGCCGCATCAACAAAAGAACCTTTCTCACCGTGCTGATCACATCCATTCGAATAGGGTTCAGTGTTTGCTGAAGTTCCTGGGCGAGCTGACCCAACTCTTCCCGGTTCTGACCCTTACCTGCGGCCTTTCTTATCAGTTCCGCCGCGGCATCAAGTTCTTCCTTTATTGAGGAAGAGAAAGCTCTCCAAGCCTTTTCCTTACTCTCACGCACCTCTTTTTTTGTCTCTTGGTCGATCTTGTCAAGTTCTTCCGTGTCAGCAAAACCGTTTTCGATAATATATTTTCTGAACTGTGGGATACAGTCATATTCGGCTTCCCATTCCAATCTTTCTTTGGATTTATACCGCTCATGCGAACCGGAGGTTGAATGCCCTTGAGGTTGGGTCATTTCGGTCACATGGATCAACACGGGAACATGCTCTTCCCTGGCGATTTTGGCAGCCTTATGATACGTCCACATCAGCGCTTCATAATCCCAGCCCTTTACCACCAGAATCTCATAGCCCTGCTTATCGCCGTCTCTTCTAAAACCCTCCAACGCCTCCGAAATACTGGATTTGGTGATTTGAAAATCATTGGTAACGGAAATACCGTAGTCATCATCCCATACAGATATGATCATAGGAACCTGCAATACGCCGCCGGCATTGAATGTTTCAAAAAACATCCCCTCAGCCGTGGAGGCATTGCCAATGGTTCCCCACGCTATTTCGTTCCCTTTATTGGAAAATTCCTTGAACCCGTGCAAGGCTTCATTTTCTTTGTACAATTTGGAAGCATAAGCCAAGCCCACTAATTTGGGCATCTGCGCCGCTGTCGGTGAAATGTCCGCAGTGGCGTTTTTGATTTCCATCAGATTTCTCCACGTGCCGTCGGCATTCAGGGATCTGGTGGCAAAATGCCCGTTCATCAACCTGCCTCCGCTGGCTGGCTCCGCCTCCACATCCGCATGCGCATAAAGCTGGGCAAAATACTCCTGGACGGTAAGCTCGCCCACGGCAAACATAAACGTCTGGTCCCTGTAATACCCCGACCGGAAATCCCCCGGTTCAAAAAACCGCGCCATAGCAAGTTGCGCCAATTCCTTGCCATCACCAAAAATCCCGAATTTAGCTTTCCCCATGAACACTTCCTTTCTACCCATCAATGAGGCATGGCGACTCACCATAGCAGTCCGGTAATCTGCCAATACACGATCCTTGTCGTTTGTCACTGCTTTTTCTTCCGTCAATGTGGATATTTCTTCCGTGTTCATCAATTAAGCGCTTTTCGTAGGGGCAACCGCCAGTATTTCAAAAATACAGAAATTTGTCAGTATTCCCAATTTATAATAAGATATCTTTTTTATATAAAACAATAAAATTTTGACTGATGCTTACTATATTAAGGTATTCAAAATTTTATTCTGAAATAAAATTTAACTATCTTTCTATCCGTAAAATATCGGCCAATATATTAAAAATCCTTAGAATATAACAAAAATATTGCAGAGGACATGTAGATTTAGCTCTATATTAGTACTAAATAATTCTTTTTTTGAATTATTTAAATATAAATTTCCTTGATAATTAAAATTATAGAACAATTATTATAACATATTTAAAAGACCAAACCCAACCTTTAAAGTGCTATTATATTTGTGTTGCAAGTTAATCTAACCAAAAGATATTATGCTAATCGGTGTTCCAAAAGAAATTAAAAACAACGAAAACAGGGTAGCCCTTACGCCTGCCGGTGCGAAAGAGCTTGTAAAACAGGGCCATCAGGTTTACTTACAAGAGAATGCCGGCGCGGAGAGCGGATTTGGTAATGAACTGTACAGAAAAGCCGGCGCAACCATTCTGCCTTCGATCGAAGAGATTTACCGGGTGGCTGAAATGATCCTCAAAGTGAAAGAACCTATAGAACCGGAATATCCCCTTATACGGGAAAACCAGCTTCTCTTTACCTACTTTCATTTTGCCTCATATGAACCGTTAACCAAGGCTATGATCAACAGCAAAGCGGTGTGTCTGGCCTATGAGACCGTGGAAAAGGCCGACAGAAGCCTGCCGTTATTGATCCCCATGTCTGAGGTGGCCGGGAGAATGGCTGTGCAGAAAGGTGCCAATTATCTGGAAAAACCTTTGGGCGGACGTGGAATCCTTTTGGGAGGGGTGCCGGGCACGCTTCCGGCTAAAGTACTGATTTTAGGAGGGGGCGTAGTAGGCACCCATGCGGCGCTAATGGCAGCCGGCTTGGGAGCTGATGTCACCATCCTGGATGTTTCCTTGCCACGCATGAGGTACCTCGCTGATATGATGCCGCCCAATGTCAAAACCATGATGTCTAATGAATACAACATCAGAAAACTCATCCCCTCTGCTGACCTTATCATAGGGGCTGTCCTCATTCCGGGCGCCAAGGCTCCCCATCTCATCACCAGGGACATGTTGAAAGAGATGTTGCCCGGGACGGTATTGGTAGATGTGGCAGTGGATCAAGGGGGCTGCATAGAAACCTGCCAACCCACTACCCACGAAAATCCCACTTATGTTATCGATGGGGTTTTGCACTATTGTGTGGCCAATATGCCTGGAGCTGTCCCTTATACATCCACCCTGGCCCTGACCAATGCCACCCTTCCCTATGTTTTAGAGGTTGCTGAAAAAGGATGGAAAAATGCCGCCATCCAAAATCCCGAACTTCGTGCCGGGCTTAATATTATCGATGGCGAAGTGGTATATAAAGCCGTGGCCGATACTTTCTCTTTGGAATATGTTCCTGTCGAAAAGCACTTGTGAGCCGATGGCCTCATCAAAATGAGCCGTAGTAATCGAGGGGAAGGCACCCTCTACCCTATCAAAAACTGACAAAAATCAGTTTTTTCACTCAGATCCGTCATGAAATTTCAATTGGTATTTAAGGAGTTTTGTCCTGTAAATAAATCCCAACTTGATGATGAATGCTGATCTGATCCAAAAATACAATGTTCCTGCACCTAGATATACCAGTTATCCTCCTGTTCCTTTCTGGAACAATGAACTCAGCCACGAAAACTGGCCAAGGTTGTTTCAGAAAGCTTACCATGAATTCGGGGAAGAAGGCATAAGTCTTTACATCCACCTGCCCTATTGTGAAAGCCTCTGCACTTATTGCGGCTGTAACAAGCGGATAACAAAAAACCACCAGGTGGAACTGCCTTACATTTCCGCCATCGTCAAAGAATGGAACCTGTACCTTGACATGCTCCGGGATAAACCCAAATTGGCCGGAATTCATCTTGGAGGAGGTACTCCCACATTTTTCTCCCCCGCATCACTCAGCATGATGCTGAGGCACATACTTTCCACTTCTACCGTAGCGGAAACCGCGGAATTCAGTTTTGAGGGCCATCCGAACAATACTACTTATGAACATCTGGCCGTTCTAAACGGCTTTGGTTTTGACCGGGTAAGCTACGGTATCCAGGATTTTAACCCAAAAGTACAGGTGGCCATACACCGGATCCAACCTTATAAAAAGGTAGAAGAAGCTACCTCCAATGCCCGGGAGATAGGTTATAAGTCCATCAATTATGACCTCATATATGGTTTGCCCCATCAGACCCTGAAGACTTTAAAGGACACTATTGCCAAGGTCAACACACTCAGACCGGACAGAATCGCATTCTACAGCTATGCACACCTGCCTACAGTCTTCCCTTCCCAAAGAAGCTTCGAAAAACACCTGCCGAATGAACGCGAAAAGCGTGAACTTTATGAAAACGGAAAACTGTGGCTTAGCCAAATGGGGTATTATGACATCGGCATGGATCATTTTGCGCTGCAAAGGGATCCTCTTTTCAAGGCGAAAGAAACAAAAACACTCCATAGAAATTTTATGGGATACACCACTTCCCCTTCCAAAATATTGATCGGGTTGGGATGCAGCGCCATCAGTGACCTTTATTATGCCTATGGGCAGAATGAGAAGCATGTCGAGGATTATAAGACTGCCATTACAGACAGCCAGCTCCCGCTCATAAAAGGTCACACACTCAACCAAGAAGACATCTTGATGAAAAAGCTCATTATGGACTTGATATGCAACGGGGAGGCTGATTGGACACCAAACCTAACACCCCTGCCGGAGCCTGTGGCGGATAAACTCACAGAATTTAAAAATGAAGGCTTGCTGGACTTCTGCGAGCGGGGCATCAGGGTAAACGAACACGGAAAAACATTTATCAGAAACATCTGTATGGCCATTGACCCTTATTTCCAGACTCCCGCACACGCCAAACCTGTTTTCAGCAAATCCATATAAATAAGGGGATTAGGTTTAATGTTAAGTTTTTGTTAACTTAAAGCAACAATTACTTAACATTGGGATGAAAGCGGCAAAATTCGTCTTTTTGTACATGGGGCTCTTATTCGGCCTCCTGAACCACTCAAGGGCACAAATATATCCCAAAGAACTTTCCTTCTATCCCGAAATCCTGAAAACACACGGCCTGGAAGCCTATCCCGCCGATGACCCCTTTGTCTACCTCCAGTACCTAAGGCCGGAAAGTATGGTCAACAGCCATAAATGGCAGAGACTGATCAAAATATTGGATAAGAAATTTAAGAAAGAGAGGGGAACAGATTTTTTGCGTTATATTTTCTTTAAGACCCAGGAAATGGTCTTGCAGGACTATATGGTTTATGCCTCCTTTTCCGAAACACTTGCTGAAGGGAAATATGATTGTGTGACAGGATCAGCCGTATATGGGCTGCTGCTGAAAAGATATGGTTTTCCTTTTGACATCATAGAAACAGACAACCATGTTTTCGTTATCGTTTCCCGCGACGAAAAACACGACATTATATTCGAAAGCACCTGGAAAATTGACGGCTTTATCCATGCTGCTCATGAGGCAGAGCACTTTTTTTCCCAATTCACAGCCACCTCTTCGGTCTCTTCCAACGCCGAATCCACCTTGCATTTAGGAAACTTATCCCCGGCCCATTCAAAAAACAGCACTTTTAGAACCATTGGATTTAAAGAATTGAATGGATTACAGTTTTACAACGATGCCATCAAAAAATTTGAGGGCAGAGCCTATAAGGAAGCTTATTTTCAGATGAAAATGGCAGCTACCTGGTACCCTTCGGAAAGAATCCTACGCCTTCAGGCCTTGTTGAAGCAACTCAATGAGGAGCATCAATCACATAAGGTCATTTCCACAATACCTGATTCCGCTGCTCCCTGAACGGCCTCCACATCCACCTTCGGGCTGATGTAATGAATCCCAAGCCCCATGCCTCTGACGATAAAAAGGACCCCGATAAACATGGCAAAATAAGGAAGTGCCCGGCTTATCCTTTGTTTGAGCCGAAAACCGAATAAGTCTTTTGAAAACATCAGGGTGAGCATCACAGGTATGGTTCCCATTCCAAAAAAGAGCATATACAGAAAGCCGTAAAAAACACTTTGGAGGGCAAGGGTGGCCGCCAAAGCAATATATACCATACCGCATGGCAGCAGACCGTTCAGTAAACCCGAAACAAAATAAGCCTGGGAGCCCCCTTTCTTCAGGTACTTGCCCAATTTCAACTTCAAACGGTTCATTCCGCCAAAAATCCCCGAACCGGCAATGATTCTTTCTGACCTTTTATAAAATAGGGCCATCACCACGATCGCAGAGCCCATGAATATGGAAAAGAATTGCTGGAATCCGGTCAACGCCAACGAAAAACCGATCAAACCAATCAGCGCTCCCAGAGTGGCGTAAGTCAGGGTTCTGCCAAGATTGTAGGCCAGTTTATTCCCCGCAAACCTACTGCGGTCCTTTGCTGCCAATGTCATGGCAATCGGGCCGCACATGCCCAAGCAGTGGAATGAGCCAACCAAACCCAGTATAAAGGCTGTCCAAAGCATTTACAATTCTATTTTTTTCTCTTCAAAATATTCTTTGTCGCCTGCTGTCCAGGATAATTTGACACGCCAGTAGCCCGGTTTCAAACCCTTTAGGTCTAGCGAATTAGAGGAAGATCCATCTATTTTAACCTCTACTTTCCTGTCCAGACTGGCATCAGAAGGGCGAAAAAGATGCAGCTCTCCCAGGGCGCCCACGGGCAGATCAAGGTGCAACACCTTTCCATCGCGGTCAAATACCAGCGTTTCCCGGTCCAGGTGGACGGTATTGCTGACTTTATCGATGTGTTGCTGATACTTTATTTCCTCCTCATAATAATTGGCTGTCACCAAATGGAGATCATCCTGTTTCATACAGATGGTCACCATGGTCACCATGATCGTGGCAAACACCGCAAATACGATTACTATTCCTTTTCCCCAATCCATGCTGTCATTTATTTATATTTTAATAAGATGATGTGTTATAACTTTTAACTGCTTCCCGGCGCAAGGCAACGAGGTGAATCTTTTTATTGCCCACCACTGCTGGACATTGGCCCCATGAAGCTTGTTTTTATTTTGTCGATTACCTTGCCATCCTGCAAGAACAGTAACGTGATATTTTCCTGGGGGGCCTGAATGTTTTCTTTGTCCTTCACGATAAAGAACCTTCCTTCCAATTTGGTCTGTCCATCCAGCTTCCAGTCAGTAGCACCCACCACCTCAACGGTATATTGCGGATCTTCCGCCATGAGAGAAACCTCCTGCAACTGGAATGTCTTATTGATAATGGTGGTTTCATACAGATTGCTGATTTTTCCGCCCTCCCTTTCCTGGTAGGTCATACCCCTGAACCTGGTCACAGTCGCGCCCAGATCGTCCCGCGTAGCCAACAAGGTGACAAAGGCGCCGATCAGCAGGAGTAAAACGGCTGTATAGCCTTTAACCCTGGCGGTCATCAGTTTTTGGGTACCTTTTTTAATACTGGTTTCGGAAGCGTAACGGATCAGGCCTTTGGGCCGGCTTATTTTTTCCATGACATCGTCACAGACATCCATGCAAGCCGTGCAGTTGACGCATTCCATCTGAACCCCGTTTCGGATATCGATCCCCGTAGGACAGACCTGAACACATAAGGTACAATCCACGCAGTCCCCCAGTTTTTCCGCAACCGCCCTGTTTTTTCTGATGGGCCCGCGGGGCTCTCCCCTTACATAATCATAAGCCACATTGATGGAATTGTCATCGAGCATTACCCCCTGTAATCTTCCGTAGGGACATACTACAGTACAAGCCTGTTCTCTGAACCAAGCGAACACAAAAAAGAATATCCCTGTGAATGTCATTAACCCGATAAACCCTGCAAGGTTTTCCGTAGGCGGCTGCACTACAATTTCCTTTACCTTGTCAATCCCCACCAGATAGGCCATCACCACGTGTGAAATCAAAAGAGATATAAGAGCGAAAATCAGGTACTTGATCCCCTTCTTTCTGATTTTCTCACCATTCCACGGCATATGATTCAGCTTTCTTTGCTGGCCCGCATCCCCTTCTATCCAGTATTCTACTTTCCGGAAAACCATTTCCATAAACAAGGTCTGAGGACATGCCCATCCACAAAAGGCCCGGCCAAACACCACGGTAAACAAAATGACGAAGACAAAGAAAATCAGCAAAAGGAAAATCAACAGGTAAGTATCCTGCGGCCAAAATACCGCCCCGAAGACAATAAACTTCCGCTCGAATATGTTAAACAGCAACCAGGGTCTCCCTTCTATTTTTATAAAAGGCCCTGCGAACAAAAGGCCCAGTAATAACCAGGAAATGTAAGTTCTCCACTTATAGAATTTTCCCGATACTTTCTTGGGGTATATCCAATTCCTTTTACCGTCCTCTTTGACCGTGGCAAGAGCATCTCTGAATTTTTCCGGATCCGGATTTCCGTTTCTCATCGTCATTTTTCAATCAGCACTTTTGAACAGGGATGCTTGAAGAGAACTGCAAATTATCCCTGTTTTCAGGCTCATTCCAAAGATGCGGACTCCAAGCCAAGTTCATCTTCACCCAATGCATCGACAGGTTGTTCGATGGCAGATTCATACCGCTCTCCCTGAGGTTCCTTAGGATTGGCGGGAGTGGTGCCTTGCATGGTAAGTATGTAACTGGCCACCTGTTGCATCTGTTCAGGACTTAGCTGGTCATTCCAGGGGATCATCCCTTTTTCTACTACGCCATATTTGATGATTCTGAACACATCATTGATGGAACCGCCATGCAACCAATATTCATCGGTAAGATTAGGACCGACCCCGCCGCCGCCATCCGCGGCATGACAAGCAGCGCAGTTGCCTTCGTATAAGGTTTGACCAGCCTTTAGAGAAGGGCCTGAAGCATCAAACTGCACATTGGTTTCATCTATGCCGGTGAGGTTGAAGGCTTTTCTTTCCTCCTCCTGAAGGGCCGCCAGTCTAAGTTCTTCTTCGTATTCCTGAATCTGGGTCTTTCCGATCTGGAAAACCGAATAATTAAAGAAATAAACGATTCCAAAGGCTATGGTAGCATAGAAAAGCCACTTAAGCCAGGGAGGCATGAAATTGTCCAGTTCCACGATGCCGTCATAACTATGGTCCAATGCTATCTCTTTTTCCTCATCAATGGGTTTCATCTTACCCGAAACAAAACGTTCGTTGAACCTTTGCCACCAAGAGGGTGCTGTTTCCTCCGCGGAAGTGTTTTTTCTCAAAACAGACCTAAGAAATGATAATAAATATAGCATCACCAGCATCAGAAAGAGAATCAGGACGAGGGTCACGCCGATGATAACCAGCAGCACCATCTGGTTACGGTCCATTTCCTGAAGTTGGCTCACCCAGTTGATATCGGATTGTTGACCATAAACAGGCATTGCCAAAATCAGACACACCCATGTGATTAGAGACAACTTAAGCTTTTTCATGTGCAGTTTCATTTTGTGATTCATCATTTAATGGCATCCCTTTCATATGGTCAACGTATGGCTTATCCACCCTAAGCACCCACCAAAACATCCCCAGAAAGAACGCCACAAAGATGATTAATGAAATGATGGGATAGATTTCTATGTTTTCTATTGATCTTAATATTTCCTTATGCATGTCGAAGCTATTTATGGATTTGCAGCAGTCGTTTTTTTGATATCTGTACCCAGCCTTTGCAGGTAAGCGATGAGGGCTACGATTTCCGTGTCAGGTAATACCTCCACCCCGGAAGATTTTAGGCTGGCTACAATTTGCTCCGCCTGATACTGTAAATCATCCATAGCCACCTGATCATAGTCTTCAGGATAGGGAACACCCAGTTTCTTCATGGCACGGATTTTGGCCCCTACATTGCTATGATCCATCATGTTGGTAGCCATCCAGGGATACGGAGGCATAAGGGAGCCTGGGGACATGGTACGGGGGTCCACCATGTGATGATAATGCCAGCTATCAGGATACTTTCCCCCTACCCTTTGAAGGTCCGGACCGGTCCGTTTGGAGCCCCACAAGAAAGGTCTGTCGTAAACAAACTCCCCGGCTTTGGAGTATTCCCCGTACCTTTCTGTCTCAGAACGGAAAGGCCGGATCATTTGGGAATGACATCCCACACAACCGTTGGAGATGTACAGGTCTCTGCCCTGAAGTTCGAGAGGTGTATAGGGTTCCACGCTGCTAATGGTAGGCACGTTGGATTTGACAAGGATCGTCGGAACAATCTCGATCACACCTCCGATGAGAATAGCCACTGTCGCCAAGATGGTAAAGAAAACAGGCTTGCGTTCCCATGCCCTGTGCCAGAATTCCCCAGAAGTACTTACCTGTTTGGCCAGTGTCGGGGCCTCGTCCAATTCCTCCTCCTGAAATGCTCCTTGTCCGGCGGTTTTCACCAGGTTATATACCATCAGGATGGCACCACTGAGATAAAGCAGCCCCCCAAATGCCCTGAGCATGTACATAGGAACAATCTGGATAACCGTTTCAAGGAAATTAGGGTAAGCCAAACGGCCTGCTTCGCTGAACTCTTTCCACATCAGGCTTTGGGTAAGGGCTGCCACGTACATGGGAAGTGCATAAAATAGAATTCCAAGCGTCCCCAGCCAAAAATGGGTATTGGCCATTTTGACGGAGTATAACTTGGTTTTCCACATGCGCGGCCAAAGCCAATACAGCATGGAAAAGGTAAGAAAGCCGTTCCATCCCAATCCCCCAATGTGCACGTGTGCCACTATCCAATCCGTATAATGTGCGATGGCATTTACATTTTTTAGCGACAACAAGGGACCTTCAAAGGTAGCCATCCCGTAAGCAGTGACCGCCACCACCATGAACTTCAATACCGGATCCATCCTCACTTTGTCCCATGCACCCCTGAGCGTAAGGAGGCCATTGACCATCCCGCCCCAGGAAGGCGCTATTAACATGACAGAGAAGGCCACGCCAAGCACCTGGGCCCATTCAGGCAACGCCGTATATAACAAATGGTGAGGCCCGGCCCATATGTAAATGAAAATCAGTGACCAAAAGTGCACGATGGACAGCTTGTAGGAATAAACCGGCCTGTTGGCGGCTTTTGGGAGGTAATAATACATGAGGCCCAAAAACGGGGTGGTGAGGAAAAATGCCACGGCATTGTGTCCGTACCACCATTGCACCAAGGCATCCTGTACTCCTGCATAAGCAGAATAACTTTTGAAAAAGGAAACCGGCAATGCCAGTGAATTGAAGACATGCAGTACCGCTACCGTCACAAACGAGGCCAGGTAAAACCAAATGGCGACATACATGTGCTTCTCTCTCCTCTTCAGCAAAGTGCCGATCATATTGGCTCCGAAAGCCAACCAAACCACGGCTATGGCGATATCAATGGGCCACTCCAACTCCGCATATTCCTTGGAAGTAGTCAAACCCAATGGAAGGGTAATCACCGCTGATAAAATAATTACCTGCCATCCCCAGAAATGAAACCAGCCAAGGGATTTTTTCCACATAGGAGTTTTCAGCAAACGGGGCATGGAATAATATATTCCGGCAAATATAGCATTGCCAACGAAGGCAAAAATCACTGCATTCGTGTGCAAAGGCCTGATCCTTCCAAAGGTCGTATAAGGGTTACCTAAATTCGCCTCCGGCAGAAAGAGCTGTGTGGCAGCGATCACGCCGATCAACATCCCGGCAAGCCCCCAGATAATCGTGGCAGCCCCGAAATATTTTACGATCTTATTGTCGTAACTGAACTGTTCCAGTGTTGTTCCTGACATGTTACTATGATTTATGGATTGTTTTTTTTGGTTTTCTTTTTTACTTTTTCATCAAAGAGCATCCGGATCGATGGGGTGCAGTTGTCGTCAAATTGCCCATCTCTCATCGCCCGGAAAAAGAGCCACATAAAGCCAGAGGCCATTGCCAAGCTTATTCCGATCAATATGAATATCACTTCCATCTTCAAAACACTTTACTTTTTAATCCATTTTTATAGGCTTTGTAATTGGTCACCAACGTGGTAAACAATATGACAGAGATGCTGCTGGCGGGCATGAGAACAGCGCAAAAAAGCGGACTTACCAAACCCTGTACGGCAAAATAGACGCCTACGAGATTATAGGTAAAGCTGAGGCCGAAACTGGCTTTAATGATGTTTCGGCTGGTTTTTGCAAAGCGCAGAAAAGCCGGGAGTTTATGAATAGCCGAGGCATCCATGATCCCGTCGCTGGCAGGAGAGAAGTGCGATACATTATCAGTGAGCGCTATTCCAACTTCACTTTCCCTTAGAGCTCCTGCATCATTCAAGCCATCTCCTATCATAAGCGGCTTGGCTCCCCACTTACGCATTTCCCGAATATACTGAAGCTTGTCAACCGGTCCCTGGTGAAATCTCATACGGATTCCTGGTCCGAATACCCTTTTCAGGCTCTCCCTTTCATGATCATGATCTCCCGATAGAATATGGATCTGGTGATCCTCTTTAATGCTGGCCACTATCCTTTCAATCCCCTTCCTAAGACCGCTTTCTATGATAAAATACCCCAATAATATTCCCTCAACGGTAAAATAAACCAGGTTGCCATTGGCAGGAGTAGGTACAGGAATCACGCCGGTAAATTCAGCAGAGCCAAGGCAAAACTGCTGGTCCTTGTAGATAGCCAGCAATCCCTTGCCGGAAAATTCCTGTATTTCCGTAAGTCTAACGGCCTTTACCCCTTCCAGCCATCTGTTGATCCGGTTACTTAAAGGGTGGACGGAATGGGAAACGATACCTTTGAGTATGGATTGACTTTCCGCAGAAAGTTCCACCCCCGCATAATTTATAGACGCCTCAGATGGATCGGTAAGGGTGCCGGTCTTGTCAAAAACAACGGTATCCAATTTTGCCATTTTTTCGATGACATGGGCGTTTTTCAGGTATAATTTCCCATGCCCAAACACACGCTGCGTATTGCCCAGTGTGAAGGGCGTGGACATGGCCAAAGCACAGGGGCAGGTGATGATGAGCACCGCTGTAAAGGCCTTTATCCCCATGGAAAAATCACTGAAACTCCAGAAGACCAATGCCGAAACGGCAATCAACAATACCGTCAAGGTAAATTTGCCACTGATCTGCGTGGCAAGAGAAGCCAATGAGCCTGATTCCTCTTTTTTATCAAAGGCATCATTGTTCCACAAATCGGTCAAATAGCCCTGAGAAGGCAATTTCTGGACAACCAAGACAACCGGTCTTCCTTTCTGTCTGCCTCCGGCAAATATCAGTTCTCCCTTTTTTTTCACCACAGGCACTTCCTCTCCCGTGACAAAACTATAATCTATATGGGCATCCCCTTCCACCAAAATACTGTCCGCAGGGATAAGCTCCTCATTCCTCACTACGATCACATCCCCAACCTTAAGTTTGATCAGGGCGACGACCTCTTCATCATCATTCACTATTTTCGTGACTGCTATAGGAAAATAGGATTTATAATCCCTGTCAAAAGAAAGCGCGTCATAGGTTTTTTGTTGGAAAAGCTTGCCTATCAGCAAAAAAAACAGCAGTCCACCCAAGGTATCCATATAACCTTCCTGGCCCAGGATAAAAATCTCATATAAACTGTAGGTGAAGAGCGTGACGATTCCCAGGGCAATGGGCACGTCCATATTGACAGCCCTTTGTCTTAAGGAAAACCATGCGGATTTGTAATAATCCGTAGCGGCATAAAAAAAAACCGGCAAAGCCAATATCACATTGAGGTAATTGAACAGGCGTTTAAACCCATCCCCCATTAATTCTGCCTCCGAAAAATATTCCGGCAAGCTGAAAAACATCATATTGCCGAAACAAAATCCCGCCACTGCTAATTTATAAATCAGTTGGCGGTCGGCCCTCGCAGCCGGTCTGTGGTCAACATCCGCCAGGTTGATCTCGGGTTCGTAGCCGATTTTGGAAAGCAATAAGACCACCTCCTTCAGGGATATCCGATCCCGTTGGAATTTGACCTGAACTTTTTTCTTTATAAAATCCACTCTCGCCGCCACAATACCCTCGTGAAGCTTGTTGAGGTTCTCCAGCAGCCAAATACAGGAAGCACAATGGATCAAAGGGATATGAAAGGTTATATGTATCTCATCCTCATCCCGGTAATCTACCAGTTTTCCCTCTACATCCCTGTCATCAAGATAGTCGAACCGATTGCTTCTGTCAGAAGCATTTTTTCTGTTGGTACCTGGAGCATCCGCTATATCATAATAATTGCACAGGTCATTTTCCTGTAAAACCTCGTATACCAGCCGGCAACCTGAACAGCAAAATTTTTTCCCGTTAAAATGAAGGAATTCATCCCGGCAGGGTTCTCCACAGTGATAGCAGGTAGCCGTTTCCTTATCTGTCGCTATTTTATTGATCCTTGACATTTGGCAAGCAAGTTAGTCCCGTGAAACAGCTAAAAACATGACGAAAGTCAGTAAATAATATGATTTAAATCGACAAATAGAAAGAGAGCCTGTCATACCACATACCTCCTTTATAAAAATGAAAAAGTACTTTGGCGAGGTCTGCCTGGTTATTTTTGGTGGTGACCAGCAAGGTACACCGGTGTTTTACGGCGTATGACCAAAAATCCCCGATCCGGTTAAAATTGAACTTGATAAAAGAGGTCTCCGCCGTGTGCGTATTGACCAACTGGATGATCTCCTGCTCTTCTTTCAATTTGGATTTGGGAATAAATGAGGGGGAAATGATGGTGGCTTTGCTTTGGGTGATATTATCGGCAAAAAGCATAAGAAAATTCCTGATCAGATTGGCGGATGCAGGGGTACCGTCATAATGGAACAAAAGACTCTCAAAAGAAAGCTCACAGTCGTATAACAAAACAGGCACCCGGCAGGGAAAATTTTCTAATGCTTTAGGCTTTTCCAGTCCATGTAGCCAATCCAAAACTTTTGGCAAATGGGCGGTGTACAAGGTCGGAATATTCTGGCCATAATGCCTATGCATTTTTGCTTTGCCGTTTTTGTCGATGATGTATCCAAATCCTTCCGGTAGTTTCTCACAAAAATGCGTGGTGATGATTTCTTCCGGAAAAGCGAAGCTTGCAGTATTTTCCAACTTCTCTTGCATTGGTTTAACTTTTTTTACAAAGCTAATGCAAGGGTTCTTCTCCCAAATTGACATTCAGAAGGTCCAAACATGATTTAAGTCATGTTTTAAATCAAAACAAAGCCTTTATGGAAATCTATTGGGAAGATAACCCGTTGTCCCATTGAGGGTTTGCAAAAAAATAAAAGTAAAAAAACCTACAGTAGAAAGAACATATGTCTTGAATCTCAAAATGACTTTTTAAGATTTCAATATGTTCTTTTTTACCCAATCCACCTCTTCCCTTCTTATAGTATGCAGCGTATCCTCAAAAATCATGGTCTTTACATCCGCCCCCATATCTTCCAATAAAGCTGCCGATGCTTTGATTCTGGCAAGAGGAACGTGGACATCCCTATGACTTGCTCCTATAAAAACGGGGGTATTATCAAATTCGCCTTTATATTTACTTTCTTTCAAATCTTCACCGATCAACCCGCCAGTGAATGCGACTACCCCTCCATATCTCCGGGCATGCCTTGCCACATAGTCCAAACACAAACACGCACCCTGTGAAAATCCTACAAAATAAATACGCTCACTTTCTTTTCCCGCCTCCATCACACCATGGACGATTCTGTCTATAGTGGCAAGCGAACGGCTCAAATAAGGTTCATTCTCTTTTTCCGGAGCCATAAAACTGTAAGGGTACCAAGTGTGATCGGGGGCTTGGGGCGCCAATAGGGCATACTCCTCAAGACCAAGGACTTCTTTTAGGGTTAAAATACTATGTGCGTCGGCACCTCTACCATGAAGCATGATAACCGCCCTCTCCGCATATTCCATGTTTTGTCCCGCCAATGTGACTTCCTCCATAATCAACCTATTTTATAATTCAATTTTACCTCCGGCAGTTGCCTTTCGATGAGGTCCTTTTGGGGCAGAGCCCAGTCCGGCAACTTCAGCTTTTCACCCAGATGAGCCACCTCCTCATCAATGGCAAAACCCGGGCCGTCGGTAGCCACCTCAAAGAGTATGCCGCCCGGCTCCCTGAAATATATTGACTTAAAGTAATTGCGGTCCTTCACAGAAGTAACCTGCTGTCCATAATCCAACAACTTATGCTGCATTTCTGACTGTGTATCGGTATTGTCCGTTCTAAAAGCGATATGGTGTACCGTTCCGGCACTCTGAATGGACCTGCCCTCGGGATCATTGAGAACGATGTCCAGGATTTCTCCTGGCTGTTCATCCACCACATATCTAAACCGGCCGTTGTCTTCTGCAAGCAAACGGTAATCCAACACATTGGTCAGCAATTCCGCGGTCAAGTCTTTGGCCCGCAGATTCAAAGTAGCCCCATAAAAGCCTTTAATGGCAAACCCGGCGGGAATACTTTCAGGCGCCCAGCCTTTCCGGCTGTCTGTTTCATTGGCCACCAGTTCTATTCCCAAACCATCGTGGTCTTCAAAACGAATCAACCGGTCGCCAAACCTTTCCAGTGTATCAGAAATGCTGATGCCAAAACCTTTCAGCCTCTCCCTCCAATAAGGCAGCGCATCCTTGGCGACTGAAAATGCCGTATAGGTCATTTCTCCTACACCTTTTCTTCCCCTCTTCGCCCCGTCAAAAGGAAAAAAAGTCAGGACGGTACCGGGAGAACCCACTTCGTCACCAAAATAAAAATGGTAAACGTTGGGTGCGTCAAAATTGATGGTCTTCTTCACCAGACGCAGACCCAAAACCTGTGTGTAAAAGTCCACGTTCCTCTGAGGATTGCTTGCAATGGCCGTGATATGATGAATGCCTCTGATTAACTTTTCCATGAGTGTCGATGTTTAAACAGCAGAACCGGGCCCGAACCGGAATATCCGGAGCCTGGTCCTGCCTGAAAGTAAACAATTATTTACTGTTTTACCAATTGCACGCTGGCCAATAGCCTGACCTCGTCACCTACGACCACACTTCCTGCCTCTGTGACAGCAGACCAGGTAAGTCCAAACGCTTTTCTGCTGATTTTTCCCTGTAGGTCAAATCCCGCCTTAACCTGTCCATAACCGTCTTCGGCCACACCACCCCACTCAGCTTCAAGTTCCACAGGCTTGGTAATGTCCTTGATGGTCAAGTCTCCCAAAACTTTGTATCCTGAACCGTTTTTTGTAAGCCTGGCATTGGAAAGTCTCAGGTGGGGATGTTTCTCCGCATCAAAGAAATCAGCTGATTTCAAATGGGCATCCCTGTCGCTTTGGTTGGTATCAATGCTGCTCACCTCTGCTTTAAAGTCTATTTTGGCATCGGAAAAATCATCCGATCCGACTTCAGCCACGCCTTCAAATTCCCTGAAATAGCCGGTTACGGTGGAAATCACCAGGTGTTTCACTTTGAACGAAACCTCTGAATGGGTGGGGTCAATAATCCATTTCGTAGTACTCATAATTGTTGAATTTAATTTGTTATTTAAATCAGTTTGAAATTTATTACTGTTAAAACATTAATTGTCTATACATATATTTAGGTAAAATTTTTTAGCCCCTCAATTTATCCAACAGGTCATTAAGGAGCTCCACTTCTTTTTCATTAAGATGGATGACTGATCTATTGAACTCATTCACACTGTCTTCTAACGCTTCCAATAATTTAAGCCCTTTTTCCGTGATCGTTACGTCAACCTGTCTTCGATCAGCGGGGCACTCCCTTCTTTCGACCAGATGCTTTATTTTCAGTTTTTCCACCAACCTTGAGGCATTGCTCATTTTGTTGAGCATCCTGTCCTGTATGGAAGACACTGTAGTGGGAACCGGATGCTGTCCCCGCAATATTCTTAATACATTGTACTGTTCCGGAGAAAGATCATTAGGCTTGAAGATCCTGCTTTGACGGGTGACGATATAACTATGGGTATACAATAGATTCACTACCGCTTTGTTATAATTGTCTTTAAACGTCTTCTGCTTGATCGCTTCCTCAATTTTCATGATCACTGTCAAATGTATTTAATGTATATACAATTAATTGATCGAAAAAGTTTTCATATTTGGAATTTTTTTTCATTTTTTTTTTCATGCGCGGTGATTAAGCAGGGGAATCATCCAGAAATTGCCGGATCAGCACATTCACTTCCCCGGGTTTTTCAATACTGATGCTATGGCCAGAACCGGGCAATACGTGCAGTTTGGAATCGGGTATGGCCATTTGCAGGTACTTTGCTTTTTCGGATTTGGTGGCTACATCCTCATCTCCTACAATTATCATCACGGGACACCGGATACCCCTGACTTCTTCCTCAATCCCTTTCCGTTCCATCACGGCCTTAAAAGAATGATGCATCGATTTGCTGTTTCCGCCCAATTGCTGACGCCAATATTTATAGGCCTGCCGGTTTTCAGTGCTCTTTATCCAGCTTTCGGCAAAAAGTACCTCCATTAACTTGGCTGTAACCAAAGGAATGAAGCCAAACCATTTAATCAAGCCGTTCAAAAACCGGTATTTAGGCAGGTTTTCCACCGGTTCGGGACTCGCAGAGGTTTCCATCAAAACCAAGGTTTTAATTTTGTCCGGATACCTGGCTGCCAGCCGTAGTCCAATAAATCCTCCCATTCCCAAACCCACAAAATGTACTGCTTTGCCAGCAAGCTTGTCAATGATTTCCACGGCGTCCTCCGTAAGGGCATCCAATGAAAAATCTCCGTCAGCACACCCACTTTTTCCCTGGCCCCGGTGATCATATGCGATAACGGTATATCCCTCTTTAAATTCCCGTATTTGCTTTTCAAACATCATATGGCTCCAAAAGAGACCATGGGAAAAAAGAATCACTTCCCCGCCAGCGCCTTCTTGGATATAAAACAGTTGGGCTCCTTTTATTTGAATGTATGGCATTTTTAAAAACCTTGCTCGATCGTGAATGATTTCTTTTATATAGATCGTTGCATGAAACGGGCCAACCTTCCAAAATCAGGTCCTGAGAATTTCCATGGTCTTCGCCTTGAGGATACTCAGGCTGTTCATCCATCCCAACAGCACCGTCACTGCAGTGATCAGAGCAAACACTAGCAATAAGGGTACCCATTCCATCCTAAAAGGTATTTCAAACACATAGATACTGAGAAGCGCGGATGCCAAAAGTGATAACAAAACCCCTCCTCCTGCGGCCAAACTACCTAAAAACAGGTATTCCAACGTATTGATCACCAACAGTATTTTTTTTCTCGCCCCAAGTGTTTTCAATAGGACATTTTCCCGGATCCTTTGGTATTTGGAAATCAGCAGTGAACTGATCAGCACCAAAAGCCCGGTCATTATGCTAAACAGGGCCATGAACTGTATCACAAAACTGATCTTTCCTAAAATCTCTTCCAGCGTATCCACGATCATGGCCAGGTTAATCACCGATATGTTGGGAAAATCCCTCACAATCCTGTTCTGCACCGATGCTGCCTGAAAATCATCCTTGGTTTTAGTGACCAATACATGGAATTTGGGAGCATTTTCCAGAACCTTATCCGGAAACACAACCAAAAAATTGGTGGATACCTGTCGGAAATTGACATCCCTAAAGCTCCCGACATAGGTCTTCAGGGGCCTTCCCTGCACATTGAACAGGATCTCGTCCCCTAAAGCCAATCTATGCCTTTCTGCGTATCCCGTTTCCAGGGAAACAAAAATGCTGTCCCCCGGATTTTCAACCGCTTTCAAAGCCCCAGCGGTAATTCTTTCCGAACTGATAAGGCTATCTCTGTACGTCACCCTGAATTCCCGGTTATACAGGGATCTGGACCTTCTTTGCTCCTCATCCAATGCCTCATTTTCCTTTTTATTAATGCCGTTGATGGCGTCTAATGACATGGTCACTATCGGTACTTGCTGCAATATCGGCAAGCCTTCTTCTTTCAGCCTTTCTTTCACGGGATTCACCTGATTGCTTTGAATATCAAAAAACAACATATTAGGCTGATCCTCTTTATCGGCAAACCTGACTTCATTCAGCAGCTGATTTTGTACAAAAAACAGGGTTCCGATCATGGCGGTGCCCAGGCCTATGGTGGCCAAAAGGGAGACGGTTTGATTGTTGGGCCTGTATAAATTTGCCAGGGCTTGTCTGATCGGATATAACAGTGCGACAGGAAGAAATCTCCGGATTCCTCCCATGAGTGCCACCGCCAACAGCCACAGTATCAAAAAGGCAAATACCACGAAGCCGGTGAACCACAGCGTCTGTAACCAGGTTCCTAAGAGAAAATAGCTGAAGAATACCATAAAGGCGACGATAACCGCTATCACCATCCAGCGTATAGGGTCTCTGGTAAAAGCCACTGTACCCTCTTCGGGTCTCAACGTCATCATCGGCGACACTGTCCTTATTTTTAACAACGGGATCAGGGCAAACAAAAGCGAAATAAGCGTACCGGTAAAAGTCCCCATGAATACGGCCTTCCAGGAAACGGAAACGCTGACCTCCACAGGCAAAAAATCGCTGAAAACAGAAGGCAGTATATATTGTAACAGCACGCCGCCAGCTGCTCCAAGAATAGACCCAATCAGCCCCATTACCAAAATCTGGACCATATATATACCCAATATACCTTTGGACTGAACTCCCAGACATCGTAACACGGCAACCGCGGGCAGTTTTTCTTTTACAAATACGTTTACGGCACTCGCCACCCCCACGCAGCCGAGCAGGACGGCGATAAATGCTACCAAGCTCAAAAAATTGGAAAGGTTCTGAAATGATCTGCCGGTAGAGGCTTTACGGGATTCCACTGTCTCATGGCGGATGTTGGCCTCTTCCCACTGTTCTTTGTTAGCCTCCACCAACACATCGACGGACTTATCCTCCTTTAAACGAAAATAATGGACATAATTGACCCTGCTGCCATACTGAATGAGTCCAGTCTCTTCCAGTTGATCCATCGGGATATACACAGCCGGCGCCACTGTGGCGGCGATACCGGTTTGTCCAGGCACCTTTTGAAGCTCTCCTACGATTTCCAACGTGATGTTTCCCACCTTAATGGAATCGCCGACTTCCGCATCAAACTGCACCATCAACGTTTTTTCCACCAAGGCCCTTTTACCTCCCAGCCGGAATACCTGATCCCCTTCCCGGGGGATGGTTTCCAACCTGCCATAAAAAGGAAAACCGCCTTTCAACGCCCTTACCTGCGTAAGCCTGCTCTCTTCCTTTCCCGAAAAGACCACCATCGAAGCAAAGTTGATTTCCATGGCGCCGGAGGTGGCCATTGTGTCCACGGCTGCGGGCAGATCAAAGGGCTGGTTTTTGCTTAATACCAGATCGGCTCCGAGCAGTTCCTTGGCCTGGTCGTCAATGTCGCCACGCAGATTGTCCCCAAAGGAAGTAACGGCCACCAGGGCAGCGATTCCCACAATAATGGCGGCGACGAAAAGCACCAGCCGCCCACCTGTCTTCCGCAAGTCCCGGCGGGCCATCAAAACCGACCATCGCCAATCAGCCACTGACCACCTCCTGTATTTTTCCTCCTTTTATATGTATGGAATGTCGGGTTCTTGACGCCAGTTCCAGATCATGGGTTACCAATATCAGCGTGGTTCCCTCATCTTGATTGAGGTTAAAGATAAGGTTTTCCACCAGTTCGCCTGTTTCCGTATCCAAATTCCCGGTGGGCTCATCCGCAAACAGGATTTTGGGTTCATTGGCAAATGCACGGGCTATAGCCACCCGCTGCTGCTCCCCCCCTGACAACTGGCTGGGATAGTGGGTAGTCCTATCCTGAAGCCCGACCTTTTCCAGAAGTTCATTGGCTTTTTTTCTTGCATCCTTTCTGTTTTTGAGTTCCAGCGGAACCATTACGTTCTCCAATGCCGTCAAAGTCTGCAAAAGCTGAAAGTTTTGAAAAATAAATCCCACATATTGATTGCGCAAAGCTGCCCGGCTGTCTTCGTCCAAACTTTCCAATGAGTAGCCATCCAGGCGGACACTCCCCGAAGTGGCCACATCCAGTCCGGCGCATAAGCCGAGAAGGGTGGTTTTCCCACTACCGGAAGGCCCCACAATAGAAAGGCTGTCTCCATAGGCCACCTCAAAATTAACATTATCCAATATGGTCAGCTTTCTGTTGCCGCTTTGGTAGGTTTTTGTTAAATTTTCGACTTTTAAAATGCTCATTGTATTCCGGGGTAAAAATGTTTCTTTCAAAGCTAACAAAAACACACCTGTAATTAGTTTAATAATATGAGGAAACGCTAAAAACATTTGTCCATCGTTGGGGAGAAAACACAAAATGAAAAACAAACAAGTGATACGATCTTTTTGGACCCTGCTGCTGCTGTCATCCTTCTTCTGTTGTTCGGAAAAGAAAAACACCGGAACCCTTGTCCGTGAGGAAGCCTCCGACAGAATCCGCCAAGAAAATGAAAAACTGATTTTGTTTTTTGGGAACAGTCTCACCGCCGGTTACGGAATCGACGAAGAGGACGCTTTTCCTGCCCTCATCCAAGATAAAATTGACAGCTTGGAGCTTGATTACCGTGTCATCAACGGCGGGCTCAGTGGAGAAACCACGGCAAGTGGCTTAAACCGGCTTGACTGGTTTCTGGAAGAGCAACCCTATATTTTCGTGCTTGAACTTGGGGCCAATGACGGCCTCAGGGGGATAGCCCTTACCGAAACCAGAAAGAACCTAAATGCTATCATTGAAAAGGTCAAGACAAGCTATCCTGATACTAAAATACTTTTGGCGGGCATGCAAATCCCTCCCAATATGGGGCCGGAATATACGGCTTCGTTCCGATCCATGTACGGAGAAATAATGACCCAACAAGAGGTTGGGCTTATTCCTTTCCTTTTGGAAGGTGTCGCTGGAAACCCTGATCTTAATTTGCCGGACGGCATACACCCCACGGAAGAGGGTCATCGCATTGTGGCAGAAACGGTATGGAAACAGCTTTATCCGCTATTATAAGGACGTTTCCTGAAATTTGCATTATTCGGTCAATGGCCCTTCTCTCAGATATCCAGTAATACAGAAAGCATAATAGCGTTTTTATATATCAAAATTTTAACTTACTTTTTGCCCAAAATAAAAAGATTTAAAAAACATGAGCATTCATATACAGACTTCCACAGAGGAATATGACGTAATCATCGTAGGTTCAGGAGCAGGAGGAGGCATGGCATCCAAAGTCCTGTCCGAAGCCGGTCTGACTGTGGCAGTGGTAGAAGCAGGAGCGGATTTTGATCCGGCCAAAGAAGAGCATAGAACACAATTAAGATACCCATGGGAATCCCCAAGAAGGGGAGCTGGTACCGTCAGACCGTTTGGAGATTTTGATGCGGCCATAGGAGGCTGGGATATAGAGGGGGAGCCCTACACCCGTGGAAGTGGAAGCGAATTTGATTGGTTCAGATCCAGAATGCTTGGCGGAAGAACCAATCATTGGGGAAGGATTTCCCTCAGATTTGGTCCATTGGACTTCAAAAGAAAAGAACTGGATGGATTGGGGGATAATTGGCCCATCGGCTATGAAGATGTTAAGCCGTATTATGACAAAGTAGACAAACTCATTGGTGTTTTTGGTTCCAAAGAAGGGATCAACAATGAACCTGACGGTTTTTTTCTTCCTCCACCCAAACCGAGACTCCATGAGCTGTATATAAAGAGAGGAGCCGATAAGATCAACATTCCTGTCATTCCTTCGAGGCTCTCCATTCTTACCCGTCCGGTTAATGATGAACGGGGTGTTTGCTTTTTCTGCAGCCAATGTAACCGGGCCTGTCAGGTCTACGCTGACTTCTCATCAGGTACCTGTCTGGTAAAGCCTGCCATGAAAAAAGGAAAGGTGGACCTGTACACCTTTGCCATGGTGCGGCAAGTCACTACCAATGACAGGGGCGAAGCCACAGGCGTCTCTTATATCAGCAAGCTTGACATGCAGGAGTACAAACTTAAGTCCAGGGTAGTTGTACTCGGAGCTTCTGCATGCGAGTCAGCCCGCATCATGCTCAATTCCAAATCAAAAACCCATCCGCAGGGCTTGGGCAACTCATCAGGTATTGTGGGAAGGTATCTTCACGATTCCACCGGAGCAGACAGGATGGGAATCTTGCCAGAAATGATGGACAGGGACCGATATAATGAAGATGGTGTAGGCGGCATGCATGTGTATACACCTTGGTGGCTGAATGAAAAAAACCTTGATTTTGCAAGAGGTTACCATATAGAATACTGGGGGGGTATGGGTATGCCGTCCTATGGATTTGGCGGCGGCATGGATACCATGAGAAAATATGTGAAAGACGAATTCGGCAATCCCGGTCCAAGCGGAGGATATGGTGAAGGATTGAAGAATGATATCCGGAAATTTTACGGAAGTACCGTAGGCATGTCGGGAAGAGGAGAAAGCATACCTCAATATGACAATTACTGTGAGATCGACAACCAGGTGGTAGACAAATATGGTATTCCTGTATTGAAATTCCATTACAAATGGACGGATCAGGAATTAAAACAGGCCAAGCACATGCACGATACTTTTGAAGAAATCCTCACGAATATGGGTGCCATTTTGCTGGGCAATAAGCCGGGACCTGAAAACCAATACGGTCTCCATAAACCAGGCAGAATTATCCATGAGGTTGGCACCACCCGCATGGGCGATGATCCCAATACTTCCGTATTGAATCAATATTCCCAAGCACATGACTGCAAAAACCTTTTTGTGGTGGATGGCGGCCCGTTCGTTTCCCAGGCAGACAAAAACCCGACCTGGACCATCTTGGCCCTGTCTTGGAGAACCTCTGAGTACATCATCGAAGAATTGAAAAAGAAAAACATATAAGACAACAAAAGGCTATGAACAGAAGAGAAAATTTAAAGCTGTTGTTTACCGGTTCCTTGGCTTCCGGCTTCCTTTTTACGGGCTGCGGTCCGGAAACCAAAGACATCCCACACGAACCAAAAATCGGTGAGTTTGGCAGCTATGGAAGAACTCCTGAAGAAATTCTCCACAATGAAAGATTAAAATCAGAGACTTTTTTCACCGAGGAAGAAAGGAAAAAACTTGACCTGCTGGTAGATATCATCATTCCGGCAGACGATGTCTCGGGCAGTGCCACAGATGCCGGAGTGCCTGACTTCATCGAATTCATGATGAAAGACATCCCCTCCTACCAAACCCCGATGCGGGGAGGATTATTTTGGCTGGACCATCGGGCTGATGAGCTATTCGGAGAAAAATTCCTTGATATTTCAAAGGATCAGCGGATTCAGATCATCGATGAAATCGCCTATCCCGATAAGGCCATACCGGAAGTAGAAAGCGGAGTAAGATTTTTCAATATGTTGAGAAACCTGACTGCAACCGGTTTTTTCACCAGTGAGGAAGGGTTCAAGGATCTCGGGTATGTCGGCAACCGGCCCAATGCATGGGATGGTGTACCTGAAGAAGTGCTGTCCAAGCACGGACTTGAAAATGATCCCAAATACAAAGATATTTATTTGGACGTATCCACGAGGGGGACCATAGCCCAGTGGGACGATGAAGGTAATCTTATAGGATAAAAGTGCCCGCCTTTCATAAAATTGGAGCCGGCTTGCGTGAAGGTTTCTCATAGGTATTCGCGCAGGCGCTTCCTTTCCCCAAAACCCTTATAGATATGCATGTTAAAGTCTATATCCTATTTGCCGGCTTGATTCTTCTTAACGGGATCTCCGGTTACACGCAAACCATATCGCTTTATAATGGCAAAGATCTGGACGGCTGGCATGTGGATGTTCCTGAAATGGATAACAACCCTGATGTTCCTAACCCATTTATCATCCGAAAAGGCAGGCTGGTATCTTTAGGAAAACCACTGGGTCACTTGATTACTGATAAAGAGTACGGCAATTACCGGATAGTGGCCGAGTACCGGTTCCCGGGCGAGCCGGGAAACTGCGGGATATTGGTGCACGCCTCAACCCCAAGAGCCTTGTACGACATGTTTCCTCAATCTATAGAAGTCCAGATGATGCATGAAAATGCCGGTGATTTCTGGTGCATCGTGGAAGACATCGAAGTTCCGGATATGGAAGCAAGAAGGGGTCCTAAAGAAGATTGGGGCATCACGGAAGGGAAAAACCGCAGAATTCTCAATCTTACCGACAATTCGGAAAAGCCGCTGGGAAAATGGAACAGGATGGTTATCGAATGCCTGGAAGACCGCATTAAAGTATGGGTAAATGGGGACTTGGTGAATGAAGGGTTCAATGCCACGGCTATCAAAGGACAAATCGCCGTTCAAGCGGAAGGAGCGGAAGTTGAATTCCGAAAACTCACATTGACCCCTATCGACAAGCTTTCCCCCTGATTATCTTCTCACCCTCCATAGAAATCCGAAAGCCGCACCAAGCCCTTTCTGTCGAGAAGTATTATTTTTTTCCCTTGCAGGTCTATTAATCCATCTTTTTTGAATTCAGACAGAAGGCGAATCACTGTCTCGGTTGCAGTACCTACCAGCCCGGCTATTTCTTCCCGGGTGAGTGTAATGTCAAGTTTTTGGTTGGTATGCCCATCTACTCCGTAGGAATCCCCTAATTTCAGCAAGGTAAGTGCAAGCCTTTCCCTGATGGATTTCTGTGTAGCATCTGTGAGTTTACTTTCCATTACACCAAGGTCCTTGCATAGAGCTTGGGTCAGTCTTTTATGAAAATTATTGTCTTCCGTCAGTATTTTTAAAAATATCTCCCTCGGCACAAAACATATTTTGGCATCCTCCACAATGGTGGCGGTAGTGCTGTAAGTTTCTTCTCCTATCAAGGACGTATATCCTACGAAATCTCCCTTGGTGGCCAAACGGATGATCTGTTCCTTGCCGTTTGATGCGGTTTTGAAAACTTTGACTACCCCACTGCTCACACAAAAAACCCCCAAAGGCTTCGTGTTTTCATAGTAGAGTATCTGTCCTTTTTTATGCGAGATGAAATTTTTGTTGTCCGAAATGTTGCAAAGATGCTCATTTGACAAGTTGGAGAACATCGAAAATTTCCTGCTCAAACACAACTCACAAGGTGTACTTTTAACCCGGTCAATCATACTTTTTGTAATTTTTGTCAAATTTATGCCCTTAAATTATAAAAAAACATGACCAATGTCATTATATCTATCATAATTACGAGAGGCATGCCTGATTAACCCAAAATGTAGTCAGGAAAGTTTCGTGTTTGAACATACCTACCCTCTTTTTCCTCACGCCGCATACAAATGTGTTGGACGCCGTTGGTTACCCCCAAATAACGCGCTCCTATTTTAGCATTATAGAGGCATACCTGTTCAACAGTTTTCTGGGTGAGCCTGATTGCAGGAGCTTTGCACTCAATGAGGAGAAAGGGACGGGTATGCCTATCCATAACCAATACATCAAACCTTTTCAAAAGTTCGTTGTACCGCAAGCCTCTTTCCTGTACAATCAGACTTTTGGGATAATCAAGGTATTCTATAAGATACCTTGTGATATGCTGTCTCACCCATTCTTCAGGGGTCAATGATAAAAACTTCTTTCTCAAGACGTCAAAAATAAACAGCTTACCTCCCTCTTTATGAATCTTGAAATCAAAGGAAGGCAGGTTTAATTCCAATTCCAAATACGCCAAGCTGTCTGCACCCATCCCTCAAATATCCCGGATTTATTCAGAATAAAAAAATAATCAGAGAGGCTAAAAATCAAGATATGGAGAAAGCCGGTCCACCCAGGGCTGGTTGAAGATTTTGATCTTTAACAGATCTTCCGGGTCCTGATAAGGTCCATGCTGGTCTCTGTAAGCGATGATGACTCTGGCTTCCCCGGTTTTGATATAGGGATGGGCCACCAATGATCGGAAATCCGTGTTATTGATTTGGATTTTCCTCAGCGCGGGCTTATCAAATGGAAATTGAGCATAAATTTTTTCTGCAAGCTCAGAATTGATGCCATATACCTCCAAAAGTTGCTCCTCTGTATAAAACCCTCCCACTTTTTCCCTGAAATCCACAATCCGGGCGGAAAGTACAGGACCAATGCCGGGTACCATCTGCAACAGGGTTGAGTCCACTTCATGAAAATAAACCGTGTTCAGTTCAGGGGCTTCCCTTTTCCTCAATCCGCTGCTCTTTATTTTGACTGAATCCTGCCCCGATGATAAGACAGGGGGCTCATTAAAATGTCCGCTTACCTGATGCGTTGAATATGCTTTTGTCTCCGGTTCCAACAATGCGGCGGCTTCTGCCACATACATTTCATAATCCTGTTCGGATCGGGACAGTAGCCACCAATCCACAAGAAAAGGAAAAACATAAAGGAACCCCAAGGCGGGCAGAACCATTAAAAATCCCCTTGTCTCTCTTTGAGTAAAACCGAGATATACTTTGAAAAAATAAAAAACCTTATATTTCATAGATTTTTCCTATCAGATGCATAAATTAATAATATTGGAATTATTTTGCAAAAATTCGCATTATTGTAGCTGGTTAAGTGGGAAAACAGGGGAATCACCCCTCTAAATGGCTGATTATTATTTAGAAACATTTTAAATTGTATTCAGACCATTTATTTCGTCCTTATTCTATAATAAATTTGCAGTCGGAAATATAGATTGTCATGCAGCATAAATTCAAAGCATTAAGTTTATCCTATAAAAATGCACCTGTTGAAATCCGGGAGTTGGTTTCCCTGGATGAAGCGGCGATCCGTTCTTTATTGGGTAAGCTTAAGGAATTTTTCAGTGTGACAGATACGCTCATATTATCCACCTGTAACAGGACGGAGATCTATTATTCCCATGAGCTGGATCTCTCCACCGAAATTATCAAATTGGTAGGTTTGGAAAAGGGGTTGGAAGATGCGGTTTCATATATTGAGTATTTCCGGATTTTTCATGATGACAAGGAAGCCATCAACCATTTGTTCAGGGTAGCGATGGGACTGGAAGCCCAGGTCATCGGTGACATGCAGATTTCCAACCAGGTAAAAAGGGCCTATCAAGCCAGTGCTGATATGGAAATGGCGGGCCCGTTTTTACACCGGCTGATGCACACCATATTTTTCACCAACAAGAAAGTAGTACAGGAAACCGCATTCCGGGACGGTGCGGCCTCTGTTTCTTATGCCGCGGTGGAATTGATAGAAGAACTCACTTCCAACACACACCACCCCAGGGTATTGCTGGTAGGCCTTGGCGAAATCGGCGAGGACGTTGCCAAGAATCTTGTGTATCTGCCTGATGCGGAAGTATCTGTTTCCAACAGGACCTTCTCAAAAGCCCAGGAAATGGCCGTTGAGTATGGTTTCAAAGCCATCCCCTTTGAAGACTGCTTTGAAACGATGAAAGAAGCCGATGTCATCATCTCATCGGTAATGAAGTCGGAGCCGTTTATCACCAAAAAACTGGTAAGTACTTTTGATATCAAAAGCTACAAGCTTTTTGTAGACCTGTCGGTGCCCAGAAGTATAGATACTTTGGTGGAAGACATCCCCGGGGTATTGCTTTACAATGTGGACAACATCAAAAGCAAAGCCAGTGAAACGCTGAGCAAACGAACGGCGGCGATACCTCAAGTTGAAGCCATCATTTCGGAAAGTATCCGGGAATTTTATGACTGGAAAAAGGAGATGATGGTATCCCCCACCATCAACAAACTCAAAAATGTCCTGGAACAAATCCGTAAAGGGGAGTTGGAAAGGTATTTGAAAAATGCCGATGCCGAACAGTACGAGATCATTGACCGAATCACGAAAAGCATGATGCAAAAGATCATCAAAGTCCCCGTGGTTCAGCTTCGTGCAGCATGTAAAAGGGATCAGGCAGAAGAAATGATTGAAATCATCACCGACATATTTGACCTGGAAAAAGAAGGCACCCCGAAGAATTCATGATGCCGGTTTTCTACCAGTATCACGATTTCGACCATTTATAAAATATTTCCACCGAAATGATTTTTCCTTCACAAACAATTGCCTTTGTTTTTGAAAATAAAGCATAATCTTTTTAATTTTCTGAAAAACTAAAAGATATATGTCTCTGAACTTTACCCTAAAAAACCTGACATTCCTATTCATTTTGGGTATGGTTTCACCAAGCGTTCATGCACAGACCTGGGAAATATTTGACCGGGATTATCGGCTCATCAGAAAAATAGAAAACGGGAATCTGAATATACTTGGAAGTGCCTTAAGGGTCAACGCTGTGGGTGACGACCTGAATTTACTCAGTCAGGAGTATGAATCCTTTGCCACGATAGATAATTCTTCGATATACCAGTATCTCGAGCCATGGGTCATCGTGAAAAACGGCGGCAAATTGGGGGCTTTCCATGAGTATGGGGATGAAGTACTAAAACCGGAGTACGATAGAATAGAGAACTATTACAACTTGTTGCTAAGTCAAAAAGACAATCAGTTTTTTGTCTATGACAGAGGGACAAAAAAAACGGTCAGGCTGGGGGCTTTTGAATCTGCCCGGTTTGCGAAAAACGGTCAGGTAATAGCCAAAACCCCTCAGGGGTATTTTCTGCCGCTTTCCGAAGAGCCAAACCGGCTTTATGAACATCTGGAAGATCCAAGTGTTGAGTTTATCATTGCCAGGGAACCCTCTGGCTTTGGCTTGATAAACCGTGACGGGGAATACATACTTGACCCCATTATAGAGGAAATCCAACACCTGGAAGGCAACCATTTTTTTGCCCATAACGGCAATGAATACATGCTCATAAAGGCCCAGACCAATAAGGCAGATATAAGGTATACAAGCTATCACCGCATTGCGATAGAAAATGATGTGATGCTGGAATACATCCATGGGAAACTGCGCAGAATCATGAAAAATGATGGCATCCTATTGGATATCACAGGAATGACAAGTGTAAAAAGAACCGGGAGAAATCACTATAATGTCCATTTCAGAGACGGGAAAACCGGGCTTTTGAACCAGAACGGAAGATGGGAAGTGCCCCCTACCCTCACTGCTTCAAACCTGTCCCCTGGCAGCGAAGGTCTTTTCGGGGCCCGCATAGGGGAACAGTACGGATTCATCAATGCAGCCGGCGAAGTTAAAATCCCATCCCGTTTTGATGAAGTCAGGAGATTTTCTGAGGGACTTGCCGGCGTGAAAATGGGAATAACCTGGGGATATGTCGACAAGGACGACCGGATCGTGATCCCTTATTACTTCGATGAAGTCGGTGAATTTTTCAGAGGATTTTCGGTGGTAAAGAAAAACGGAAAATACAACCTCATCAATAAAGAAGGGAAAGAAGTGCTGGAGAACTATTATGATAAAATCTGCCTTACTGATGAAAATTATTACCTCACAGAAGAGATGGGGCTTTATGGACTGGTAAACCCCATGGGTGAGGAGATCTCCACGCCTAAATTTGATGAAATCAGAAGAGAAAATTATGACCGGATTCTCATACGGATAGGCGACCGCTATGGTATCATGAAGGAAAACGGCGACTATTCTCTTCCTCTGTTTTATTCCCAAATCCTTTTTGACAGTGAAACCGAGAAAATCCTGGCTAAAAGTGATGAAATAATAATTGAAGAACCGGAGGAAGAGGACAACCGGAAGAAAAGAAACAAGAAAGGGGCATAAAGCCCCTTTGATTTTTTAACCCTATAACCCTGAGTTCAACTCAAACCTCGAAGATTTTAAACAGTAGGGGGGTAAATTTACGGGATTTTTGATCTGGGTTCCTGTGGGGGGACCAAGCTAAAACCATGGCAAAATCCCAGTCAGGATTGGAAACCATATGCAGTAAGGTCAATCGAACTCAAGTACATAAAATATTGCTATTTGGATTTATCCCCCCCTTTTGGACGGTCAGAGCCCTTATCCGTATCCGCATTAGCGATAGAGTCTCTCATACCCGTATCGGATTTCACATTCTCCATTCTGTAGTAGTCCATAATACCAAGATTACCGGAACGAAAAGCTTCTGAAATGGCTTTGGGAATTTCCGCTTCCGCTTCCGTCACCTTGGCTTTCATTTCCACATTTTTGGCCTTCATCTCCTGTTCCAATGCCACGGCCATGGCCCTTCTCTCTTCGGCCCTTGCTTCAGCTACTTTCAGATCCGCCGTGGCCTGGTCTATCTGAAGTTTTGCCCCGATATTGGAACCAACATCTATGTCCGCGATATCAATGGAAAGAATCTCAAAAGCCGTACCTGCATCTAAACCCCGCTCCAACACCAATTTGGAGATTTTGTCAGGGTTTTCCAGAACACTTTTGTGGTTATGGGCAGATCCTATGGAGGTAACAATCCCCTCGCCTACCCTGGCCAGAATGGTCTCCTCACCGGCGCCGCCTACCAGCTGGGCGATGTTAGCCCGGACGGTTACGCGTGCTTTGGCTATCAATTGTATCCCGTCAGCAGCAACCGCAGCAACGTTGGGCGTATTGATCACTTTCGGATTTACCGAAATCTGGACAGCTTCAAACACGTCCCGGCCAGCGAGGTCTATTGCCGTAGCTTGTTTGAATGAAAGGGTTATATTTGCCTTATCGGCCGAAATAAGTGCCCTGATTACGTTGGGCACATTGCCCCCGGCAAGATAGTGGGTTTCCAGATCATTGGTAGAAAGGTTAAGGCCCGCTTTGGTAGCGGTGATAAGCGAATTGACCACCACACTGGGCGGTACTTTTCGGATACGCATACCCACCAATTCCAGTAAACCCACTTTTACATTGGAAAAGATAGCTGTGATCCAAAGGTTCACCGGAACAAAATAAAGAAATATGAAAAGCAGGATAAGGCCTGCAAAAGCCGAAATAAGAATAAAGGCAGAATTAGATAAGTCCATAATTTATTGTTTTATAATAATCTTATTGTTTTCTATTTTTACAATATATACTTCCGATCCGGCAGGAATAAATCCCCCTTCGGATTTTGCTTCATATATCTTATCTCCGATCTCCACCTTTCCAAATGGCTTACAGTCAGACAATGTCTTTCCCTTCTGCCCTTTTTCTAAGCCGAGCAGCCTGTCATCATATGTTCTGCTGCTGATGGTGTCTTTAAGGGCAAATCTCTCCCAGGCACCGGACCTGAACCCATACAGAATAAAAGAAAGGTTTACCACCACGGCCGCCCCCAGAATGATAAAAGCCGTATCCCTGTCAAAGGAAATAAAGGCATAATAAATCCCCAATGCGGTAAACGCTACTCCGATCAGGCCCACAATAGTGGTGCCCGGCACAAAGAGTACTTCTACTAAAATCAGCATGGCCCCAAACAATACCAAACTGAGCAGTATAAACCACGTCATACGTTATTTCTTTACCCCAAAAGTGATGTTCTATTTATTCAGGCATCTTAACCTTCATGTAAATTAGGGAGTTTTTGTCAAAATAAGAAATATCGTCCTGACGCATGCGTTTTACTCAGTCAGATAAGCAAGCTGAAGACTTAAGTTTTAATGTGGAATTGCCTTATTAAAATGGTCCGGAACACGTTTAAGAACCGGACCATTCATACTTAATAGATAGATTGAAATCATTAATATGCTTTGGCAAACAGCACGCGACCAGCCGACGGCTTTCCGCTTAAAATACAATTCCCCTGATCTCCGTCCCGGTCCAACGGAATACACCTGATCGTAGCCTTGGTCTTTTCCTTGATCCGTTCTTCGGTTTCTGCAGTCCCATCCCAATGGGCGGAAACAAACCCTCCCTTGTTATCCAAAACCTCAACGAATTCTTCCCAAGTATCTGCCATGGTGGTCTTTTCGTCCATGAACCGCTTGGCTTTTTGAAATATATTGTTCTGGATATCTGCAAGCAGTGTTTGGATTTTATCCGTAAGGTCAATCTGATCCAATTGTATGGATTCTTTGGTCAGGGTATCCCTTCTGGCCACCTCCAAGGTGTTGTTTTGGAGATCCCGTGGACCTATGGCTATCCGGACAGGCACCCCTTTCAATTCATATTCCGCAAATTTCCATCCGGGTTTAAAGGTGTCCCTTCCATCAAATTTCACGGAAATCCCTACTGCATCCAGTTTCTCCATGATTTCGGCAGCCTTTTCAGAAATGGCCTGGAGTTCTTCCCCGCTTTTGAATATGGGGACAATGACGACCTGTATGGGGGCCAATTTTGGGGGCAGAACGAGGCCGTTGTCATCCGAGTGGGCCATAATAAGCGCTCCCATCAAACGTGTGCTTACCCCCCAGGAGGTCCCCCATACATATTCCAGCCCCCCATCTCTTGTGGCAAAACGCACATCAAAGGCTTTGGCAAAGTTTTGCCCCAGAAAATGGGAAGTGCCCGCCTGCAGGGCCTTGCCGTCCTGCATCATGGCTTCTATGCAATAAGTAGCCTCAGCACCGGCGAATTTCTCGCTTTCGGATTTGATGCCTTTGATTACCGGCAATGCCATGAAGTTCCGGGCAAATTCCGCGTACACATTCATCATCCGCAGGGTTTCTTCCTGAGCTTCCTCTTTGGTTTCGTGGGCGGTATGGCCCTCCTGCCATAAAAACTCGGCAGTTCGGAGAAAAAGCCGGGTCCTCATCTCCCACCGGACCACGTTGGCCCATTGGTTAACCAAAAGGGGCAGGTCCCTGTAGGATTGTATCCAGTTTTTATACGTACTCCAAATCACGGTCTCCGATGTGGGTCTCACGATAAGTTCCTCCTCCAACGCCGCCTCCGGATCCACAACAACCCCATTACCGGAAGGATCTCCTTTCAGGCGGTAATGGGTCACTACCGCGCATTCCTTGGCAAACCCTTCCACGTGACTGGCTTCCTTGGAAAGAAAGGATTTGGGTATAAAAAGAGGGAAATAGGCATTGGTATGGCCTGTTTTTTTAAACATTCTGTCCAATTCAGCCTGCATTTTCTCCCAAATGCTGTAGCCATAAGGCTTGATCACCATACAGCCCCTAACAGCTGAGTTCTCCGCTAAATCAGCTCTTTTTACCAATTCATTGTACCATAGTGAATAGTCCTCACTTCGTTTTGGCAGTCCTTTACTCATTATTAATTTTTTGTTGTATTAAAAAAACTCTTTATATTTCGGTGTTAGACTGGAGGCAAATATAATTTAAAAAATAATAACCCTCTTGCTATGATCCCGTATATAGTAATTGAGAAATGTTAAATGAGACCCCCTATGAATAATTTCAATCCAATTCGGTACGTAAGCGCGATAGCACTCATAGGCCTGGCTGCTTGTAGCACAAATTACAAGGCGATGCAGGGCGAATCTGATAACTTGTACTTCATGGCATCAGATGCGAGGATAGCTACTGAATTTGCCGTAAAGAACAATAACCCAGATAATTTTAGGGAAATTGAGGAAATCCGCAGCATAGATGTGGATCAGGACAATTTTTCTGCCAGAAATGTAAACCCAGAGTATATCGCAAAATACCAGAGGTCTACTGAGCCGGTTGAAGAAGGGTCCGTATATTTTGACGATGCCGATTCTCAAGCGATGGCACCCCAAGAAGGGGACATCGACGCCTATGATAATTTCCGGGGAAGAAACGGAAACTTCTCCAACCCCATGGTTTTCAACAATTTTATGTTCAGCCCGATGATGGGTATGGGAGGCATGTGGGGTCCCATGGGATTCTATGATCCCTTCTGGGGTCCAGGTATGGGCATGTGGGGTCCGGGTTTCATGAGGCCTGGTTTCGGCATGCGAATGGGTTTTGGAATGGGATTCGGATGGGGAAGCCCTTTTATGAGACCGGGATTCGGTTTCTATGACCCCTTCTGGGATCCTTGGATGATGGGATTTGGCCCACGTTGGGGCATGGGAATGGGAATGTGGGGCGGAGGCATGTGGGGCAGAGGCTTCTACAACCCCGTGATCATAGTTCCTGGAGGAGAAATAGGCAGAAGGCAGCTTGTAAGCAGTGCCAGACCGAGCAGGAGTTCATCTTTGGCTACTGCCACACCAAGAAGCAGATCTGAGGCCACCCAGCCTGGTTCATCCAGAGCCGCCGCCAGAAGGGATGCCGTGGCTTCAAGTCCTAATGCCAGAAACAGGGCAGCCTCTACGCGAAATGATTTCAGCAGGTCTCAAAACGATTATTATAATACTGCTTCCGCAGCACCCGCTGGAAGAAACATCAATTCTCCGGCAATGAACCGGGCCGGAAACACAGCTACTAGGAGCGCTTACACCACTCCAAGTAGAACCGCGACCACACCCAGGACCCAGGCTCCGGCAAACATCAATACCAGAAGGTCCAATGTGGGATCCACAAGGTCCGGATACAGTGCGCCCAGCAGAAATACTTCTCCGTCTTACAACAGGACCAGGAGTACGGCACCAAGCTATAACCAGCGATCAACTGCACCTAGCAGAAGCACATACTCTCCTCCTTCAAGATCATCTTCCCCGTCGTTTAGTGCTCCCAGTAGAGGGGGATACAGCGGAGGAGGTGCCTCCCGGGGCGGAGGTAGTGTAGGAGGAGGAAGAAGAGGGAATTAATTCCCTCTTTTTTTTACCTCTTTCGGATTATTCATTTCAGTTTTCGAATACAGCATTAACTTTTTCGGGCATAATTATTGTCCTGATCAGATATCACTATGCAAATTCCATATATATGAAAACAACAAAGATTATTCTTCCTGTAGTCATTTTTTTGTTTTTCCAGGAAGCTGCTTTGATGGCTCAAAGCGGATACGTAGAAGATGCGTTAAGATTCAGCAGGTTTCAATCTACCGGGACTTCCAGGATTACCGCTCTTGGTGGTACACAGAATTCGTTGGGAGGGGATCTTAGTAACGTGCATGGAAACCCCGCAGGATTGGGATTCTTTCAGCGGTCCGAATTCAGTTTTACAGCAGCCTACGGTGATTGGAATGCTGATACCGGGTTCCTAAACCAAGCCAGGGGTTATAACGCGACCAATTTTTCCTTACCCAACCTGGGAGCAGTAATCAGCAGGGCAAAAGACCCCATGGAAGTCGGTGACTGGAGAGGCGGCTCATTTGGTATCAGTTTGGACCGGCATGCCAGCTTCAACAGTAACCTGGGTTACTTCTCCAACCAGCTGGACCAAGGTTCAATATTGGATTATTACTTGGACGTGTATAATGCAGAAGGGGTACCGGGAGGCACTGACGGCCTGTTTTATGAAGCTTTTCTTATCAATCCCGCCAACGGCGGTTATGATTACTCCCCCAATGCCACAGACCGCTTAGAAAAGTCCGAATTGATAGAAAATGAGGGGAATATGACCCAGATAAGTTTTGCCTATGGCGGGAACTTTAAAAATAAACTGTTCATAGGGGCTTCATTGGGAGTAACTACCGTCACTTATCGGTCCACCCAAACTTACAATGAGGAATTTCTGGACAACAATAACAACCAGACCCTGTTCAGCTCATTACAGGAAAATCTTTTTCTTGATGGGTCAGGCGTAAACCTGGGTCTGGGGGTGATCTACAAACCAGTGGATCAGCTGAATGTCGGGCTGAATTTCAAATCACCCACTTGGATGCGGATCAATGAAGAATATAATGCGGATATTTTCGCTGATTTTTCTCCCCCCTATCAGGATCCTGAATTTGGGTCCATTGCAGAGTCGGATGCTGAAACCGACATATTCATCAGCAGTTATAATTTAAGAACCCCCATGAGAGCGGGAGTAGGCCTTACCTATTTCTTCGGTAAAAACGGTTTCCTTTCTGCTGACATGGATTATCTTGATTATAGCACCGCCAATTTAAGATCCAATGTTTTCAATACAGGAGAAGATAACAGGGATATCCGGCAGCTGTATGGTCAGACTGTAAATTATCGGGTCGGGGGTGAATACCGGCTCGAAATGTTCAGGATCAGGGCGGGTTATGCTTTCTACGGTGATCCCTTCCAGGACAACACGGATACAGACAGAAGCATGAATCAGCTCAGCGGTGGTGTTGGGGTCAGATTACCCCATTTCAGCATAGACTTTGGACTGGTTAGCAGCCGCTTTAATACCTATTATTCTTCCTACCCCGGCTCACCGATAGCTACTACAGAAAACAGCCGAATTACCGGTATGCTGACATTAGGATTTAATTTTTAAAATACGCATCCATTCAGAAATCAAGAGCTCAGTGGAGATGTCCTCTCCTCTGAGCTTTATAATGGCTTTCTCGTAATACTTCTGTCGCTCAAAGTACATGTTTTTAAGCTTAAGAATGATTTCACCGGTTTCAAGACCCGCAAATAGGGGTCGTATTTCTATCTGGTTACTGGTCAACCTGTTCAGTATTTGATTGAGTGGCACGTCCAGATATACAGAAAGCCCATGTTCATTGATCAATGCCATATTTTCATTAAAGCAGGGGGCTCCCCCACCTGTAGCGAGTATAAAAGACTCATCGCGCAACAAAACCCCTTTCAATACGGCAGATTCCAGCTTTCGAAAATACCCTTCTCCTTTTGCTGAAAAAATATCGGATATTCCGGACTTCTCGCGCTGCTCGATCAGGGTGTCCAGATCGTAAAAAGAAAAACCGAGCTGTTTTGCCAGTTCCACCCCCAATGTGGACTTGCCGCTTCCCGGCATCCCCACCAGTACGATTTTATTAGGATTCATGACTGTTATTCAAATATCTTTTTGGCCCGGTCGGGTTCCGGCGTGTTTAAATGATGGAACTTCGCCTTGACCGTTCCATCTTGTAAAAAAACCAAACCGGGATTTGAACGGATAATGGTTTTGACCACTGTGGCATCGGCTAGGTAATAACTGATATCCCAACCGTTTTCCAGCAACACCCGCTTTAATTCGTCATCTGATGACGCTCCCACCAGCTTTACCTCCACATCGGTTCCCCGAAAAGCCCGCTCCAAATTCCCGATTTTGTCAAGGCTCTTATGGGACATTTTTTCGACATTGCTGATCAAGATCAGAATCTTTTTGCCCGAAAGTACCTCATCGGTGAAATCGCCCTCCTCATTCCAAACCGAAAAATCCGAGATTTTAGGCAGGGATTCAGGGTTATTCAGCCTCATTTCCACAAATTCATAACTGTCATCAGCCGGGTATTGGTCAAAAACAAATACCTCATCATCTTTCTCCATCAAATAACTGTACTGGAGCGGGGCCGAAGGCTGCATGGCTTCCTGGATATTGACCCCCTTTTTATAAGCCCTGAAATCAATAAACGGAAGATTACGGATTGCCGCTACTGATAAAACAATGGCCAGAGAAAATGCCAATAACGATCCCCACATGGCCCACCTCGAACTATTTTCCCTGATTTGATGTCTGAAATAAAAGAGAATAAGAATCAATACCAGCAGAACAATGTCCTTGTAAAAGGACTCCCATGGGGTCAGCTTGATGGCATCCCCAAAACAACCGCAATCCGTCACTTTGTCAAAATAGGCCGAATAGAATGTGAGAAAGGTAAAAAAGACGATCATGGCCAGCAACAAATAGATAACCGTCCTGATTTTCCATCCCAGGATCACCATAACTCCCAAAGCGACTTCCACCACTACCAGAAACACCGCAAGCGGAAGGGATATGGCTTTGAAGTACTCGAAAAAAAAGGCTATATCTGATGAAAAGACATCAAAATATTCTTCCAGTTTGATCGCTGTGCCTACGGGATCATTGACCTTGATCAATCCCGAAAAGATAAACAATCCCCCCACCACAAAGCGGATGATATTCAAAATGACCGTTCTAAGCATCTTCCTTCAATTTGATCATACAAAAAACAGCATAATTCAGAATATCCTGATAGTTGGCGGCTACCCCTTCGGAAACCAAAGTCTTTCCCTGGTTATCTTCTATTTGTTTTACCCGGTAAAGTTTCATCAGGATGATGTCTGTTATGGAAGCTATGCGCATGGATCGCCAAGCTTCCCCATAATCATGGTTCTTGTTTTCCAACAGGCCCTTTGTGGCATCCGCCCATTTGTCGTACAAAGGTTCCAGCTCCGGAAAGCCTATCTCAAGCCGGTCATCATCGGCTAAATCGATTTGCATCAGGGCTATCAGACAATAATTAATGATCCCGATGAATTCCTCTTTAACCGGATCCATTATTTTTTGCTCCCCTTTTTCCTGGATAGACCTGATACGTTGTGCCTTGATGAATATCTGATCTGTCAATGAAGGCAACCTGAGTATTCTCCATGCCGTTCCATAATCCTGCGTTTTCTTCTTAAAAAGTTCTTTACAAAGGCCGATAACTTCACTATATTCGCTTGCGGTTTGCGTTTCCAAAGCAACACTATTTTATGATAAAAGATATACAATCAATTTATAAAACCGAAGATAATTTATTTCCCCCAAAAAAAACACTCCAAATCAAAGGAAAGCTTTTTTGTCTGGATAAACCTTGGATAATGGGTATTTTGAACGTCACTCCTGATTCATTCTTTTCCGGCAACCGGTTTTATATGGACCGGGCGGCCTTAGAGGACAAGGCGGCAGAAATGCTTGAAGAAGGCACAAACATACTTGATATTGGCGGATACAGCTCCAGGCCTGGAGCAGCGGAAGTCTCAGAGAAATCCGAACTTGACAGGGTGATTCCCGTAATTAGCAGTATAAAGAAAAGCTTTCCTAATGCATTGATATCCGTTGACACATTCCGGCATAAAGTGGCCAAGGAAGCCGTGCAGGCCGGTGCTGATATCGTGAATGACATCTCCGGAGGGGGCTTGGACGAAAGAATGTTCGAAACGGTGGGGGAGTTGGCGGTGCCTTATATCTGTATGCATATGAGAGGCACTCCTTCAACGATGCAAAAGCTGACGGATTACGGGGATTTGGAAAAGGATATGCTCGAATATTTTTCCCTTAAATTGGAAAGATGCCACCAAGCTGGCATAAAAGATGTTATATTAGATATAGGTTTAGGTTTTTCAAAGACATTAGAACAAAATTACCGGCTGATAAAAAACCTTACTTATTTCAAAACCCTGCAATCTCCGATACTTGTAGGGGCATCGAGAAAATCGATGATCTATAAACTGCTGGAATCTACTCCGGAAGAATCCTTGAATGCCACCACTGCACTGCATATGGCGGCATTGATCAACGGTGCGGATATTCTTAGGGTACACGATGTAAAGGAAGCAAATGAGGCATTAACCATCTATAAACAATTATACAATTGAGATTATTATTTAGAATAGGTTTTTTGGACATTTCCCTGGTCAATGTGATCGACATTGCACTGGTAAGCATCCTGATTTATCAGGTGTATAAATTGATGCGGGGAAGCGTGGCCATAAAAATATTCTTGGGCTTTCTTTCCATCTACCTTATTTATCTGGTAGTAAGCGCGGCGAGAATGGAACTGCTCACCATCATCCTGGGACAGTTTATGGGTGTGGGCGTTTTGGCCGCCATTATATTATTCCAGCAAGAAATAAGGAAATTCCTCCTCATTGTGGGTAAATCTTCCATATTTTCCAATGAAAACCTTTGGCAGGAACTGCTTTTTTGGCGGAAAAGGGAAAGTATTGCCTTTAATGTCACGCCTATCATTGAAGCCTCCAAAACACTTTCCGGAAGCAGCACGGGAGCACTTATTGTCATCTCCAGAAATTCAGAACTTAAATTTTACGCGGAAAGCGGCGATATCATAGATGCTGTCGTCTCCAAAAGACTGCTGGTTTCCATCTTCAACAAATACAGCCCCCTTCACGACGGCAGTGTGATCATCTACAATGGCCGGGTAAAGGCCGCCAGATGCATACTCCCGGTCACGGAACGTGAAGTACCTGCGCAGTTCGGGTTAAGGCACAGGGCTGCCATAGGCATGTCAGAGGCCACCGATACCCTTGTGTTGATTATTTCGGAGGAAACCGGTCAGGTGTCTTTGGCAAAAAACGGCAAAATACTTCACAACCTTTCCTTCCAGGAAGTCAGGGAATTGATAAACAAATACCTGATGGGTGAAGAAATTGAGGATAAATTTGATATCATAGGGCAGGTAGGCAAAATCCAGGCCCAGACCAAAACCACCGAGGTTTAAGTGGATTTACTCAACCTCCCCTTCGCCGGCTTATATCACGCCCAATTCTTTTCCCACCTCTTTAAAAGCTTCTATCGCTGTGTCCAGATGCTGTTTTTCATGTGCGGCAGAAAGTTGGACCCTGATCCTGGCCTGCCCTTTGGGCACCACCGGGTAGTAGAATCCAATCACATAAATCCCCTTTTCCAACAATTTTTCAGCCATCTGCTGGGAAAGTGCCGCATCGTATAGCATAATAGGGACAATGGGATGGGTTCCATCTTTGATATCAAATCCCGCGTCCTTAATTTTCCTCCTAAAATACTGGGTATTTTCTTCAAGCTTGTCCCTCAATTCCGTCGTACCGGACAGCAGGTCAAATACCGCAATGGATGCACCTACTATAGCTGGTGCCAAGGTATTGGAGAACAAATAGGGCCTGGATCGTTGTCTGAGCATTTCGATAATTTCTTTTCTTCCCGAAGTGAATCCACCTGATGCGCCCCCCAATGCTTTGCCCAAGGTACCGGTAATGATATCTATCCTTCCCATCACATTCTTCAGTTCATGCACACCCCTGCCCGTTTTGCCCAAAAACCCGGTAGCATGGCACTCATCCGACATCACCAAAGCCCTATATTTTTCAGCCAGATCAGCTATTTTGTCTAATTGGGCAATGGTGCCGTCCATGGAGAATGCACCATCCGTTACGATGATCTTATTTCCGGCCCCTTTTTGCTCAGCCTCCTGAAGCTGCTTTTCGAGGTCATCCATATCGTTATGCTTATACCGAAAACGCATCGCTTTGCACAACCTCACCCCATCGATGATAGAGGCATGGTTAAGCGCATCCGAAATAATGGCATCCTCCGAACCCAACAAAGGCTCAAAAACGCCTCCATTAGCATCAAATGCCGCCGCGTACAGAATGGTATCTTCCATCCCCAAAAAATCGGAGATTTTCCTTTCAAGTTCTTTATGAATATCCTGGGTCCCGCAGATAAACCGGACTGAAGACATGCCGTATCCATGGGTATCTATGCTCTCCTTCGCGGCCTTTATCACTTTGGGATGGCTGGAAAGGCCTAAATAATTGTTGGCACAGAAATTCAACACTTCGCGTCCGTCTGCGGTGGTGATTTCCGGGCCTTGCGGGGAACTGATAATCCTTTCGGTTTTAAACAGTCCAGCGTCCCTTATGGCTTGTAGCTCTTCTTCCAAAGCAGGTTTAAGTTGTTCATACATGTCAATAAGCAGTCTTGGTCACAAATAGGTTACGAATTTCCAAAATAAAACCACAGTAAGGAATGAAATTACTATTTTTGTATGAAAATTGCAGCAAAATACAATTAAATTCTGAAAGCAATCCCGGATTGCCCCAAATTCAAAATAAACCCATATGGATAAAATTCTGGTTACAGGTGCTGGAGGACAGCTGGGAACAGAACTGACACAGGCTTTGGCAGATAAGCACGGTGCTGAAAATGTGTGGGCAACCGACATTAATCCCGAAATGAGGGAAAAATTTGAATACTGCCACTTTAGGACATTGGATGTACTCGACGGCGAAGCTGTCAGAAAACTGATTGAAAACGAAGCCATCACACAGGTCTATCACCTTGCAGCCGTCTTATCCGCTTCCGGTGAAAACAATCCCCTGTTTGCCTGGCGGCTCAACATGGAAAGCCTGCTGAGCTTGTTGGAACTGGCAAAATCAATCAAGCTGGATAGGATTTTTTGGCCCTCTTCGATCGCGGTATTTGGCCCCAACGCACCCAAGACCCACACCTCCCAATTTGCTGTCAAAGAACCTACCACTGTTTACGGTATCTCAAAGCTCGCCGGAGAGCGATGGTGTGAATATTATCATAAGAAACACCGGGTGGATGTCAGAAGCCTCAGGTATCCCGGACTGGTCGGTTATAAATCACTACCGGGTGGTGGCACCACTGATTATGCTGTGGACATTTATCATAAAGCCATCAACAATCAAAATTTCGGGTGCTTTTTGAAACCGGATACCCGCCTGCCTATGATGTATATGCCGGATGCCATAAAAGCCACCTTACGCCTGATGGATTCTCCTTCGGAGAACATAAAAATACGATCCAGCTATAACCTGGCCGCCATCAGCTTCACGCCTGAGGAAATCTATGAAAGCATCAAAGCCCATCTACCTGATTTCAGCATCGAATACAAACCTGATTACAGACAACAAATTGCCGAAGGATGGCCACAATGCATCGATGATTCCGCTGCTCGCAAAGACTGGGGCTGGCATCATGATTATGACCTGGAAGACATGACGCAGGATATCCTCGCAAATTTGCCCGAGTATATCCCCTATCTACATAAACAACAATAAATTTTAGCCCTCATCACCGGAATAACGACCTGAACATTTATATTTGGGATGGAGCAAAATTTCTCAACAACCCTCCCGCAGTAACCTTATCTCACTCCGACCCATGAAAAAATATACCCTCCTTTCCATTTCCCTCGGGTTTATCATTTTGGCCAGCTGTGATGCACCAACGGAAGAAACCCGGCACGAAGAAGAATTTACCACTCCAGCTATGGAAAAAGAAATCATCTTGGAAGACCGTTATTCAACCTGGCTGACATATGAAGGCACCGTTCCCTGCGCGGATTGTTCTGGCAAACACCTGCAATTAAAGCTTGAAAACAGCCCGGATAAGAAAGAAAGGGCTTATGAACTGACAGAGACTTATCTGGATACCAAAGATGGAGACAGAAAGTATACCACAAAAGGCATTTATCAAGTTCATTATGGCACAGAAGACGAACCCTCTCTTATGGTGATCCGGTTAATCGATGAGGATCAACAGCTATTCATTTCTTTTTCCCAAGAAGCCAATGGCTCTTTGCAATTATTGTCCCAGGAGGAAAAAAAGATGGTCCCCACATCCAATCATACCCTTAAGCCCGTACCCTGACAGAAGGGGACATGGTGCCACTTATCATTTTTTGGCCCTTTTGGAACATTGGCCCTTGCCTGTAACGTTTTATTTGCATAATTTAATTCTTTGGCGCCCAGAATAATCATGAAAAAATACCTGTTTCCGGCTATTGCATTTGTTGCTGTTTCCAGCATACTATATCTGGTTGGTCATCAACGGGAAGTTGATTTCAGCACCGAAGTAAAGCCGATTCTGAATAAACATTGCATTTCCTGTCACGGAGGGGTGAAAAAGAACGCGGGATTCAGCCTCTTATTTGAAGAAGAGGCCCTGGCCCCCACTGAATCAGGTGTGCCTGCTATCATTCCGGGAAAAGCAAAAGCCAGTGAATTCATATCCCGTTTAACGGAGGATGATCCAGAACTCAGGATGCCCTATAATCATCCTCCCCTTAGCAAAGAGCAAATACAGACTTTAACCAAATGGGTGAATCAGGGTGCCAAATGGGGCAAGCACTGGGCTTATGAATTGCCGCATGACGTAGAGGTGCCTACTTCGTCCATAACCTTTAGGGCAGGTTTTTCCTCCGGGGAAGAAAGATCTCCGTTTCTCCAAAATGAAATTGACCATTTTATAGCTAAACAATTACATTCCAAAGAACTTGAACCTTCTCCCCAAGCCGATCCCAAAGTATTATTAAGGAGGGTAAGCCTGGACCTGACGGGATTGCCGCCAAGCGAAAGCCTCAGACAGCATTGGGACACCGGAAAACTTACCTACGAACAGGTCGTGGATGAGCTGTTAAACGACGAAGGATACGGAGAAAAATGGGCATCCTGGTGGCTGGATATGGCCAGGTATGCGGACACCAAAGGATATGAACGGGATGTAAGCCGGGAAATCTGGGCCTACCGGGACTGGGTCATCAGGGCCTTGAACCGGGACATGCCTTTCGATCAGTTTACTATAGAGCAACTTGCCGGTGACCTGCTGCCAAATCCCGGTTTAGATCAGTTGACCGCCACGGCTTTTCATAGAAACACCATGAACAATGATGAAGGAGGCACGGAAGACGAGGAGTTTAGGGTAGCTGCCGTCATTGACCGGGTCAATACCACATTTGAAGTGTGGCAGAGTACCACCATGGCTTGTGTACAATGCCATAGCCATCCTTATGATCCTTTTAAATACGAAGATTACTACCAGTTGATGGCTTTTTTCAATAACACCCGGGACGAGGACACCCACGGCGAGGAACCCAAACTTAAATTTTACGATGATGATGCTGCGGGAGAAATTTCAAAGATTAAGGACTGGGTAACCGAATACGGTTCAAGCAAACAAGCCGAAACTTATGAAAATTTCCTCCTCTACCAGGAACCCAAATACCATGCGCATGATTGCGAAGATTTCACCAATGGAGAACTGATCGATACCAAGTGGTTGGGGCTCTGGGACGATGGTTCATGCTACCTGAGAGGCGTCCATACCGGAGGGGCCGAATACCTCTACCTCAACTATTGGACAGGTAATGATGGCAACCTGATGACCATCAGGAACGGTGGTCCCGAAGGTGAGGTACTCAGCCGCTTTACTTTGAATAAAACTGACGGACGGGTGATCAAAAGGATCCCTTTCAAAAAAGTGGAAGGCAGAGTGGATCTTTATCTGCATATGGAAAACAAAAGCCTGGCGCAACAACAGACCAGCAGCGCCATCAACTGGTTTGCCTTTGTCCCTACGTTACCCGGGACAGCAAAAGACGGATATGAAACAGTGATATCCCAGTTTGACCGGCTGTTAAACATGCCTACGCCCACCGTGCCCATTATGGTGGAAAATCCCCCTTTTATGAAGAGGGAGACCAAGGTTTTTGAAAGGGGCAACTGGTTGCTGCTGGGAGATGAGGTTCAACCGGACGTACCGGACAATCTGAATTCCTGGGATGAGTCATGGCCAAAAAACAGGTTGGGCCTGGCATACTGGCTGACCAGCAAAGACAACCCGCTTACTGCCAGAACCATGGTGAACAGGATATGGGCACAGCTTTTTGGACGCGGCCTGGTGAGCACCCTGGAAGACATGGGCACCCAATCCGACACCCCAAGCCACAAAGAATTACTGGATTGGCTGGCGCTTCGGTTGATGCATGAACACAACTGGCAGCTCAAACCCCTTATCAAAGACATGGTGATGTCCGGAACCTACCGGCAAAGCTCTATTAGCAACCCGGCGTTGTATGAAAAAGACCCGGACAACAAGTGGTATGCCAGAGGACCAAGGTTCCGGCTTAGCGCAGAACAGGTTCGCGACCAAGCATTGGCGGTATCAGGACTTCTTAGTAGAAAAATGTATGGAAAAGCAGTGATGCCTCCCCAACCCGAAAACGTATGGCAAACGGTTTACAACGGGGAAAGTTGGGAAACCAGTGAGGGAGAAGACCGGTACCGGAGAGCCATATATACTTTCCTGAAAAGGACCAGCCCTTATCCTTCCTTCATTACCTTTGATGCAGGGAGCCGGGAAATCTGCACCATAAACCGGACCATTACCAACACGCCTTTGCAATCCCTGGTAACGATGAATGATCCTGTTTATCAGGAAGCCGCCCTTCACCTCGCCAGACAAATGGCTAAATACAACGAAAAAGGTACCGGGAAAGCCATTGCTTATGGCTATGAAAAAGCGGTATTGTCTTCAATCAATACAGAAAAACTTTCACGCCTGGAAGAACTCTACCATTTTTCAAAGCAAGACTTTGAAAAAGACCCTGAAGCCATGGAAAAATATTTGGAAATGGCTGGGAATGATGAAAAAAACCTGGAAATGGCCGCTTTGACGGTAGTGGCAACCGCCATTCTCAATCTCGATGAATTCTTAACCAAATCCTGAAGCGACATGGACAATTTTGAAAGTCTTCTGGCCGAAAAACTGAAAAGGGAACTGGAAACCACCACCAGACGGCATTTTCTTAAAGAATGCGTCAGTGGAATGGGAGGACTAGCGCTGGGATCATTGTTCCTGTCATGTGGGGAAAAGCCCAAATCCGATGGCATCCGGCTCACGGAAAGGGATTTGAATCCATTGTCGCCCCAGTCTCCTCCTTACGGGCCTCAAGTAGAGTCAGTGATCTATCTGCACATGGCCGGCGCTCCTTCCCAGTTGGAGATGTTCGACTATAAACCGGAATTATTAAAACTTCACAACCAAGCCTGCCCTTCTTCCCTGCTCCAAGGCAGAAAGTTCGCTTTTATCCGAGGGACACCCAACTTATTAGGACCTCAGGCGGCATTTCAGCAGACAGGGAAATCCGGTGCCTGGGTATCCGATTATTTACCCTATTTCAAAAAAGTAGTGGACGATGTGGCTTTTCTAAAAGCCGTCCATACGGACCAGTTCAACCATGGCCCGGCCCAGCTTTTTATGCATACAGGCAGCCCCCGCCTCGGAAGGCCCAGCATCGGATCATGGGTCACTTACGGTTTGGGATCGGAAAACCAGAACCTGCCGGGATTTGTGGTGCTTACCTCCGGAGGCAAGACACCCGATGCCGGGAAAAGCGTCTGGGGCAGTGGATTTTTACCCTCCGTATACCAAGGAGTACAATGCCGCTCCAAAGGCGATCCGGTTTTGTACATTGAAGATCCCAAAGGCATGTCCCGCAGTCTGAAAAGAAAAACCCTGGACATCATCAATCAAATCAATGAGGGGGAATTCCAAACTTATGCTGATCCGGAAATCCTGGCACGGATCAACCAATATGAAATGGCCTACAGGATGCAACTCGAAGTGCCTGAGGTGATGAACATCGAGAATGAACCGGAATACATCCACCAGATGTACGGAACACAACCGGGGGAGGAATCTTTTGCCAACAATTGTCTGCTGGCGAGAAAATTGGTAGAAAAAGGCGTACGCTTCGTTCAGCTTTACGATTGGGGATGGGATGCCCATGGCACTGACAAAAGCACAGCCATAGACCTGGGCATGAAAGATAAATGCAGGGAAATCGACCAGCCCATGACCGCCCTGCTTTTGGATTTGAAACAAAGGGGCTTGCTGGACAATACCCTGGTAATATGGGGAGGGGAGTTCGGAAGAACGCCCATGCAGGAAAACAGGGAAGGTAAAACCCAAGGATTTTTGGGTAGAGACCACCATGTAGACGCTTTTACCATGTGGATGGCCGGCGGGGGCATCAAAGGAGGGGCATCTTATGGGTCTACCGATGAAATAGGATTTGCCGGTGTGGAAGGAAGGGTCTCCGTCCATGATGTCCATGCCACCATACTGCATCTCCTGGGCTTTGATCACGAAAAGTTCACTTTTGATTTCCAGGGAAGGCCATTCCGTCTCACCGATGTGGAGGGAGAAATCATCCGGGAAATCCTGGCCTGAACCTGAGAAAAGTCCCAGTTATAAACTTTGGAAAATCACCTTTAAACCTATAAAATGAAAAGAAGAAAATTTTTACAGAACAGCAGCCTTATTGCTGCGGGAATGATGGCTGCCCCTGTCTTTGGTAAGGCAGGCCTCAGTCCAAACCGTAAATTCAGGGTTAGCCTGCATCCTTATGCCATCGGCGTAAAAATCAACCAGGAAGAGATGATAGACAAAGCGGTGGAACATAACTTTGAGGCCATACTGCCCGTCCCCAATCAACTCCAGGAAATGTCAGGAGATCAATTGAACGCTTTTTTATCCAAGATGAAGGAGAAGAACCTGAGTTGGGATGCTGCCGGACTTCCAGTGGACTTCCGAAAGGATGAAGGGTTATTCCGTGATGAGCTCAAGAAGCTTCCCCAAGCCGCAAAAATCCTAAGAAAAGCCGGGGCAGACAGGGTGAGTACCTGGGTAATGCCTACCCATGAGACCTTGAGCTATATGGAAAATTTTAAGCAACACAGCCAGCGGTTGAGAGAAGCAGGGAAAATATTGGCCGATGAGGGGATACGCTTCGGGCTGGAATACGTGGGTACGAGAAACCTGAAGATAAGAGCAAGGTACCCTTTTGTGGGGACGATGAAGGAAATGCTGGAACTGATAGATGCCATCGACCTCCCCAATATGGGGCTGCAATTGGACAGCTTTCACTGGTATTGCTCCAGGGAAACTGTAGAAGACATCGAGAAACTGAAAAACCGGCAGGTTGTCACCTGTGATCTGAATGACGCCACCGCAGGCAGGACCATTGACGAGCAGATCGACGGGGAACGCCAACTTCCCGGTGACAGCGGGCTGATCGATTTGAAAGGATTTATGGCAGCTTTGATCAAAATAGGTTATGACGGGCCGGTAAGGGCGGAACCTTTCAATGCCGCGCTGAACGATATGGAGAACGACGAAGCACTCGCCGCCACTTCAAAAGCCATGTGGAGAACCGTCAATTTGGTTTGACCCAATTTGTTGACAAATATCAATGCGGATGTCATGCTAAACTCGAAACCAGACCGGCATCCGTCATTGCTTCTCCGCCGGCGGCGGAGAAGCAATCCTGTAGGTTTTACTTTAATTTTTCAAGTATTCTCTCTTCCTCCAAGCCAGCTAAAAGCTCCCCGTTCTCAAACTGAATAATCGGCCTTTTTATCATGCTGCTCTTGTCCTTTAAAATGGCTATCGCCTGTTTTTTGTCATCCATGGCGCGCTTTTCTTCCTCATTCAATTTTCTAAAAGTCATTCCCAGTTTGTTGACAACAGTGTCCAGACCCAGTTTGTCCACGAAATCGCTGAGCAATTTTTCGTCCGGTGCATTTTTTTTATAATCGATGAATTCATAGGAATGTCCTGCCGTCTCAAAAAGGTCAAAAGTCTTCTTCATGGTATTGCAGTTCTTAATACCGTAAATTTTAGTAATCATTTTTGTTATAATTTAACTTTAATTAACAGGTTAATTTTATGTTTTTGGAATATTTATTGCAATTTCAATTCATAAAACAAAGTCGAATCAAAAGTTAATCGAATTATGTCTTATTCAAAGTTATCAAAACTTTCATTTTTTTCAATCATGTTGTCATTATGTTTTGTGGTCGGTGCCATGGCCCAACAGCTACCCGCCCCACAACAACAGGTAAATGACAACTTTTCTGATGAGGATTATGAAAAGTTTGTGAAAATCAACATGGAATTCATTCCTGTACAGCAGGAAGCTGAAGAGAGAATGGTCGCTGCTATAGCGGATCAGGGGATGGAAATTGACAGGTTCCAGTTATTGGCCCAGGCGCAGCAGCAAGGAAATATTACCGATGTTTCTGAAGATCCGCAAGAAATCGCCAAGTTCAATGAAGCCGGGCAAGAGGTAATGAAGGTACGACAAGAGGTGCAGCAACAACTTCAGCAAAAAATTGCCGAAAATGAGATGGAAGTACAGACCTTCCAGGAAATGTCCGTCGCCTATAACCAAAGTCCTCAGGTGAAGGAAAAGATCGACAGCATGATCGAAGATCTGGAATAATAAAAATTCTTTTTATATACGATAGCAAAGGGAGAACGATAATCGTTCTCCCTTTTGGTTTATATACACGCGAAGATTTATTGAAGCTGCAGAAAAGATAGATGAATATCTGGACTGTTTTGTTACCTCACGGCATCACTATACGAGTTCTCTCAAGGCAGCTTCATTCGCTTCCAGAATCCTGTCGACATGTTCTTGTTTGAGGGCGGTAGAAAGAAAAAGACTTTCGAACTGGGAAGGTGCCAGATAAATCCCCTTTCTCAGCATAGCCTGAAAGTATTTTCCAAACAACGCCGTATCACAGGTTTGGGCACTTTTAAAATCCACTACAGGCTCATGGGTGAAAAACAGGCTGTACATGCTTCCAATATGGTTCATGGTGTAAGAAAGCCCCAACGATTTCAAACTGTCCCTGATACCGGAAACAATGGCATTGCCCGTCGCCTCCAATGAACTGTATATGGAATTATCATCCCACAATTGCTTCAGCATGGTCAACCCTGCAGCCATGGCAATGGGGTTTCCGGACAGCGTACCAGCCTGATATACAGGCCCTTCCGGGGATACATATTCCATGATTTCTTTCTTTCCTCCATAGGCACCCACCGGCATGCCGCCGCCAATGATTTTTCCCAAAGTGCACATATCAGGTATTACCCCAAAGGCCTGCTGTGCCCCTCCCTGCGATAACCTAAAACCGGTCATCACTTCATCAAAAATCAGCACTATTCCTTCCTTGTCACAAAGCTTCCTTAAGCCCTCCAGAAAACCTGGCTTGGGCAAAACGCATCCCATATTTCCCGCCACGGGCTCCAGAATGATAGCAGCCACCTCCCCTTGGTTGGCCTCCACAAGGTGCTCGACAAACTCCAGGTCATTATAGGGAGCCAAGAGGGTATCTTGGGCGGTTCCTTTGGTAACACCCGGAGAATCGGGGTTGCCCATGGTGATGGCCCCGGATCCGGCGGCTATCAGAAAGCTGTCTCCATGCCCGTGATAATTGCCTTCGAATTTGATGAACTTATCCCTGCCGGTATACCCCCTGGCCACGCGGATGGCAGACATGGTGGCTTCCGTGCCACTGTTTACCATTCTCACCTTTTCCACCGAAGGAACCATTTCAGTGATCAATTCGGCGATTTCCACCTCTTTGGCTGTGGGTGCCCCAAAGGAGCTGCCCTTTTCCATTGCCTTGATGACTGCCTCTCTTACCTCCGGGTGGTTATGTCCCAAGATCATGGGACCCCAACTATTGATAAGTTCTATGTATTCATTGCCGTCTTCGTCATACATATAGGGCCCATCGGCGCGGGTGATGAACAATGGATTTCCTCCCACTGCTCTAAATGCCCTGACAGGCGAATTTACCCCTCCTGGTATGAAATTTTTAGCTTTTTCAAAAAGATCTATGCTCTTCTGGTAATTCATTTGCAAATCGTTTTTTATTCCTGTTCCAGTACTCCTTCTTCCAATCTCAATATCGGGACAAAATTATTATATCTGGATTGGCTGAAATCAAACCCAAAAGTCAGTTGACCATCCATATATCCTTTCTGGGCAAGGTTTTTTTGCAAATCAAAACCATTACGGGCGTTGATCACCTGGGTGACCCAGTGAGCCAATTCATGTCCCAAAAAGGCATTCAAAGGGGGATAACTGTTGAATCTCTTATAATAAGCCTCTCTGAAATCGTCTGTTTCAGGCCTTCCCAAACTCACGGTATTGTTACCTATAAAATGAAAATTCTGTGCTTCCATCATCTCATAACTGGCAAAGTTAAAATATAGCCAGCTGTCCATGACAATGACGGGAATACTGGCACTGAGGGACTCCACCATGGCAAATGTGGGAGAGGCCACGTTGGGATCGTCAGAAAAAATCACCATCATGTCCACCGCCGGGCGGTCATTTCCTCTGAGGCCTATGTTATCAAAGAAACCCCTCATGGTCCGGGCGGTCACTTTTTCGCTCCGCACCACCTGAAAGCCTGAGCGTCGCGCCAATGCTGAAAAGGCTTCCGCCAACAACTCATCCCGGGTAGTCCCGGAATAGGCCACGGCTACCCTCTTTCCCTTAAACCGTCTGCAATAATCAATGACTTTTTCACTGATGGATCCGATTGAAGGCCTAAAGAGATATGAATAATCGTAATTCCTAAGGTTGTCGTTGACATTGGACAGCGGATTCACGTAGGGGATCTGATAGCTTTCTGAAAAGGCGGCGACAACCTCTGTTTCTTCAGGATAAACCGGCCCTAATATAATATCTGCTTTGGTGAAAAAAGGGTCATTCAATATGTTTTTGATTCTGTCAGGGCTACGCTCCGTGTCGAACGTCCTGACTTCCAGCCGCAGCCCCTCTTTCTTCGCATTTTCCAATGCCATTTGGATACCTTGATACAATTGCAGTACAAAGTTATTTCCCTGCAGGGATCTTACGCCAGACCCTCCATTATAATTAAATGGCAACAAAATGGCTACATCGAGGGTCTGGTCGACCTCTCTCCTGACGGTCTCTTCCCTCCCCGTAGACAGGGCTATGTCCCTAATTCTGTCATAAGTGGCCTTTTCTTTAGAGGAAAGGGACCCTTGCTTTTCCAGCTGTTCCTTCAACGCCATCACCAGGCCCGTGTTTTCTTCGTATTGTCCCATTTGGACCATCAGTACGCTGGCGGAACTTACCTTCAAAAATTCATAGGTCGCTTTATGTGCCTCTTCCCGGATATCCCCGTCATTGATATTGGCTATCAGTTTTAGGGCCTCGTTGGGGTTGGATTGTTGAAAATGAACCAAAGCCATCAGATAATAGGCCTCATCTATATTCTTCCAGCCCCGGTCCTGCAAAAGGGGTTCCAAGGCGTTTTTGGCCAGTTCAAACTGCCTGTTGGCGTAAGCAGCCCGGGCAAAATGAAAGCGGGAATAACGGGATAACTCCCCATAATTTTCGAGGTCCATGTAAGGCCTCAATATTTCCATAGCCTGAGCGTATTCTCCCTGATCCGTCAATTTTCTGGCCTTGTCATAAGATTCCAGTTCGCCTTGGGCGAAAGTGGCCCCTAAGGAAAAGCACAGCAATAAAGTACATACTAATATTTTCATCAATAAGGATTTTGGGGTATTGCGGTCAAATACTATACCTGTTTTGCGCAAAAAACCGTGTAAAATACTTCAACACGAATTTAAAGGATTTAAGACCAATAATTCATAAAAAAGCCTGATATATTCAATCAGGCTATCCTTTTTTACTCCCATTCAATGGTGGCCGGCGGTTTGGAACTGATATCATAGACCACCCTGTTTACCCCTTTCACCTTATTGATGATGTCGTTGGAAATCTTTCCCAGAAACTCATAAGGCAAATGCACCCAGTCTGCGGTCATCCCATCAATGGAAGAAACAGCCCTCAAGGCCACCACACGTTCATACGTACGCTCATCCCCCATCACTCCCACAGATTGTATGGGGAGGAGAATGGCTCCCGCCTGCCAAACTTCATCATATAGGCCGGCATCTTTCAGTCCCTGGATAAAAATGTGGTCCACTTCCTGTAAGGTGTGTACCTTTTCAGCCGTAATATCTCCCAAAATCCGAATAGCCAGTCCGGGGCCTGGAAACGGGTGTCTTCCTATGATATTCTCGGGGATTTCCAATGCCCTTCCTACTTCCCTCACACCGTCTTTAAAAAGGGTTTTCAGTGGTTCTACCACCTTCAGCTTCATAAAATCCGGCAGACCTCCCACATTATGATGCGACTTGATGGTGGCTGAGGGGCCGTTCACCGACACCGATTCTATCACATCGGGATAGATGGTACCTTGCCCCAGCCATTTCACTCCTTCAATCTTATGCGCCTCATCATCAAAAACCTCAATAAATGTCCTGCCTATGGCCTTTCTTTTGCCTTCCGGGTCAGAAATTCCTTTTAGGGCATCGTAAAATTTCTGTTTGGCATCCACGCCGATCACATTCAGCCCTAAGTCCCTATAGGAATCCAATACTTCCTCATATTCGTGCTTTCTCAAGAGGCCGTTGTCCACAAACACACAGGTAAGGTGGTCGCCGATGGCCCGGTGAATCAGCGTCGCTGCCACTGAAGAGTCCACCCCTCCTGACAATCCCATCACCACCTTATCCTCACCGATAGTGTTTTTCAACTCCTCTACGGTAATATCGATAAATACATCGGAAGTCCAGTCCTGGGAGCATCCGCAAATCTGGACCACAAAGTCTCTCAGCAAATTCTTGCCCTCCGTGGAATGGGTTACTTCCGGATGAAATTGGATTCCGTAGGTATGCTCCCCCTGTACCTTGTAAGCAGCCACCCGAACAGACGGGGTGCTGGCGATGATGTCAAAGCCCTCGGGAAGTTCTTTGATGGTATCCCCATGAGACATCCATACTTGGGAGCCGTGGGTTATCTCCTTGAACAAGTCAATGTGAGTGTCAATATGGGTGAGATTGGCCCTTCCGTATTCCCGGATCTCAGAAGGAGCCACATTACCGCCGTATTTTTGGGCCATCAATTGGGCGCCATAGCAAACCCCCAGTAGGGGTAATTTTCCTCTCAGTTCGTCGAGGTCCAGGTCTGGAGCCCCTTCATCCCTTACAGAGCAGGGGCTTCCTGAAAGGATAACCCCCTTTATTTCTGGGCCAAGTGGTGGAATTTTATTAAAGGGATGAATTTCACAATATACGTTGAGTTCCCGGACCCTTCTTGCGATGAGTTGGGTATATTGGGAACCAAAATCCAGGATCAAAATCTGTTCTGCCATGCGCAAAGTTAATCAGCATGGGCCAAATCCCGAAATTATATCTTTGTTTTTCAAAATATTGTTTGGAAAATCCCCTTCCTTATGTGGTCTATAAATCAGGGTCCATTCCCGGTAGATGCGTCCGTGTACATAATAAGGGCCATCCCCTGTTTTTTGATGAACATCACACTGATGTTTCATGAATGTTGGATTGGGGCGGTTACCAAAGTCTCCGGAAAGGTCAGCCGAGTTCGCTGAATGCAATCCTGATTTTTTCCGCAATCCGGTTCATCTCGTCATCTGACAGTTTGAGTTTGGGGCGGCTGAAATTGATATCATCCATACTTTTCAGTGGAACCAGGTGGATATGCACATGGGGAACGTCCAACCCGATTACGGCTACCCCGATGCGGGTACAGCGGATCGCCTTTTCCTGTGCGATGGCTACTTTCTTGGCAAAAAGCTGAAGGCTACAATAAAGCTCATCATCAAGGTCAAATATATAGTCCACTTCTTTTTTCGGGACCACGAGCAAGTGACCTTTCACCAGAGGCATGATATCCAAAAACGCAATGTGGTGATCATCTTCCGCCACAATATAGGCGGGAATTTTGCGGTCAATGATTTGTGAAAATATGGAAGACATGATACAGGAAAGTAATTATTTGATACAAAAAATCCCGATCATAAATAATCGGGAAATGAAATTAATAACTTATGTCCAGAACCTCAAATTCCAGAACGCCCGCAGGAGCCTTGATCTGGGCCACCTCACCTACTTTTTTACCGAGCAACCCTTTACCAAAAGGAGATGCCAGGGAAATTTTATTGGCTTTTAGGTCAGCTTCCTCTTCTGAAACCAAAGTATAAGATACCGTCATCCCGTTTTTGAGATTTTTTATTTTTACGGTGCTCAATATTCCTACTTTGGAAGTGTCCAGTTTGGAGTTGTCCAAAATCCTTGCGTTACCCAGGACATTTTCGAGTTTAGCAATTTTCAACTCCAGGTGTCCCTGGGCATCTTTTGCGGCATCATATTCCGCATTTTCGCTCAGATCACCCTTATCCCTTGCCTCGGCAATTTGCTTGGCAATGTCTGCTCTTCCTTTGGTCTTTAATTCATGAAGTTCGTCCTTCAATTTTTTCAGACCCTCTTCGGTATAATACTGTATGTTTCCCATATCAAATCATTAATTGCCTGACAATAAATAAAATAACGGCCTCAACATTGAGACCGTTTCCATTTACTTCCGTTATTTTAAGATAAACAAAGATAAAATAAGAAATCTTATTTTACAATGGATTACCCTAAAATGTAAAGTTTCATTCCTGCCACTCCCCTTTGATTTTGGCCACCAAAACCTGGTTGATTTTTTCGTAGGACTGATGAGTCCAGCCTGCCACATGAGGGGAAAAAAGTACGTTGGTCCGTTCTATCAATTTTTGGAAAGATAGTTTTTCCGAAGGGGTCAACGCATGAAGCTTCTCCTTCTCCAAGACATCCAAGACAGCCCCCCTCAGTTTTTTTCGTTGCAGGGCTTCATTGAGTGTGTCAAAGGAAATAACCTCTCCCCTTGCCGTATTGATCAGGTAGATCGGTTTCCTGAAGTTCTCCAACACTTCCATGGTAAAAAAGCCCCTGGTTTCGTGCGTCAACGGCACATGGATGCTCAACACGTCCGCTTCGGCCTGTATTTCTTCAAAACTGGCTTCCTTTACCCATTGGTCCCCAAAACCCTGTTTATACTTATCGTAAGCCAATACCGTCACATCAAACCCCCGCAGTCTTTTTGAGAATGCACACCCCATATTGCCATATCCAAAAATTCCCACCGTCTTTCCGGCAAGTTCCTCTCCCCGGTTTCCTTCCCTATCCCAAATGCGTCTGCGCACCTGTTGATCTGCCTGGGGCAGATGATTAAATAGGGCCAGGAGCATTCCTAAAGCATGCTCAGCCACGGCATCCCGGTTACCTTCGGGTGCATGGTAAAGTGATATTCCGCGTGGCTTGAGGTAATCCACGTCAATGTTGTCCAGGCCTGCACCTGCCCGGGCTACAAATTTCAGTTTCCCGGCATTTTCCAGCACCTCTCTGTCCAAAGGGGTTTTGGACCTGATGATTACCCCATGGTAATCTCCAATTGTTTCCAAGATTCCTTTCCGGTCGATTTCAGGCAAGTAATGAACTTCATATCCTTCTTTTTCCAGTAAAGGGACAATACCGGGATGCATTTCATCTGTGATCAGAACCTTCATGTTGTAATTTTACTGTTATAGATTCAAAAGTAACGTGGCCACCGTAAAGTATACTGCCAGGCCCAAAAGATCATTAGCGGTGGTGATGAACGGGCCCGAGGCTACTGCCGGATTGATGCCTATTTTGTCCAGGACTATGGGTGTGAGTGTACCCATAAATGATGCCAAAAGTACCACACTGAATAAGGCTATGGCCACCACAAAGGCAAATTGTATGTCCTGACCATACATAAAAACAACGGTTGCAAGCACGAAAGCCGCCAGCACCAAACCGTTCAGGACAGCCACCAAAAGAACTTTAATAAAACGTTTTAGCAGGCTGTCTTCAAAAACAGATTTATTGGCGAGAGACTGGACCACCAAGGTAGAAGACTGGATACCCACGTTGCCTCCTGTCGCTGTGATAAGGGGTATAAAGAAGGCAAGCGCCGTTACCGCACTAAGCCCTTCTTCAAAAAAACCTATAAAGCCGGCGCCCATAAGCCCTCCAACTATGCCTATCAACAGCCAAGGCAGTCGCGCCCTTGAAAGCCTGTATACGGAATCTGATTCTTCCACATCGTCGGTGATACCTGTCATCGCCTGGATGTCCTCCTCTGCTTGTTCCCGTATCAGGTCCAATATATCATCCACTGTAATTCTTCCTACCAACTTGTTTTTCACATTCACCACCGGTACCGCTTCAAGGTCGTATTTTCGCATGATTTCGGCCACTTCCTCCCCTTCCATGTAGGTTGGGACAGAAATAATATTATCCTCGTACAGGTCACCGATTCTGGTTTCCGACGATGCCAGAATGATTTTTTTGAGCGCCACCCGCCCTATAAGCTTCTCTTTGTTGTCCACCACATAGATGGAATAAATCTTATCGACATTTTCGGCCTGTCTGCGAATCTCTTCTATGGTCTGTACCACGGTCCAATTCAGGTTGGCCTTAATGAATTCCTTGGCCATCAAACCACCTGCACTGTCCTCATCATACCGCAACAATTCGATAATGTGCAGGGACTTTTCTTTTTGTTCAAGTTGGCTGATCACCGCTTCCCTGTCCTTGACCACCAGCTGGTTGAGGATATCCACCGCATCGTCGGACTCCATATGATCAATCAGGGTCGCCAACTCCGAGGGCTCCATAGCCTTGATGACTTTGTATTGCGGATCTTCATCAAGTTCTATTAGAATATCCGCCGAATAACCCGGATCAAGCGTACGGAGTACAAACAGAGCTTCTTCCATGTTAAGCTCATCCAAAATGGCCGCAATGTCAGCCTTTTTGGCTCCTTCCATGGATTCCCTGATGAAGGACACGTTCTCCTCCGCAATGCTCTCGCGCAAGTGTTCCAGGTATTCCTTGGAAAGCTCAAATATTTTTACTGTTTCCACGATGCTTCCAGTTTATTGGTGAGATAAACAAACTCCTGAACCCCCAGCCGTTCTGCTCTCAAATCCAACATTTCATCGTCCTTGAACGCGTCACTCAAACCAAGGGGCTTAAGTGCATTTCTAAGCGTCTTTCTTCTGGTGCTGAATGCCTGTTTGACAACCTTGAAGAACAGTTTTTCATCACACTCCAACCGGCTTGCCGTGTTCCGCTTCAAGCGGATCACCCCGCTTTCCACTTTAGGCGGGGGATCAAAAACCGTGGGAGGAACAGAAAAAAGGTACTCAATGTCATAATAAGCCTGCAATAGAACACTCAGTATCCCATAAGTTTTGTTCCCTTTCTTTGCCGACAACCTTTGTGCCACTTCCTTTTGCAACATGCATACGACTTCGGTGACTTTTTGCCTGCACGCCAGTATCTTGAAAAATATTTGGGATGATATATTGTAGGGAAAGTTCCCTACCACTATCAGCTTGTCGTCAAAAAGGTTGTCCAGGTTGAGTTTCAAAAAATCTCCCTCCAGGGTTTGGTTCCTTATCGATGGGTATTTTTCATGCAGGTATAGAACCGATTCCCTGTCAATTTCCACCAGATAAAGGTCCCAGGGTTTCAAAAGCAGAAAGTCTGTCAAGACACCCATTCCCGGTCCTATTTCCAGCACTTGTCTGGTCCCAAGATGGCCGGTAACAGCATCAGCTGTCCTTTCAGCTATACCCAGGTCAGTAAGAAAATGCTGTCCTAAATGCTTTTTTGCCCTGACTTTTCCCATAAGAATGCGGTTATGATAGATTAGGGAATTTTCACATGCCAAAAGTAAGACAATATTATGGAACCTCCATGTACTGAATTGATGTATATACCACAAAAAACAGGCGGTTAGCTGCTGTTTTATGCACCTGGGACCCTCCCTCACCATTATTTACATTCCCTGCGAGTTTAAATAGGCTTGTTTAGGCAGAAATGACTAAATTGCCACATTAAACTTTAAACCCATTCCTTGTTATTTCTTATTTTATAAAAGAAGACATCCACGATGAATATAAAGAAACACAAACCCGTAGTAGGAATCAGCATCGGAGACATCAACGGGATCGGAGCGGAAGTGACCATGAAAGCCCTGCTGGACAACAGGCTTCAAAAGATGATTACACCGGTAATCTATGGTCATGGAAAGGCCCTGACTTATTATAGAAAGCATTTGGGGATGGAGGATTTCAATTTTATGCAGGTAAGGAGTATAGAAGACATCCACCACAAAAAAATCAATGTGATCAATGTGGTACAGGAATGTCCGGAGGTTATCCCCGGAGTAGAAACCCAGGAAGCGGGTAAAATGGCTTTGGGGTCGCTGGATCAATGCATAGTGGATCTTAAAAACAACCAGTTGGATGCCCTGGTGACCGCCCCTCTTAACAAAAACAACATCCATACACCCGAGAACAACTTTATAGGTCATACCGAGTACTTGATGGAGGCTTTTGAAACGCCCAAAAGCATGATGTTTATGGTCTCCGAAGACATGAGAGTAGGCTTGATTACAAGCCATATTCCCCTAAAGGAAGTGGCCGGGAGCATCACTGCCACCAATATCAAGGAAAAGCTTCTCCTGATGCTCCGGTCACTCGAAGAAGATTTCGGTATCTCGAAACCAAAAGTTGCCGTGCTTGGCCTCAACCCACATGCCGGAGAAGATGGGCTGTTGGGAAAAGAGGAAGTAGACATCATCCTCCCGGTAGTCAAAGAATTTAAAGAACAGGGCAGCCTGGTTTTCGGACCTTACCCTTCTGATGGTTTTTTTGGAATGATGCATCATAAAAAATTCGATGGCATCCTGGCCATGTACCACGATCAGGGCCTCATCCCTTTCAAAACCGTTTCCTTTGAAACCGGCGTGAATTTTACTGCTGGCCTTCCCATCATCCGAACCAGCCCGGACCACGGCACAGCTTATAATATTGCAGGAAAAAATATAGCCGATGAAGGATCCATGAGGTCGGCCATTTATTTGGCACACGACCTGATCAAAAGGAAGGGGGATTGGCCGGAAGAATAAATTAAACCAAGGGGTTTCTTTAATTAAATTATTTATGTAAATTTGCGGTCTTAATTCAGAATGAAGAAGGAAGAGGGTGAAATTCTTGAGGAAATTTGATATTGACATCATCCGCCTGAAAGAGGGAGAGCATCAGTACCGTTTTGAAATAGACCAAGCGTTTCTGGACTATTTTAAAAATGTTAATGAGCATATTTCCGATACTGATCTTGCTGCGGAAGTTACCCTGGACAAAAGGATCAACCTCATCGAGGCTAAATTCGAAATCAGGGGGACGGTGGAACTGACCTGTGACCGGAGTCTGGAGCTTTTCAACTATCCCATGGCTGTCATTCAAAAAGTGATCTACAAATATGGGCAGGAAGAAAAGGAAATCAATGAGGAGATCATCATGATCACCCGGGACACGCCCAGTATCAATGTGGCTCAGTTGATTTATGAATTCATCATGCTCGCCATTCCTGCAAAAAAAATACATCCTGACTACTTGGAGGATATCGATGACGAGGAATTTGACCAGGAAGGAAAGATCGTATATTCCGCCACAAAAGAGGAGGTAAATGGCGGAAATGAAGAAGATGAACATAAGGAGAATCCCTTATGGGAAGCATTGAAAAAATTAAAGAATAAAGAATAATCTAAAAATTTTATACTAGATATGGCACATCCTAAACGGAAAATTTCGAAAACCAGAAGAGATAAAAGAAGGACACATTACAAATTAAATGCCCCAGGCTTGGCTCAGTGTCCCACTACTGGTGAATTCCACCTGCCTCACAGGGCATTTTGGCTGGACGGCAAACTTTATTATAAAGGTCAGGTAATTATAGAAAAAGAAGGTGTGGCTTAGAATCAGGCTTCTTTTTTATTAAAACTCCCAAGAGCCATCTATTCGGATGGCTCTTTTCATTTTAAGGGTTTACAACGCGTTCTGAATCAACCCCGAAAATGAGTCCCATGCGGGAAAAGCAGGGGAATGGATCAGGATAAGGTTCGGTTTATTGGCCAATACCGGGGGCTACGCCCACTGATTGAAGCGAAGGAAGCTTTGAAGCGGCTTCGGCCGGCTTCTGTCCCCTGTTCCCCGTTCCCCGTCTTCTACTTTTCCATACTCTTGATTTTCTCCCTGAATTTTTCCTGAATAACCTCCTGTACAGGCCTATTTTCAATCTTGCTCTCCAACCATGAGATAATGTCCAGGTATAAGAAGGCCCTTTTTTCATAAGGATGTTGTTCAAAGGGCTTCAGCTTCTCTTTTAGTTCCACAAAAGCCCCTTTTAACTCATAATCATAAATTCTGCTGAGCTGCCTCACGAAAAACATCATCTCTTTTTGTACCTGATGCAGGTCGTCCATTTTTATTAAAAACCGGTAGACATTTTTGATTTGCTTCTCCATATCCTCGTCCAATCCCGCCTCATAACTGGCTATCAACTTCAATATATGGGCAAAACACTGCAAATCCTCACTTAAACCTTCGTAGTTGGATTTGATGACTTCATTCAAATAATGGATGGCATTCAGATTATCCCCGCTACCAAAATAAAGACAGGCCACTTTATAATTCATCACCATCAGGTGATGCATATCCATTTTGCTTCTTAGGTCTTTCATCTCGCTCAAAAAAGCAGGGACTATCTCTTTTAAACCTTTTGAAAATTCACCTGTCATAAAATGCATATTGATTTGGTTTGAATAGAGGTATAGGAAGGCCAACACCCGGCAGTTGTCATCCATTATGAAACCCTTGGTTTCCAGACTCTTCCTGAACTCCTCCAGCACTTCGGTAAATCTACCATAATAACCCAGGTAAAAAAGCGTATCCAACAGGTAATGATAGGCCTTCAGATAATTGCCGGTGGCCACTTTCTTCATCTGGGGAGCCGCGTTAAAAAGATCGACCCACCTCTGGGCGGCCCTGTAACATAAAGGAAAATCCTGAATAATATGAAAATACCAGACTTGGGCCTGATAAAGATACATTTTCTCATAAAATCCCAGTGAGGACAGGTTGTATTCAGGCATATTGCTACTGTAAAACTTCTCCAACATTTCCCTGTTTTCCTTATCCTTAATGTAGCCTGTCTTCAGATAAAACCCGTAAAGCTGTAGGGAAAGATTGGAAAACCTGTTTTTCAGGGATACTTTATCGGTCAACTGGATGGTTTGGGCACTTAGGACTTCTGCCCGGTTTCTCATGCTCCGCGTGATATGCTGCGATTCTATCACCTTTTCAAGTTCGACTATCCGCAACATGACCGTGTCCAGAGAATACTGGGCCGCTACCTGTTTCGCCTTGTCAAGGATTTTCAAGCTCTGCATATAAAGCCCTTTGTTGAACAATATCCTGGCAAAATCAATCTGTTCATTCAACTGAAGTTCCACGTTTCTGTCTGCATATAATAACCTCAAACTGGTTAATATCTGTTTATACAGGTGAGCCTTCATATTGGACAGCTGCTTTTTGCTTACCGGAGTCTTTTTAAAAAGAATACCCTCATTGTATTCAGGCATCCTATCCAAAGCATCAAACAACAACAGGTATTTGGCATCCTGGTTGGCCTCCAATCGATGCGCAAAAAGTTTAAAATTACGTTTTTCGGAGGAGGAAAGGGTCTCGACCAATTCAAAAAGAAAATCTTTTTTAGGGTTGGGAATCATATTTTATTTTATCGTAACTACTTTTAAATCATCAATTTATATGAATAAAACAGCAATCAGGTGTCGGACATATAAAGTTAATTCAATTTTTGCTCAAAGCGTAAGGTTTTATTTTAGAAATTGATAAAAACGAGAGAAATATGGATGACAATCAAGTATTGATCTTTGACACCACCTTGAGGGACGGAGAACAGGTCCCCGGCTGTAAGCTTAACACCCCCCAAAAAATTGAAATCGCCCAGCAACTTGAGCTACTGGGTGTGGACGTGATTGAAGCCGGATTCCCCATCTCGAGTCCCGGGGATTTCAAATCAGTAATAGAAATCTCAAAAAACGTGCAGAATGCTATTATTTGCGGGCTCTCACGAGGCGTAAAAAAAGACATAGAAGTGGCCGCTGAGGCTTTGCAATATGCTAAAAGACCAAGAATTCACACGGGTATAGGCACATCGGACCACCACATTAAATTTAAATTCAAAAGCAACAGGGAACGCATTTTGGAATGGGCCGCAGAGGCCGTCGCCCACGCTAAAAACCTCGTGGAAGATGTGGAGTTCTATGCAGAAGATGCCGGAAGAACCGACAATGAATACCTCGCAAGGGTATGTGAAGCAGCCATCAAAGCAGGGGCCACAGTATTGAATATTCCCGACACCACCGGATATTGCCTCCCCGATGAATATGGAGCCAAAATAAAATACCTTGTCGACAATGTAAGAGGTATCGAGAACGTCATCATCTCTGCCCATTGTCATAACGATCTTGGCTTGGCAACGGCCAATGCGATATCAGCCGTCATGAATGGCGCCAGGCAGGTGGAATGTACGGTGAATGGCATCGGAGAAAGGGCAGGAAACACTTCCCTGGAAGAAGTAGCCATGATCATCAAACAGCATCCCCGCCTCAATGTTTTTAATCGTATCAATTCCAAACTTCTGAATCCCATCAGCAGGCTTGTGGCAGAAAGAATGGGCATGATGGTCCAGCCCAACAAAGCCATAGTCGGATCCAACGCCTTCGCCCACTCCTCAGGAATTCATCAGGATGGTGTCATCAAGAACCGTGAAACTTACGAAATCATCGATCCGGTCGATGTGGGTGTTAATGAGTCCATGATCGTGTTAACCGCCAGAAGCGGAAGGGCGGCATTGGCTTATCGATCCCATAAACTCGGTTATACCTTAACCAAACTCGAACTGGACAAAGTATATGACGTCTTTCTGGACTATGCCGACCGAAAAAAAGAGGTGGTGGATGAGGACATCCATCAAATCATAGACGATGCCAAAATCGGCCATAAGCTCGAAGCTTAATCAACATTTCAAAACCAATTCGGTCTTTCTTGGCGGTCAAAATATGCCCATGAAAGCCGATAAGACGCTTCCTTTTTCACATTTTCCGAGTCGTTCGAACAAAAAATGATCAGTGGAATCACAAAGGCTCCTGAGCCGTATTTTGGTATAGATGCGGCCACAAAAGAAAATGGGTTCACCATGCCTTCTGATGTACGGACTTGTTCCCTCCTCAGAACGCTGGCCTCATCCAAACCTTCCGGCAAATTCCTTGAACTTGGAACGGGGACCGGTCTTGCCACCTCTTGGATTCTGGATGGGATGGACCAGACATCCAGCTTTATATCCGTTGACAACGACAAAAGGGTTTTGGCCGTTGCCGAAACTTTTCTGGGAGGGGACAAAAGATTAAACCTGGTCCATGCCGATGGAGAGGCCTGGATAAAATCCAATACAGACCGGCGATTTGATTTTATATTCGCTGACACATGGCATGGCAAATATTTACTTTTGGACGAGGTTTTGGAATTGCTGAATATCGGCGGTTTGTACATTGTCGATGATATGCTCCCCCAGCCCAACTGGCCCGGAGGTCACCACCTGAAAGCTGTCGAATTTGTGAAATATATCGAAAGCCGAAAGGACCTGTTGCTGACAAAACAACAATGGGCTACGGGAATCATCATTGCTGTAAAAAGGGAGCGGACGGACAAATGATCTCCTATCACCTACGTCAGAAAAAAACCGCTCAAAACACTTCCCGACACATTCCGTTCACCCACCTGTTATTTAAAAAAAAATTACTTGTATCCGGGCCAATAACAGATTAAATTAAGAATGTTTTTTTAAAAGCAAAGAAATATTCGACAACTTTAAGGTCCCTCACATGAACAAGAATAACTTCGCCCTTTTTTCCCTGAAAATGCTATTTATGGGATTAACGGCCATTCCTTTCCTTTCACACGGACAGCAATACGATATCCTGATCAAAGGAGGTCACCTCCTTGATCCCAAAAATGGGATCAATGAAACCATGGACATTGCCATTAAAGAGGACCGGGTCGCGCTTGTGGCTAAAAACATTTCCGGAGAGGAGGCCTTTCAGGTTATAGACGCATCCGGACTTTATGTCTCCCCGGGGTTTGTAGACATCCATACCCATAACTATTTTGGCACTGATCCTCACAGTGAATATAGCAATGGATATAATGCCTTGCACCCTGATGGCTTTACTTTTCCTTACGGCGTCACCACGGTGGTGGACACCGGAGGTGCAGGCTGGCGGAATTTTATTCATTTTAAGGAACAGGTCATAGATAGGGTACAGACAAGGGTGTTGGCCATGCTGAACATCGTCGGTCATGGAATGAGAGGGAATCCTTATGAGCAAAACCTGAACGACATGGATCCGAAAATGACGGCCATGGTGGCCAGACAATTCAGTGATCTGGTCGTGGGAATAAAAATAGCGCATTATTCCGGTCACCAGTGGGAACAGATAGACCGTTTGGTCGAGGCCGGGGAAATGGCCAATGTTCCGGTCATGGTGGATTTCGGCGGTGCCAATCCTCCTTTGTCTTTGGAGACGCTTTTTATGGAAAAACTGAGGCCAGGCGACATTTACACGCACATCTTTGGGGGCGGTGGCTTTGGTAGGCAGGCCCTGGTGGATCCTACCGGTCAACTCAGGCCCTTTATATTTGAAGCCGAAAAAAGAGGAATCGTTTATGACGTGGGGCATGGCGGAGCAAGTTTCTCCTATAAAAATGCTGTTCCCGCCATGGAGCAGGGGATGAAACCCCACACCATCAGTACAGACAGCCATTTGAGAAGCGTGCTGAGCGGCATGAAAAGCATGACCAACGTGATGTCTAAATTTCTGAATTTGGGCATGAGTTTGGAAGAAGTGATTACGGCTTCCACGTGGACTCCTGCTCAAGTCATCAACAGAACAGAGCTCGGCCATCTATCGGATGGGGCCATCGCAGACCTGGCTATTTTCAATGTCCTTGAAGGAGAATTCGGCTTTACGGAGAGAACCGGCGTAGGAAAAATGATGGGGACCCAAAAAATTGAAAATGAGCTTACCATGAGGGCGGGACAGATTGTTTGGGATCTTAACGGACTCTCGGCCTCCGACTGGCAGTAAGGCTGTAAATAAATCTCAGATCGAAGGAGGGATTTGTCCTTACAGGCAAAAAACCATTAGGTATGGCCAAATTTTAGAAAAAAGAAGATTTCAACTGCCGTTCAAAAAATGTCGACAACTTTAATTTAACGGAATGGCTAATTCGGTACTCCATGCTCCTGCTTTTATCAGCAAAATCGGATGGCCGGCATGCAATATTCCCTCCCGGAGTACATTATTAACTGTTGGACAAACTGGGAAGCCTTACCACGACCGTGGTTCCCACATTTTGTTCAGAAGAAAGGAAAATATCTCCCAGCATCTGCTCAATGGATTCTTTTACCATATACAATCCCAATCCTGATCCGACGTTTCGTTGGGTAGCCCGGTGGAAAAGGTCGAAAACGTCTTTTTGATGCTTTTCCTCTATGCCGATCCCGTTATCCTTCACAATGATTTCCGCTTCGTTGTTTTTTACGGTAATATTGATTTCAATGATTTTTTCGCCTTCATCCTTTTGGAATTTGTAGGCATTACTGAACAAATTATTTAAAATCACCCTGATTTTTGCCTCATCTGAATAAAACTCCTCTCCCTGGTTTATGTTTACCCTAACGTCCACATCATCGAGCCTCCACTTTTCACTGTAATCCTCCAATTGCTGCTCAAATATCTCCTTAAAGTCAATGGGCACAATGATATTATCAATTTTGGTAGACCTATAGAAATCAAGCATTTTATAAATAAAATCATCCAGCTTCAGGGTGGCGGAATCTATCATATCAAAGTATTCAATGATGTCCTGATCTTTGGTCTCCATCCTTGCCAGTTTAGAAATGCCCGAAATGCTCATTAACGGCCCGCGGAGTTCGTGGGAAAGACTGTACACGAACCTGTTCATTTCAGAGTGAAGCTTCTCAAGCCTTCTTTTCTTTTCTTTCAGTTCTTTTCTGGCCGAATATATTTCCGCAGCATTGATAATGGCGTTTTTGATCTGCTCCAAATTCCAGGGTTTATCAATAAACCTGTACACTTCCCCCCGGTTTATGGCATCTATCACGCTGGCAATATCAGAATACCCGGTCAAGAGTATTCTGATAGGCTCTGGATTGATTTTCACGAGTTTTTCAAAAAATTCGACCCCCGTGGTATCAGGCATCCTTTGATCGGCGATGATCACTTCATATTCGGATTCCTTTGCCATTCTCAAACCTTCTTCCGCATCCAAAGCAGTCTGGACTTTGAATTCCTTTCTTAATGCCGCCTTGAATGAATTAAGATTATTGTATTCATCATCTATATATAGTACTCTGATTTTATTAACCATCCTCATTTAGTTTTGGTTGACAGGAAGTCTGATTACAAAAGTTGTCCCATAATTTTGTTCAGATTCTACTTCTATCGTGCCTTTGTGATTTTCGATGATCGTATATACTATGGAGAGACCTAAACCCGTTCCTTTGCCCACTGGTTTGGTAGTAAAGAAAGGTTCGAAGACCTTATCTTTGATATGGTCTGGCATCCCGGGGCCATTATCACCAATTTTTACCGTGACAAAACCATCTTCATATTCGGTGGATATCCTGAGTTCCGGAAACCTCCCATCCAAGGGATGGTCCACCAAGGCATGTATGGCATTGCTGATGATATTCATAAAAACCTGGTTGATCTTGCCGGCAAGGCACTCGATCATGGGGACCTCCTTATATTCCTTTGTAAGTTTGATCCTGCCAGAAATGGAGCTGTTCAAAAGAATCAATGTGCTGTCGATACCTTCATGGATATCCACCTTTTTCATATCCTGCTCATCCACTCTGGAAAAAAGTTTCAGCCCTCTGACAATTTCAACGGTCCTTTTGGCGCCATCTTCCATTCCATGAAGAAGCTGATCTACTTCTTCCAATAGGTAATCCAATTCGATATCCTCTTCCAAATCGCTGATTTCGGTTTTGCTGGATTCAGAAAATTCCTCTTTCCCCTTTTCCCTGTACACTTCCATCAGTTCGAGGATATCTCTCAAATCTCTTTTCAAAGGAGAAATATTAGAACTCACAAAGTTAATGGGGTTATTGATCTCATGAGCGATGCCTGCTGTCAGCTGACCCAGAGAGGCCATTTTCTCCTGATTGACAAGTTGTGTCTGGGTATTCTGAAGGTTTTTCAAGGTCATCTCCAACTCCTGCGTCCTGGTTTTGACCATCTCTTCCAGGTATATATTCTGTTCCTTAATCAACCTTTCATTTTCTTTAAGTGCCCTCAGTTTATCATGCTGCTCCTTTTCCTTTTCTTTTTCCAGGATGTTGATTTTATCTGCCAGTGCAAAAGACAGCAAAAGCGCCTCAATCGCGGTTCCGGCGAGTAAAGGAAAGTTTGCATAGGATCCCAAATCCAAGACCCCTTGGTTGTGAAGAATGAAGACAACCAGTCCAAACAGTAAAAATGTCCAGGCCAGAAGGAAAAAATAAGCGGACCGATACCCTTTTTTCGCAGCGATGATCCCTATGGTGAAAAAGGCTAATGAAAGAATAAGTCCATTCAAATCCGTCATCATATGACTTAGCTCCACATTGCCCAGGAGGCGAAAAACCAAAGCTGTCACATAGGACAACACAAGTAAGTACAGATATTTTTCATATTTGGGAATGTACACACTTGTTTTCAAGAAATACTGAACAAAAGGGATTACGAAAATGCTGGACATGGCAGTGAATCCTATGGTACTCACTTCATAGAGATACGCGTTCTCCTTGAGAAAAAAGTAGGAATAGCCTGAAAGCGACAATTGCGCCAATGCGATAAACAACACATAGAAACAATAAAACAAGTATACCTTATCCCTCACAGAAAAATACAGAATAAGATTGTATAAAAAGAGGGCGATCATTATTCCGAAATAAGAGCTGATGATGATCAACCTCATGCTATAATTTTCAAAAAAGCTTTTCTGGGTAGAAATGGAAATATCAAAATCAACCGGTACTTTCGATACTACCCTGAAAACTATTTCCGAACGGTAATTGTCGTCCGGTGTTACTTCAAAAAAGGGGTTAGGGTTCCTCAAAGGATTCGAGTAGGGAAAGGCCGTTCCTTTTTTTCCCATCACCTCAGGTTCGCCATCAGCGGAAAGCCTTATCATCTCTATCTCCCGGAAAGAAGGGTAGTTGACCTCAACGACATAAACGCTATCCTCTTCCAACTGTCCAAACTCAGAAAGATCAACTTTTACAAATAGGTTTTCCGAAATCACCCCTAGATCAATTTTTTGTTCAGCGGATTCATGAAAAAACTGCTCTTGCAGGGCTCCCAGGTCTTCTATATCTCCACCTAGCCGATACTCATATCGGTGGAACCTTATTCCTTCATCCTTACTATAGACACCTAAATAATAAATAATAGGAACGGTTACAAATAACACCAAAAAAAGGGACAACCCTATGTTTTTAAAATATGGGTACAGGTTTTTCATTTACTAGGCTTAGGTATCTGCAACTCAAACTTCAACTCCATTTCGCCCCTGGGGCCACTCTCCACAGTCCGGAAATTAATCTTTTCTCTTAAACTGAAAATATAATCTCTTTCTACCTCATTTGCAAAGGGGAGGTTTTCTATATCGTTGATTTCAAGAGCAGTAGCTATCAACCCCTCTTTTGGATAATAAAATGAGCCGTTATCTCCCAACACGGAAATAACCTCATACCCTACGCTTTTGGAAATACTCAATGTCACGGGTGAACTGAGGCCGAAGAGCTTTTTCAGCTTCAGCTGTGGCAAGATGGCAATTCCCACCCTAACAAGATATATGCTTCCGATTCCATAGCCGGCCACTTCCCTGCTATTCCAAAGCCCGCAGTACTCAGCCACTTCCAAGTCCGCAAATTCCGCCATGTATTCCTTGATCTTGGGATCAATGTCCATTATCGCCATCTCGAACGGGAGTAGGAAATTAACGGTACGGAGCTGGATTCTCCCTCCCCCCAATACCCGATAGTCATCCATGGATTCGAAAAGGATCAGGTATACATGAGGGTTCAGCGCCCAGGAACGGTCAGCCGATGTCACCTTGGTGATTCCATAAGACTCCAAGACTTTATGATGCCCATAGATGTATTTTTCCGTAGCCTCTACATCATCTATAGCCCTAACAATCCTTACTCTAACCTTCATAAAAATTGATAATTTCGTCCAAATCAATATAATACCTGCCTGACTCCACTTTTTGGCCCAAAAGGATCATCCTCGCATAATGACAACAGGCAGCGCCTCCCATAAAAACTGAAGAGGCTAACTGCGGCCAAGAAGTAATCGATTTGCCTAGTTCCGAAAAACTATATTTAACCCTTTTCGAAAGATTATCATATTGCAACAAAGCCATCATAATCTCCCTCCCTTTTTCAGGCAAAATCTCCAAAAGGTGGCTCTCTTCTCCAAAAGGTTTCAAAAAGCCATGAAAAATCGGTCTTTTGGGTATTATATCAAATCTTTCTATATCTATCATTCCCCTGTCACTGGTATCCATCAGCACCGGTATCCCTGCTTCTTTCGCCTTCAGTCTACTCAGGATTTTAATCGGCAAACTGTCACACTCCTCTATCAGCAAATCCAGTTTTCCATTCAAGTTAAAAAAATCATTCAGGTTTTTATCATTAATCCCCGAACTAAATAAGGTTACTTTTAGATATGGGTCCATTTCGGCAATTTCCCTGGCTACAATCCATGATTTTTTTATGCCCAGACTATACAGGCCGGTGCGGATCCGGTTCATATTACTCAAGTCCAGCGTATCGAAATCAGCAATCCTCAACTCACCAACGCACCTTTCCATGGCGATGCTGATGGCCACACTCTGTCCCACAGAGAGCCCTATAATACCCACGGTCTTGCTATATAACTGACGCTGTTCCTCATCCGTGATTTTATACCGGTTTCTAATGGTCCGCAGGCGTATGAAATCCTCCTCCTCCAATATTCTGACCATGGTTTTTCTCCAGGGATAATAAATCCAGTTGCCCCGTAGTCCAGGCTTCAATCCCGAAAAATGGTAGTATTCAGCCTTCTTCTCTCCCAATTCCTCTAAAGTGAATTTTTTACTCGGATGGCTGATTTTTACTAATTCCGAAAGTTGTTGGTCAAAAGTATCAAAAACCATAACCTCCCCACTATCCTTTATATTTTTTATCTTCACTAAATCCTTCTCATCACGGGGGTTAAGTATTATAGGTTTATAACATTGATCAAACTCATCATCTTTTTTTGAGTTATCCATTGGCATTTAGCTAAAGCGGGTGATAATTCGGTAAAGTTATATTTTTGAGTTTATAAACAAACACATCTTTTTCCATTTTATTCAATTACTGTTTTTTGATATTCAAATACATGATAATGGAGAATAAAATAAATTTTTGAAGTTTAAGATATAATAGCTAAACTAACAAACAATTATTGAATAAGATTAATAATTTCTTTAAAATCAAATTTTAGGAATCATTCTTTAAATTTCGAAGGGTTATTACGATATTTATATCATGGAACGAGAAAAAATCAGGGTACTTTACGTTGACGATGAGGTAAACAACCTGAAAGCTTTTAAGGCTACATTCAGGAGGGATTATAAAATTTTTCTGGCTGAATCTGCAAACGAAGGTAGGGAAATCCTCCTTCAGGAAGACATTGATATCATCATCACTGACCAAAGAATGCCGGAAGAGAATGGGGTTGATTTTCTTGAATCCATCATCCCTATGCATCCGGACCCCATGCGGATACTGCTGACGGGGTATACCGATATTCAAGCTGTAATTGATGCCATCAACAAGGGTAAGGTCTATCACTATTTGACCAAACCCTGGGAAGAGGATTATCTAAGAACGGTGGTTAAAAACGCCTATGAGGTATACTCTTTGAGAAAGGAAAACAAACAATTAACAGACAGCCTTTTGAAAGCGAATGACCAGCTTGAATTTCTGCTGAGACAGAATCTGCTGTCTTAGTACCTCGCCGCCAATAGAAGCTGTAATTCTTTGTGGGCCATATGAAATTTCCTCCCCAAGTGGGCATTGGTAAGGCTACCTCTGTAAGTGTATACGCCCTTCATAAACCATTTATAGTTGAAAATCATCTCCTCAGCCCCTCCCAGGTCTGCCATTTGCAGTAAAATCGGGGTAAAAATATTGCTTAAGGAAAATGAAGCGGTGCGGGATACCCGGGAAGCAATATTCGGAACACAATAATGGATCACGCCGTGTTTTACGTAAGTGGGCTCTTCGTGTGAAGTCATCTCCGAGGTCTCAATACATCCGCCCTGGTCTATGCTTACATCGATGATGATGCTGCCTTCCATCATCTGCCCGACCATTTCTTCTGGAACTACAATTTTAGACCGCCCTTTTTCTGCCCGCAAAGCCCCGATGACCACATCCGCTTCCTTTAAGGCATGTCCTAAAATATAATTGTCTATTGTAGAAGTAAACACCTGTTGGCCGATAAGCTGCTTGATCCGCCGTAGTTTATAGATGTGATTGTCAAAAATTTTGATGTTTGCCCCCAGCCCCAGGGCAGTACGGGCCGCATATTCGGCTACTGTACCCGCCCCGATGATCACGACTTGCGTAGGAGGCACACCGGTAATCCCTCCCATAATCAGTCCCTTACCTTCATTTACGCTGCTGAGATATTCCGCTGCAATAAGCATTACGGTACTGCCCGCTATTTCACTCATAGCCCTTACCACGGGCATTCCGCCTACTTTATCTTCGAGATTTTCAAAGGCGACAGCTGTGATTTTCTTTTTATTAAGCGCTTGGATGAATTCGGCATTTTGTTTGCCCAGCTGAAGGGCCGAAATGAGACATGCGCCTTGTCTCATGTAACCTATCTCTTCCAAAGTCGGCGGCTCCACCTTTAATACCACCTCCACATCAAATACCTCCTGCGGCGAAGAAACAACCTTTGCGCCCGCATCTGAATAATCTTTATCACTGAATTTTGCCTCTTTTCCTGCATTGGTTTCCACGAAGACCTCTTGGCCGTTATTCACCAATAATCCCACAGCTTCCGGCGTAAGCACGACCCTTTTTTCCTGGTCCGCAATCTCTCTGGGGATCCCTATCAAAACCGAGCTGCCTTTTTTCCTTATCCTTGCCAGCGACTCTTGGGTATATACCCCGGATTCTTTGGCAATCTTAGTGAATCCCGTTTCTGCTACCATCTTTAATGATTTTAACCATTATTTCTCTTTTTTCCTGATCTTTTCTCAGGATTTCCACAAAAGCAAATTCATCAGGAATAAATTCAGGAACCTTCTCCGCCCATTCCACAAAGCAATAGTTACCACTATAAAAATACTCATCCAATCCGATTTCCCATGCTTCCATAGCATCCTCTATTCTATAAAAATCAAAATGGAAAATTCTGTCTCCGCCTTTATTCTCGTATTCATTTACAATAGAAAATGTGGGACTTGTCACAGGGTCAACAACGCCCAGCTGTTCGGCTATCGCCTTAATAAGTGTAGTTTTCCCGGCTCCCAACTCACCTTTAAAAACCCATACGTTCAGATCTTTGCATAAATCTATAACTAATTTGGCGGATTGAGAAATTTCCTCAAGGTGATTACATATAATTTTTTTCAAATATCGATCATTTTGGCTGCAGATGAACAATAGGAACAATCACTTCTTCCAGAGATACTCCACCATGCTGAAAAGTATCTTTATAATAGTTTACATAATAATTATAATTATTGGGATAAGCAAAGAAGTAATCCTCAACCGCGAATACATAACTGGAAGATATATTCACTTTAGGTAGTTTGGCGAGGTCGGGCTTGTTGACCTCAAACACCTTCCCGGATTCAAAGTTAAGGTTTTTGCCCTGCTTGTACCGCAGGTTTGTGGTTACATTTCTGTCTCCGATAATTTTGTAAGGTTTGTTTACTCTCTTGGTTCCATGGTCCGTGGTTACAATCACATCCGCCCCGGCATCACTGATTTTTTTGAAGAGTTCAAACAAAGAGGAATGCAAAAACCAGCTCGCGGTCAATGACCTATAGGCCGATTCATTGGGGGCCAGTTCCCTGATCATTTTCATGTCGGTCCGCGCATGGGACATCATATCCACAAAATTATACACCAACACGTTCAGATCATTTTTAAGGAGGTTGGGAAATTGTTCCAGCACAGCCTTACCTTGGTTGGTCTGAAGGATTTTATGATAATTGGATTTAATATTCATCCTGTTCTTTTTCAAATTGACCTTTAAAAATTCCTCTTCATTGTTGTTTTTCCCTTCATCGGTCTCTTCCCCCTCCCATAGATCCGGATGGAACTTGGCCATATCCAAAGGCATCATGCCGCTAAAAAGCGCGTTCCTCGCGTAAGCGGTGGTGGTGGGCAAAATACTGTAGTAAGTATTGTCCTGATGAATCACAAAATAATCCCTTAACTGGGTTTCTATCACCTCCCATTGATCCAACCTGAGATTGTCGATAACAATAAAGAAAAGCGGACGGCCCGCTTTCACCTTGGGGAAAACCATCTCCTTCATCACCTGATGGGACAGGACGGGTTTGTCGATATTGGGTTCGTTCAGCCAGTCCAGGTAATTTTCCTTGATAAACCGTGCAAAATTGGAATTGGCTTCCACTTTTTGGGTTTCCAATACCTCCTGCATGCTCTTATTTTCTGTCTCGTCAATCTCCAGTTCCCAATAAGTAAGTTTCTTATAGATCTCCGCCCACTCATCATGACTGATGGCATCATTGTAAGCCATGCTGATGTTTCTGAAGTCCTGTTGGTATGACAAATTGGTCTTTTCACTGATCAACTGCTTATTTTGAAGGATTTTTTTTACGGAAAGCAAAATCTGGTTGGGGTTGATAGGTTTGATAAGATAATCCGCAATCTTGGCCCCTATCGCGTCATCCATAATATGTTCTTCCTCACTTTTTGTGATCATCACCACCGGGATCTGGGGCTTGAGGGATTTGATTTGCTGGAGGGTCTCCAGCCCGGTCATTCCCGGCATCATTTCGTCCAAAAAGACCACATCATAATTTTGCTCCTCAACCTTTTCTACTGCATCGAGCCCGCTGTTCACAGTGATGATATCATATCCTTTTTCCTTCAGAAAGAGTATATGGGGCTTTAGAAGATCTATTTCGTCATCCGCCCACAATATTTTGAATTTTTGCATTTTTATTGGTTTAATTTTTCTAAGATTGGTTACTTTTGGCAAATATCCTCTAATGATCAGGACATTGAAAAGCCAAAAGATAATCAATGACCCGGTATATGGGTTTATCAATATTCCAAGTGAACTTATTTTTGCTGTTATAGACCACCCATACTTCCAAAGGTTACGCAGAATCAGGCAGCTAGGTTTGACCGACATGGTATATCCCGGCGCACTCCATACACGATTTCACCATGCTATTGGTGCCATGCACCTGATGAGTGTTACCTTGGACCATTTAAGAAACAAAGGTGTAGAAATCGCTGACAATGAATACGAAGCGGCGTTAATCGCCATTCTTTTGCATGACATCGGGCATGGCCCTTTTTCACATGCGCTGGAATCCATCATCTTGAGGGATATTCACCATGAATCATTGTCACTGCTGTTCTTTGATATATTGAACAAGCAATTTGGTGGCCAACTTTCACTTGCAAAAGCGATATTTACGGGAAATTACGAAAGAAATTTTTTCCATCAGCTTGTTTCGAGCCAATTGGATATAGACAGGTTGGATTACCTACAAAGGGACTGCTTTTTCACGGGGGTGTCCGAAGGTACCATCGGCGCGGACAGAATCATCAAAATGATGAACATCGTCAATGACCATGTGGTCATTGAAGAAAAAGGTATTTACAGCATTGAGAATTTCCTGAGCGCTCGCCGGCTCATGTATTGGCAGGTATACCTGCATAAAACCACGCTCTGTGCTGAAAAAATGCTCATCAACCTCATCTTGAGGGCCAAACACCTGACCCAGTCCGGCACACGATTGAACGGATCGGAAGAATTGGTTTACCTGCTCAGCAGAGAAGTCAGACAAAGGGATTTTGCTGAATCATCCGATTTGTTGGACATTTTTTCCAGACTGGACGATTTTGATATTTGGGGAGCCATTAAACTGTGGAAAAACCATGAAGACCATGTGCTGCGGGAGATTTCCAATATGTTTCTCTCCAGAAACTTATTTAAAATAAAATTGGTAAACCAGCCCTTTTCCCCTGACATTCTGTCATCCATGCGGACAAAAGTCATACAACAGTTGCTCATTCCCGAACATGAACTTCCCTATTTTTTTTCCTCAGGAGATATCAGTAACCACGCCTATGTGGCCAAAGACAAAATATGGATACTCACAAAAAAAGGAGAAGTGATGGACGTGGCCCAGGCCGCGGACCTGCCAAATATCAAGGCAATGAGCAAAATTGTAAAAAAATATTATGCTTGTCATGCTAAAAAATTAACTTTACGATAATTTTAAAACCAAATTAAATGGAATTCACCATCAATCAAATAGCTCAACTTTTGAACGGAAGGGTAGAAGGTGATGGTTCTCAGAAAATATATAAGCTGGATAAAATTCAGGAAGGGAGTCCGGGAGGTATCAGTTTTTTGTCTAACCCAAAATATGAACCTTATCTATATACAACTGGCTGTTCAGCGATTATAGTGTCGGAAGATTTCGAGCCACAAAAAGAAGTACAGGCCATCCTGATCCGGGTTAAAGATGCTTATTCGGGTTTTACCAGGTTACTGGAAATCTATGGGGACTCAAAAACTACCCAGCTTGTCGGCGTAGAAGAGCCCTCCTATATAGACAGCACCAGTTCCATGGGAGAAAATGCTTATCGTGGCGCTTTCTCTTATATCGGCAAAAACTGCAAAATTGGAAACAATGTCCAAATACATCCTCAGGTATATATCGGTGACCAAGTGACCATAGGGGATAACTGTGTTTTCCATCCCGGCGTAAAAATCATGAAGCAGAGTCAAATAGGCAATAACTGCGAGTTTTTTGCCGGCGCGGTAGTGGGTTCTGATGGGTTTGGTTTTGCCCCCCAGTCAGACGGTACTTACAAAAACATACCCCAACTGGGGAACGTTATCATTGAAGATGATGTAAGTATAGGGGCCAACACCACCATTGACTGTGCTACTATGGGTTCCACCATCATCAGACGTGGAGTGAAAATAGACAACCTGGTACAGATCGCCCATAATGCAAAAATCGGGGAGGACACCGTTATTGCTGCCCAATCAGGAATCTCCGGATCATCTGAAATCGGCCGCAACTGTGTATTGGCAGGAAAATCAGGAATTGTGGGACATGTGAAACTGGCCGACAGGACCACCGTTGGCGCCAATACCGGCGTATCCAAGTCCATTGACAAACCAGGCCATACCGTTTTGGGCTTCATCGGATTTGAAATCAAGGATTTTTTGAAATCCTATGCGGTATTCAAAAAATTACCACTTCTACAGAGCAAATTAAAAGATCTGGAAAAAAAACAATAAATTTGCCTTTTATTCGGATTTTTGTCGCTTGATAGCTAAAAATTTTAATGAAAGTAAAACAACACACCATCAAAAAACAAGTCACCTTATCAGGTGTGGGTCTACATACAGGGATCGAAGCTTCCATGACTTTTGTGCCTGCCAAACCCAACCATGGATACAAATTCCAACGCATGGACCTTGAAGGTCAGCCCATCATCGATGCTGATGTGGACAACGTTATCGATGTGTCCAGGGGTACCACTTTGGAGCAAAGTGGCGCCAGGGTCTTTACGGTAGAACACGTACTTGCCGCACTGGTGGGAATGGAAATTGATAATGTATTGATTCAACTCAGCGGCCCGGAACCCCCTATATTGGATGGAAGCAGCATCCAGTTTATCGACGTATTGGAAGAGGCGGGATTGGAGGAACAAAATGCTTTGAGAAGATTTTTCGAAGTACCCGAGAGCATCCATTACAAGGACAGCTCCAGAGAAGTGGAAATGGCTGCCCTGCCCCTGGATGACTTTAGGGTCACTGTTATGGTGGATTATAACTCCCCTGTATTGGGAAGTCAGCATGCCTCCATCACAGACATCAGCCAGTTTAAAAACGAAATTGCTTCTTGCAGGACTTTTTGCTTTCTGCATGAACTTGAAATGCTCTACCAAAAAAACCTGATCAAAGGCGGTGACCTCAACAATGCCATTGTGGTGGTGGATAGGGTAGTGAAAGAGGAGGAACTCTCCAATCTGGCCAAGATGTTCAACAAACAGAAAGTGGAGGTCAAGAAAGAGGGAATATTGAACAATGTGGAACTGAGGTATAAAAACGAGCCTGCCAGACACAAACTGTTGGATGTCATTGGTGACCTTGCTTTGGTGGGGAGACCACTAAAAGCACAGATCCTGGCTGCAAGGCCAGGGCATGCCGCCAACGTCGCTTTTGCAAAGAAAATAAAAAGGGCCATGGAAAAAGCAGGACCTATGCATATCCCCTATTATGACCCCAAATCCCCTCCTGTGCTGGATATCAACCAAATCAGCAATATCCTCCCACACAGGTACCCCTTCCAATTGTTGGATAAAATCATCTATCTGGATGAAAAAATAGTTGCCGGCGTGAAAAATGTGACCATAAACGAACCGTTTTTTATGGGACATTTCCCCAACAACCCGGTCATGCCTGGTGTCTTACAAGTAGAAGCTATGGCACAGACGGGGGGAATTCTCGTGCTGAGCACCGTTGAAGACCCGGAAAACTATTGGACCTACTTCCTTAGTATTGAAAATTGCAAATTCAGGAAAATGGTGCTCCCGGGTGATACGTTAATTTTCAAGTGTGAGTTACTTAACCCTATCCGAAGGGGTATAGCAAAAATGAAAGGCGAAGCATTTGTTGGCAATGCTTTGGTATGTGAGGCCGTTATGACTGCCAGCATCGTAAGAAAAGACGCATGATCAGTAAGTTATCCCAAATACATGAGCAGGCAAACCTGGGTCAAGATGTGACTGTGGAACCGTTTACCACTATACACAAAAATGTGGAGGTCGGTACAGGCACATGGATCGGATCAAACGTAACCATTTATCCGGGAGCAAGGATAGGTAAAAACTGTAAGATTTTCCCGGGCGCTGTTATCGCAGCTATCCCCCAAGACCTTAAATTCCAGGGTGAGGATTCTCTGGTAGAGATCGGCGACAATACCACCATCAGGGAGTGTGTGACCATCAACCGGGGCACCTTGGATAAAAAAACCACCAGAATAGGGAATAACTGCCTTCTTATGGCTTACGTGCATATTGCCCACGATTGTATCATCCACAATCAGGTAATCATCGCCAATTCCGTACAAGTGGCCGGTCACGTCACCATAGACGACTGGGCTTTTGTAGGGGGCAGCAGCGCTATCCATCAGTTTGTGAAAATCGGCATGCACAGCATGATCTCAGGAGGATCGCTGGTCCGAAAAGACGTGCCCCCTTTTACCAAGGCCGCCAGAGAACCTTTGAGTTACGCCGGCGTCAATTCCTTGGGATTGCGAAGGAGGGGCTTTTCAGGTGACACCATCAGCCAGATCCAGGAGGTCTACCGTTACCTCTTTTTAAACAGCCTGAACAACAGCAGGGCGCTGGAAGAAATCGAAATCAACCTCCCCGCCACCAAAGAACGGGATGAAATTGTGAATTTTATCCGGTCTTCTGAACGGGGCGTGATGAAAGGCTATATCCAATAAGATGTTTTTGCTGAACCTAAAAGGAGCCGGAAAGAGATTCCAGCATGAATGGATTTTCCGTTGCCTTGATTTGGAGCTTGGGCCTGGCCAGCAACTGGCGATTACCGGGAGCAACGGGTCCGGAAAGTCCACGTTGATCAAATGTATCGCCGGTCAGATGCCGCTTACCGAAGGAGGCCTGGCCTACTTTAAGAGCGGAAATGAAGTGCCGGCTGCTGAGTTTTACCGGCATATCGTTATCAGCGCGCCTTACTTGGAACTCCCCGAGGAGTTTACACTCAAAGAATTTCTTAACTTTCATTTCAAGTTTAAAAAAATCCGCGAAAATACCAGCCTCCGGGAATTTGTCGACATGGTTTACCTGGAACAGGCCCTAAACAAGCCTATCTCCTATTTTTCTTCAGGCATGAAACAGCGTCTCAAATTGGGAATATGCTTTTTTTCCGAAGCATCCCTTGTATTACTGGATGAACCCACCTCGAACCTTGATGAACGGGGTATCTCATGGTACTTGGAAATGATCCGGGAACATACCAAACACAAATGCGTGCTCATCGCTTCTAACGATAGCAGAGAATATGGTTTCTGCCAAAACAGGATACGTATGGAGGACTACAAAAAAAAAATTTCGCTTTGAATAGATAAGGAATTCATTAATTTTACAATCGCTATTAATATTACAACTTTATGAAAAACCGGTTCAAATACATAGGGGTGTTTTTTTTTGCAGGACTGGTCTTATTATCCTGCAAGGATGACGATAATGGCATAGGGCCCAAAACCGCTGAACAGCTGGCCACAGAAAGCCTGGCAGGGCCTGATGGAAGCCAGACCTGGACAGTCGCCAACGGAGGTACTGTCACCAAAGATGGCAGCAGTGAGACGGCCAACTATGCTAATTTTGAATTGCGGTTTATTGCCAATAATACAGGAAGATCCTATACCACCTCCGGCGGTGGAATGCTGTTTGATGCAAGCGGCAACTGGAATCTTGAGGGTGACAATTTTGATAAAATCATCCTGGCAGGAAACCAACCCGCCGCTAACAAAGAAATCTCCTTTACAAGAAACCAAGACAACCTTCGGTTGGAATTTACCATTTCTGCTCCTGAAAACAGTAGGGTGATGGCATTGGCAGGCTATTATATTTTTGACCTCAAATTAAAACAATAAACCCATGATAAAAAACTTAATCGCACTGACATTGTTTCTTTTCACCTGTACCCTGGGAATGGCCCAAAACAAGGAGACCGCTGCGGTAGAACTGGCAGTAAGTGAACTACGGGAGGCCCTGATCAGTGGAGAAGCAAGCCGGCTAAAAGCCATTACTTCTGAAAAACTATCCTACGGCCATTCCAATGGACTGATAGAAAACCAGGAGGAATTTGTGGAAGCACTGGTGTCCGGCACCTCTAATTTCACGGCGATTGAGTTAGAGGATCAAACTGTTGAAATCATTAAGGATCTGGCAATCGTCCGGCACAACCTCATCGGTAAAACCCACAATGCGGGTGCTTCCCCCGCCGATGTAAACCTCGGCGTGCTTACCGTATGGCAGAAAAAAGGCAAAAACTGGGTGCTGGTAGCCCGTCAGGCCTTCAAACGCTGACATTCCTTATCCCAATTCAGAAACTATTCCTTTAGCTGGATCAACGTGACTCCCGCTCCTCCCCTTTCCACATGTTCATCCTCAAAATGGGCAATCACCGGCATATGGCGGAGCAGGTTTCTCGTCAGGTCCCTGAGAATGCCATCCCCTTTACCATGGATCACTTTCAGATCTTTCATACCCAGCATATAGCCTTCATCAACAAAATTCTGTAACAGGGGCAGGACCTCTTCGCCTCTTTTTCCTCTGATATCCAGATTAGGCGAAAAATCCAACATCTTCGAAGTGGTATCATAGCTGCTTCTTTTAGACAGCGCTTTCTTTTCCTTTTTCAAGGAGGCATTGGAAATCTTCTCCAGACGATTTAGTTTTACATTGGATTTCAGCTCCCCGATCATGATCTCGACAGACTGACCCTTTATGCCAATGACTTCTGCCAATGCCCCGTTGTCTTTGACCCTTACCTGATCTCCCGGTTTGATTTCTCCTTTGACTACCCTGATTTCCTTCGGTTCTTCGGGCAAACTTTTATCCGGCAAAAGCTGTGATTTATGCAGATCAAGGTCTTTTCGAAGGGATCTGGTAATCTCTTTTTCAGCTTTGTGTTCTTTAATGGATTTGATGGTGCTTTCTATTTTCTTATTGGCTTCGTCGAGAAGCGCCTTGGCTTGTAATTTGGCTTCATTCAGGATCTTTTTCTGACTTTTTTCCATGGTTTCCTTAAGGGCATTATATTCCTTAAGTCTTGTTTCCAAAAGCTTTTCTTTTTTCTCAGTCTCTGACAATAGCTGCTCGTACTTGTTCTTTTCACTCTCCACCTTCAAGAGCAGTTTGTCGTATTTTACCCTCGTCTCGCCGACCTGGGCCTTAGCGTGGGTAATAATGTCCTTGGGTATGCCGATTTTGCCTGCTATCTCAAAGGCAAATGAACTCCCCGGCTTTCCTATTTCCAGTTCATACAACGGCTCAAGAAGATCCACATCGTACCGCATGGCACCGTTTACCAAGCCGTGGCTTTTCGAAGCCAACTGCTTCAGGTTACCATAATGGGTTGTGATGATCCCGTACGCCCCTGATTTGTTCAAAGCGATCAGGATGGCCTCGGCTATTGCCCCTCCAAACTGGGGTTCCGTGCCTGTCCCAAATTCATCAATGAAAAAAATTGTCTTTTTATTGGCAAACAGGGTAAAATGCTTCATGTTCAGCAAATGTGAACTGTAGGTACTCAAATCATTTTCAATGTTTTGTTCATCACCGATATCAATAAAAAACTGGTCAAAGACACAGCATTTGGAACCGGGGTCCATAGGCACCAACAAGCCACACTGAAACATATATTGGATCAAAGCCACCGTTTTCAGGGTAACGGATTTGCCTCCTGCATTGGGACCGGAAATCACCAACAACCGTCTGTTATGATCCAGGTGGATGTTTACCGGAACGATTTTCTTTTGCTGCTGCACCAAAGCCATCTCCAAAAGCGGGTGCCTTGCCTTCATCCACTCCATTGTCCGGGTTCTTTCAATAATCGGCAGGCAGCCTTCCGTTTTCAGCGCAAACCTGGCCTTGGCCCGGATAAAGTCTATCATCCCCAAAAAATGGAAAGCCTTTCGGAGATCGGGAATATACCCACGCAAAGTGTCCGTCAGTTTGGTGAGAATCTTTTGGACCTCCCTCCTTTCCATGTATTCCAAGTCCTTGATTTCGTTGTTGATGTCAAGCACTTCAGCGGGCTCCAGGTAAATGGTCTGGCCGGTGGCCGACTCGTCGTGGATAAATCCTTTTATTCTTCTTTTATACTCTGCCAAAACAGGAATGACCATCCTCCCTCCCCTGATCGTTATGGACGCATCTTCCGGTGTAAACCCCTGTGCTTTGGCTGCCCTGTATATGCTGTCCAATACCTTCCTCAGCCGGTTCCCCTCAAACACCAGTTGGGTGCGGATAAGATTTAGTTCCAGGGTGGCATTGTTTTTTATTTTTCCTTTTTCATCCAACACCTTCTCGATATCCCTTACCAGGCTAAGGTCCTCCGAAACCATCCCCAACAGTTGGAATAGTTGAGGGTATTCCTCATGGTGCTTGTTAAGGAAAAACACACAGCCAGCCAATGTTTTTAACCCGAGCCTGACTTCGTGAAACTCTTCCTCATATAAGTAGGTCCCCTCTATTTTGGCTTTCTCCAAATAGGGATAAATATTGATAAAATGAGTAGAAGGGAAAGATTCCCCGGAAATAAGGATCTGCCGGAACTCCTCGGTTTGTTCCAGCAGTTTGGTCAGGAGGCGCGTGTCCTTGGAAAATGTTACTTTGTCCACAAAATCAGCTCCCAGAGAGCTGCTACACTCCTCTTTGATCAAGGATTTTATCTTATCAAAGTTTATTTTTTCCTCTAAATTGTGGGGGTATAACCTCATTTATTGTTGGGCTCTTTTTTCTCTAACAGCAAGTGAATCGATCGTTCTTTCATAGAATGCTTCCATTTTTGCCGCATCCCTTAAATAGTACTTCAAACTTGCAATGTACGTGCTGTCGGTAATTTCATATTTTTCAAAAATCTCCTTTTCCAACACGGGATACAGTTTTTTGGAGGAGTCATAGGGAATGGACAAGGACTGCACAAAACCTTCGGCCATATGGATGTCCACCAGGATGGAGACCATTTCGTCTTCCGTAAGGATCCCCTCCGGGGGCCTGTTACGGCCACAGGACAGGGCCAAAAGAAGACAGGAAAATAGGATCAAGTATTTTTTCACAATTCAAAATTACCTATTTCGATGGAATTTTGACAATAAGTAAGGGGCAAGTCGTTTTATTATTCGACGGAGACTGCTAAATTTAAGCCTCTGTTCTGTTTTGAGAAAATGAACCAACTGATAAAAAAGCTTAGAAAGTACGAAATCATGCTCCGTAAAGTGGCCAACAACCACCTTCAGGGGGATTATCAGTCCATTTTTAAAGGTGCGGGCCTGGAATTTGACGATCTGAGACCTTATCAATACGGCGATGACATCCGGACCATCGAATGGAAAGTATCTGCGAAGGGACATGGTACTTTTGTGAAAACTTTCAAAGAAGACAAAGATCAGTCGGTGTATTTTCTTTTGGACATCAGCGCATCCCAGGATATCGGCAACAAAGAGCGCAAAAAAATCGATGTGGGGAAGGAGATCGCGGGGGTTTTGGCTTTGGCTGCCACCTATGAAGGGAGTCAGGTGGGGCTTATCAGTTATTCAAACGAAAAGGAAAAGATCATTCTTCCGGGAAAAGGGATCAGACAGGCGGTAAAAATCATAAAGGGCATATTTAACCATACCAATAAATCTCTTAAAACCGATCTGAAAGGGATGTTTACTTTCTGTCTGAACCTCATCAAAAAAAGGAGCATTGTAATTGTCATATCGGATTTTATTGATGAAGAGTATGAAAAACCTTTCAAGGCCTTGGCCGACAAACACGACTTGGTGGCGATTCAGATCACCGACCCTATTGAATCCGCACTTCCCTCATTGGGTATAGTCCCTATATATGACAAAGAAGAAGGGAAAATAACCTGGGTCAATACGGCTTTTGGAGGCTTTTCCCGAAAAATTTCCTCTACTTTTAACCTGGAAAGAAACAACTTAGCGAATTTATGCAAAAAAAATCAGATCAACTATCTACAGATCGATACCAGACAGGACATCGTTTTACCTTTAATGGAATTATTCAAAACCAGAAATAAAACCATGAAGCGTGGATAATATCAGGATTTTGTTGGTCATATTTTTAAGCACTTTACTTTATCTGAATGGTTTTCCACAGGAGATAGAAGTCCAAGGGTACTTTCGGCAGGATTCCGCCATGCTTGGCGAGCGCGTCACTTATGTATTGAAAGCAAAATATCCCAGTTCGCTGCCCGTACTTTTCCCGGATTCCACTTATAATTTTGGAACGATGGAATTTTTGGGAAAAGAGTCTTATCCTTCCTTTACGGAAGAAGGGATCACCCAAGACAGTGCCGTCTACTATTTGTCCAATTTCTCACTGGACCCTGTCAGGAAATTCAGGCTGCCCGTATATGAAATTTTACGGTATGACAGCATCAGCCACTACCCGGAAGAGGCAGAACTTATCCTGAAACTGACCATTGACGAAATACCCGATGTGCTGACTTTCCAGGAAACCAACAGTTATCAGAAAATAAATCAGCCCTTTAACTATCCATATTTGATTGTGGCGCTGGTTGCCTTCCTGATAGTGGCTTTAACGCTGGTATACTTCTTTGGAAAAACAATCACAAACAAATGGAAGGCCTATTGGGAAAGAAGACGCTGGAGAAGGTTTGTGGAAAGGTGGGATTTGGCCAAAAAAAACCTGGTGAAACAGCCTACCGTGGATGGGGCAGACGAACTACTTGGGTTGTGGAAGGGTTATCTTGAAAAACTCACTGGGAGACCATACAAAGAATGGACGGCCACGGAGATTTCAAAGCACTTGCATAACCAGGACATTTTGAATGACTTCAGAAAAATAGAATTAATTATTTATGCCAACAGGATAACCGAAGACGTCCATGTTGCCTGTGAAAACCTGTTGCAGGTGTCCAACAGCTTGTTAGAAGAAAAACTAAAAAATATCCATGACCATGAATGAAATCTCTTCCTATATTTCATGGAGTTGGTTTACGCCGGATACATTCCGGTCTTATGAATGGGAAAACCTCTGGATTCTCCATCTCCTGTGGCTTGTTCCCCTTATCCTTTTGATAAGGAAATTTATCAAAATATTAAAAAAGCCTGCCCTTGAACTTTCCATCCCCAGAATGGTTCCCAGAAAAAACCCCTGGACGTATCTAAGACTTATCCCTACGTTCTTTTTCTTATTGGCATTGTGGATGGTCGTTGTCGCCTTGGCCAGACCACAAAGGACCAATGAAAAAGTGGAACAATTCACGGAAGGCATAGACATCATGCTGGTTTTGGATATTTCCGAATCCATGGATTTACAGGACTTCACACCCAACAGATTGGAGGCCGCCAAAGAAACTGCCATTGATTTCATCAATGGGCGCCAAGGAGACCGGATAGGAATCATCATCTTTTCCGGTGAGGCATATTCCCTTGCGCCGCTTACAACGGATTATGAACTCCTGACCGATCTGATCCAGGACATCTCCTTTAACATGATGGACGCAAAAGGAACCGCTATTGGCAGCGCTGTGTCTACGGCTACCAACAGGATGAGAGAATCAGAATCCAAGTCCAAGGTCATGGTGCTCTTAAGCGACGGGGACAACAACGCAGGCAACGTGGATCCTGTTTTTGCCGCGCAACTAGCCGCTGCCATGGAAATAAAAATATATACCATCGCCGTGGGCAAAGATGGAATGGTTCCTTATGGGACCGACTTTTTTGGGAGACCTCAAATGATTGAAAGTTATCTGAACGAAACCACTTTAAGGGATATTGCCAGGATAGCCAATGGCGAATTTTTCCGGGCATCCGATGATTCTACCCTGGAAAATATCTTTGACCGGATTGATGAACTGGAAAAGGCAGAAATCATCGAATCCCGTTATAAAGAAACGCTGGATTATTATAGAGCCTACTTATTTTGGGGGGTTTTGTTTTTCTTTGCCTGGATGGGACTCAAAAGCACATTTATCAACAATTTTCTGTTGGACTGATTCCTTCCTATTTCATATTCAGGGGAAAACCCCCGCTCTTAAAAAAAGCAAAAGGAAAAATCAGTCCCTTTTTGCCTTTTGATCATTCAGACCAACCGTCTTTATAATGAAAAGACTATGTCATTTCCCAGCCCTCTCTTACCGGCTCTTTGATGTAAACATCTGCCTCAGGTAATCCTTTTGCTTTGAGGTTTTCCGCATCCCAGAATATCTTTCTTCCCCCCAATCTCAGGGAGAGTACCCCCAATAGGGTGATTTCTGTCAAATGGGCTCCGTATTCGAAATTTGCACTGGCCGCCGGCCCTCCTTTGATAGCATCTACCCAGTCCCGAAAATGGCCATTAGATCTGGGAATGGTGGCTTTGGGAGGGGTTATGGTCTTCGCCAACTGCTCAGGAAATACTTTTGGGGCGCGATTCCCTCCTTCATTGACAATAATGCCCTTTTCCCCGATAAACATCGTACCCCGGCGTGGCCACTGATAATCAGCAGGCAGGGCTTCATGGAGAGGTGGCCTAAGTCCCCCGGAGTACCAGGTAAGCTTTATGGGCTTACCGGTATTGTTTTCTTTGAAATGATAATATCCTATTTCACCGTAAGGCGTGATGGCCTCATCACTGAACCCGGCGGGAAAGACTTCTATGGCTTCGGGATGGCCTAATTCAAATGCCCAGGTGGCTGCGTCCATGTCGTGGCAACCAAAATCTCCCAAGGCCCCACAGCCAAAGTCCCAAAAATCCCTCCAGGTCACCGGAGTATACCATTCATGATAAGGCCTATAGACGCTCGGACCCAGCCATAAATCCCAGTCAAAACCTTTTGGTTTCTTGGTTCCTTTCTGCGGTTCACCGGTGATCTCCGGAATCCAACGGGTAGCCGGTACCCATGAATAGGTTTCCTTTACCTGTCCTATCACACCACCCCTTAGGAATTCCACTGTTTCCCGGATGCCGTCTGTACTGTGTCCGACATTGCCCATTTGTGTGGCTAAACCGGTTTCTTCTGTCAATTTCTTGATCATTCGGGCTTCCCAGATATTGTGGGTAAGGGGCTTTTCACAATACACATGCTTACCGGCCTTCATCGCCATATAGGTGATAAAAGCATGGGTATTATCAGGTGTGGAACAGCAAACGGCGTCCAAGCCGGTTTCCTTTTCAAGCATTTCCCTAAAATCCCGGTACTCCCGGACTTTATAATTTTCTGATTTTTGACCGTAATGCCCTTCTATCAGTTTTTTTACCGGGCCTCTGCCTGCCAAAGATCGATAATAAAATTCAGCCAAATCCCAGTATTCTCCCGGATCTGCGATCGCCGTAAGCTGCACATCGTCCAGCTTCATAAGGTCTTCCGCATTCTGACGGCCTTTCCCTCCTACACCTATCATGCCTATATTGACCTTATCACTGGGAGCTATGTAATCCTTGCCCCCCAACACAAACCGGGGGACGATGAAAAAACCGGCAGCAGATAATGATGAAGTTCTTATAAAATCCCTGCGCGAAACGTCGCTTTTGTTTTTATTTTCAAGCATCTTGAATGAATTATTGAGTTATTATCTTAAATCTTCAATATAAGTTTCCGGTAGATCAGATCCTGTAAATACGTTCTGCATTCAGGTAATATAGTTTTCTTTTTTCATCTATGGATAAGTTTTTACATAGTTTTAAGAATGTGCTGATCCATTTATGGTAGCTCCCCGCCCTTAATACGACCGGCCAATCTCCTCCATAAATTACCCGATTGGTCCCGAAAGAGGTCATCACATGATCGAAATAGGGTAAAAGGTCATCCACTCGATCGTTTCGAGGATCAGCCTTGGTGATCATGCCGCTTATTTTACAGGTAACGTTGTCCAGTTCTGAAAAAGCGCTCATGTACTTTGCCCATTCCGTGAATTGGCCGCCCTTAATGTCAGGATTGCCCACATGATCCAAAACGAACAACAGGTCTGGAAACTTTTTCACAAAATCCAACGCGTCCTTCATCAATGGAGCCGATATGTTCAGGTCATAACTCAGTTCCAAACCGGACAACATCTTTACGGCTTTGCAAAAACCACTGTCAGCCATCAATTCAGAGGATACACCTTTCCGTATCCCCCTCACTATTTTTCTCTCAGTTAATGTCTCGAGATCCTTTTGGCTTTCTTTTCCCTTCTCCAGAGGGAAGTAAGCCACCATCCCTTTGATCCGTTTATCCCTCTGCGCCTGCTCAGTTACCCAATCCACTTCCTGTAAATACTGCTCCGGCAAACGGGCGCATTCCACAAAAACCATTTTTGATACGGGGGTGCCTTTTATTGCACGATGGTAATCAGGAAGGAGAAAATTTCTTTCAAGTGGTGCACCCGCATCTTTAAGCCATGGATAATCCATTTTGGACAGATCCCATAAATGTAAATGGGTGTCTGTCACGGGAATCTCCTGATGGCTTTTAAAACGAGAAAGAGAAAGCACCCCCTGGGGCACCAAGCCTAGGCCCAATGCCGATAGGGCGCCGGTTTTTAAAAAGGTTCGTTTGTCCATGTTCTTTTTTTCCCCTTCTGTCTGGATTCTACAACCGCCTGTTTTCCAATTCAGGATAGGATCCTGTCTAGGTTGGGATCAGTGGTGTTTCCAGCTTACTGATAGAAGTCTCAATTTCATACTGACTCAGCTCATGTTGTTTGATTTTTCCGGCAAAATAATCATCATATGCCTTCATATCGAAATTACCATGTCCACAAAGGTTAAACAGGATTGTTTTTGAAACCCCCTCCTCCCGGCATTTTTTGGCTTCCTGGATGGCGGTGGCGATACCATGATTGGCTTCTGGCGCAGGAATGATTCCCTCGGACCGTGCAAACATTACCCCCGCTTCAAAAATCTCTATATTATCATGGGCCCTGGCTTCGATAAGCCTGTCTTTTAAAAGCTGGCTGACAATCACCCCCGCACCGTGATACCGCAACCCGCCCGCATGGATAGGGGCCGGAATGAAATCATGTCCCAACGTGTACATCGGCAACAACGGTGTCATTCCGGCTGTATCCCCGAAATCGTACCGGAACACGCCCCTGGTCAATTTGGGACAGGATGCCGGTTCACTGGCTATGCACCGGATATTTCTTCCCTGTTCCAGATTCAGCCGCAGAAATGGAAACGCGAGCCCGGCAAAGTTGGATCCCCCGCCAAAAGGCGCGATGACAATATCCGGCATATCGCTGCCTGCTTTTTCAAGTTGCTTTATGGCTTCCAATCCAATAATGGTTTGATGTAGCTTTACGTGGTTCAGCACGCTACCCAAGGCATATTTTGTATCCTCTCTGCTGACCGCCATTTCCACCGCTTCAGAAATGGCAATTCCTAAAGAACCCGGAGATTCAGGATCCATTTCCAGGATTTTTCTCCCGGCTGCTGTTCTCTCCGAAGGAGAAGGGTATACATCCGCCCCCCAGGTATTCATCATGATTTTCCGGTAAGGTTTATCATTAAAGGAAAGTCTCACCATATACACCTCACAGGCAATCCCAAAATGCTGACAGGCGAAGCTTAGGGCACTGCCCCATTGACCTGCCCCTGTCTCTGTTGTAATTCTTTTGATCCCCTCCTGTTTATTATAATATGCCTGTGGAATGGCGGTATTAGGTTTGTGGGAACCTGAGGGACTGCTTCCTTCATATTTGTAATAGATTTTTGCAGGTGTGTCCAGAACCTTTTCCAAACCATATGCCCTGTACAAAGGAGTGGGGCGCCATATAGTATACATATGCCTTACCTCATCAGGGATGCTTACCCATTTGTCTGTGGTCACCTCCTGTTTGATCAATGCCTCCGGAAACAGCGGGGCCAATGAGTCGGGACCTATTGGCTCGAGCGTGGCCGGATGAAGGGGAGGTAAGGGCTTGTTGGGCATGTCTGCGATGATGTTGTACCAACTTTCCGGAATTTCACTTTCTTCGAGGTTAATTTTTCTGATTTTCATTGAAAAAAAACGAGGGTTAATGTTTACTGATGCTGTTTGGTTAGTTTTCTTAAGTTGTTTTTCCCCATAGAACGGTTGAGTAAATAAGCTTCTATGCCAAGATTGTTAATGCCCACCAGAAGCACTTCCAGATAGGATAGCTTAATGGGCTGTAGCGACTTAACATCTCCTATGAAGTTCAATCCTGTTATTTTTTGCTCAACATATTTAAAATTCCCATTTCCGTCGCCTTCGTACAGCTGCCCAAAATTAGCGTCTATAACCCCCAATCTAAGCCGGGTCGTATTTTGGTTTCCGGCTAAAATAAAGTCAAGGTTCCCATCGTCGTTATGGTCGATTACCGCTATGGCATATATTGGCGCAAACTGGGCTTCCATAGGCAGTTCGTGAGGTATCAGCCTGTTCCCCCTGTTTTCAAGATATAAGGTGCGTAATTCATTCACCTCCAACGTTGTGGCCGATTCGATTTGCTCTTTGGTTAAAATATCCTCCAGTTTGGCATCAGCAAAGGCAGCGTAATCCGTAAACTTGCTGCGCATCCCGTACATTTGATCCAGAAGCTCATCTCTGCTCAAAAAAGGATAAGAAACTCCAAGAATGTATTGACATAATATAGGATCCACAGAACCATTGTTGTCAAAATCCGCAAACATCATCGTGATAGGTTCATCATCGCTTGCTTTGAATTGAGAATTCAAGCCAAAATTCCCTATGATGAAGTCCAAGTCACCATCATTGTCGAAGTCCCCCACCGCTATCCTGGACCACATACCGGACATGGGTCTGTCAAAATACTGATGCGTGGCATTTTCAAATCCTTTTCCTTCTTTATTAAGAAGAACCTGAATGGGCATAAATTCCCCCACTACCACCAAATCCTGCCAGCCATCTCCATTGATATCCAGCCATTGGGCATCGGTCACCATCCCTGAGCCCTCAATTTCCGCCAAATAGGCCGCTGTTACATCCTTAAATTTTCCTGTACCATCGTTTTGCAGCAGATAAGATGAAGGCTTGGAAGGGTATTCACCGGGCACCACCCTTCCCCCGATGAAGAGGTCTAAATGGCCATCTCCGTCAAAATCAGCAACCCGGACGCAGGAGCCGCTGGTTTTTATTTCCGGCAATGCATCATCGGCCTTTATGAAATTACCGCCTCCACGATTCATATACAGTCTGTCCTGTAGAGCATCATCCCCTTTTTCATAATCATGATAGCCACCACTCACGATATAAAGGTCTTGCCAACCATCACCATTGGCATCAAAAAAGAGGGCATCGGTGTCAGCGCTCAACTCATCTTGACTCAAATCCAGCCCCTGCGATTCCAGGAACTGTCCGGTGGACACTTGAAAATAAAGTTTGCCCGGCTTTCCCTGGGTACCGCCGACATACAGGTCCGGAAAACCGTTTTTGTTGACATCTCCTACCGCCATGGCAGGCCCCGAGGGGGAAAGCATATGGTACAATAAAGGCTGCCTTTTAAAGTCATTGTATCCCGGTTCCTCATGTTCATATCCAATAGGTGAAACAATCTGTGTGAACAGGGGCTCCGGTATTTCCTCGTTTTCACCAGGTGAAGGGAGGGCATCTTCTTCCTTAACCGTGATCCTGGTATTGGCTTGGATATGCTGAAGTACTTGCCGGTCACCCCCTGGCCATATTACCTTGAGGGAATCCACATGCGGCTTATTTCCCAAACCTATATGGATCCTGGGGCTGACAGATGACTGAAAACCGCGGGAAGGCTGTTGTTCAAAAAACTGCATGTCTCCGCCGGAATAGGCGTAGATCTTAGCACCCACCCCGAATGTATTCAAACCCCCGCCTTTCAATTCCACCTGCAGAAAATTAGCCGCTGCACCATCTGGTACAAGTTTATTTCTGTAAATTCCTGCATTTCCATTGAGATGGTTTACCACCAGATCGATACTTCCATCGTTGTCCAGGTCAGCAAAGGCAGCCCCATTGGAAAAACCCGGCTCCGAAAAACCCCATTCGGTGGTTTTATTTTCAAAGTTAATTCCTCCTTGATTCTTAAATATATAATTGTGAACAGGTGTGGACGTCATGCTGGTAACAAGGTGGAGCGTATCTGCGGTTTCCTTTGCCCGGGCCTTGCTGAAATAGTAATCGCCCTTATACTTCAGGAAATCCCTGTTGGTATAGTCGCGATAATAGCCATTGGTCACAAAAAGGTCTTTCCAGCCGTCATTGTCAAAATCTGCAAAAAATGCTGCCCAACTCCAATCGGTATTGGATACCCCTGCAAGCTGGCCGATTTCACTGAACAGTCCATTGCCCAGATTAAGATGAAGCATGTTTCTCATGTTCTGGTGATAAAACCCTTTCATCACCATCAGGGCATATTGTTCATAATTCTCAGGACCGTAGAGCAACTTCTGTCTGTTATTGTCTTCCGGAAGCATGTCCAAGGTATAAATATCAGGAAGGCCGTCGTTATTGATATCGCTGATATCCGATCCCATTGAAAAGTAGGAGATGTGCTGAAGATAGTCGGTGAGTTGTTCTGAAAATGTTCCATCACCGTTATTGATATACAAATAATCCGGCTCGATGTAATCATTCGAAATATAAATGTCGGGATAACCATCCCCATTGAGATCAGAAACCGCTACACCCAGTCCAAAGCCCATAGAATTGCCCTTAATCCCGGTTTTTTCACTCACATCGGTGAATTTACCCCCGTCATTGCGAAACAATTTATCTCCCGCATATTTATTCCTGTCCCTCCTCTTGGCATCAAATTCAATTTCGTTGATTACGTTGGTATTGTGGTTAAGCAAATACATGTCCAGATCACCATCCCGGTCATAGTCAAAAAACAACGCATGGATGCTGTTGGACGGGTCATCAAGCCCATAAGCTGCTGCTTCATCCTTAAATGTCCCATCTCCTTGGTTGATGAACAGCTGGTTTCTTCTTTGGTCCGGGTCTCCTTTTCCTGAGTAACACACATAAATGTCCAGGAAACCATCTCCGTTTATGTCCACCATGGTGACCCCGGTGGTCCAGGCATCCCTGCCTTCTACTCCGGCTTGCTTGGTAATATCTTTGAATTTAAAGTCGCCTTGGTTCAAATAAAGTCTGTTGGCAACCATGTTGCCGGTGAAATAAATATCATCCAGCCCATCGTTGTTGATATCACCGATTGCCACGCCTCCGCCATTGTAAAAATATTCATAGGTCAATATATTGGCAGATCTGCTTTCTTTAAGGTTATTCTGAAATTTTATTCCGGATTTTTTGGGAGATATCTGCTCAAAACCTTGGGCCAAAACCGACCGGTCCCCCACTGTCAAAATCAAAGCCCCTAATATGAGGCCACCGAAGATTCTATTTTTCATTAACATTTTTCTGAACTTACCTCCACCCTTCATTATTACCCTTATTTGATCTCTTATAGGTAAATCTACATTATTTAAATATATATAGCAACACGCTTTAACTACAATATCCCCTTATAAAAAGAGCCACATTCCTAATAAAGATCACCTAATTCGGTTCAATTTGCAATTTATATTTTTGTCTCCGTCTTATCAGGTCTTTATTGTTATATTTAAGACACAATCAAGCACTAAATCTCATTATCGTCCTTTCGCATCCTATTTCTGAACCTATGAAACCTCTTCCTCATTGGATTTTCCTCACGCTCCTGTCACTGCTGTTTTCCTGTACTAAAAAGAAACAAAGCCAATTGGTATGGGACGCGAATTTCCCCATTATCGGCTCCCAGTCTTCTCCCAGATCCGTGGATTTAAACCAGGACGGTATTTTGGATTTCGTGATAGGTGCCGGAAAAAACGAATTTGAATACAGTGAACAAGGCATCATCGCCATCGACGGAAGCAACGGGGAAATCATTTGGGCACATGAAGCGGAGGACCAGGTATACGGATCGGCCACTTTTTGTGATGTAAACGGAGACGGTATCAAGGATATTTTTATTGGGGGAAGATCACCGCATCTCCGCGCCCTGGACGGCAGAACAGGGGAATTGATTTGGAAGTATAACTATATTTATCAAGATCATCCTGTTTTGAGGCATGCCCGCTTCAACTTCAACAACAGTGTCCTGATTCCGGACCAGAATGGAGATGGTATAGAAGAGCTTCTGATAACCAATGGCGGCAATGCTGAAGCCGCTCCTTATGAGACCGAAGACCGGTTTCCCGGCGTATTGATGATGATTGACCCTACCAATGGCGATATCCTGGCTGCGGACACGATGCCGGACGGAAAGGAAACATACATGTCCCCTGTAGCTTTCTCCCAATCGGGGTCCGGAAAATTCCAGATTCTTTTCGGTACCGGTGGGGAGACCATCAGCGGCAATCTCTATCTCACCGATGTCGGCGAATTTGTTAACAAAGGGCTTTCCGCTGCCAAAGTCATTGTCCAGGAATCAGGACACGGATTTATCGCCCCTCCGGCTGTGGCAGACATCAACGGCGACGGTTTCTATGATATCATCACCATTTCCCATGCCAGCACCATCACTGCCATCAATGGCAAAACCCTACAAACCCTGTGGCAGCAATCTGTCCCGGATACGGAATGCAGCAACAGTTTCGCGGTAGGGTATTTTACGGATGACCGCATACCCGACGTGTTTACTTTTGTAAGTAAAGGTATATGGCCCGAAAATACCGGATCTATCCAAGTGATGATCAATGGAAAAAACGGTGAAATCGAATACATGGATTCAATCGGCTGTACAGGATTCTCCTCACCGGTAGTGTATGATTTGAACAGGGACGGAAGAGACGAGGTGATCATCAGCATCAACGAATTTGACTGTAACCGGTACATTGGTGACCAATCTTCGTTTGCTATAGAGAATAAACTGCTGGCCATAGATTTTAAAAAACGTCAAACGGCTATTATTGACAGCACCAAAGGATTTAAAAACATCTTCAGCACACCATGGATAGGAGACATAGATCAAGATGGTTATTTGGACATCATCCATTGTCAATATTACAGCCATTCGGATGTGCTTTCTTTTTTGGGAATGCGGATCAAAAGGATTGATACGCCGGTTAAAATAAAAAAGCCTCCGGTTTGGGGTGCCTATATGGGATCAAATGGAGATGGTATCTTTCCTAAATAAAAAAGGGGATTTGAGCATCCCCTTTTTATTTTAGTTATTCCTCATGACAATTAATTGCCTCCATCCCACCATACACGGGTCATGAATACATCGGGAAGTGTGGCCCCTGACTGGAAATTTTCATTGGTCGCTACTTCGGCCGCTGGATAACGCAACTTCCTCATGATCTGCCCTTGGGTTACATTTGCGGGGTGATTGGTAGGCGTAAGTGCCGGATAACCTGTTCTTCTCCAATCAGACCAAGCGTCCCACCAGTTGAAAAACTTGCTGACCCACAATTGCTCCCCGATCATTTCAAGCGCAGGTTTTTCTACACCATAAACGTGCCTGCTGAGATAAGCGGTAACCTGGGCATCCGAAACGGTCAAAGACTGGTCAAACGGTGTATACATCTGCATGGCTCCCTTTACCCCGGCTTCATAATGCTGGCGGGCAGTACCTGAGATGCCGGAGCCAATCCCTCTTTCAAGCGCCTCTGCTTGCAGGAATGCTGACTCCGCAAAATTCATCAACATATAGGGAGAGTCTCTCTGAAGCATCAGATAGTTGATTCTCGAATACGTGGATGTCTGATCCACCGGTCCTCCCTCTAACTGCTCCAATCCGGCAGCGTCGTATCCGTTAGGCATACCTTTTTGCTGCAGGGGATTGGTGTTCAAGGGGGTCCATGCGACTGCGGACCAGTTGGCAATACCGCCGCTGATGATCATTAGCCGGGGGTCTACCTCATCGGCGTTTGTAGCACCTGCCTTGAGCCAATCCACCAGGGTCTTGCTGAGATAGCTGGGTTGCCCTCCATCGCCTGGATAAAAAGCCCGGGAAATGCCATTTTGGTTGATCCAAAGACTGGGGCCTTCGGACATGGGTACCCATGCGTTGTCATCATTGCTCTGCATCACACCTCCAGCAACTGCCTTGGTCACATATTCATTGGCCAACTGAGGTGCCACATTTGAAACACGCATGGCGAGCCTCAGCATTAAAGAATACCCGAATCTTCTCCACTTGGTGATATCACCATTATACATAATATCCGCTCTAGCAAATCCTGAATGATCAGGTGCGTTGGGGTTAAAACCGGCGGTGGCCTCTTCCAATTCCTTCAATAAATGGGGATAGATTTCGGACTGCTTGTCGTATTTTGGAAAGAACACCCCGTCCATACCCTGGAGCGCGTCAAAGTAAGGAATGTTTCCATAGAAATCGGTCAACCTGTGGAAATTCAACACCCTCATGATACGGGCAGCATTCCTGGTGTTGACTTTATTGCCTTCGTCATATCCTCCGGGACCGGTTTGACGCAAAACCTCGGAAAGATTTTTCAGAGCATCCCCATAGAAGAACTCAAAAGGTGCATTGTTGGATTCAAAGTTTTCGGTATACTTGTCACCGGGGGCTATGCCGCCTCCTGCATTGGCAAGATGTTGTATCAAATAAGCAGTCATGCCAATATTGGTCCTCCAATCAATATACCGGTTATCTCCGGCAGAACCGCCCGAGGCAGAACCTAACTGGGCCGCCGTAAACATAAAATTCAGATCGATTTCATTGACAGCCTGAGGGTTGATGTTCAGGTTATGCAACTCTTCCGTATCGCAGCCGATCATTGGGATAGTAAGGACCAGCGCGAATAATATGGCTTTATTGATAAGTTTCATAATATAATTTCCTTTTATGGTTAGAACGTTGCCCTTAGGTTGAACCCATATGTTCTGGTCTGAGGCATACCAAAGTAATCCAATCCCTGACCGTTTCCGGATGAATAAGCCGACTCTGGATCAATGTTATCCACATTTTTCCACAGGATGGATAAGTTCCTTCCGACAAAGGACAGGTTTAAATTGGTAAAAGGCGTTTTGTCCAGAATAGTTCTTGGGAAATTGTAACCAAAGGTAATTTGTCTCAACTTGGCAAAGGATCCGTCATATACGAAGTAATCCTGGACCCTGTTACCCATCTGGTTCCAATAGTTATTGGCTTCTCCCGGAGTCAAAGTCTTTTCAAAACTTTCATAAATTGGATTGCCTTGGGAATCAGTTCCAGCCTGCACCACGCCGCTTACAGTCAAAGGAGCTTCTCCTGCTCTTCCCTGAAGCGTCTGCTTATGGAGCCCCCACTGAGTCAGCCTCACGTTAGTTCCCGAGTAAATATCTCCACCGACCCTAAAGTCAATCAGCGCGGACAAATTGAAGTTCTTGAAAGTAATGCTGTTATTAAGACCTCCAGTAAAGTCCGGGATGCCGTTCCCGATGATTTCCATCTGGTCAGATTGTACCGGCGCACCGTTGGGTTCGAATACAGGCTGGCCATCAGGTGAACGTTTTTGTACCCATCCTGCCAATACACCAAACGGATGTCCGGTCCTGTGCTGAACGAATACTGTTCTTGTCCTGGGCTCTTCCACGTTCAGAATGTCATTCCCCTCAATCAATGAGATCACTTTGTTCCTGTTTCGGGCGAGGTTCAGAGAGATATCCCAGCTGAAAGTCTGGTTTCTAACAGGAGTACCGGTCAAAAGGACCTCAATCCCTTTGTTTTGCATTTCACCCAAATTGACCAGAGTAGAGCCAAAACCGGAAGATCTGGAAACCTGTGCGTTCAATTGGTCATCGGTACTTTTCTGCTGATAATAGGTGAAGTCTACGCCCAACCTGTTCTGCAAAAACCTCACATCCAAACCTATCTCCATTTCAGTGGAAGTAAGCGGCCTTAACATCCTGTTGGGAATAGTCCCGGCGTTACCCTGAGCCGTGGCAAAAGAAGCCATAGGAACCTGGTTGCCAGCGGAATTGAAAGCAGGGGCACCTATCAACGAATAGACGTTGGCTATCTGATATGGCCCTACTGTGGCACTACCTACCTGAGCCCAGGAACCGCGTATCTTACCAAAACTCAACCAGAAAGGCAGTTCTCTCATGGCATCGGTAAACACGAAGCTACTCCCTATGGAAGGATAGGTGATGTTGTTGGTAGCCGGATCCAAAACAGAGAACCAGTCCGTTCTTGTCGTAGCGGTCAGAAAGAGGAAGTTTTTGTAGCTGACTTCAGCAGAACCAAAAACAGAGTTGATCCCCCATTCGGAAAACCCGTAGCCGAAATTCCGGGTTACGGTATTGTTAATGGCATGGAAGAAAGGCACATTAAACCCTTGCCCATTGGCGGATATGGTTTCATCTTTTCTTCTCATCCGGTTGGCACCGATAAAGGCATTGATTCCAAAATCCCCAAACTCCTGATTATATCCCAGCATGGCTTCCAGGTTGATCTCACTCACTCTTCTTTCACCTTCCTGCATATTTCCATTTCGGTCATATCCCGTACCTTGAGGGGTCAGGTTACTGAATCTTCTCGTATACCAGTCCATACCTGACCTGCCGGAGATATACAAATGGTCGGTAATATCAAATCTCAAACTTCCGGAAGTGATGATCCTGTCCCTGATATCATTGATGGACAGCTGATGGGTGGCAAAATAAGGGTTCTGGCCCCAAGGGTTGTTCACCATAAGGTATTCTTCTCTTTCAGCAAAACCCCATGTGTCCAACAGAGATTGAGCTGTTCCTTCGGGTATCGTGCCAAGTCTGTTGGGGTCGCCTTTGCCCCATTCCACATTCACGTTTGGTGGAAGTGCAAAAATGGATTGAAAAGCATTACCCGGTGAATCGGAGAGTCTTGGCCTGTTTTGGGTGTTTTCGTTGGAATACATCACTTTGGCATCAAAGGTCAATCTGCTTCCAAATTTGCCATTGGTAGCCAGCGATGCGTTCATCCTGTCAAAACCTGCGTTTGGTACCACGGAAGTGCTCCTCAGGTCGGTTACATTGAACCTGAACGTTTGGTTTTCTCCCCCACCTGCCAACGAAAGGCTATTCGTAAACGCCACGCCTGTTTCATAGAACCTGTTCCAGTTGTCACCTGCATCCACGTAAGGTCGTTCCACACCATCAAAATGCATAGCGGTACCTGATCCCAAACGCTCACCCCATGCCTGGGTACCCCAATCGTAGCCTTGGCGAACCGTGGTAGGCCTTACAGCGGCTCCTGTCGCCTGGTCACCTTGAAATCTACCGGAGCCAAACGTGCGCTGAAGATCTGTCTGATTGTTGATTCTTTCAAATACAGTATTGGAATTGAATTCCACGCCGATACCTTTTTTGGTAGTTCCTCTTTTTGTAGTGATCAGAATCACACCATTGGAAGCCCTGGCACCGTACAAGGCTGCCGCACTGGCACCTTTTAATACAGACATGGATTCAATATCGTCAGGGTTGATACTGGTCATACCGTCCCCTTGGTCGGCTCCACCCCATACACCGGCCTGTCCAAAATTGGTGTTGTCCATGGGAATACCATCCACCACATAAAGCGGCTGGTTGTTGCCCTGAAGGGAGGTATTTCCCCTGATAATCACTCTGGAGGACCCGGCAGGGCCGGATGCTACATTGGTCACGTTCACACCTGCTACTCTACCTGCCAACTGGTTGGCAATGTTGTTTTCTCTGGCTTCCGTAAAATTCTCGCCGCCCACTTTGGTGACGGAATATTGAAGCGCCCTAACATTCCTTTCTATACCCAGGGCCGTAACCACCACTTCAGAAAGCTCAGCGGCATCTTCCTGCATCGATACATTGATGGAAGTCCGGTTGCCTACCGCCTGCTCGATGGTTTGGAAACCCAGGTAAGAAAATACCAGGACGGTCTCCGGACCAGGCACATTTAGACTGTAATTCCCGCCCACGTCCGTGGCCGTACCCGTAGAGGTTCCCTTGATCAGAACCGACACCCCGGGAAGAGGCTGGCCATCTGAATTATCAGTGACCCTACCGGTTACAGTCTGTCCCATGACCATATTGCCCATAGAAGTCAACACGGCGAGACACACAATAAGTAATAGGTTTTTCATAAATAGATCATTTTGGTTTGAATTGAGTTAACTATATAAATACTGACATCCAGTAAATATTCTTATCCAATTAGTTTTTTATAAACGGAAACCTTTTAAACAACATTTTCCACAACCATGAAAACTACCGTTCGTTCATTATTAGCCACAAACCTACTAACATACAATTAGGTACTGCAATAAGGGTGATAGTTAGAATATGCCACTATTTTATGAGGAAATGTAGAATATTATTAAGTAAAAAAAAAGTGTTTGAATCGATTTTTTCAGCCGACGTTTTTCTCTATTTTTTATATAAAAGGAAAATAGATAGTTGAACCACGCCTTGATCATATGAATTGAGTCATATAAAAAACAATCATAGTCCTAAAGCATTAAAGTGTAAATTACTTGACCTACTATTATTTATTTTAAAAAAATTAAAGGTTATATCTTATAAACAACAATTACTCAACAAAAAATGATTTTCACAATTTGATTCATAAAAATACGTACTACTGATTAGACAGGCACAAAGGTTTAAAAACTGCCTAACCTAAACATAACCCGATAAAGGGTGACAATAATAAAAAAAGAGAGGATAGGATTGGCTCCCATCCTCTTCTTCTTAGGATTATAATATCAATTTTTCAACCTATTAATCCGCGGGTCCTCCGTCCCACCATACCTTGGTGAGAAAAGTATCGGGCTGGGTTGACCCTGTAGCGAAATGCTCATTGGAAGCGGCTTCCTGTGCGGGATATCGGAGCCTTCTCATTATTTGTCCCTGCGTCATATTCAAGGGATGGTTTGTAGGTGTCAGCTGTGGGTAACCGGTCCTTCTCCAATCAGACCATGCCTCCCACCAGTTCAGAAACTTGCTTACCCACATCTGCTCTCCTATCATCTCTAAAGCAGGTTTTTCCTGACCATATGGATGCCGGGCCAAATAGGCGTCCACCTGTCCATCGGAAACGGAGAGAGAGGAGTGAAAGGGGGTGTACATCTGCATCGCAGCCCGCACACCATCTTCATAGTGGCTTCCGGCGTCTCTGGAAATACCCGAGCCGATACCTCTCTCCAATGCCTCGGCCTGCAAGAAAGCCGACTCAGCATAATTCATCAGCATATAAGGAGCGTCCAATTGAAGCAATAAATAATTGATTCGTGAAAAGGTGGTTTGCTGATCCACTTCGCCTCCTTCCATCTCTTCAATACCCGCAGCATCATAGCCGTTTGGCAACCCTCTTTGTTCTAATGGATTGGTATTGATCGGATTCCAGGCATTGGCGGTCCATTGCGCTATACCACCGCTTAAAATCATCAACCTCGGGTCTACTTGATCCTCTGAAGCCGCATCGGCCTTCAACCAGTCAATCAATGTCTTGCTCATAAAAGCCGGCTGGCCTCCGTCACCTGGATAAAAAGCGCGTGATAGGCCATTTTGATTGATCCAGAGGCTGGGCCCCTCCGACATAGGAACCAGAAAATTATCTGCGTTGCTCTGCATCACACCTCCTGCAACTGCCTTGGTTACATATTCATTCGCCATATCCGGATCCACGTTGGATACTCTCATCGCCAAGCGCAACATCAGGGAGTAGCCGAATCTTCTCCATTTTTCCACGTCTCCCTGGTATACCAAATCAGAAGTGGAAAAACCCTCGTCCGGCAAGGAAGTGTCCAGCAAGGAAGTAGCCTCCTCAAGTTCATTCAGCATATCCGCATAAATGGCCGGCTGAGCGTCATATTCGGGAAAGAAAACACCTTCCATACCGTTAAGCGCATCAAAATACGGGATGTTTCCATAAAAATCGGTTAACCGATGGAAATTCAGCACCCTGAGCATCCTGGTGGCTTGGCGAAGATTGTTTTTATTGCCCTCGTCATATCCTCCAGGCCCTGTCTGACGAAGCACCTCTGATATATTCTTCAAAGCATCGCCGTAGAAGAACTCAAAAGGTGCATTGTTGGATTCAAAATTCTCAATGTACTTGTCACCTGGTGCTATGCCGCCTCCAGCATTAGCCAGTTGCTGAATCAAATAAGAAGCCATCCCTATGTTAGTCCTCCAGTCAATTATCCTGTTGTCTCCGGACGCCCCCCCAGAAGCAGTGCCTATTTGGGCCGCAGTAAATATAAAATTAACATCGATCTCGTTGACAGCTTGAGGGTTGATATTCAAGTTGTGCAGTTCCTCCGTATCACATCCCATCAGAGGAACGGCAATCATTAATACGTATATTATAGTTTTATTGATATTTTTCATGGTTTAAGCTCTTTAGTGATTAAAAGGTAGCTCTCAGGTTAAATCCAAATGTTCTGGTCTGCGGCATGCCAAAATAATCCAAACCTTGGGCATTCCCTGATGTATAGTTAGCCTCCGGATCAATATTCTCTACATTTTTCCACAGTATGGAAAGATTCCTTCCGACAAAGGACAGATGAAGGGACTGGAAAGGCATACGACCCAACAGGCTTGCTGGAAAATTATAACCAAACGTCACCTGACGCAATTTGGCAAAAGAACCGTCATAGATGAAATGATCCTGCACCCGATTACCCATTTGGTTCCAGTAATTTTGAGCCTCTCCAGGCGTCAAAGTTTTGTTAAATTCTTCATAAACAGGATTACCTTCCGCATCCGACCCGGCTTGTACTACACCGGAAACAGTAAGCGGTTCTTCCCCTTCCCTGCCTTGCAAAGTCTGCTTATGCAAACCCCACTGAGTGAGCCGCAGATTGGTGCCTGAATAAAGATCCCCCCCAATCCTAAAGTCTATCAGTGCAGACATTGTAAATCCTTTGAAACTTAAAGTATTATTAATACCTCCGGTCCAATCAGGGACCCCGTTCCCAATAACTTCCATCTGACTTGATTGAACAGGTGCTCCATTGGGCTCAAAAATCGGAATACCATCTGGCGTTTTGGCTTGTACCCAACCGGCTATTACGCCAAAAGGATAACCTGTTCTATGCTGGACGAAAACCGTTTGGGTTCTTGGCTCCTCTATATTAAGGATATCATTACCTTCAATTAAAGACATAACCCTGTTTCGGTTTCTGGCAATGTTTAAAGAAATGTCCCAGTTAAGGGCCCTTCCGGTTATAGGCGAGCCGGTCAAGAGCACCTCAACCCCCCGGTTCTCCATTTCACCCAGATTGACCAGCGTTGACCCAAAGCCCGAAGCCCTGGAAACCTGGGCATTTAGCTGATCATTGGTACTTCTCTGATGATAGTAGGTCAGATCAACTCCCAATCTATTCTGAAACAAGCGCACATCAAAACCCAATTCTGTCTCCGTTGATGTAAGTGGTATTAACCCTATGTTCGGTATGGTACCGGCATTGTTTTGCGCATTGGCAAAGGAGGCCATCGGAACCTGGTTCCCGTCAAAGTTAATTGCCGGCGCTCCAAGCAGCGAATACACATTGCTTATCTGATAGGGTGCCACCGTCGCGCTCCCCACCTGTGCCCATGAAGCCCGTAATTTACCGAAGCTCAACCATATGGGAAGTCCCTCGAAAGCATCGGAAAACACAAAACTACCCCCTAAAGAAGGGTAGGTGATGTTGTTGATGGAAGGATCCAGCACTGAAAACCAATCCTTCCTGGCTGTAGCGGTCAAAAACAGGTAGTTTTTGTAGCTGAATTCAGCTGAGCCAAAAATGGAATTGATGCCCAGCCCCGAATAACTGTATCCAAAATTCCTGGTTACGGTATTATTGATGGCATGAAAAAAGGGGACATTAAAGCCTTGCCCGTTTGCGGAAATCGTTTCGTTATTTCTTCTCATTCTGTTGGAGCCAACGAACGCATTGACCCCAAAATCGCCGAATTCACGCGTGTAGCCTAACATTGCCTCGAGGTTTATTTCTCTCACCCTGTTTTCTCCTTCGGTCAGAGTCCCACCCCTGGTATGGCCCGTGCCCTGGGGAATAAGATCGTGAAACCTCCTGGTAAACCAGTCCATCCCGGCTCTGCCAGAAATGTATAAATGGTCAGTAATATCATATCTTAACGAACCGGAGGTAATGATCCGGTCCCGGACATCGCCCCGCGATACCTGGTAAGTCGCCCAGTAGGGATTTTGGCCCCATGGGTTATTGACCATCAGATATTCCTCCCGTTCTTCAAATCCCCAGACATTCAGCAATGTGGGATCAGTCCCGACGGGAATTGATCCCAAATTATTAGGATCGCCTCTACCATCAAGGACGTTTACATCCGGCGGTAAAGCAAAGATCGATTGAAAAGCATTGTTGGGTGAATCCGATAAAGACGGCCTGTTTCTTGCCGTCTCCTGAGAATAAAGCACCTTGGCATCAAATGTCAGTCTATTTCCAAATTTTCCGTTTGTGGACAATGACATATTGAACCGGTCAAAACCTGAATTCGGCACTACCGCGTCACTTCGTAAATCTGTGACATTAAACCTGAAAGTCTGGTTCTCCCCTCCACCTGAAAGTGAAATACTATTGGTCCACGCAGTACCGGTCTCATAAAATCTGTTCCAATTGTCTCCCGCATAGGAGTAAGGCCGCGTCACGCCATCAAAATGGACGACATCTCCACCATCCAGCCTCTCTCCCCAAGCTTGGGTACCCCAGTCGTATCCTTGCTGGGTAGTCCTGGGTCTTACTGAAGTGCCAGTCTCAGGATCACCTTGGAATCTGCCGCTACCAAACTCCCGTTGAAGATCTGTTTGGTTATTGATCCGCTCAAAAACGAAATTGGAGTTGAACTCAACCCCAATACCCCTTCTTGCTTCACCTCGTTTGGTTTTAATATTGATCACGCCGTTCGCCGCCCTGGCACCATACAAAGCCGCGGCACTGGCACCTTTCAGAACCGAAATCGATTCGATGTCGTCAGGGTTGATACTGGACATCCCGTCCCCCTGGTCCACACCGCCCCACATACCTGCTTGTCCGAAATTGGTGTTGTCCATCGGGATCCCATCGATTACATACAACGGCTGATTATTGCCCTGAAGTGAGGTGTTTCCCCTGATAATTACCCGGGACGAGCCTGCCGGACCGGAAGCCACATTACTCACATTTACGCCGGCGACCCGGCCCGCCAGCTGATTGGCAAGGTTGTTTTCCCGGGCTTCCATGAGGTTTTCCCCCCCCACGTTGGTTACCGAATATTGAAGGGCTTTTACATTTCTTTCAATCCCCAATGCGGTAACCACCACTTCGGACAATTCAGCTGCATCTTCTGAAAGGCCTACATTTATGGCCGACCGGTTACCTACGCGTTCCTCGGTGGTTTGATAACCAAGATAACTGAAGATCAAAACGGTCTCCTCACCGTCTACATTTATACTGTAATTGCCGTCCACATCCGTGGCTGTCCCTGTGGCCGTTCCTTTAATCAATACCGAAACCCCCGGCAATGGGCTTCCGTCTGTTGCATCCGTTACCGTACCGGTAACGGTCTGGGCATAAACTGCGGCAGTAAAAAACATACTCGCGGCCATTACCCCAATAAGTAATAGGTTTTTCATTTAACAGATTATTTAGGTTTAAAGATGCCCCCTTTAAAAAAGGGGGAGATAACTAAGTTCTCAAAGATTAAAAATATATTAAACCAAAAAAAAATTAAAATTGGATTATTACATGAAAGGTAAAAAAGAATTTATTATATTATCGATGATTTTAGAATATTATTTTACAATAAATATCTGTAAAAGATTAAAAAACTGATATATTCCCTATAAAACAACTAAAAAACTGATTTTAATGTTTTTTTAAAATCCCGATCATGTAGGAAACATCATCAGATTTTAACTGCTTCTTTAGATATACGGTGATCGCGCCAAAAAGATCTTGAATCGGCATAAACCCTGTACCTGCCCCTTATATGCTTTATTGGTGGCTAAAAAAGCCAACCAAACCGGAATTACAATAAAAGATGCTGGTTTACAGCGTATCCAATCAACCGGACGCCAAACACCATCAATAATACAGCTACAATACGGTTCAGTTTCAGCATCAAAGAATGCGTAATATACTTGCTCAAGGTCTGTGCAACATAGGCTTTGAAAAGGTCCATAACAAAAACAGTCAGAAGCACGGCAAGATAGTACGCCGTCTTATCCCATGAGTCATAGCTTTCCTTAAGGTTCACAAGGCCTGCCACTGAAATCCAAAATAGTAAGACAAATGGGTTGATGCCATTAAGCCCCAATCCTTTGAAAAAGCCTTTTCTCCGCCTGACTTTCTTTGGTACGATCCCCCCTGTGCTCGGCCTGTTCATCCCTTTCTTTACAAAAGAGAATACACCGAAACCGATGAGGATCAAGCCTCCAAAGTACCCCAGCAGAACTTTGAAATAGGGATTTTCAGCAAGGAAGGCCACTCCAAAATAGGAAATCAACACATATAGGGAATCACTCAATAAAATCCCCATTGCCATAAAAATTGAATGCCTGAAGCCATTTTCAAGGCTGTTTTGTATTAAAGCAAAAAAAACGGGGCCAATGATCAGAGACAACACCAGGCCCATTCCTATTCCTTCAAGAAAAGCCCAATTCATGATAAATGTCCGGTATCCTTCAAAAACTTCAACCAGTCTCCTGCCTTTTGGCCCTTCAAAACCCTGGGGAATTTATTTTGCCCGCCTTCTTTCCCCTGCGCTTTCATCCAGTCATAAAACGCGGCAGATGGCAGCACTGTCAGCCGTACTTCCTTCAAAGCATGCTTTCTTTCGGTAATATAGTCGTCGTTAAGCGTCTTGAGATTATCATCAATATGGTTCAGTAGTGCCTGCCGATCCACGGGGTCATCGGTGCCAACAAACCAGTGGTGGGCAAAGAGGGTACCGAAGGGGAGGCCCAGAACCGAGTATTCCCTCACACTGATGTTAAGCTGATCTTCTGCCATTTCCACAGCTTTATTCATATTGTCCACCGAAACATGTTCTCCACATAAACTCAAAAAATGCTTGGTCCGGCCGGTAATTATGATTTCACTCTCTTCCTTGGAAACAAAACGGATTACGTCTCCAATCAGATACCTCCAGGCACCGGCGCAGGTGCTGATCAACAACGCATAGTCTATTCCCTCCTCCACTTCCCCTATGGACAAGGGCTGTACACCGCTTTTTAAGTGTCCGCTTTCATCGAAGTTTTGGGTATTGAAAGGTACAAATTCATAAAAAATACCATTATTTAAGACCAGCCTCATGGATTTCCTATCAGGATAAGCTTGAAATGCCAGAAATCCCTCACTTGCCAGATAGGTTTCGATATAAATCAACGGCCTGTCCAGCAGCTTTTCGAATCCCTTTTTATAAGGCTCAAAATAAACCCCACCATGAACAAAAATTGTCAAATCAGGCCAAATTTCGTGGATGTTCTTTACTTGATAACGCTCTATTATCTTTTCCAGCAGGATCTGTAGCCAAGCCGGCACTCCCACAATGATCCCTATGTCCCATTTAGGCGCATTTTCCACAATTTGATCCAACTTTTCTCCCCAGTTTTTATTTCTTGCAATTTTGTATCCTGGTTTATAAAACCGCTGAAACCATATAGGCAGTCTTCCGGCAGTTATGCCGCTAAGGTCTCCGGAAAAATATGTGCCGTTAAAATCCAAATCCGTGCTCCCTCCAAGCATAAGAATCCCTTTATTGAACAGTTTGGCGGGGAGGTCATATTTGGAAAGGCTAAGGATCTGTCGCACCCCGGTGCGCCGGATGGCTTTTACCATTTCATTGGTAATGGGAATATACTTAGAGGAACTCCCGGAGGTGCCGGAGGTCAGCGCAAAATATTTAATTTGTCCTTGCCAGGTGACGCCTTTCTCCCCTTCTTTCAATTTATGCCACCATTCCTCATATATTTTCTCATAATCATAGATGGGTACAGCTTCCGAAAAGGCGTGGTAATAGGACAAGTCCTCCAGCTTGAACTTTTCCAGTACGGATTTGAATCCATATTTTTTGCCGATTTGGGTTTTTGAAGCAGCTACAAGAAGCTTTTGAAGGACGGTTTTCTGAAGATCCTGTGGGGCTCCATATTCCTGTTCCAAAGATTCTCTTAATCTAATGCCTTTTTTTAGCAATGTACCTAATATAGCCATATCTTTGTTTTTTGGTAAAATACCCCTGTTGTATGATTATTTACCGGTAAAAATACGAGAATGGGCATTAAAGAAAACTTAGAACAGCTAAAAATCACTTTTAAAAAACAGGATTGCTTACTGGTCGCAGTAAGTAAGACCAAACCACCAGGGGCCATAAAAGAAGCCTACGAGGCCGGAATAAGGGATTTTGGAGAAAACAAGGTACAGGAACTGGTGGAAAAAGCACCTCAGTTGCCAAAAGACATCCGGTGGCATATGATCGGTCATCTCCAAAGGAACAAAGTAAAACACATTGTTCCTTTTGTCTATCTCATCCACGGAGTGGACTCTTTGCGTTTATTGAAGCAGATCAACAAGGAAGGGGAAAAGGTAAAAAGGGTAATTCCTTGCCTTCTCCAGATCCACATAGCCAAAGAGGAAAGCAAATTTGGTCTTGATGAGAAAGAACTTGAAGACATCATTTGGGGAAAAGAAATGCAGCATATGGAATTCATCAAAATAAAGGGATTGATGGGCATGGCCACCAACACCGACAATCCGGAAACCGTCAGAAAGGAGTTTGGCTATTTAAAATCATTGTTTGAGGAAATAAAGACCAAAGCGTTGCCAAAACAGGTAGAAATGGAGGAATTGTCGATGGGCATGAGCGGTGACTATCCCCTTGCCTTGGAAGCGGGAAGTACAATAGTGAGGATAGGAAGTGCTATTTTCGGTGCCAGAAATTATAATCAAACGTCATGACATATTATAACTGTATCCGGATCGCAGCCGTTTTGGGGGCTTTGGCGGTAGCCTTTGGCGCGTTTGGAGCCCATGCTTTGGCAAACCTGCTGGAAGAACAGGGTAGGGAAGACACTTATGATACGGCCGTAAAATATCATTTTTACCATAGTCTGGCCGTTCTGATGACAGGTATCCTGATCTACCTTTTCCCGGATAGCCGTAAACTGAAAATCAGTGCCTGGCTGTTTCTTTTTGGGATTGTGGTTTTCTCAGGTTCCTTATACCTGTTATGTTTATCAGGAATCACGTGGCTGGGCGCCATCACTCCTTTGGGAGGAACGGCTTTTATAATTGGCTGGCTATTTCTTTTTTTAGGTATTAAATTCAAACAGCAATAATTTCACGTAGTATACAATGGGTAGAAAAATCTTGTTGGGAGCTTGTGTATTTTTCATTCCCTTCTTCCAAGTTGTTGCTCAGGAGGCCAGAGAAAGGTACTTAGGGTTGGATGCCCTTTTAGGCAAGGATTCTTTTTTTGATAACCATCTTACGGGTTTTATGCTCTTTGACCTTGACAGCCAAACGGTACAGTATGATAAGAACAGTCACCTGCATTTTATCCCCGCTTCCACGACCAAGCTTCTGACCTTCTTTGGTTCTCTTCTGGTGCTGGGAGACAGCACCACCTTTCTGAGGTTTATACCAAAGGGGGATGATGTGGTGATTTGGGGTACCGGAGACCCTTCATGGAAATACCCTCCCTTGCCTCAACCAAAGCTTGAGGGCTTTCTCAAACAGTATGGCAGGGTGTTTTTTTCCGACACCAACTGGAAAGACAATGCTTTCGGCTACGGCTGGCAATGGGACGATTATTATTATTCCTACTCCGCAGAAAAATCCCCCGTGCCTTTGTTCGGAAACACGGTGACATCCACCAATATCAACAACAGGCCCCATCTCAGCCCGGCACTCTTTCAGGTTTCCGTCTCAGAAAAGCCAATAAGAAACGTGCAAAGAGACTGGCATTCCAACGATTTTTATTATAATCCCAGAACATACAATGGGATGAATGCCAAAATTCCTTTCATAACTTCCCAGCAGACCTTTGTGACCCTCGCCTCACTGGACTGGCAGAAGGAAGTAATCAGGTCCAACGAAGATTTACCACCTGACCATTTTGTTCTCAAAGGCATCCCAACCAGGGCACTTTTTAGGGAAATGCTTATGGAAAGTGACAATTTCATCGCCGAACAGTTGCTATTGCAGATTTCTGATGAAGTCTTCAAGGAGTTGAATGCTGAAAAAGCCATTAATTACATCAAAAAAACGTATCTCTTTGACCTTCCGGATGAGGTGTTATGGGTAGATGGATCCGGGCTATCGCGACACAATCTGGTCACTCCCAGGTCCATGGTAGCATTGGTAGAAAAAATATACCGGCTCCTACCTGACGAAGAACTGTTTGCTTTGCTTCCTACCGGCGGGAGAACCGGCACCTTGAAATTCAACTACCATGCTCCTGTCCCTTACATCTTCGCCAAAACAGGAACCGTCAGTAACAACCACAGTCTGGTAGGCTTTATCCGTACCAATGGGAAGAAAGTATACGCCTTTGCATTCATGAACAACAATTATCCTTATAAGGCTTCGGTGGTGAGAAGAGAAATGGAAAAAGTTTTGTTATATATCAGGGATAATTTCTAAATTCCTCTATGAAAAAGAGAGATTTTATCAAGGCCCTCACTTTGGGCCTGGGAGGACTGCCTCTTGCGGGTTTTTCATCGAATACCAGTCCATTTTCTTCAAAGCTACTACCTAAAGCACTCAATCCAGGCGATTTGGTCGGCCTTATCAGCCCCTCAGCTGCTACCGCAGAAAGGATTCAGTTTACTTTTGCCAGGGAGGCACTGGAAGCCTTGGGATTCAGGGTAAAAGAAGGAAAAAGCCTTACCAACAGAAGGGGGCATCTGGCGGGGACCGACCAGGAAAGGGCGGATGATCTCAATGAAATGTTTGGGGATCAGGATATACGTGCGGTCATCTGTATAAGAGGCGGATCCGGAGCTGCCCGCATCCTTCCTCTTATTGATTATGAAACCGTCAAAAACAATCCCAAACCCATTATGGGCTACAGTGACATCACCGCCCTGCACAATGCGATCCATGCACAGACGGGATTGATTACTTTTCACGGTCCTAATGGCACAGGCAGTTGGAACAAGTTCAACGTCCATCAGTTCAAGGAATTGTTTTTTGAAAAAAAGCTGATAAAATATGAAAACGAACAAGTGAAGGAGGATGATCTGGTCATCAAAAGAAACAGGACCCAGGTCATTTTCCCGGGAAAAGCCGAAGGTGAACTGATAGGAGGGAATCTTACGGTACTTACGGGTTTGGCTGGCTCCCCTTACCTCCCTTCCTTCAAGGACAAGATCCTTTTTATCGAAGATATCGGGGAAGAGCCTTATCGCATTGACCGCATGATGAGCACTTTAATGTTGATGGGGGCTCTGAAGGAAATCCGCGGTTTCATTTTTGGACAGTGTACTGACTGTGACCCCAGCAGTGGATATGGCAATCTCCATTTGGACCAGATCCTGGATGATTACCTGCTGCCGCTCAAAATCCCCGCCTACAGGGGTGCCATGATAGGACATGTTCCCAAACAGTTTATTCTGCCTATAGGAGCCAAAATCTCCATGGACGCGGACGCCGGCACTTTTGAACTTCAGGAACACGTTTTTCAGTAAACCCTGTGGTTAAAAAATGATAAAAACGCTGTCGTTTTAATAATTTTACCTCAGACGGGGTTTGTCCCCGGTATTCATAATCCCTGCAGATGACATGATCAATCCCAAAAGGAATTCCAACTTTGACCGGCAAGCTCTTTTGCGGTACCTTGCTTTGGGCGACAGCTATACCATTGGAGAAGGAGTGGCTTCGGAGGAATCTTATCCCTACCAGCTTGTCCGGAAGTTGGAACGGTGTGGCCTGTACTTTGCAGAACCATGGGTTGTCGCCAAAACGGGATGGACCTCGGGAGAACTGATTGATGCTTTGGATTTCGAACAACTCAAGACGAAAAAATTCGACCTGCTTACTTTGTTGATCGGTGTAAACAACCAATATAGGGGACAGGATATTGGCGGATACGAGAAAGATTTCAAACAGTTGATGGATCTTGGTCTCTCTTTGGTGGACGGTCGCTCCCACAGGATTGCGGTTATTTCAATTCCGGATTGGGGAGTGACGGAATATGGCGGGGCCAGTGGCCGAGTGCCGGGAGAGATCGCCGGAGAAATAGACGCCTTCAATGAAATCAATAAGGAAATTGCCTTAAAAACATCCGTAAATTATTTGGAGATCACCAACCAATACCGGCAAATCGGAGGTTTAACAGAAAACATGGCCCCGGATGGACTCCATCCAAGCGGAAAAATTTATGAAATCTGGGCGGAAACGCTCAGTGAATTGCTTTTTACCCATTTTTATAAAAAATAAAACCCGGTGATTAGGGTTTTCCACCAGGTCATGTCTCTCATTTATTTTGATCACCTGGATCCTTTGGGCAGCACATTGGAAATCATCGAAACTTTTTCTATGGGTTCGGTGGCGTTGGAATAAATCCTGACCACACTGTTTTGTTTCCCCATTTTACCGGTAGAATTGAACGTAACTTTTATCTCTCCTTTTTCTCCCGGTGCAATCGGATCTTTAGGCCAGCTGGGCACTGTACAACCACACGTGGCCGCCACATTGGAGATAATTAATGGGGATTTACCCGTGTTCTCAAACTTGAAGACATGTTCCACCTTATCCCCTTGGGTGATATCCCCAAAATCCTTTGATGACGCTTCAAAGGAAATCACAGGACCATCTGTGTTTTTTTCCTGTGCATGGACCAGGAAAACCGAAAACCACGCCGCCACCAATAACGTTACTAACTTTTTCATATTCAACTGCTATTAAATTTATTGCTGTTTATTTATCTCCCTAATCCTTAATGAAAAAACGGGGATGAAAGTTCACCATGAACAATTCCTGTTTGGCCCTGGTCATGGCAGTATACAACCACCGTATGTATTCTTTGTCCAATTGGTCCTCCTTCAGATAGCCCTGATCCACAAAGACCGCCTCCCATTGTCCACCCTGGGACTTGTGGCAGGTAAGGGAATAGGCAAACTTAACCTGCAATGCATTCAGGTACGGGTCCTTCTTCAAAGATTCCCTGACACCTGTCTCCCCATCCATCTGTCTGTATTCTTCCTCCACCTTTACGTAGAGGTCACGCCATTGACTTTCCTCCAATGCGGGGTAGGGGGAATGCAGCGTATCCAATATGATCCTGGCCTCAAAAGGCAGCTCTTCCGGATAGTCTACCAGCCTGAGCTCCACCTTAGCAAATCTCAGGCCATACAACTCCTCAAAGGAACGAATTTTTAGTATTTCAACAAAATCCCCGTTCGCCAAAAAACTCACTTTGCCAGTGTCCTCCATGTAGGTATAGTTGTTTTTCACAATCATCAGCCTATCTCCCGCCGTCACCTCGTCTTCATAAAAAAATATCATCCTGCGTATATACTGATTATACTGGACTGCGGTTTTGTTGGATCGTGTGATGACAACCGTGTTGTCCAGACCGAATTTATCATAGGCATATCTCAGGCCATCCTCTAGCCTTTCACCTGTCATTCTGTAAAAATCACTGAATCCTTTAGTTTTAAAACCTATCTGTGGTTTTTCTTTGACCACTTCATCTCTCAACTTAGTGGCATTGTATAAAATCCCAGAGGCCAGGTGTTGCCGGGTAACTTCTGTAAGCATACATTCCTCCACCAGCAGCCTCAAATACCTGACAAGATAGTTTTTATCCAACGCAGGACTGTTGACACTTCCGACTGGCGGCAATTGGGCAGTATCACCAATAAGCAGCAGCCGGTTGCCGGCGTTTTGATACACATAATCCATAAGGTCCCTCAGCAAAGAGCGCCCACCGGCTTGTTCATCAGCCAACATGGAAGCCTCATCCACAATGAACACGGTCTTCTGGTAATAATTCTTTTGCAGCTCAAAGCCGGCTGCCTTTCCTCCTACGGTCCGGGATCTATAAATGATTTTATGTATGGTAAATCCCGTTTTGTGGGCATATGCGCTCATGATTTTAGCGGCCCTTCCGGTGGGGGCAAGCATCATTGCCCGCCATCCCAAACCCGGGAGCGCCTTTACCAGAGCAGCTATGGCGGTGGTCTTACCCGTCCCCGCAAATCCCTTCAGGACAAATGCCATCTTTTCTTCCGGTGCATGAACCAAAAAACTGTTCATGGCAACAAAAAAAAGTTCCTGATCCCCTGTGGGGTCATGGGGGAAAAAACTCCTTATTCTTTCTGAAGGCATTGGTACGGCTTCACTATCTTTATGCATCAAATGCGAAACTACTTTCAAAATGGCTAACATAAAAAAAGAAATTGAAGATAAATTTGGGAACAGACTCAGGGCCAGGGTAAACGGCATATTGATGGAAGATGAAAAAATACTTATGATCAAGCATCGAATGGGTGATGACCGCGTTTTTTGGAACGTCCCCGGAGGAGGAATGCATTATGGCAAAAATGCGGAACAAAATCTGATCCGGGAGTTTTATGAAGAAACGGGATTGAACATAGCAATCCGGCAATACCTCTTTGTTCATGAATTTCTACAGCCACCGCTCCATGCCATAGAATTGTTTTTTGAAGTTAAAAGAAAAGGGGGAAAGTTATACCGGGGCATTGACCCGGAAATGCACCCTGACCTCCAAGTTATAGAAGACATCCAGTTTCTCGACATTTCACAAATAAATCAAATCCCTAATGAAGACAAGCATGCGGTCTTTTGGGGAATAAAATCCATTAATGACATAAGAATATGGAAAGGTTATTTTAATTTTGAAAATAAATGCATAAAATAGCGTTCTAATACAAACCATCAATTCTTTATAAACATTATCAGAAGCTTAAAATATTAGAAAATGACTCTGAGCAGAATTTTATCCGTTGTATTCCTCCTGGGCGCTTTAGGCTTGGGGTATAGATTATACCTGGGCGTTGATGAAGTAGTGGAAGAAGAAAAAAGACTGGCGAGGACCGAAGCAAGAATAATAGAAAAATTACAGATGCTGAGGGATGCCCAAATCGCGTACAGGGCTTCACACGGCGAATACGCAGACAATTGGGAAGATTTGAAGCAATTTATCCAATATGGTGATATTTACATTGTCCAAAGAACAGAGACTACCAAGCTCCTTGACTACGGGAAGGAAGAAACCACCGTATCCTATGACACTTTGGGATCGGTAAACGTGCAGGACTCCCTTTTTAACGACAGGAAATACCCTGATTTTAATCTGGAAGCCCTTAATGTCATTCCGGGTTCAGGCGGAAAACAGTTCGAGTTTTTTGCTGATAAAATCGAGCGGAGTGGCAGAGAAATAGCCGTGTTTGAAATCAGAGACCCCGCCCCTATCAATCCGGCCAGAAGGAAAAACAACAATGAGAAGGCCTTAAGGGTTGGTTCCAGAGTTGACTCTTCTACTTCCGGTAACTGGGAATAAAATTGGCTCATCAGGAAAAATATCCAGTAAACAGATTTCTTAGCGATAAATTTGATATTCAGGAAATATCAAATTTATCGCTTTTCTTATATGATTCCATGTTTGTGGTCATGGCACACAAAACGGGCGATCATTCCATAAATGCCGTTCATCATTATACTTTGATTTCGGCAAAAGACCTCGAAGATATCATTGAGGAAGACACGCTGATCAACTCTTCCAACATAGCAGGGAAACTATATGTGCACAACCGGCTGTTCAGCTTGGTACCCACCATTTTATTTGACCCCTCCCACACGGGATTATATTTAAATTTTTCCGCAGACCTGGAAACAGAAAATGACAGATGGGAAATCTGCTATGAAGGCATACAAAACAATACCATCCAAGTGGTAGGTGCCACAGAAAAGAACCTGCTGGGTCTGCTGGACAGTAAAATTCCGGAGCTGGATTTGGCCCATGGCGCCTCGTTGACCCTGGCTTATTTTATGGAGGGAAGAAAAGACTTATTGAACCAGGAAATCTTCATTCATATCATCCCCGAGAGCATATATATGGCGGGTTTCCGTGGAGGAGAACTGATGGTTTTCAACCAATTCCCGGTCACGAAGGAAGCTGACTTTCTTAAATATGTCTTCACCGTGATCCAACAATTGGCATTTGACAGGGTGCACTGCAAAATCACCTTGCTTGGCAAACTCGAACTTATCCACTGCAAACTCGAAAACCTACAGCTTTATTTTAAAAATATCCAGGAAACGTTACCCCCGCAGAAGATCCGTTATCAACCGGGGGCAGAAGAATTCAAAAACACCCGATTGTTAGAAGCTTTTTGGCTAGAATAAACCACATAAATGAAAAAAACAGCACTTTTCCCAGGTTCATTTGATCCGTACACCAAAGGCCACCATGATATCGTCATGAGAGGCCTTAATATTTTTGATGAAATCATCATCAGCATTGGCCATAACATGTCTAAAAAAAGCAGGTATTTCGACATCGATTTGATGGTAGAAAAAATCAGATCCGTCTACCAGCACATCCCTGAAGTACAGGTCATTGTATACAACGAACTTACCTCATCCATCGCAAAGAAACACGGGGCCAAATACCTGCTAAGAGGGCTGAGAAACACCACTGATTTTGAATATGAAAACACGATCAGTCAGATGAACCGCTATCTTTACGAGGAATTGGAAACCGTATTCCTCATCACTTCTCCGGAATACGCCGCGATCAGTTCTACCATTATCCGGGAAGTCCATAAATATGGAGGAAAGGTAAATGATTTTCTACCTTACGAAGTCTGATAGACTTTGGGAAAAAGTTTCAAAAACCTTTTGTACAGATGACGCATCGAAGGGTATGAATTGATCAGGGCGGTTTTGGCCTCCTGATGGTTAAACCACCTTATCTCCTCAATCCCCTCATCCAGTTGGGGCTTCATTCTGGAGGCGTCCAGGCACTCCATAGAGTACCAGTAGGTTTTTTTTAGAATACTTTTTCTGTTTTGGGTATAGGTGTGCCAAGTGTTGCAGATGTGGGTACCCAGTTTAACCTTAATATTGCATTCCTCTTCCACCTCCCGTACTGCGCATTCTGCCGGCGATTCTTTTTTTTCAAATTTCCCTTTCGGCAGGTCCCATTTTCCCAGCCTATAGATAAAAAGTATTTTGTCACTTTGGGTGACCACACCCCCGGCAGCTTTGATGATCAAAAACCTGCTTTTGATAAACTTCTGGATTTCCTTTTTCCTGCTGCTCACCAGGGTAATGCTGTCCAGGTTTTTTAACTTCCTCGTACGGAGCAAATACAGCAGCTTGATAATGATCTCCTCAGAAGGCTCTTTTATCAAAACATCATCATGAAAATTAGTCGTAGGAGGAAGGTCTTTCGGGTTATCGTATACACACTCAAAAGTCTTCTTTGGAGCAAGCTCTGAGATGGATAGCAAGTCCATTGGCTTGTCATTTATGAAAATTTTCATGGCCGGCCTATTTTCTCCAAAAATGCATTTTTTTTTTAGCCATCACAACCCTCTGTAACTTTTTATAACTTAATTTTATAACATGGAAATATACGAAAACGCCACTGCCGGTCTCATCTCAAAAAAATTATTGGAAATCAACGCCATTAAGCTTAGCCCTAACCAGCCCTTTACCTGGGCTTCTGGATGGAAATCACCTATTTATTGTGACAATCGACTGTCGCTTTCTTACCCTGACGTCAGAAAGCTGGTACAGGAAAACCTTGTGAAAGCCATCCAAAAACATTTTCTCAATATTGAAGCGGTGGCTGGTGTGGCCACTGCAGGCATTCCACAGGGTGTATTGATAGCAGACAAATTGAATCTCCCTTTCCTTTACGTAAGATCAAAACCAAAAGGACATGGTATGGAAAATATGATTGAAGGAAAAGTCACTGAAGGACAACGGGTGGTCGTCGTGGAAGATCTCGTTTCCACCGGGGGGAGTTCCCTAAAAGCAGTAAATGACCTTAAAAATGCCGGATTTGAAGTGCTCGGGATGGTCGCCATCTTCACGTACGGATTTGACATTGCCCTGCAAAATTTCAAAAAAGAAAACGTGAAACTGATATGCCTGAGCGATTACGCCTCTCTTTTGCCCCAAGCTCTAGGTGATGGGTATATTTCAGATAACGATATGGCTACCCTTGCACAATGGAGAGAAAATCCGGCGGAATGGGGCAAATAGCATGGTCTTTATCCTGCATTTAGCCATACTTCTCCATCACCCCCATACCGAACAGGGCAAAATCATATTTCACGGGGTCTTCAGCATCAAGAAGCCGGAGATTTTTTGTAAGCTCCATGGCTGTTAGCCAATCGGTTTGCTTACGCCGGATCAGGCCAAGTCTCCTGGCTACCCTGTCCACATGCAGGTCACAGGGACAGATCAGCTGGTAAGGCCTGATCTTTTTCCAAATCCCAAAATCCACACCGCCGCTATCCTTTCTTACCATCCACCTTAAGAACATGTTAATTCTTTTACAGGCTGCTTTCCTAACGGGAGTCGCAATGTGCTTTCTGGTCCTTTGGGGGGCATGGGGAAGTCGAAAAAAATAATCATGAAAACCGGCCAACAGCTTTTCCATGATGTTATCTTCCTCATTCCAACCGGATGTAAAAGCTTCTTCCAGGCTATCATGTTCTTTGTAAAACCTGGAGAAAAAATCTATAAAATAAAGGGTGTCAAGGTCATTGAAAGTCCGGTGTTTGAAGTTTAAAAAAGGCTTAAGGTCATTTTCTTCATGATGAAGCATAAAATCATACGGGCTGTTGTCCATCCATTGCATCAGCTCCGTACATTTATTGATAATGGTTTTTCTCTGTCCCCAGGCAAGTACGGCCGCAAAAAAACCCGAAATTTCGATGTCCTGTTTCCTGCTGAACCGATGAGGTATGGATACCGGATCATCAACAATAAAGCTTGGCTGATTATAAACGCTTACCTTGGATTCCAGTAATTTCCTGAGTTCTTCCATCAGGCAATGGCCACTTTTACTTCTCCTCCCTGAGTTCCATCAAACCATTTGAATCGAAAAAAATTGCCTTCCTTATCCGCCAAATGCCAATCAAAGCATTTGATATTGGTAAGTTTGGTAAGCCGGTCCTCCTCAGGCTGATACAGACAGATATCGAAATCTGGAATTTGATTGATATCGGTAGTATTCCATTTTTCCATCAGCCAGCCTTCATCCATGATTTTTACCCTCTCGCCGAAAATATAATCTTCGATCACGGAGGGGATGCCGTCCTTTCTTCTGAAATGATAACAATTGGGACCAAACATTATCTGTTTGTGCAACTTCCCTTCTATCAAATCTGAATCCTTCGCCATGGGTATCCATTCGCTTTTCCTGGCTTCCTGAAAAGTAGAAGAACTAAACTTGGCAAAAAAGGAGGATATCCAGGAAAAAAAACAAGTAATGCCTACAAAAAGCAGTCCGAAGGTGGCCAAAATAGGATATGAAATCACGAATATGGCATTCCATACAAATTTGAAGAAATGGTGGCCGAATAGTTGGAACTTGTTCATTTATAATGGGATAGTGCCCGCAAAATTAAATGATTATCCGCAAACAACCAAAAATACCTTTCCGTGATACGGTAACCACTGTTTGATAAGCACTGGCCCACTTCACTCCCCGAATGTTTACGGTATCATGCAAAAGCTTCGGCAAAGCCCTTGATTTCAAAATCCACTCTCTTGTTCAACTTGATAGGCTGTGAAAAAAATCAATAGGAAACCTCAACCGGGAATCTGGAATTCACCGCCTTCAGTTGATCATAAGCCGCCTTAGACACTTTGATAAGCAACTTGTTGTTATCCCCTGTTTCAGGCAACACTCCTACTACCCTGGCAAAAATAGTGATGTCATTTTGTTCATTTCTCACCCGCATGATGGTGCCCACCGGCGCTGTGCGGTGCAAAACAAGGTATTTTTTATGATTCCCTGTGCCTTCTATCACTTCCGCCTGGCCGGTTTCTTTGATGTTTTTAAACTCTGTGGATTTAGATACGTTTGGAGAAGCCGAAGTACTTCCCGAACCAGGGCTTGAGATGGTAGAGGAAGAAGCTGTTGAATTGGATGAAGAACTGGTACCCGTATTGGCAGTAGCCGTATTCGTATTGTTATTTTCAGACGAAGGGAAGCGGGTTACCGGTATGTTGGCCCCTGTTTCTCTTCCCACTTTTAAGGTCTGGCCCACAGAGAGGTTATTGGAAGATAAGCCATTCCATTTAATCAGGTCTTCTACTTTGGCGTCATATTTTTTGGCTATGGAAAACAGCGTTTCTCCCTGCCCTACCGTATGGGAAAGCCAGTTGCCTGTAGAGGAGGTAGCTGTTTTGACGGTGGTAGCCTCTGAAGGAACCGCCGCAGGTTTATCCAAAGGGCTGGCAGAGGGTGCTTTTTCCTTTGTAGCCTCATTGGCCTTATGGGTTGTGGGAGGCTTGTTATCTGTTTTTTTGTCAGGCTGGGATTTCACAGGTTGCTTGGTTACGGCCACTTTTTGGTCGGCTACAGCCACCGTCTCCTCTATTTTATCACCACTCACCGGCTCTTCGGCTATTCCATGGATCAGAACGGATTGCCCTACGCTTAAATCAGTACCCTGGAGCTTATTCCAATCCATTACATCCTGAACAGAAACATTGTATTTTTTAGCAATGGCAAAAAGGGTTTCCCCCGGGCTTACCTGATGGAGCATTGCCCCCGCAGGGATAGCCTCTTTTTCTATAAAAGGCACCCGTATGCGCTGTCCTATTTTAAGCCCCTCTTTGAGGCTTTCGTTGCTTTGGACAATATCACTCACCGGTGTATTGTACCTTCTGGAAATACCGAACAAGGTCTCCTGCGGGTCCACCTGATGGATAATGTAGGATTTATCCCCTACCTTTTCTACCCCAACCGAATCGGCCCGGTAGAGGTCCGACCCGCAAACAGCAGCAGACACCAAACAAAAACCGGAAATCAACAACCAACTTCTATTCATAACATGTAGATTCAGCACTTGGTAATTCATTATTAAATGCAAATTTGATATTTATTTTATCAAAAGCAACTGCATTTTATACCAATTAAGGGAATCAATGATTTTATTGGTATATTCAAATTGAATTTACAAATACGGTATGAAAACGAAGTTCACTCTTCAGTTATTGTTATTGGTTTTTTTAGTGGGATGCACCTTTTTTTGGGCCAATGCCCAAGACAGTCCTGGTGATGAAGTAAAACAAAAAGTCTATATACTGGACATAAAAGACAACATTGATCCCAGGATGAACCGGAAGGTGAAGTTGGCCTTGGAGGAGGCTAAAAACCTCGAGGCCCATATGATCATTATCCATATGGATACTTATGGAGGGGCAGTAAATGATGCGGATGACATCCGGACCATGGTGCTGGAATCCACCATCCCCATACATGCCTATATTGACAAGGACGCTGCTTCCGCGGGTGCCTTGATTTCCATAGCCTGTGACAGCATATATATGGCCAGGGGAGCCAGTATAGGTGCGGCTACCGTGGTAGTGGGGAATACGGGCGAAGCAGCTCCTGACAAATACCAGTCGTACATGAGATCGATGATGCGCAGCACGGCTGAAGCAAGGGGAAGGGATCCCAAAATCGCCGAAGCCATGGTGGACCAAAACCTGGAAATCGAAGGTGTGACCCGAAAAGGAGAGGTCATCACTTTCACCGTCTCTGAAGCTATCGCCAATGGCTTTTGTGAAGCCCAGGTAGACAGCTTCGATGAAATCATCAAAAGAAATAACATCCAAAATTACCAGATCATCGCCTATGAACCTTCTTTGGTGGAAGACATTATCGCTTTTTTTCTCAATCCGGTGGTAAGCGGATTTTTGATCCTGATCATTTTTGCCGGGATTTATTTTGAAATCCAGACCCCTGGTGTGGGATTTCCCTTGGCTGCCAGCATCACTGCCATCGTGCTCTATTTCATCCCCTATTACCTCACCGGCCTGGCTTCAAACCTGGAAATCGCCATATTTATTACCGGGGTGGTCTTCTTGGTGGTGGAAATATTTGTTCTCCCGGGGTTTGGTATATTCGGTATATTGGGCATTATAGGTGTACTGGCCGGCCTGACCATGGGGATGCTTCCCAACGAACAATTTGATTTCACCTTTGTGAGCTCCGGTAAACTTTTCGCTGCCCTCCTCACTGTGATCCTGGGGGTGATCGCCGCTACCATAACGATATTCAGCCTTACTCCCAAAATCAACCAGTGGCGGGCTTTTAGTGGCATATCCCTGGCCACTACCTTGCAAAAAACAGAAGGGTATACTTCTTCGTTTTATAGTGAATCCATGGTCGGAAAAGAAGGCTTAGCCCATACCAGACTTTTACCGAGTGGAAAGGTGCTCATAGAGGATGAAATTTACGATGCCTATTCAAGAGGTGAGTTCATTGACAGGGGTGAAAAAATAAAGGTAATCAGCACTGAAGGCACTTCCCTTAAAGTAAAAAAAATATGACAGTAAGGCTTTAGCGGCTAATTTTATATTTTTGGGGTAGATTTTTTATTGGCAGCTGTAGGCGGGGCCTATTGTCAATAGACCGATTCCTGAAAAGCAAAGACAAAAAATGAAAGTATTGAGACGAATCTATTCCATTTACGGCACCCTTGTTTTCATTTTTACCTTCTTGCTGCTTCTGCCCATATTTATCATCACGATCGAAATCCCGGGGCTGAAAAAATACGGAAGGATGCTCAACAGATTATGGTCCAAAATATTTTTCGGGCTGCTTCTGATCCGGGTCAGATTTGAAAACCTGCAATATTTGAAAAAACATCCCCAATACGTCATCATTGCCAATCATTTTTCCTATCTCGACATACCGGTGCTCGGATTGATCCCGTATGATTTGGTTTTTATTGGAAAAAGCTCGTTGACGAAAATCCCCCTTTTCGGCTACATGTTCAAAAACCTCCATATAGCGGTCAACAGGGCAAGCTTGAAAAGCAGGGGAGAATCCATTCTCAGAACAAGGGAAGTGCTCTCTCAAGGCAGCAGCGTGGTCTTTTTCCCTGAAGGCGGCATATCCAGCCCCCAGCCGCCCCAAATGGCCCGCTTCAAAGACGGCGCATTTAAAGTAGCCGTAGACAAACAAATTCCAATAATTCCTATCACTTTATCCTACAATCATTTAATTTTGCCGGACGACGGGAAGTTTCTGTTGAGGTATAAAAGTGCAAAAGTGGTGATACACCCACCTATCCCCGTGGAGGGCTTGGGCCATAAGTCCGTTCCGGAGCTGAAGGATAGGAGTTTCAGGATCATCCAGGAACAGTTACTCTGTGACAATGCTTTGATAGTGACATCCTCTAAAAGCTAACTGAAATAGCATATGAAATCAAGCATGACGGAACCGTCACAAACTGGGATGCCCCGATAGCCCCGATAGCCATCGGGGGGTGGGGAAAAACATGCGAGATTCCATACCTGCATGCTGAAGTGCATTACGGCACGCAAGCATGTGGCCTATTGAGAAAAAATTATAATCATATGAAAATAGATATTGATTCGTTGAAAAAGATAGCCCATCTGGCCAGATTGGAGTTTGATGAAGACGGCGCGGTCAGAATGACTCAGGACATGACACAAATACTTGACTGGGTGGAAAAACTAAACGAACTGGATACGAAAGACATAGAGCCGCTTACCACCATGTCTTCTGAGGAAAATGTCATGAGAGAAGACGAAGTAGGTGAACACTTGGATCATGAAAAAGGTCTGAAAAATGCGCCCCAGCGGGATTCGGACTATTTCCGGGTTCCAAAGGTACTGGAATAATGACTCCCATGCCCAAACAGAAAATTCTTCAAATTCTTCTTTCCATTTTTCCTGTTATCGCCATTCTGGGCGGCGCCATTGGCCTGATTTACCTGGATTCTTCCGGCCGCCCGCTTTTACCCATAAGCACATCCCTTGAAACAGTCAAAATAAACGTTCCTTTGGAGAAAATACCTACGGGAACTGATTTGTTTATATTGGAAACACAGAATTTTCTGCTTTTTCAGCAGTTTGAGTCCCTGCCTCCGTTATCCCATGCTTCTCTCATCCAGGTTTTGGGAATATCTTTTTGGATATTGACGGTGTTGTTTGTAGCGCTTATGACCACCTTCAAGCGATACCCTTTTATCATAAGCGCTGCAGCATTAATCCTGTTGCTCACCCTCAGTGGCGTAAATGGCCTTAACATAGGAGGCATTGGTACAAACATGGGCTTGATCATCTGTTTGCTGGGGTTATTGCTGCCCGCCAGCCTGATACATGTTTTCTTCTACCAATGGAATATGACGAGCAGGGTATTGGTCATTTTTTTATCCGGCATGGCCACATTCATCCTCCTGATCACTTTCAGCGGCATAAACCATCCCACGCTCTTGTTTTCGGAAAACATCTCCATCATGGCCCTCGTTGTCAGCGCTGTTTTTACCGTATATATTGGACATAGCTTTATTTCCAATGTATATGTTTTATTGGCAAGACTCAACCGGGGAGTAGGGATAAAAATCACCTGGCATCTGACGGTAATTTCCTTACTCTACCTCCTGATGATGGCGCTGATGTTCCTTAGCATAACAGGCGGGTTAAATACATCTATCCCGCTACCACCTTTCCAATACCTTTATATTATTCTCGGCATACTGGGATATATCGAAACGGAGAGAAAGATAAAGCAACTGGATCAGCCTTACCTGGTGCCATGGGTAGGCAAAATCGTATACCTGGTGGGATTCGCTGTCAGTATCCTTGTCCTTTTTAAAGCCGGTCTAAGCGTCAATACCCCTATGTTGGACTTTATCGAGCATTTCTTTATTTACAGCCAACTGGGTTTTGGCTTTTTATTTTTCCTTTATCTTTTGATCAATTTCAGCGGCGTTATGAACTCAGGAAAGCCCGTGGAAAAGATCATTTACCAGCCGCCATTTTTCCCGTATTTCCATATGAGGTTGGGGGCATTGCTGACCACTGTCATCTTTGCTGTATATGCGGATGGAATCGTTGCCGTGCAATTTGGCACTGCCTCAACCAATACTTCTGCCGACTTTTTCTACAGCACATCGCGTTCCGCAGAAGCCACCATCTTATATGAAAACTCATTCGAAAGGTACCGCAGGAACGAAAAAGCCATGAATGCAATCGCTCACCTGGCCTTTCAACAAAACCAACCGACATCCGCCATCAACACCCTGACCAAAAGCTTCAATGAAAGGCCCAATGTCCCGGATATCTTATTGCTTTCATCCTCTTTGCAGCGTCGCCAGAGGACAACTGACGCCATATTTTATCTTGAGCAGGGCTTGAAATATTATCCTGAAAACCCCTATCTGCTCAACAATCTATCCTTGCTGTACAGCAAGATCGATCGTCCGGTGGAAGCCTTTCGTCTGCTTGAACAAATGGATTTTCGCAGAGAGATCAGCAAGGCAAATCAGATCGGGCTTCAAGCGATGCATCAAGTCTTCCTGGAAAAAGATATTGACATAGATGACAATATTCCGGCCTCCATCAACCTATCTGCCCTGGACAACCTGCGGGGAATAACTTCTTCCCATACACTGTTGAAGACGGATACTATCCAAGCGGGAACTTCTCCTATAAACAGGGCTATACTGAGGAACCAATGGACCAACAAGTCTGAAAGTAAAAGTATTCAGGAAGACCTTGCCTTACTGGATAGTCTTTTGGAAGATCAGCAGTTGCTGCCTATTGAAGAAGAGGAGCTCCGGGAAACCGGTGTGATTCGAAGGTTCAGGGATGGTAAAATCAACGAGACCTTGAAACTACTCAATGGAATGGCATACCGGTTCCAAAACAGCGCCGGATACTATCATGCATTTGCTGCCTCGGTATTGACCCAGCAGATGGACCTGGAAAATGCAGCAAAAGAATGGCTGCAAGCCGCCGAAAAAGGGTTTTCCAATTTCAAATCATCCCATCTTCCGGTGATATATTTCGGCGGCAAGGAAAAAGAAGCCGCTTTTATTTCCGCCAGCACCGGGACCGTATTTCCGGATTGGATGAACTTTGAAGGGGGTGAACTTAACGACAATGATACGGTTCGCTTTTATCAAAAACTCGCCGGCTTGCTTAAAATGCAGGGAAAGGAAATCCTTCCGGCCCTCAGCCAAATAGAATCTCCCGGTCTACAGGCCTTTTTTGCGAAGGAAGTCCTTATAAAAAAGGCTCATTGGCTGACTCAAGAAGAAAGGGAGAAGCTGCTTAACCTTTATTCTGAGTCATTTGTCAACCCTGAAGAACTGGCTTTCCTTAAAAAATACGAACAGGTACTGTCCAGCGAAAAAGAAACTGACGTCAAACCGGAAGCGCTTGCCACAACTGCTTCCTTTTCAGAAGCGGATAACGCCTATCATACGCCATGGGTACTGCATGCATTGACCCAAATCCCCGAAAATGTCGAAAAATACAACTTGTTGCTGGAAGCAAGCCAATTTAACAAGGATCCCCTTTTATGGATTAATTTGGTAAAATACAGCAGAATGATTGGACTTGATCATTATGCCAGCAGCAGTCTTGCCATGATGTCGGAGTGGATTGACCGGGAAGACCTGATACAATTGCAAATTGATCATCTATAACCCCGACTGCATAAAATAACTCCTAGAGTTCACGTTTTTGCCTATAAACCACTATCTTCACGTTTTAAAAGTGTAAAGATCATGGCCACTGTAATCGAGACTCACGAAATCCAGAAAATCTACAGAATGGGGGCAGAAAAAGTCCACGCGCTGAAATCCATCAGTATCAAAGTAGACAGAGGGGAATACGTAGCTTTCATGGGACCTTCCGGATCTGGAAAATCCACCCTGATGAACATCATAGGTTGCCTTGATTCACCCAGCTCCGGCACTTACATTCTGAACAGGAAGAATGTGAGTGATATGTCCGAGAATGAATTGGCGGAGATCCGAAACAAGGAAATCGGCTTTGTATTCCAGACATTTAATTTGCTTCCCCGCGCTTCCTGTCTGGAAAACGTTGCCTTGCCGCTGATCTATGCAGGATACAATAAGTCCGACAGGGAGGAAAAGGCTTTTTTGGCGCTGAAAAGTGTGGGGCTGGACGATAGGATACACCATAAGCCCAATGAGCTTTCAGGGGGGCAAAGGCAGCGGGTGGCCATCGCGAGAGCACTGGTAAATGATCCCAGCATTATCCTGGCAGATGAACCCACTGGTAATCTCGACACAAAGACTTCCCACGGTATCATGGACCTGTTTCATGAACTGCATCAAAAAGGCAATACGATCATCATGGTGACCCACGAGGATGACATCGCCCACCATGCCCATAGAATCGTCCGTTTGAGGGATGGTCTTGTGGAATCAGATAGCATCAACCCCAATCCCACGGTGAGCAACAAATCATTGGTATAAGCAAGGCTAATAAAATCATTTGATTCCTGAACATGAAAATATATACCAAAACGGGGGACAGGGGTGAAACTTCCCTTTTGGGAGGAAAAAGGGTGGCCAAGTCCCACATCAGAATAGAAGCTTATGGCACCATTGATGAACTGAATGCGTTCATGGGGCTGTTAAGAGACCAAGAGGTAAATCTCAGAAGGGCAGACTTTATCAAAACCATTCAGGACCGGTTGTTCACCATAGGGGCTACACTCGCCAACGACCCTGAAAAAACCAAAGTCAAACGTCCTTCTCTCTTGAAAGAAGATGTGGAATATTTGGAAAAGGCCATTGATGAAATGGAAGGGGGGCTTCAGCCTCTTCAGCATTTTCTCCTACCGGGAGGGCATGCGTCTGTTTCCTATACCCATATCGCCCGTACCGTCTGCCGCAGGGCCGAGCGTTGCGTGGTGGCATTAATGGATACCTCACCGGTGGAGAGCCTTGTGCTGGAATTCCTCAACAGGCTTTCAGACTATTTATTTGTATTGGGCAGACAGATAGCAAAAGAATTAGAAATAAAAGAAGTAACTTGGGAGCCAAGAGTATAGATGAGAATATGAACAAGCTTTTAGAAATCCAAATCAATAAGGTTTCTTCGTCCAGACTGACCAAAACTGATTTCAACAACCTGGCCTTTGGCCAAACGATCAGTGATCATATGTTTATGGCGGATTATCGGGATGGACAATGGTATGATCCGAGGATCGAGCCTTATGCCCCCCTTTCCCTCAATCCCGCCAATGCTACCTTGCATTATGGACAATCTGTATTTGAGGGCTTGAAGGCACATAAAAATGATATAGGCGAAATATTGGTATTCAGACCGGATGCCAATTTCAAAAGACTCAACGAATCCGCAGTAAGGATGTGTATCCCCGAGATTCCGGAGGATATCTTTATGGAAGGGTTACGGAGACTTTTGGAAATAGACCGCGAATGGGTTCCGGACAGGGCCGGGTGCTCTTTGTATATCCGCCCTTTTATATTCGCAACAGATGACTACTTGGGTATCAGGCCTTCCGCCAAATATAAATTTATGATCTTCACTTGCCCGGTGGGTCATTATTATGCCAAACCGGTGGCCGTTAAAGTGGAAACCAAATATACCAGGGCCATTGAAGGGGGGACCGGTTCAGCCAAAGCCGCAGGCAACTATGCAGGTTCTTTATATCCGGCTTTATTAGCCCAACGTGAAGGCTATGACCAATTACTGTGGACTGATGGCAAAACCCATCAGTTTATAGAAGAAAGCGGGACCATGAATGTAATGTTCATCATCAATGGTAAACTGATTACCGCCCCCACCAGCACCGGCACCATATTAAAAGGGATAACCCGGGACAGCGTGCTCACCTTGGCCAGAGAAATGGAGATCCCTGTAAAGGAAAGTTTTCTTTCCGTGGATGAACTGGAAAATGCCTTGGAAGATGGCACGTTAGAGGAAGCATTCGGAACCGGTACCGCCGCTACAGTGGCCCATATCAACCGCATTCACATAAAAGGAAAGGATTATGTCCTGCCTGACAAATCCGTGGATGCATTTTCCAACAAAGTACTGAAAATCCTGGACGCCATTAAATACGGCCGCATGGAAGACGAACATAATTGGATCATGAAAATTTAACCGGAAAATGAGATTGCCCCAAAGCAGGATTTGCCACTGAGAGCACTGCGCTAAAGCAAAAATTGACTGCAAGTTTAACGCATCTTAAACGATTATTTCAAAATATTTTGGCAGATGTGCTTGGAGCAATCTCATAATTTTTTAAATCAACAACGCTGAAAGGCCTATGGTTTCTATCTCATTTTCCCTTTCCAAATATAGTAAGCCCCGTTTCCTCATCATTGTCATGCTTTTTTTTGTGATCCTGACTCCCTGTGTGGCTCAAAATTACATGATCCTTCAAAAGGGCAAGAACCAAAAAACCAGGATCAAGTATGAAGAGGGTGATCCCATCACTTACTTGCAGGAAGGCCTGGACTACTACATCACAGATGTCATTAAAGAAATCACCAAAGATTATCTTATTCTAAGTGAAAACATCGTCACACCGTCTCAGATAGTTGCCATTGACATCAGGGACCGCGATGAAAGAAACCGGACAATGGCAAACCTGACCCTGCTGCCGGCCGGCGGGGCTGTCCTGCTTTTATTGGCCGAGTCGATCAACAGCCTGTATGCTGACGGCGGTCTCTCCTATAGCAACAGCTCTTTGGTTATCTCGGGAGCGCTATTGACCACCAGTTTGGTCCTGGCCCCGGTCCGGTACAAGAAGTTCAGGCACCGTGGCAGAAATAAAATCCAGATCATTCCTCTAAAAGAATTGGAGCAGGAAAACCAAGAATAAAAAACACCTCTGCGATAGCCCACCACCTCATAAAAACACCAAAAGTACTGCACTTTTATATTTCCATTTCAAGATTTGATAACAGGTTTTCTGAAAAAGTAGGTATTGATAAATGAATTTACGAAATTTGCCTCCTCAAATAAACGAAACAATCCATGACAGCAGACCAGTTGAAAGACTTGAAGGCCCGTATTTCGGCCTTAAGGAGGTATCTTTGACTATGATCGGAAGAAAACAGAGATAGAAGAATTTGAAGCCATATCAGCTCAACCTGATTTTTGGAATAACCCGGACGAAGCCGAAAAGGTAATGAAGCAGATACAGGCCAGAAAAGCCTGGACCACTGCCTTTGAAAAAGTGGAAACAGCCATTCAGGACCTGGAGGTATTGTGGGAATTCTATAGTGTTGAGGAGGTTTCTGAGGAAGAAATACGAGGAGAGTATAAAAAAACCCTCAAAGCCTTGGAAGATCTGGAACTCAAAAAAATGCTCAGCGGGGAAGAGGACCAACTGAATGCCATGTTGGAAATCAATCCCGGGGCCGGAGGGACAGAAAGTAATGATTGGGCATCCATACTCCTCCGCATGTACATTATGTGGGGCGAAAAAAACGGCTACAAAGTAAAAGAAGTCGATTACTTGGAAGGGGAAGTTGCCGGAATCAAGTCGGCTACCCTGGAATTTGAGGGCCCCTTGGCTTACGGTTTTCTGAAATCAGAAACAGGGGTACACCGGCTCGTAAGAATCTCTCCTTTTGACAGCGGCGGGAGAAGACATACTTCATTCGCTTCAGTATACGTGTATCCTGTGGTGGATGATACCATCAATATCGAAATCAACCCATCGGACATTGAATTTCATACCTCAAGGTCAGGCGGCGCAGGCGGACAAAATGTCAACAAGGTGGAAACCAAAGTACAGCTAACCCACAAACCTACGGGAATCGTGGTAGTGTGCCAGGTGGAGCGCTCACAGCTCGCCAATAGAGAAAAGGCCATGCAAATGCTTAAATCAAGGCTGTACCAGTTGGAAATGGAAAAACGTAATGCGGAGAGAGCAAAAATTGAATCGGGCAAAATGAAAATAGACTTCGGATCCCAGATCCGTAACTATGTCCTTCACCCCTATAAACTGGTAAAGGATGCACGGACCGGTTACGAAACTTCCGATGTTCAGTCTGTTTTAGACGGGGACCTGAATGATTTTATCAAGGCCTTTTTGTTAGCCCAAAGCGAAGAAGAAGTAAAAGACAAATAAATAGCAGGCCGGAAAATTCCGGCCTTTTTTTGTAATGGTGAAAAGAAAGTCTTTTTATACGCTGGATTTTTTATTGCTATGCATCAGCTCCTTTCTTTTTTTTGCCAGTTTCAATATGATCATTCCGGAACTTCCTTCTTATCTCAGCAGTTTGGGAGGAGAAGCGTATATTGGCTACATCATCGCTTTGTTTACGCTTTCAGCAGGCTTATCCAGACCATTCAGTGGAAAACTGGCAGATAAAATTGGCCGGATTCCCGTAATGGTCTTCGGGGTCGCCGTATGTTTTTTCATCAGTCTTCTTTACCCTTTGATGACCACTGTAGGCGGTTTCCTGCTTTTGCGTTTTCTCCATGGATTTTCGACCGGCTTTACGCCCACCGGTACTTCAGCGTATGTTGCCGACATCATTCCTTTTTCAAAAAGAGGGGAAGCCATGGGCATTCAATCCTTGTTTGGTTCTCTCGGAATGGCGGCTGGTCCGGCCTTGGGTGGATACTTGGCAGGCATATGGGGAATTATTCCCCTCTTCTATTGTTCAAGTGCTGTGTCTTTGCTTTCCATTGTCATCTTATATCGACTAAAAGAAACCCTTCCCCGCAGGGAAAAATTAAACCTTGGACATTTTAAACTGAAAAAAAACGAGATCATAGAAAAAAGAGTCATGGGACCTTCTTTGGTACTTTTTTTTTCTGTGTTTTCATTCGGAATTGTGCTGACCATCATCCCGGATTTTTCAGTTTTTTTGGGAATAGCCAACAAGGGACTTTTCTTTGCTGTTTTCACCTTATCATCTTTGTTGATCCGGGTAATTGCCGGCAGGGCATCCGACAGATACGGCAGGATTCCTGTACTCAAAGTCGCCATGCTGACGATGGTACTGGCCATGATCTTAGTAGCCCAGGCCGAAAGCCGTATTGCTTTTTTACTGGCTGCCGCACTGTATGGGTGTGCAGTAGGCATGAACAATCCTACGGTAACTGCTTGGACCATTGATCTCTCATTGGAGAAATTCAGAGGAAGGGCCTTGGCCACCATGTACATTGCGTTGGAAGCGGGCATTGGTATAGGTGCCCTCGTCTCCGGCTGGTTATTCTCCGTCCATGAACAAAATTTTCAAATCGTCTTCTTATTCGGTTCAGCGTCTGCCATGGCGGCATTTATTTTACTTTGGATATTTCCGCATCAAAAACCAGAGCCGGTACAATCCAAGGAAGGTAAAGAAGGTTAAAGGAACTCGTTTTGGCTTATTTCAAGCTACCTTCTTCGAATCCGGGAAAATCAATTCAGCACCAGTTCATCCACCATGAGCCAAGCTTTGGCACCCGCGCCTCCGTGCCATGGGGGCAGGGAGCTTACCGGGGTGGCCACCAGCCTCATTTTCTCCACGCCCTCGGCCGAAAA